>SFJM01000091.1 GCA_004555915.1 Clostridiales bacterium | reverse complement strand
AAAAGCCTTGATATTGCTCACTTTTTCGAAGTCCTTCATTGTCCGCTAAGTTCCCCTATTTCCTCTAAAGTTCCAAAGCCTGACTATGACTCGAAATCAGTTTGCGAGCAATCGCACATGGGTTCGAATCCCATCCTCTCCGCCATGAATCAAAAAAGCCATGAGACGCAGGTCTTGTGGCTTTTTTCTTTGCAGATATACAGGTGGCTTCAATTGTCAAAAAAAGAGGACGCATTTCGCGCCCTCTTTCCATTTCTTTTCGCATATGTATGCAATGTTACTGGTTCTGCATCGCACCGAGCATGGCAGGGATAAACTGCTTTTTACGTGATACCACGCCATGCAGCAGCAGCGGCTTTTCCGTGTCCACATCGCAATGGAACGCATTGGACAGAATTTCCGCCGCGTCCTTTCCGGCAAACAGCACCTCGCTGGACTGGTCCAGAATATTGGTGAGCAGATAGAAAATCATGTCTACACGCTCCATCTGGCGGATTTCCTCCAGCCTGCCTTCCAGCATCTGCCTGGCTGCCTCGCGGTTTTTTGTGCTGACATAGCTGCCCTGGCCTACACCAAAACGCAGCTTTGTACCGCTGACAAATACCTTGTAATCCTGCAGCAGGAGCTGCTCCGCATTTTTCCCCTGCAGATTTTCTCCTGCTTCAAACATTTCCTTGGCGAAAACTTCTATGTCAATACCGGCAATCTGTGCCAGCTGGTGTGCTGCATATTCATCCTGCGGCGTACAGGTCGGAGAACGGAAAATCAATGTATCCGACAGAATCGCACTGCACAGGATACCGGCCATATCCGGCTCAATCTTGACGGAATTCTCACAGTACATCTGATAAATAATGGTTGCCGTACAGCCCACCGGATGATTACGGAAATACACCGGCCCACTGGTTTCCAGGCTGCCGATACGGTGATGGTCAATGATTTCCAAAATATCCGCTTCCTCAAAACCGTCTACACACTGTGTTTTTTCATTGTGGTCCACCAGAATCAGCTGCTTCCGCTGCAAATTCAGCAGGTTACGGCGGGAAATAACACCCTGGTAATATCCCTGCTTATCCACAACCGGGAAATAATTGTGACGTACCTGTCCCATGACCTTCTTTGCCTCTTCAATGGGCGTGGACAGCTGGAAATGAATCATGGTTCTTGCCATCGGATGCCGGATCGGAATACTCTGGTTGATCAGGCAGGATGCCGCATAGGTATCATACGGTGTACTGATAACGGTACAATTATGTTCCTTCGCAATTTTAATGATGGTCTTTGCGATATTTGGTGTCATGCAGACAACCAGGCAGGCTGCTTCCAGCTCAATGGCACACAGCTGTGCCTCATACCGGTTTGCAACCAACACGATGTCACCCGGCTCCACCATATTTTCCATCGCCTCCGGGCTTCCGGCTGCAATGACAATTTTACCATGGTCCACTACCATCTCGTCATTACCGGTAATCAGCTCTCCCTGCAGGGTTTCTACAATATTGCTGATCGGCGTACAGGCATTGGCAACCGCATGGGGATCCAGACTATCCATATTCGCCATCGCCAGACGCTTCAGGGTAATCAGTCCCTCCAGTTTGTCATCCTCCGTGGTAATCGGCAGTGTCGTGATATCGTGATCTCGCATGGTTTCCCATGCGCGGCGCAGGGTCATTTTCTCATCCACGCCATCTACATATCGAATATCAATATCACTTACCGTCGCATGTACATCCAGACAGCTTTCCGGTGTCTTCATATGGTATCGGTTGAGTACAAACGCTGTTTCCTGATTGATTTCTCCTGCTCTGCGCGGTTCATATTCACGATCTGAAATCATATTTTTCAGATGTGCATATGCTATGGCGGAACAAATGGAATCCGTGTCCGGGTTTTTATGTCCTATGACACATATCGCTCTCTGCATCGCATTTTTTTGTTTCATTCACTATATCCCTCCGTAAAAAAAACCCATTCCTTATTCCATAAATAATCGTAAATCACAGCCATCAAAAAGTCAACTGCCTACAGAGAAATTTGCAAAAGTTACCCATTAACTCCAACTATGTTACAATTTGTACTTGACAATCCGGTCGTTTCTTGTCAAACTGAAAGCAAGGAAAACAGAGAGGAAGGAAAATACAATTATGCCGCAGAAAAAACCCCTGTCAAGAGAGGCTGCCAGACGCAAACGTCTTCGCATCCAAAAACGCAGACGCAGGCGGATTACCCTGGTTGTGGTCTGCTGTCTGGTACTGCTCATTGCCATTGTCAGCGCAATCCATGCGATTGGAAACAGACTTTCTGATGCCACGGAACCGGAAAACCCGCCCTCCTCCGCCCAGGACACTGCCAAAACGCCGGAAAAAGAAGAAAAAGAAGAGGAAAAAGTCTATGAGCCTGCCAGTGTCTCCCTGATTGCAGTGGGTGACAATCTGATTCACAATACATTATTAAAGGATGCCTCCAACGGTGACGGAACCTATGACTTTACCTCGTTTTATGAAAACGTCAAGCCATATGTGGAGGCTGCCGACATTGCTTTTGTCAATCAGGAATCCCCGCTGGGTACCGGTGAGCCGGCCGGTTATCCCTCCTTTAACACGCCTCAGTCCTGTGGAGAGGCTTTGATTGACGCAGGCTTTGATGTAATCGGACACGCAAACAACCATGCCATGGACTCCGGCTCCAGTGCCATGTATGACACGCTGGATTTCTGGGATTCCCATGCTGAGGACGGCGTGATCCGTGTGGGCATCGCACGTGACGCAGAAGACCGGGCAAAGGTCCGCTATATCGAACGCAACGGCCTGAAAATCGGCTTCCTTGCCTATACCTATGGACTGAATGGGTATTCCCTGCCGGAGGATAACCCGGATCTGGTTTCCCTGATTGATAAGGATAAAATTGCCGAAGAAATGGCAAAGGTCCGGGAAAACTGTGACGCGGTTGTGGTTGCCATGCACTGGGGCCAGGAATACCAGGATACAGAAAATGAGGAGCAGGCAGAGCTGTCGGAATTCCTGGCAGAAAATGGTGCATCCGTCATCATCGGCTCCCATCCCCATGTGTGCCAGCCAGCCAAATGGGTGGAGGCGGACAATGGTAACCGTGCTTTCTGCATCTACTCCACCGGCAACTTCATTTCCGCACAGGATAAATCCGCAACCATGGTGGAGGCTATGCTGCAGGTGACACTGACCCGCCAGACGGACGGCTCCATTGTGGTGGAAAATCCGGGTGTCATGCCGTTGGTCTGCTGGTATAATTCCAGCTGGCGCAACTACACTGTCATTCCGCTGGATGACTACACGGAGGAACGTGCCAGCTCCCATGCCCTGTCCGGCCGTGTGGATATGAGCACTTCCCATATCCGGGAAATTGCAGAAACTGCCTTCGGTGACTTCATGATGGAAAAAACCGTACCAACCACCCATGACACGGAATACGCGAAGAACAGCGAAGCGGACCACGCGGAAAACGAGGAATAAGCATTCTGATCACGTTTGTAGGTTTGTCAATGATGCATTACACATTAGAGAAAGCGAGAAGAACCTGTTTAGGAGAATGCCAGTTAAGAGGTCTCATAGGAAAATTATTGTAT
>SFJM01000032.1 GCA_004555915.1 Clostridiales bacterium | reverse complement strand
ATCCATAGCCAGTTTTGCTTCGTCAGGCAGGTTTCCATTCCGAATGGCATCGCAATCTCCTTCTCTTTCCTGCCGTTCGGGAATACTCTGGCAATCCAGAATGGTATCTCTGTCTGTCAGCATAACTCCTGTCCAATCGGTCTCTTCCAATACGATTGATGTTAAACGGTGCATATTTTCCGCATGATGGAATCCTTCATGGAACAATGGCATACATCGCTTGGCTAATTCTGACATTTTTTGGATCTGTCGGCTGCTTTCAATATCCTGCTGCAAAAATATGGTATTAAAGGATGAAATAAACACCAGCAACCCGCAGGCATTTAACACAATCATGGGAACGGCAACATCCAGAATTGCCTGTACTGCGATATCCAAAGAGACCGTCATCCGAAGCAATCCAATCATTTCACAGATCCCGCCGAAGCATCCCAGTGCAAAAAGATCCCGATATTTCCATTTTCCGCGCTGAAAATAAGGATAAAATCCGGATCCCAGCAATCCGCACAAAACCGTGGAAAAGGCTGCTCCCCGCGCAAAAATCTCCGGCGTAAAGAAAAACAGAATATGAATTGAGCCAAGCGTGGAGGAAAAAAATCCTACCAGAGGTCCTCCCAGTAACCCGGATGCCATTGCTCCAACAATCCTTGCATTCAGGCTGTAAGAACCCACATCAATGCTTAGATAATCGGATAAAAGAATCAGGCCGCCAAAAATACAGGACAGGAATAAATCAACCCGTATGCTCCTTTTTTCCTGCATTATCATATCCTGAATCAATTGTATTTTGGATAAAAAATTGGCAATCAGAACCAGAAGCGCGATGTTCACGATCAACGAATAGATCAGTTCCTTCATGAATCAAACACCCCTTTCTTCCCGTATTTGGAAATGTAAATAAAATACGCCAAAAACCTCTAAACATATCTCAATCTGCAAAGTTTCAGGCGAGATATGCCAGAGGTTATTGGTTTTGTATGATTTGTTAATTGAAAAATGGCAAATTAGTAGGTAACGACCTTCTTTTCGTTATAAACGTCCCGGTCAAATTCTCCAATCTTATTTGCAACCAGCATGCCGACCATAACATCGACATCCACGTTCATCAAGGTACGGAACATTCCTGCAAACCAGTCAATACCGATCAGAATTGCAATGCTTTCCAGCGGCAGACCCAAAGAAGTTGCCAGGAAGGTATATACGATAACCGAACCGCCCGGTACGGAAATGGTGCCCATGCACATCAGGCAGGAAAGAAGAATGGCCATTCCCATCTGATAGGTTGACATCTGAATGCCGGTAGACTGTGCCATGAAGAAAATCGCAGCAACGTAACACAATGCAGCTCCGCAGCTGTTCATCGACATCGTGATCGGTCCGGTAAAATCAGCTACCTTGCGGCTAATGCCAAACTTTGTAACCTCATCCTCCATCTTCGTCGGCAAGCAGATTGCACCAGAGGTTGTGGTTACAGCCATAATGGACATCTTGGCAAACTTCTTCGGCATCTTGAACGGATCTACCTTGCATAAAATACAGGTAAGCGGCACATACAGGATAAACTGAATTGCATCACCTGCGAGAAGCAGGAGCAAAAACTTCAGCATCGGAATAATCACCTTTAATCCGGTAGAACCAGCCACATTCGCAAGCAGGCAGAAAATACCGATGGGAGCAACCTTCATCACGGTTTTAATAATATTGGTAATCACTGCATTCAAGCTGGTGATCCAGTCTACAATGATACGGTTTCCGGTCTGCTTTGCATAAGCTCCCATGGCTACACCAAAGAACAGTGCAAATACAATACAGGGAACCATAGAGCCTTCCGCCATGGAATTCACAATATTCGTCGGCACAAAGTTCAAAAGTGTATCCTGCAGAGAGGTGGATTCTACAGTTGCATTCGCAATGTCCTCTGCGCTTGCAATATCAATTCCAATACCCGGACGAATCAACATGGACAATGCAACACCTAATCCTGCTGCAACCACGGTAAAACCAATGATCCATTTAAAAGTATGGAATCCCATCTTTCCAACATCCTGTCCATCGCCGCTTCCGACAGCACCTGCAACCGCAGACATTACAAGCAGTACAACAGACATCTGAATCAGGCGAATAAAGATATCGCCGATAAACTTTAAGTTGGAAGCCCAGGGACCCACAATCGCACCAAATGCAATTCCACCAATCGTCGCGATCAAAATCTGTGTTGTCAACGGAATTGACAGTATCTTTTTCTTTTCCATTCTACTCACTCTTTCCTTCCAATGCATCGTCTGTTTTCTCAATCAACCTCTCAAGGTTTTTCTACATTATATAACATTTTTGTTTACATTCAATAACATTTGTTTGAACGGTTGATTCTGATGCATGAACTGCTTTTTTTCGTGTTTTTTCTGCAGGCAGAAAAGAGGGCAATCACATGATACACGCAGGATCCAATAGCATGCATATACTCCTGTATCAGGAATAAGCTGTCTTCTCCCCGCTATACACAGCATATTTCAGCGCCAATATCTCAGAAATAATACACATGCCGAAGGAGCAGTAATATTGCATATCGTTCATGAAGAAACCTCCATTGCTTTCTGTTGTGGTTGGCAGATCTCTCTTAGTATAGTATAGCATAGAAGGTTTCGTCTTGTCTTAATAATTTTTTATGGCCACTCGTTGAATGAGTGGTTGTGTCATGCTCTGCTCAAATCCTCGAATCCGCTCCACAATGGAGCCTTTGCGCTCCATACCGTATACGCTGCCAGTGGGAGGAACTGATAATATTATTTAGAAATAACAAAACAGGTCCATGCACTGCTGCATCAACCTGCTTTGCTTAAGAAGTGAATTGGAGAACAAGCCTTGTAACTACTTGTACTTAAGGAGAGAGTATGGGGACTGGAACAAAATCCTGATACCTGTCCCCACAAGCAATTAAGAAAGGATAGAAATAGGTGTGTATGTTACATTCAGATATAAATGTGTATATATCGTTCTGTCTTATCGAAAAAGCTTACAAGTCTGATTTTTCTCCGACTCTTGCCACTCAGACAATGAACTGTTTATAAACAGCCCTGTCTCAATTGTCGCTGAAAAATCATCATAAAACCCATCCGAAGCAACAGAGCATATATCAAATCATTATCTCTGCACACGGCCGGAGCCGTCGCCGCCAGCGAGCTTTTCAACCTCAGAAACAGTTACAAGGTTGTAGTCGCCTTCGATGGAGTGCTTGAGTGCAGATGCGGCAACTGCGAATTCCACAGCATCCTGTGTGGACTTGCCGCTCAGCAGGGCATAAATCAGGCCGCCGCCGAAGCTGTCACCGCCGCCGACACGATCAGTAATATGCAGATGGTACTCCTTGGAGAAGCAGTAGTTCTCGCCATCGTACAGCATAGCTGCCCAGTCATTGTCGCTTGCGGAGATAGAGGTTCGCAGGGTAATAGCAACCTTTTCAAAGCCGAACCGATCTGCCAGCTGCTTGGCTACCGACTTGTAGCCGTCCTTGTTCAGCTTGCCGCCATAAATGTCCGTGTTCTCTGCCTCAATGCCGAATACGTCCTTTGCATCTTCTTCGTTGGAGATGCAGACATCCACGTACTGGCACAGATCAGTCATGGCTGCACGGGCTTCTTCCCGGGTCCACAGCTTGCCGCGGTAGTTCAGGTCACAGGAGATTTTTACACCGTGTGCCTTCGCTGCCTTGCATGCCTCGCGGCAGATTTCAACCACATTCGGGCCGAGCGCCGGGGTGATGCCGGTAAAGTGGAACCACTCTGCGTCCGAAAAAATTGTGTTCCAGTCGTAGTCAGACGCAGAGGATTCCTGAATGGAGGAGTGGGCACGATCATAGATGCATACCGAGCCGCGCTGGGATGCACCCTTTTCCAGATAATAGATACCGACACGATCGCCGCCGCGGACGATCATCGAGGTATCGACACCATAACGGCGCAGGCTGTTGACAGCAGCCTGTCCGATGGCATGATCCGGCAGCTTGGTAACAAATGCCGCATCCATGCCGTAATTTGCCAGCGAAACCGCTACATTGGCTTCGCCGCCGCCGAAGGTTGCCTGCATCTGGTCATTCTGAAAAAAACGAAGATAGCCGTTAGGGGCAAGGCGAAGCATAATTTCGCCGAAGGTAATCACTTTAGCCATTGCGGGCCTCCTTTACGATTTCACGGGATTTTTTGCACAGATCAATGATCTCATCCCATTTCTGGTTGTCAATCAGGTCAGCGGTTACCATGTACGAGCCGCCGCATGCAGCGATGACCGGGCTGGACAGGTATTCCTTCAGGTTTTTGAGGGATACGCCGCCGGTGGGCATGACCTTGAACTGCGGGAACGGTGCGCTCATTGCCTTGATCTTGGCAAGTCCGCCGGACTGCTCTGCCGGGAAGAATTTCAGCACTTCCAGACCGAACTTGAGTGCGGCATGATAATCAGTAGGCGTGGTGCAGCCCGGATAAATGGCGATATCCTTTTCCTGCGCATACGCTACCAGTTCCGGATCAAATCCCGGAGTGACGATAAACTGCGCGCCTGCCGCAATCGCCTCGTCAATCTGAGCGGTGGTGGTAACAGTGCCCGCACCCACGATCATATCCGGGCAGGTATCCTTCATGGCCTTAATTGCCAGCGGTGCGCCTGCGGCGCGGACGGTGACCTCAGCCACCGGCACGCCGCCCTCACACAGCGCCTTTGCCAGCGGAGCTGCGTCAAGCTCCGGGTGATTCAGCTTGATTACCGGTACAACACCGATATCAGAAATTGCCTGATTCATTGGGTTCATCATGTTTGACTCCTTTGTGTGATTTGAAATTATGCGAAAAGCGAAACAATCAATGCAACAATAAAACCAGTGGAACCAACAATGGTTTCCATCATCGTCCGGGTTTTGAAGGTTGTTTTCTCATCCAGATTGCACAGAGACTTTACCAGCCAGAAGCCGGAATCGTTGAAGTGGGAGAATGCGGTGGAGCCGCCTGCAATTGCCATAACAAGGCAGGCAAGATGCAGCGGAGACAGTGTCGTTACAATCGGCATGGAGGCAACGATGCCTGCTGCCATGGTCATTGCAACAGTTGCAGAGCCGACAGAAACGCGGACAGCCAGCGCAATGAGGAATGCGACAACAACGATTGACAGCGGCGTCGCGGCAACAGCATTGCCGATGATGTCACCCATGCCGGAATCCTGTAACATGTATCGAAGCACACCGCCGCCTGCTGTAACCAGCAGAATCAGACCGGTAGGCTCCAGAGACTTGGTCATAACCTTTTCCAGTTCGCTCAGAGAGTAGCCATGTTTTGTACCGAGCAGGAATATTGCAACAATGGTTGCCAGGAGAAGCGCAACGAAGGGAGTGCCAAGGAACGTGAAGATCGGGCGAACAGCATCTACTGCGCTGCCTTCCGGGAACATGCCAAGGACAGAATTAATCAGAATCAGGAACAGCGGAATCATAATGATACCAACGACACTGCCAAAGGAAGGGAGCTTGCTTTCGTCGTATTCCGGTGCTTCCTGGTACTGCTTCGGAACCGGAACATCAAAACGGGAGCCGCAGATTTTGCCCCAGATCGGGCCGGCCGCGATCATTGCAAAGAAACCACAGACCAGACCGAGTCCGATTACCAGACCCAGATCGACGCCGAGGATGTTGGCAACCAGAACCGGGCCGGGGGTAGGCGGGATAAATGCGTGGCCAACGGCAAGACCTGCCAGCAGTGGAATAACAAAATACAGGGAGGATTTTTTTGCACGCCGTGCGATAGAAAATGCCAGTGGGATGAGAATAATCAGGCCTGCATCAAAGAATACCGGGATTGCAGTAACCATACCGGTGAGGCCGAGTGCCCACGGTGCACGTTTTTCGCCGAATTTGCTCATCATGGTAAGCGCTACCCGTTCCGCACCGCCGGATATTTCCAGAATTGCGCCGAACATGGAGCCCAAACCGACTAACAATGCAATGCCTTTAAGTGTTTCGCCCATACCCTTGCTGACTGTATCTACGATCATGGAGACCGGCATTCCTGCAAAAACGCCAATGCTAAGCGCTGCAATCAGGATAGCCATCAGCGGCTGGAATTTTGCTTTGATGATTAAAAACAGCAGGATAACCAGACCGCACAGTGCGGCAATAATCAAACGGGTCGGATCCGCGACAAATGTTGTTTCCATACAGACACCTCTTTTTCTGTTATGTTTTTAATTAGAACAATCCAATGTAAATCATGTTTCTTTTTCATTCCCGCCGTCCCTCAAAAATGAGGGACGGTAAAGTTTTATTTCATGTATCCGCCCTGCATGGGAGAAACGGCATGTTCCGAAAAAATCCTGAGCACACCAGCCGGATATTTCGGCGGCTTGGGTTTCCAAGCTGCCCGGCGCTGTGCAAGAATCTGTTCGATTTCTTCCGGCGACCTGGGTTCACCCTTGATACCGACTATTTCCAGTTTTCGTGCAGGAATATCAATGTGAATCAGATCCCCTTCTTCTACCAGTGCAATCGGGCCGCCGTCTGCAGCTTCCGGTGAGCAGTGACCAATGGACGGTCCGGTGGATGCACCGGAGAAACGGCCATCGGTAATCAGCGCAATGCTGCGTCCCAGTTCCCTGTCAGAAGAAATTGCTTCCGAGGTGTAGAACATCTCCGACATTCCGGAACCCTTCGGACCTTCATACCGAATGAACACTGCATCGCCCGGATGAATGCTGTGTGTGAGAACAGCATGGATCGCCTCTTCCTCGCTGTCAAACGGACGGACATGCAGGGTTGCCTGGAACATTTCCTTCGGACATGCGGTGTGCTTGATGACTGCGCCTTCCGGAGCCAGATTACCCTTGAGGATTGCAATTGCACCGTCCTTGCCGATTGCGTTGTCAAACGGGTGAATGATATCCTGCCAGGTCAGGCCCACCGATGCGCAGTATGTATCACACTTGTCGTAAAATCCATTTGCTTTAAGGTCGTCCAGATTTTCGCCCAGTGTCTTGCCCGTGACAGTCATAACATCCAGATGCAGCATAGAACGTATCTCTTCCATAATGCGCGGTACACCGCCTGCATAATAGAAATACTGTGCCGGCCATTTGCCTGCCGGACGAATATCCAGCAAATAATGTGCGCCGCGATGCATGCGATCAAACAGCTCTGCATCCAGCTCCAGACCGAATTCATGCGCGATTGCAGGAATGTGAAGCAAGGAATTGGTAGAACCAGAGATTGCCGCGTGCACCATGATTGCATTCTCAAACGACTTCATTGTGACCATATCCCGCGGCTTGAGTCCCATCCGCGCCAACTCCATAACCTGACGGCCTGCCTGGCGGGCAACAGTTTTCAGATCCTCACAGGTAGCAGGCATCAGTGCAGAGCCCGGAAGCATCAGACCCAATGCCTCACCCATAACCTGCATGGTGGACGCAGTACCCATAAATGAGCAGGCACCGCAGGATGGGCAGGCATGCTGCTTGTACCAGGTCAGCTTTTCTTCTGAAATTTCACCGCGGGCACATTGTGCGGAATACATGCCAATCTGCTCCGGTGTGAGCAGATCCGGACCGGCGTCCATAACACCACCTGTGACGAGAATGGACGGCATATTAACTCTGCCAATTCCCATCAGATGAGCAGGTACTGCCTTGTCACAGCTGGAGACAAATACACCGCCGTCAAACGGAGTTGCTCCCGCATGGATCTCGATCATATTGGCAATCGTGTCGCGGCTTGCAAGCGAATAGTTGATGCCGTCATGTCCCTGCGCCATGCCATCACAGATGTCCGTAGCAAAATACCGTGCGGCTTTACCATTCGCTTCCGCAACACCTGCTACAGCCTGATCCACCAGCTCCAGCAGATGGGCGCTGCCGGGATGGCTATCGCCAAATGTGCTTTCCACCATGATCTGCGGCTTGGAAAGATCTTCCGCTTTCCATCCCATACCCATTCGCAGAGGATCCTGCTCCGGGGCGATTTCACGGATTTTCTGACTTATCATACCACTTGTCCTCTCTTTCGTTTTTATTTCTTTGGCTGATTGCGTGATAATCATAATATTTTTCTCGTTATATGTCAATATGCATAAATTAAGTTCTATTTTTTATATAATTTTGAGCATAACCACCTGTTTAAAACAGAGGATGTGGTCTGAACGCATAAACTAAAACGGATTTCTGTGGTCTGAACAGTCGAAAAAGCAGATGTACGCCATATCACAGGAGAACGGAACGAAGGACAGTAAAAAACCCCTGTTCCATGAGAACAAGGGGTGACTGATGGTATTCAGATGTCATTTTACCTGGTAAATTCCGCCCGTGCTGATGGGATTGGCATTCAGGCGGTCACGGTTATATATCAAATGGAGATACATTGCATCAGAAGCAGCTACGCTGTCTCTGGAACGAATGGCATTGAGAATCGAACGGTGGGTGCGCATGGTTTCGTCCCGCAACTGGCCGCCGGTTTCCTGCACAAACAGGGCGATTGCGCCGTGAATGATCGGCAGCAGCTTCGGCATGATAATATTGCCGCTGCAGCGTGCAATGCGGGTATGGAATTCCTGGTCTGCCTGCTGGTGCGGCTTTTCATTCAGAATCAGATCATCCACTGCATCGCACAGGGATTCCAGCTCTTCTACTTCCTCTGGCGACGCATTCTGCGCAGCCATTGCCGCAACCCGCGGTTCAATCATAATACGAAATTCCAGCAGATCACGTACCAGCCGTTCTTTATCTTTAATCAGTGTAAATCCCAGCGGGTCATCGGCTACGCCATGCTTATAAGAAACAAAAACGCCGACACCACGCTTGATTTCCAGTACATTTCGGGCAGACAGGCGCTGTAATGCTTCGCGCAGCGTACTGCGTCCCACATCAAGCAACACGCTGAGCGTCCGTTCGTTGGGTAGCCGGTCACCATCATCCAGACCCTCATCCTGTAAGTACCGAATCAGCCGGTCCACTGTAATATCCACTACGGATTTGTGTTCATTTCCTATGAATTGCCGCATATGAAACCGATCCTCTGCCATTTAAGATAGTTTTATTATAACACAAAAGAAAATAATGGTAAAGAATCTCTGCACAGCTGAACAAGTGTGGCCTGCTCCCGTTTCTGGATAGTAAGATCGTATTACTGTTAAAGAACATTTAATCCTGTTTTGTCATGAATTTCATTGCAGATTTTGCCATCAGGCGCTTTGTTCCGACTTTATCAAATGTGATTTCCAGCAAAATGTCTCCGCCCATTGGCCGGCACGATGTAATCATACCATGCCCGAAGGCTTTATGATCCACCTGGTCACCGGGCTTCAGGTCAATTGCAGCTACACTGCCGACAGGTTTCTTTTTGACCATGGCCGGCTGTTTGGCACGAACGCTGCCGGAAATATCATATGCCCGTCTGGACTGATAACTGGGATTGGGCCTGAACTCCAACTGTTCCTGCTCCTCCTGCTGGGTCGTGTGAATGTTGGAATCAACAAATTCCTCCGGTATTTCATCTAAAAACTGGGATGGCTTGTAATACTGGGTTCTGCCATAGATCATACGCTGTCTGGCACAGGTCAGATACAGCTGTTTTTTCGCACGTGTCACTGCTACATAGCACAGACGGCGTTCTTCTTCCAGATCCTCGTCCTTTTCCATGGAGCGGAAGCCCGGGAAAATACCATCCTCCATACCTACAAGGAACACGTTGGGGAATTCCAGTCCCTTGGCAGAATGCATGGTCATCATGACAACCGTATCTGCTGTTTCATCCATGCGGTCAATATCCGTAAACAGGGAAACTTCCTCCATAAATCCGCCCAGCGTCGGATTTTCTTCACGGGAAGCATATTCTGCGATGTTGGATTTCAGTTCCATGGTATTTTCAATGCGGTTCTGGGATTCCTGATCGCCTTTGGACTGTAATGCCTCCAGATATCCGGTCTGTTCCATGACCTGCTCATAGAACTCATCCAGCGGCATAAATTCCTGCATTTTCCGCAGATTGGTAATCAGCTCCGCAAATTTGTCCAGTGCACGGGCAGCACGGCCCAATTCCGGATAATCTGCGGTATGGCTGACAATCTCAAACATCGTCGTACGATGCTGTTCCGCTAAAGCAGCAACAGTCTCAATGGTTTTATTGCCGATTTTCCGTGCCGGTACATTGATAATCCGGCGTAACCGCAAATCATCCGCAGGATTCAGGATCACCCACAGATAGGCAAGCATATCCTTGACTTCCGCACGGTCAAAAAAGCGCAGGCCGCTGACAATACGGTACGGGACGCCATTGCGCTTGAATGCACTTTCAATGCTGTTGGACAGGACATGATTGCGATAGAGAATGGCATAATCACTCCAGCTGCTGCCTTCTGACACACCTTCGGTGATGGTCCGGGCAATGTATTCCGCCTCCCCTTCCTGGGTATCCGAACGATGGAATCGGATTTTTGCCCCATCCCCATTGTCTGTCCACAGCTCTTTTCCCTTTCTCCGTGCATTGTTGCGGATCAGTTCATTTGCTGCGCTTAAAATATTCTGGGTAGAACGATAATTCTGTTCCAGACGAATGGTTTTGGTGTTTTTATACTGCTCTTCAAATTCCAGAATGTTGGTAATCGTTGCACCGCGGAATTTATAGATACTCTGGTCATCATCGCCTACAACACAGATGTTTTCATATCCACCTGCCAACAGGCTGGTGAGTACATACTGTGCATGGTTGGTGTCCTGATACTCATCCGCAAGCACATAATGGAACTGACGCTGATAACGCTCCAGTACATCCGGATTCGTCTGTAACAGCCGGACGGTATTCATAATGATATCATCAAAATCCATGGCATTGGATTCTTTAAGCTGCCGGGCATATTCCCGATAAATTTCCGCAATGGTCGCGTTATAATAGCTGTCCGCATTTTCTGTTGCGAACATACGCGGGGTCTGCAAATTATCCTTGGCTCGTCCGATGACCGTTGCCACACTGCGGGCATCAAAGACCTTGTCATCCAGACGCTGATTCTTGATAATCGCAGTCAGTACACGTTTCTGGTCATCCGCATCATAAATGGTAAAGGAACGGTCATAACCCAGCACTTCACATTCCCGGCGCAAAATACGGACACAGACGGAATGAAAGGTGGATGCCCAGATATCACGGGCAAATTCTTCCCCCAGTGCGTTCTGCAGGCGCTGCTGGATTTCCTTTGCAGCCTTGTTGGTAAAGGTAATGGCAAGAATCTGCCATGGCCTTGCCGGCTCCACACGGCACAGCAGTTCCGCACGCATGCGGTTCTCCTCTGTGGGATGACGCAGGTAATTGCGCAAAAACAGCAAATCCTCCTCAGTTGCATCCTCCGGCGCGTATTCATAGGAATATCCCTTGCCGAACCGCAGCAGATTGATGATGCGATGAATGAGGACGGTTGTTTTACCGCTGCCTGCGCCGGCAAGCACCAGTAATGGTCCTTCGGTATGAAACACTGCTTCACGCTGGCGGTCATTCAGGCTCTCAAATTCCCGTTCAATAATCGCACTGCGCATGGCAGCATACTGTATGTCAAATCTTGTTTGTTCCATGGTTGTCTCCTTGTTCAGACTTGACTTTCAGTATAGCACAAATTGTAAAAGGGAACAAGCAATCTAATGGTCTGTTGTCATAATCGCCCGCATTCGTTCAATGGCTTTGCGTTCCAGGCGGGATACCTGTACCTGCGAAATGCCCAACTGCCGGGCACATTGCTGCTGGGTCTGGCTGCGGAAATACCGAAGCAGGATAATCCGTCGCTCCTTCTCTCCCAGCCGCTTTATAGCCTCTTGCAGGGTGACGGATTCCAGAATTTTTTCCTCAATCCCCTCATCCCCCAGCAGATGCTCCAGTGTCACACCATCATTGCCGATTTCCCTCTGCAGAGAATCGGTGGGCATCAGGGCATGCTCACAGGCTGCAATTTCTTCCGGTGAGGCATCCAGCAGGTCAGACAGCTCGGAAATCGTGGGTTCCCTGCCGGTTTTCATGGTGAGCTGTTCTCTGGCGGCATTGACACGAATTGCCAGCGATTTGATGCTCCGGCTCACCTTGACCGAACCGTCATCCCGCAGAAACCGGCGGATTTCCCCGCTGATTTTCGGTACCGCATAGGTGGAAAACCGGGTGCCATAGTCACAGTCAAAGCCCTGAATGGCCTTGAGCAGCCCCATACTGCCCAGCTGAAATAAATCTTCCATGTCTACACCATGTCCCGCATACCGCCGGACAATGCTCCAGACAAGGGCACTGTTGTCCCGAATCAATGCTTCACAGGCAGCGTCATCTCCGGATTGTGCCAGCCGGAGCATGCGAAGCTGCTCTTCTGCGTTATTTCTGTCCAAAACGAATCGCAATCTGCTTGGTCATGGTGACCTGTGTCCCGATCCCTTCTCTGGAACGTACCTTCAGCTTATCCATAAAACTCTCCATAATTGTAAAACCCATACCGGAACGTCCGGCATCACCTGTTGAAAACATTGGTTGCCGTGCCTGCTGTACATCCGCAATACCACAGCCCTTATCCCGCACGGTGATTTGTATTTCACCGTTGTCAAACAGCTTTGCCCCAAGTGTTATGTACCCCATTTCATCGCGGTAAGCATGGACAATACAGTTGGTGACCGCTTCACTGACGGCTGTTTTGATGTCATTGATTTCATCAATGGTCGGGTCCAGCTGTGCCGCAAAGGCCGCAATGGCCTGGCGGGCAAATGCCTCATTGCTGGACCTGCTTGGAAATTTGATGCTCATTTGGTTGATTTCGCTGCGCATATCATATCCTCCTCTGTTTCTGTGTTTTTCGGCAGCTCCGGCAGGAACTGTACCCTGTTCTGAATGCCGCCGGCCCGGAAAATCCGCATGGCGGATGGCGGCGTGCCGACAACACTAAAGGACTGTCCGGCACCCAGAATATTGCGCTGTGCTCCCAGCACCACGGCAATGCCGGAGCTGTCCATAAAGGTCAGACCGGATAAATCCAGATATATCGGGTCATTGGCATAGAGAATCATGGTTTTTTCCAAATACTCCACGCACTGTGCAGCCTCATGATGTCCCAGTTCCCCGCAGAACCGGATCACAATGCCGCAATCCTCCCGTTTGTGTGAACATTTCATTGCTTTTTCACTCCCAGACAAAAAAATAGAACCATCCTTCTTTCAAAAGACAGTTCTATTATAGAAAACATGATGAAATTTTTTTGTCAGATAACGCCGGATTGCAAAGCATTTTTTGCTTCCCCTGCAACATACAGGGAACCGCAGACAATGACGGCATCTTCTTCTGACGCGCCGCGTACCGCACGCTTCAGGGCAGATACCACATCACCGCAGTCAAACACATTGGTATACGGTGAAAATTCCCGGATCCGGGAGGCCAGCTCACGGCTGGGAAGCGCGCGGGGACCTTCCGGCTGTACGGCATATACCGCGTCCGCACGGCGGACCAGCATACGAATGCATGCGTCATACTGCTTGTCGGAAACCATGCCCAGCACAAGGGAAATGCCTCCGGCAGGCAGCATGCTGTCCAGTGTCTCGCATAATGCCGTCACACCGTCCACATTGTGCGCACCGTCAATCATCAGCAGCGGTTCGGTCTGAATGACCTCTTGCCGTGCCGGCGTGCAGGCTTCGGCAAATCCCTCTGTAATATCACTTTCCGGAATGCTCCAGCCACGCTCCCGCAGCACCTGCAGCGCTGCATAGGCTGTAGCAGCATTTGCCGCCTGATGCTGTCCCACCAGACGCAGATGGAACGGCTTGCCGTCAATCACACAGTCGGTGCCTTCCAGCGTACAGCCGATGAGTTCCGGCACCGGTGCCTTCACATATCCGGCACTGACATCATAGCAGCGTTTCTGTAAAACAGCATCCACAGAGGCGGTCTGCTGCGGGTAATTGACCAGCGTGGAACCATTCTTGATGACATAGCTCTTATCCGCGGCAATTTCTTCCACGGTATTACCCAGCACTGCCATGTGGTCCAGTGCCACATGAGTCATGACTGTTACTTCCGGCGCATCAATGACATTGGTGGCATCGTACCGTCCGCCCAGACCGACCTCCAGTACGACAATATCACAGGACTGTTCCACAAAATACAGCATGGCACAGGCAGTGGTGAACTCAAACTCGCCGATGCTTTCGCCCTCCGGCAAATGCAGATTCCGCTCCACCTCAAGAACACGCTGCGCAATCCGGCACAGGTCAGGCTGTGGAATGGTTTTTCCATTGATGCATATGCGTTCACAGAAATCCATGAGATACGGCGAGGTGAACAGGCCGGTCTTGCAGCCGGAATGCTGTAAAGCGCAAGCACTTAACACCGCGGTACTCCCCTTGCCATTAGTACCTGCAATGTGGATAAATTTCAGTTTTTTCTGTGGATTCCCCACAGCCGCCAGCAGCGCACGCATGCGGTCAAGGCATGGTGTGCCGCTGAAACGGCCATGGGCATGAATCTCGTTTAATGTCTGTTTATAATCGTACATAGGGCTCAGTCCAGTGCGGACAGGCTTTCCTGCAGCTTGGCAATCTGTTCCTTCAGCTTTGCCGCCTTGACACGTTCACCTTCAACGACCTGCTCCGGCGCCTTCTTCAGGAAGCCCGGATTGTTCAGCTTCTTTTCAATGAAGGTCAGATCCTTTTCTGCCTTCTTCATTTCCTTGGACAGACGCGCCTTTTCCTTCTCAAAGTCAACCAGCTCGTTCATCGGCAGATACATCTGGACATCGCCGGTAACAACGGATACCATCTTTGCGGCATCAGCCGGAGCGGTATCGGAAACCGTCAGCTCGTTGGAGTATGCCAGCTTGAGGAAGCATGCCTCACCGGCGGTGAAGACTGCCTGACGGTCTGCATCTGCGGTAACAACAAACACACGTGCCTTCTTGGACGGCGGTACATTCATCTCAGCACGGCGGTTACGGATGGCACGGATGCTCTCCATCAGGATTTCCATCTGTGCTTCCTCCGTCGGGAAGTTCAGCGCGTCGGTGTATGCCGGCCACTGGGACAGCATGATGGTCTCACCCTCATGGGGCAGTGCCTGCCAGATGGTCTCCGTGATAAACGGCATGAACGGATGCAGCAGCTGCATGGAGCCGGAAAGAACATAGCACAGAACATTCTGTACGTTCTCACAGGTCTCCTTATCCTCCTTGTTCTGCAGACGGGTCTTTGCGATTTCAATATACCAGTCGCAGAATACATCCCAGATAAAGTCATTCAGCTTCTGTGCGGCAATGCCCAGCTCATACTTGTCGATGTTGGTGGTGACATCCTGTACCAGTGTGTTGTACTTGGACAGAATCCACTTGTCCTCCATGGTCAGGGTTTCCGGCAGCTGTACCTTGTCAATCGTCAGATTCATCTGGATGAAGCGGGACGCGTTCCAGATCTTGTTGCAGAAGTTCCGGCTTGCCTCAACACGATCCTTGGAATAACGCATATCGTTTCCTGGAGAGTTGCCGGTAGCCAGCGTGAAGCGCAGCGCGTCTGCACCGTACTGCTCAATGACCTTCAGCGGGTCAATGCCGTTGCCCAGAGATTTGGACATCTTTCTGCCCTGCTCATCACGTACCAGACCATGGATATAAACGGTCTTGAACGGTACCTGCTTCATATGCTCCATACCGGAGAAGATCATGCGGGCAACCCAGAAGAAAATGATATCATAGCCGGTAACCAGCGTATCGGTGGGATAGAAGTATTCCAGCTCCTTGGTCTTGTCCGGCCAGCCCAGCGTGGAGAACGGCCACAGTGCAGAGGAGAACCAGGTATCCAGCACGTCCTCTTCCTGACGGATGTGGGTGCTGCCGCACTTCGGACAAACGGTAACGTCCTCCTTGGCAACCTCCATATGTCCGCAGTCCTCGCAATAGTAAGCCGGAATTCTGTGACCCCACCACAGCTGACGGGAAATGCACCAGTCATGAACATTTTCCATCCAGCGGATATAGGTCTTGCTGAAACGTTCCGGAACGAACTTGATTTCGCCCTCTTCTACCACGCGGATGGCTTCCTTTGCCAGCGGTGCCATCTTAACAAACCACTGTGCGGAGGTCATTGGCTCTACGGTTGTGCCGCAGCGGTAGCAGGTGCCGACATTATGGGTATGGTCTTCAATCTTAACCAGACGGCCTTCCGCTTCCAGATCAGCCAGAACTGCCTTGCGGCATTCATAGCGATCCATACCCTGATATTTGCCGCCGTTTTCATTGACAGTAGCATCCTCATTGAACACAAGGATCTGTTCCAGATTATGGCGCTGGCCCATATCAAAGTCATTCGGGTCATGGCACGGCGTAGTCTTAACGCAGCCGGTACCAAATTCCTTGTCAACATAATCATCCGCAAAAATCGGGATTTCACGGCCGATGATTGGCAGGATTGCCTTCTTGCCAATCAGATGCTGATAGCGCTCATCCTCCGGATTGACCGCAACGCCGGTATCACCCATAAAGGTTTCCGGACGGGTGGTTGCGACAATGATGCTCTCATCGGAATCCTTGATATCATAGCGGATATACCACAGCTTGCCCGGCTGGGTTTCATATTCAACCTCGGCATCCGACAGCGCGGTGGCACAATGGGGGCACCAGTTGATGATACGGCTGCCCTTGTAAATCAGGCCCTTGTCGTACAGGTTGACAAAGACTTCCTTGACTGCCTTGGAACAGCCCTCGTCCATGGTAAACCGCTCACGGCGCCAGTCGCAGGAAGAGCCCAGCTTCTTCAGCTGCTGGATGATGCGGTTGCCGTACTGGTTTTTCCAGTCCCATACACGCTCCAGGAACTTCTCACGGCCCAGATCATACCGGGTCAGGCCTTCTTCCTTACGCAGGTTTTCCTCTACCTTAATCTGGGTAGCGATACCGGCATGGTCGGTACCCGGCATCCACAGCGCGGAATAGCCCTGCATACGCTTGGTACGGATCAGGATATCCTGCAGGGTTTCATCGAATGCATGGCCCATATGCAGCTGGCCGGTTACATTCGGAGGCGGAATCACAATGGTAAACGGTTTTTTTGTTTCGTCTACTTCAGCATTGAAATAACCCTTTTCCTCCCACGTTTTATACAGCTTGTCTTCTGTGGCAGACGGGTCATACGTCTTTGGCAATTCGTTTGTCACGAAAATTGCACTCCTTCCTATGGTATTCTTTTATTTGTCAGGTGATTCAGCAGCACCAAAAGAAAAAGCCCCCGTCCATACGATCAGGACGAAGACTGTCTGTACTCCGTGGTACCACCCAATATTCGCGCAAAACAACAAACTCATGCTGATTCTGCACGCACTTACTGCCGGATAACGGTGGCAAACCGAAGATGCTTAATGCCGGCATCTGCCGGGTTCGGCACACTGACTCAGAAGCGACCTTCCCTCCCCTGCCGCAGAACCTTACACCAGCCGGTTCCTCTCTTTGCCGGACACAGGGACGTACTCCTCTTCTTCAACGTCTTTCTCATGTTTTAGACCTGATTATTATAGTATTTTCCGACAGTCTTGTCAAGAAGTCGCGCCGTTTTCCGTACAATTAAATTCAGTACCTCCCTGTTTCCACGGCCGCTCACGCAGGAACACTTGCAGCAGAAGTCAGCTGTGCATGAAATATGAGGCTTTTTCAGGAAAATTGTCAGGAATCAATCTTACTCTGCAAAATATCTTTACAAATTCGATTTTCTGTATTATTATGGATATAGTTGAAAGGAGGGCCCGTAATGTTAGACGGAACAAGGAAGTTCAATTTAAAAGAAGAAAGTGACAAGGAAATGAAGCGCGTGCTTCAGACGGTATATGACGCTCTCAAGGAAAAGGGCTATAATCCAATCAACCAGATTGTGGGTTATCTGCTCTCTGAGGATCCGACTTATATTACCAACTATAATAATGCACGCAGCCTGATCCGCAAAATTGATCGTGATGAGCTGATGCAGGAGCTGATTTCCCATTACTTGGATCTGTAATTTGAACATGAAAGCCGCACAGGACGCAATTGCGTCCTGTGTTTTTTCTTTTTCGCCTGTTTTTTCGTATTTGAGACTTTCTGGTGCAAAACACTGTCAGAAACAGCAAAAACCCTCCACATTTCACATTTTTTGCAGCACTTACAGCCGATAGGATATGATGATAGAAAATTCATAAACTGCAACAAATTGTTTGACAGATGTCGCTGTGTGTGCTATACTGTAATCAATGTAACCGAATTGTAATGTTTCGTTAGGGCTTTTGTAACCTCAATCCCATTTGTGTGATGGAGAATCCTTCTCCATATTTGACATGTATTCTCTGGCGTGTTATACTGGATACATTGTGTATTCGTACAAATTATTTCTTATATAAAGGAGAACACCTTATG
>SFJM01000012.1 GCA_004555915.1 Clostridiales bacterium | reverse complement strand
GATGATTTCTCATCAGTAACTTTTATAGTTTATCATGACTTCTTCAGTTTGTCAAGAACTTTTTTCATTTCTTTTTCAAATCGTTTCTGTCATGGTCGCTGATCTCTCAGCGGCAACTCGTTTATTTTAGCACAACTTCATCATCCTGTCAAGAACTTTTTTCCTTCCGGTCATTTCTTTTATTCAGTCATCTGATGTTTGCGCTCTCGTCGAGTGCTTAAACATAATATCATGCCCAACCACTTTTTGTCAACAACTTTTTTCAACTTTTTTCAAATATTTTTGACCATCGTCTTTCCTTGTGCTATAATGGAGTGCAAACACCAGTAAATACAAAGGAGGCGTTTCTATGCCTATTATCGTAGAAAACAGTCTGCCCGCCTGCGCGATACTGGAAAGCGAAAACATTTTCGTTATGACGCACCATCGGGCAACCACGCAGCATATCCGACCGCTTCGTATTGCTATCCTCAATCTTATGCCGACGAAGATTGTCACGGAAACGCAAATTCTCCGCTGTCTGTCCAATACACCGATTCAGATTGAAATTGACCTGATCCAGACAGCGTCTCATAAATCTACCAATACACCGGAAGACCATCTGCTGAAATTCTATCAGACCTTCGATGACATCCGCGACCAGTTTTATGATGGATTTATCATCACCGGCGCTCCGGTGGAAAAAATGGAGTTTGAAGAGGTGGATTACTGGCCGGAGCTGGTTGAAATCATGGAATGGACCAAAACCCATGTGCATTCCACCATGCATATCTGCTGGGGCGCACAGGCCGGTCTGTATTATCATTACGGAATCCAGAAGCATCTGCTGGCAAAAAAGCTGTCCGGCGTGTATAAACATCATATTATGCGCTCACATGAAAGCCTTCTCCGTGGTTTTGACGATGTATTCAAAGCCCCCCATTCCCGGTATACCACGATTTATTCGGAGGATATCATCCGGCACCCGGAGCTGACCATGCTGGCAGAGTCCTATGAAGCCGGCCCATACATCGTCACGGCACGAAATGGACGCCAGCTCTTTATCACCGGACACAGCGAGTATGACAAGGACACGCTGGCACGGGAATATTACCGTGATTTACAGCGCGGCCTGAATCCGGACATCCCGGAAAATTATTTTGAACACGGTGACCCGCACAATGACCCGCTGCTGTCCTGGCGTTCTCACTCCACCCTGCTGTTTACCAACTGGCTGAACTATTATGTTTACCAGTCCACGCCGTTTGAGCTTTCCCAGCTGGGTTAATTTCTTTCCATACACAGGCAAACCGCCGGAGGATTCGTTTCTTCCGGCGGTTTTTGTTTTATTCTTCGGTTTCAATCAGCGGTTTTCCATCCTGATCCAGCAGCGGTGTCAACCCGCCGGAATATCCATCCCGGTGAAAGAGATATTGAACACCGGTTTCCCGGTCCACCCAGATTTCCATGGTGGTCATAACACCCTGCTTATAAATTCGCTCAAATCGGTCCATGGTTCTCCTCCTAAATATAAAAACCGCCGTTGACCCCAAGTACCTGTCCGGTGACAAATTTTGACTGTTCCGATGCCAGCCAATAAATCACATCCGCTACCTCCGCCGGCGTTCCGTTTCTTCCCAACGGCGTTTCCTCCGCCAGCTCCTGCATGACCGCTTCTCCATGCATCCGGTTCATATCGGTATCAATCACGCCGGGTGATACACAGTTGACCCGAATGCCGGACAAACCAAGCTCCTTCGCCAATGCCTTTGTCAAGCCGATGACCGCCGCCTTAGAGGCGGAATAATGTACCTCACAGGAGCCGCCGGTCTGTCCCCAGATGGAGGAAACCGTGACAATGCTTCCCGCCTGCCGCTCTAGCAGCTGGGGCAGTACCGCCTGAATCACACGGTAAACCCCCTTGGTATTCACATCGAACATGGTATCCCAATCGGTTTCTGTGATATCGGAAAACAGCTTCTGCTGGGCAATGCCCGCATTGCAGACAACCGCGTCAGGGGTGCCAAACTCTGCCTGTGCCAGCAATGCCAGGCGGCGGACTGCTGCGGAATCGGTCACATCCGCCATCACACACCGGCACTGTCCGCCCATTGCCGCGATTTCCTGTTCCAGCTGCTGTGCCGCATCATCGGATTTTGCATAGCTGCCGGTCACACACCAGCCTTCCCGGACAAATTTCAGCGCACACGCCCGCCCGATGCCCCGGGTAACGCCGGTAATCAAAACTGATTTTGCCATACTATTACCTCACAGACCAAAAGAGGGACGGAAATACAACCGTCCCTCCTGTTTTTTGCATGATTGTTTTGATACGCCTCAGATTGCTACGGTCTGGGAAACCTCATACAGCTCCTGGCTCAGGTCCTTGGACATAGCCAGACCTTCCTCAATATCATAATCGGTGATTTCGTTGTTCTTGGAGCAGACAACACGGTTGGAAGCGCCTTCCATCAGAATCTTGACTGCATAATAGCCCATACGGGTTGCCATGACACGGTCACGCACGGTCGGGGAACCGCCGCGCTGGGTATGGCCCAGAATGGTAACACGTGCGTCAATACCGGTTGCGGTATGAATGCGGTCTGCTACATCCTGCGCATTGCCTACACCCTCAGCAACGATGATGATATGATGCTTTCTGCCGCGGATACGGTTTGCACGCATTTTCTCAACAATCGACTTCTGGAAATCCAGCTCACGCTCCGGCAGCAGGATTGCGGTTGCGCCGCAGGCAATACCAACCTGCAGTGCCAGATGTCCGGCACGACGACCCATAACCTCTACAACCGAGCAGCGTTCATGGGACTGCATGGTATCACGCAGCTTATCAATTGCCTCAATTGCTGTATTGGAAGCAGTGTCAAAGCCAATGGTGTAATCCGAACATACAATATCGTTATCAATGGTACCCGGTACGCCGATTGCCGGAACGCCCTTGCGGGAAAGCGCCTGCGCACCGCGGAAGCTGCCGTCACCGCCGCATACAATCAGGCCGTCCAGACCCATATAATGTGCATTGTCAGCCGCCTGCTGCAGGCCTTCCTCGGTGAGCATTTCCAGGCAGCGTGCAGTATACAGCATGGTACCGCCCTTGGCGATGATGCCGTCTACGCTTCTTGCTCCCAGCTCTACGATATCGCCATTAATCAGGCCACTGTAGCCGCGGCGGATACCGAGACAGGAAATGCCATAAGCAGAGGATGTACGCACAACTGCACGGACAACCGCGTTCATGCCAGGTGCGTCGCCGCCACTGGTCAGGATACCAATTCGTTTAATCTGCTTTTCCATTATGTTCCCTCCAACTCTGCCTTTGCCATCCGTTTTACGCCTGTCCGGCGGCAAAGTGTTTCAGAATGAAATTTTTATCCCGTTTTCAGTTTTTCCTTATCCTGTAAATCCGACGGAGCATCTGCCTCCATCGCATTCACTATTTTATTATAACATTTTCTGTGCCAAGAATAAACCTTAATTTGTCAAGTAACAGTAAATTATTATACACCCACATGGACTGCGGTGCCCGAAGGGTTTTTCGGTTGTCCGCGCAGAACAGATAGACCGGCAAATCCCCCCGATAGCCGGAAAGCAGCTGTTTCACTTCTTCCAGCCGCGGGTCATCCATATTGGCAATGCGCAGATACAGCTTATGCCGGCAGCCACCGGACACCGGCTGTTCTGTCGCCGGCTGACGGTCGGTATTCCGGTTTTCCGGGCGGTCACGATAGCCACTCCTGCCCTGCACCGACTGCCGGACGGCATCCAAATGCTCCGCATCCAGCGGATACATGGCGGTGGGGAGAATCTTGGGAGCTTCATCCTCCCGGGCATCAATGCGTCCGGCAATCCAGACCGCCTTATCCTCCTTCATCCAGTCACCTGCCTGCTGCATGACAGAAGAAAAGACAACCAGCTCCACTGAACCGGTCAGATCCTCCGCCACAACATATGCCATCATGCTGTTGTTCCGGGTGGTTTTCAGCCGTACCGAGGTAATCACACCTGCCAGCACCACATGCATGCCGTCACGATACCTTGGCGGCTGGGCGGCATCATGCTCCCCGCCCAAATCCTCCTCAATATCATGGATCGTGGCACAGCCGGCGGTTTCAATCAGCTCCCGATAGCTGTCCAGCGGATGGCCGGACAGGTACAGGCCGGTGGTTTCCTTTTCCATGGAAAGCAGTTCCCGTTTGGGCAGCTCCGGAATATCCGGCATGCGGATGCTTTCCCGCTTTTCCTCCGCACCCATGCCGAACAGGTCCATCTGTCCTTCCAGATTGCGCCTGCGGGCATTTGCCACGGCATTCAGCATGGTATCATACACCTGCAGCAGCTGGCTGCGGCGATAGCCCATGGAATCAAAGGCACCGGACTGGATCAATCCCTCCAGTGCGCGGCGGTTCAGGTCATGGGCATACATGCGCTCACAGAAATCCTCAAAGGATTCAAACAAACCGTTTTGGGCACGTTCCGCCTCCAGCGCCTTTAAAAAGCTGCGGCCCACATTGCGGATTGCCGCCATGCCGAAGCGGATATTGCCGTCCGCAACCGTAAAGCCCTCACCGGACTGGTTCACATCCGGCGGCAGTACGGTCAGGCCCATACTACGTGCCGCGCCGATGTATTCCGACACCTTGGAGGAGGAATCCAGCACGCTGGTCAGCAGCGCCGCCATATATTCCCGCGGATAATGGCATTTCATGTAGGCGGTCTGGTAGGAAACCACCGCGTAGCATACCGCATGGGCCTTATTGAAGGCATAATTCGCAAAATCCATGATCTCATCAAAAATGGATTCCGCCGTCTGTTCATCCACACCGCGTTTGATGGCGCCGTCAATGCCCAGCTCTTCATTGCCATAGATGAAGTTTGTTCGTTCCTTTGCCAGCTCCTTCATCTTCTTTTTGGACATGGCACGCCGTACCATATCCGCCTTGCCCAGCGAATAGCCCGCCAGCACCCGGAATACTTCCATGACCTGTTCCTGATAGACCATACAGCCATAGGTGACATCCAGAATGCCCTTGAGCAGCGGATGCTTGTACTGCACCAGCTTCGGGTCATGCTTGCAGGCAATGTACCGGGGAATGGACTGCATGGGGCCCGGACGGTACAATGCCACGACAGCGGTGATATCTTCAATGGAATGGGGCTTCAGTCCGGTAACCACATTGGTAATGCCTGCACTTTCCAGCTGGAACACGCCGGAGGTCTTGCCCTGGGCCAGCATGGCATAGGTAGCATCGTCGTTTAGTGAAATATCATCCAGCTTGAATGCCGGCTCCCACTGCCGCACCATCTGCTCGGCATCATGTAATACCGTCAGGTTGCGCAGACCCAAAAAGTCCATTTTCAGCAGACCCAGTTCTTCCAATGTCGTCATGATAAACTGGGTGACCATATTGCCGTCATTGGCGGCCAATGGCACATAATGATCCACCGGTTCGTTGGTGATGACCACGCCTGCCGCATGGGTGGAGGCATGCCGGGGCATACCCTCCAGACTGCGTGCCGTATCAATCAGCCGGTGGACAGTTGCATCGTTCTCATACATCTGCCGCAGCTGGTCGGAAGCCGCCAGCGCCTTGTCCAGCGTGATGTGCAGCTCGGTGGGTACCAGCTTTGCCACCACATCCACATCCGCATAGGGAATATTCAATGCCCGTCCTACGTCCCGGATGGCATTGCGTGCCGCCATGGTGCCGAAGGTGACAATCTGTGCCACATGATCCGCGCCGTATTTTTCGGTCACATAGTCAATGACCTCCTGCCGGCGTTCATAGCAAAAATCCACGTCAATATCCGGCATGCTGACACGCTCCGGATTGAGGAAGCGTTCAAAATACAGGGAATACTGGATGGGGTCCAGTGTGGTGATATCCAGGCAATAGGCAACCATGGAGCCTGCGGCGGAGCCGCGTCCCGGCCCCACCGGAATGCCATGGGTCTTTGCATAATGGATGAAATCCCATACAATCAGGAAATAATCCACAAAGCCCATGCGCCCGATCATATCCAGCTCATACTGCAGGCGCTCACGTTTTTCCGTATCATTCGGATCATACCGCTGGTCAAAGCCTTCCATACACAGCTTGTGCAGGTATTCCTCTGCGGTATACCCCTCGGGCACATCAAAGGACGGCAGGTGGTATTTGCCGAACGTGAACTCCAGATTGCACTGCTCCGCGATTTTCGCGGTGTTGGAAATGGCCTCCGGATGCGCCGGAAACAGTGCTGCCATTTCCTCCTCACTCTTGAGATAAAATTCCTCGGTTTCAAACCGCATGCGGTCGATATCTTCCATGGTCTTGCCGGTCTGGATGCACATGAGCACATCCTGCATGGCAGCATCCTCCCGCCGGGTATAATGGGCGTCATTGGTGGCAACCAGCGGTATGCCGGTTTCCTCCGCAATCCGCATGACCCCGCGGCACACATCCCGGTCCTCCGGCAGGTTATGATCCTGAATTTCCAGATAATAATTGTCCGCGCCGAAGATATCCCGGTATTCCAGTGCCGCCTGCTTTGCCCCCGCATAATTCTGCTGCAGGATTTTGGACGCCACCTCACCCGCCAGGCAGGCGGACAGGCAGATCAAACCCTCATGATACTGCTTCAGCAGCTCCACATCCACCCGTGGACGGTTGTAAAAGCCCTCGGAAAAGGACAGGCTGACCATGTGAATCAGATTGCGGTAACCCTGCTCGTTTTTACACAGCAGGATCAGATGATAGGGATTGGTATCCACGCCATGCACCTTGTCATGCCGTGTCCGTCGGGACACATAAACCTCACAGCCGATAATCGGTTTGACACCGGCTGCCTTCGCCGCACGGTAAAAATCAATCACGCCGTACATGACGCCGTGATCCGTGATGGCAATGGCCTCCTGTCCCATGTCCTTCACATGCTCCATCATGTTTCCGATCCGGCAGGCACCGTCCAGCAGGCTGAATTCCGTATGTACATGTAAATGTGCAAAGCTCATTGCTGTTCCTCCTGTGCTGCCTTTGCGATGGTCACAATCCGCCGCAGCCGATGACTGATGCCCGGCTTGGAAAGGGGCGGATTGCATTTTGCCGCCAGCTCTGACAGACTGGCGGACGGGTCATCCAGCCGCAGCCGGATGGTCTCATGCAGGGCATCCGGGAAAACCTCCCAGCCACCCCGTTCCAGTGCCTGACGGATGACGGTAATCTGCTCCGCCGCCGCATTGGATGCCTTGATGACATTTGCCATTTCACAGTTAACCCTGCGGTTGACTTTATTGCGCAGCTGCTTTTCCACCTTGGCCTGCATCATCTGCATGGCGGCATGCTGCGCACCGATCAGGGTGAGAAAATCCTCCGCCCCTGCCGTATCCTTCCAGTACAGCAGGGATGCGGTTTTCCTTGTGGCGAATTTGGGCATCAGCTCCATATCCAGCATCAGGCTCATGACCTCCCGGCACAGGGCATGATGGGAGGTGGAAATCTCCAGATGGGTTTTCTTATCCGGCCCTGCCACGGTTCCCGCAGCGAGAAAAACGCCCCGCAGAAAGGCGGACCGGCAGCAGTCCTCCTCAATCACATTGCGATTGAGATGGTAGGTCATATGGTATTCCCAGTCATAGCCCAGCTTGGAAAAAATCCGTTTCAGCTGCACCGGGTCGGTAATCCGCAGCGTGATGCGACCGCCGGCGCTTTTCTCCTGGGAGGTAACTGCCACGCCAAAGGCCCGGGCAAGCAGCGGCGGAATGCGTTTGGCCAGCGGCTCACTGCTGGTGACCATGGAAATTTCCGTATGGGAAAAGGTGTGGGCATACAAAAGAAGGCCGTAGGCTTCCGCCACGGCACAGCAGTCCCGGCTCACCGGAATGCGGCATAATTCTGCTTTTGTCTCTGAAGAAAAGGACACCGCAAACCTCCTAAATCTTTCCCGGTGCTGTTTCCCGTGCCAGCACATCATATGCGCCATAAACGCCCTCGCGGACGCAGCAGCGGCCGAATACATTGATAACCGCCTGTGCCAGCAGGTTCGGGTCATGCCGGGCAAACCGGCTCTCCCGGGCGATGAGCGGGAAACCATACATTTCCACACCGGCTTTACGGAACCGCTCCAGATCCATCTCCACCGGCTCCGCGTCCTCGGTTTTATATCGTGCCTGAATCGGATCCGGTACCGGCGCCGTGTTGTAAATGCACGCATCCACCATGCCCGGCGCACTGTGCTGCAGCAGGGCATCCAGATGGTCGAATGCCGTATACTCCTCGGTCTCGCCGTCCTGGGTCATGATGTTCAGTACATATACCTTAGGTGCCCGGGTCTTGCGCAGAGCCTCCACAATGCCGTCCACCAGCAGGTTGGGAATGATACTGGTATACAGGCTGCCCGGCCCAAGGATCACCATATCCGCGGAAAGAATCGCGTCAATGGCATGGGGCAGTGCCATAGGATGCTCCGGCTCCAGCCGTACCTGCCGAATCCGGCAGTTCTGTTCCTTTTTCTTGGCGGCAATTTTGGATTCCCCCACCACGCTGGCACCGTTTTCAAAATCCGCCACCAGATTGCAGTTGGCATTGGTCACCGGCAGAACCTTGCCGGTCACTGCCAGAACCTCATTCATTTTCATAACCGCTTCCTCAAAGGAGCTTGAAACACCGTTGAGCGCCGCCAGAAACAGGTTGCCGAAGGACTGCCCCTTATTGATGCCCTCCGGGAATCGGTAGTTCATCAGCTCCATCATGGTAGGCTCGGTATTTGCCAGCGCGGTAATGCAGTTGCGGATATCTCCCGGCGGAAGCATGCCCAGATCCTCCCGCAGTACGCCGCTGCCGCCGCCGTCATCGGATACCGAAACGATGGCGGTAATATTTTCCGTATAGGTTTTCAGGCCCCGCAGCATGGTGGACAGGCCGGTACCACCGCCAATGACCACAATCCGCGGGCCAAGGGATCGTGCAGAACGGATGGTCTGCTGGTTCTGCCGTCTGCGAAGGCCCAGCTTTCTTGCTGCCCGCAGGGTCCGCAGATACAGCTTCCGGTATAATGGTCTTGCCATAACATTACCCCTTCACGCTGTCCCGATGCGTCACGGTTGTCGGGACATTCTGCTCCATCAGATGCTGGTTGACTGCTTCCGCAATGGCCACGGAACGATGGCGGCCGCCGGTACAGCCGATGCCGATGGTCAGAACCGCCTTGCCTTCCCTGGTATACTGCGGAATGAGGAAATCCAGCATGGCAAACAGACGGTCCAGATACCGGTCTGCCGTGCCGTCACAAAATACATAATTGCGCACCTGCGGGTCCTGGCCGGTCTTTTCCCGCAGGCTGATTTCATAATACGGGTTTGGCAGGAACCGGACATCAAATACCAGGTCCGCATCCGCCGGAATGCCGTATTTAAAGCCGAAGGACACCACATTGACATGCAGCAGCCCCCGGCAGGTGCCTCCTGTGGCAAGGGAAATGATGGTTTCCCGCAGCTGCGCCACCTCAAACCGGGTGGTATCCACCACAAAATCCGCATGCTGGCGCACGCTGGTCAGCAGCTCCCGTTCCTGTTCAATGGCATCCACCATGGTGATGCCGCCTTCCATCAGCGGGTGCTTGCGGCGCGTTGCCTTATACCGGTTAATCAGTGTAGGCGTTGCCGTATCCAGATAAATCAGCTTGTATTCACAGCCGATTTCCCCAATGCGGTCCAGTGCGGACATCAGATGGGAAATATCCTTGCCGGCACGCACATCCACCGCCAGCGCAACCCGCTCATACTGCCCGCCGGTTGCCGCCTGACAGAGATCCGCAAACGCCGGGATCAATGCCACCGGCATATTATCCACACAGTAATAGCCCAGATCCTCCAGTGTCGCCATTGCCCTTGATTTTCCCGATCCGGACATACCGGAAATGATAAAAAACTTCATGCTTGTGTCCTTTCCTGCCTGCTCCGTTCTGCTGTCCCATGATGATGGGTTACAGCATTCTGACCTCCGGTTCCAGTTCCACACCGAACTGCCGCCGCACTTCCTTCTGTACATGCTCAATCAGGTGGAGTACATCCTCACAGGTGGCATCCCCCCGGTTGATGACAAAGCCCGCATGCTTTTCGGATACCTGTGCACCGCCGATCGTATAGCCCATCAGTCCGGCATCCTGAATCAGCTTGCCGGCAAAATATCCCTTCGGGCGCTTAAAGGTGCTGCCCGCACTGGGATAATTCAGCGGCTGCTTCTCCCGCCTGCGCTGGGCGAAATCATCCATTTTGGCACGGATTGCTGTGGGATCTCCCTCCTTCAGCTGTAATACAGCGGACAGGGCAATCCATTCCGGATGGCTTTTGAATACACTGGAGCGATAGGCAAAGGCATGCTCTCCTGCGGTCAGTGTACCCACCGCATCAATCTTCGCGTCATAATAGCGGGAGGATACCACCACATCCGCCATCTGCCCGTCATAGGCGCCTGCATTCATAAACAATGCGCCGCCCAGGGAGCCCGGAATGCCGCCGGCAAATTCCAGCCCGGTCAGCCCGGCACGACAGGCCTCCGAAGACAGTACCGACAGCAATGCGCCGCTCTGTGCCTTCAGCAGGGTACCTTCCACACTGACATTGCCGTATTCCGTGCCGATGCATACCACAACGCCCCGGATGCCTTCATCCTTTACCAGTACATTGGAACCATTTCCCAGCACGGTCACCGGCAGTCCGGCTTTTTTCGCGGCACGCATCACGCTGCAGATCGCCCGCTCGGTTTTCGGGGAAACCAGCAGGTCTGCCGGTCCGCCGATACGGAACGAGGTATGCCGGCTCATCGGTTCATTGGTGTACAATATCATCTGGTCAGCCGGACAATCCAGCTCACGCTTTAATGCTTCTATCATAACGATTCAGTCCTTTATTGAAGAATAAATGATCACATAGACCTGTCCATACAGTTTTATTATACCATAGCAGCAGGGTATTTTTACAGTCCTATCCGGCAAACCCATTGCTGACGACAGGATATTTTATCGTTTTGTCCCATGTCTGTCACGCAGACATTATATCATGTCCCCCCAAAAAGCGAAACGCCTTTTGTATTGGGAAATACCGGATTGGGTAAAAAGTCTGTTTCCTGACGGTATCATAGGATAGACAGGCTTTTTTGTCAAACAAATTTTTCCTGCTTTGGTTTTTACCCTTGTTTTTCTGTGCGCTGTCGCATACAATAAGAATAACCAACATTGAATTTTACATTGGTCGGAGGTTTCCGTTTATGATTTATACTGTCAGTGACCTGCACGGCTGTCTGGAGGACTGGAAAAGCCTGCTGCAGAAAATCCGTTTCAACGACAATGATACCATGTTTGTGCTGGGCGACTGTGTTGACCTGGGGCCGGACCCGATCGGCCTGCTGCACGATATGATGGAACGGCCCAATGTGTTCCCGCTTCTGGGCAATCATGAGCTTCGATTTGCCCGCTGCGTGCGCAGCCTTCCGCCGGAGGCCAATATGGAAAATCTGGCAGACTATCTGGATGAGGAAACCCGTGCCGCACTGGCACAATGGGCTGCAGATGGCGGCCAGCGTACGCTGGCACAGTATCTTGCGCTGGACGAAGAGGATCGGGAAGCTATTCTGGATTACATTGGGGAAATGACGCTGTATGAGGAAGCGGAAGCGGATGGTGTTTCCTTTGTGCTGACCCACAGCGGCATTGCGGATTTTGACGCGGACAGGGAACTGGATGATTATCCTCCTGCTGCTTTCCTGACGGCAGAGCCGAAGCCGGGCATGGAATATTTTGCAGATAAAACCGTTATTGTGGGACATATCCCGACCCATCGTCTGGAGGGCGGCACAGCCGGACAGATTCTGGATGACGGCGGCATTATTTATATTGACTGCGGCGCTGCCCATAAGGAAGACGGCGGACGGGTTGGCTGCCTGCGTCTGGATGACTTTGAGGAATTTTATATCGACTGACCGGAACAGGAGAGAGACTGCATCCTGCAGTCTCTTTTTCTGTCCATACATGCAAAAACCGCCTGACTGCTGTGGTCAGACGGTTCTATTTTATGCATCAGTCTCAGCCCATACCCATGGACTTCATCATACGTTCATTCAGTTCCTTTGCGGCATTATAGCCCATGGACTTATGACGATGGTTCATGGCAGCAACTTCAATGATAACCGCAAGGTTACGGCCCGGACGCACCGGAATGGTCAGGGACGGAATGCGCATGCCCAGAATATCCGTATACTGGTTGTCCAGTCCCAGACGGTCATACATCTTGCCTTCCTGCCACTGCTCCAGATTAATAATCATATCAATACGTTCGGTATCCTTGATGGCACCCATACCAAAGATACGGCGTACATCAACAATGCCGATACCGCGCAGCTCAATGAAGTGACGGATGATTTCCGGCGCACTGCCTACCAGAGTACGGTCAGATACACGCTTGATTTCCACCGCGTCATCTGCAATCAGTCGATGTCCGCGCTTGACCAGCTCAATAGCAGTCTCACTCTTGCCCACACCGCTGTCGCCAAGAATCAGGACACCTTCACCATAGATTTCAACCAGCACGCCGTGCAGGGTAATGCGCGGCGCCAGAGATACCTTCAGCGATGCAACCAGTGCACTGGTAACCGATGACGTAAACTCATTGGTACGCAGGACCGTGACATCATATTTTTTTGCCGCCTCTACCATCTCCGGGAATACATCAATATTTCTTGTCACGATGATGGCAGGAATACCGGTAGAACACAGCTGCTCAAAAATATCCTGACGCTTTTCGCTGTCAAACTGCTCAACAAATGTATTTTCAACCTTGCCCATAATCTGCAGGCGGTTTGATTCAAAATAATCAAAGAAGCCTGCAAGCTGCAAGCCCGGACGATTGACATCATCCGTGGTAATTTCTACTTTCTCAAAGCCTTCCGGCCCATAAATGATTTCAAACTGAAATTCCGTGATCAACTGGCCAAGTGTTACGCTGAATTCTTTCAGTTGCATGTCTGACAAGCCTCCTATTCCTTCAAAGGTTCCCCTGAACCATCATAACAAATTACTGTTTTTATTATAACGGATTGCATGATTTAATGCAATGCGGCGAATAGCTTTTTTTGTTCTCTTCAAATATTTTTGTCTGTGGCTATTGCATTTTTTTTCGACCTATGGTATTATAATATCCGTTACTCAAATGATAAAGATAAGGAGGTGCAGGAAAGATGGCAAAGTGTGAAGTTTGCGGCAAGGGCGTAACCTTCGGTATCAAGGTTTCCCATTCTCACAGACGTTCCAACCGTACCTGGAAGCCGAACGTTCGTCGCGTTAAGGCTATCGTTGCTGGCACTCCGTGCCATATCAATGTTTGCTCTCGGTGCCTCCGTTCCGGCAAGGTTACTCGCGCAATCTAATTGATATTCAACAATCCGTTCCGGCAAGGTTACTCGCGCAATCTAATTGATATTCAACAACTGATGAAGGAAAGCTCTTTGTTTTGGCAGAGGGCTTTTTTCATTGCCGGAAAACAAACGGTACCATTCAAAGGCTCCCTCAGAGGAGGGAGCTGTCAGCGAAGCTGGCTGAGGGAGTCCCTGCTCATTTGCTACTTCGTATCACGGTTGCGGTTGATACATTAGTGTTACGTTTCCGCTCCCTGCCGCGCAAGCTCTGCTGTATCAATCGTTTCCTTGTACATAACATCAACTGTGATGCAACTCCCTCCGTCATTTGCTAACGCAAATGCCACCTCCCTCCTCTGAGGGAGGCTTTTGGACGGAAGCAGTCCATTGATATCTCAGCCGGAAAAACAAACGGTATGATCCAAAGGCTCCCTCTTGGAGGGAGCTGGCGAGGCCGATGATAATCGGCCGAGACTGAGGGGTTGAAACATAACTCTGCTGTATCCATTATATCTTTGTACAGAACAAAAAAACAGCGAGATGTTCCTCCACTCAGAGGCAGCATCCCGCTGTTATATTTTTTATCTCCAGATATCCTCGATCTCGCTCTTACGCGGACGGGACATCAGTCTATGGATACATTCCTGGACCGGCTTGCCTTCATACAGCAGCTCATACATCGCCGTTGTAATCGGCATTTCAATGCCGGTTTTCTTTGCCAGCATATAGCCTGCTTCGGTTGCATAATAGCCTTCCACAACCGCACCGATTTCCTTCATCGCCTGCTGTGCATCCATCCCCTTGCCAATCAGGATGCCGGCACGACGGTTGCGGGAATGCATGGACGTACAGGTAACAATCAGGTCACCCATGCCGGACAGGCCCGCAAAGGTCTCACTTCTGCCGCCCAGCTCCACACCCAGACGGGCAATTTCCGTCAGGCCACGGGTCATCAGCGCCGCCTTGGAATTGTCTCCCAGGCCGATACCGTCACAGATACCGGCTGCCAGCGCAATGATATTCTTAAAGCAGCCGCCCAGCTCTGCGCCGATAATATCCGGCGAAACATACACACGGAACCGGTCATTCATAAATGCCTGCTGCACCAGTGTTGCCGCCTCGCGGCTTTCCGATGCTGCCAGAATCGCAGTCAGAATGCCTCTGGATACTTCCTCCGCATGGGTGGGGCCGGTTAAGGCAACCACCGGATTTTTGTTCCCTGTTGCCTTCTGGATGGTTTCGGAAAAACGGCAGTAGCCATTATCCCGGTCCAGTCCCTTGCCCACATTGACAATCGGGGTGCCTTCCCGGATCACAGCAGACAGCTGCTCCGCCGTGGAATGCACCGCAAAGGACGGTACCGCCATCAGTACAATATCTGCCTCTGCCGCACCGCTGAGATCGGTTGTCAGACCAATTTCCTCCGGCAGCTTCACACCCGGAAGCAGCTTTTCATTGCCGCGATTCTCCTTCAACAGCCTGCATTCTTCTTCAAAGCACGACCACGCTGTGACTTCATGTCCATTTTCATGCAGCAGGATTGACAGGGCCATACCCCATCCGCCGCAGCCAACAACAAAAATCTTCATCGTAAACTCCTTGCCCTCACCTGTACAGCACAGATCTCACTTGCCTTTTCCGCTGTGCAGTGTAAATTTATTTTCCTTCCCCTGTGCGATGCGCACAATGTTTCCACGGTGCATATAAACCACACCGATTGCAACAGCAAACAGAATCACTGCCATCGGCAGCAGGTTCGGGTCATTCCGATAAAAAAACAATGTGAGGAATGGAACCAGCGACGTGGCAACAATCGAACCCAGGGAGACCCATTTGGTTATCCCTACCAGGACAAAGAAAAACAGCATGACAATACAGAAAATTCTCCAGTCAAATACGGCAATCATTGTACCGCCGACCAGAATGCCTTTTCCGCCCTTAAACCGGAAATACAGCGGGAACATATGGCCGATAATCGCACTGCAGCCCGCAATCAGCACACCCAGCGAGCCCATCATCATGCTGCCAATCACCGAAGCAATCACAGCCTTGGCAATGTCACCCAGCAGGACAAAAACCGTCGGCCTGGTTCCCATACAGCGATAGGAATTGGTCAGCCCGGCATTTCCACTGCCTTTTGTGCGGATATCATAGCCCATAAATACCCTGGATACCACAATGGCAGAATTAAAGCTGCCCAGCAGATATCCTACAGCAACCAGAAACAGAATGGTACCCATCAATCGTTCTCCTTATTATTCCGTTCACGGATAATCATGCGGATTGGTGTACCATTCAGTCCATATACATCACGGATCTGGTTTTCCAGATACCGCTGGTACGAGAAATGGAACAGCTGTGCATCATTACAGAAACAGACAAACGTAGGCGGACGGACACCGGACTGCGTCATGTAATAAATCTTCAGACGGCGGCCCTTATCGGTAGGCGGCTGGACACGGGCAGTTGCCTCCGCCAGCAGCGTATTGAGCTGACCGGTGGGAATCCGGCGGCCATTCTGCTCATAAACCTCATTGATACAGTCAAACAGCTTATGCACACGGGCACCGGTCTTGGCAGACAGGAACAGCACCGGGGCATATGGCATATACGCAAGCCCGATGCGTACCCGCTGGGTATACTGCTCCATGGTCTTGCCATCCTTTTCAACCAGGTCCCATTTATTCACAACGATAATGCATGCCTTGCCCGCATCGTGCGCTTCACCGGCAACCTTGGTATCCTGCTCGGTAACGCCCTCGGTGGCATCAATCATAATCACGCAGACATCTGCCCGTTCAATTGCCATAAGAGAACGCATGACGCTGAATTTTTCAATTTTTTCGTCGATTTTGGAATGTTTGCGGATACCTGCCGTATCAATCAGCAGATATTTTCCCTTGGAATTCTCAAAGCGGGAATCCACGCTGTCACGGGTGGTACCTGCCATATTGCTGACAATGACACGCTCCTCACCCAGAATCTGGTTTACCAGGGAGGACTTGCCCACATTCGGCTTGCCGATGACGGCAACCTTGATGAACTGGTTGTCCTCATCATCCTCCACGTTCTCCGGGAAATGCGCATAGCAGGCATCCAGAAGATCACCGGTGCCATAGCCATGCAGGGCGGAAATGGCATAGGGATCACCCAGCCCCAGATTATAAAATTCATAAAATTCCGGCGGCTCCGCACCTGGCCTGTCACATTTGTTTACTGCCAGCACAATCGGCTTGCCGGAACGGCGCAGCATGGCTGCTACCTCCTGGTCTGTGGCGGTAATGCCGCTGCGCAGGTCTGTCATCAGGATAATGACATCTGCTGCCTGAATCGCAGTTTCTGCCTGCACACGCATAAATTTCAATATTTCGCTGTCGGTACTTGGCTCAATACCGCCGGTATCCACAACCTGAAAGGTGCGTCCGCGCCATTCACAATCCGCATACAGGCGGTCACGGGTAATACCCGGGGTATCTTCCACAATGGAAAGACGCTTTCCCGCAAAGCGGTTAAACAACTGGGATTTTCCCACATTGGGTCGTCCCACAATTGCCACAACGGGCTTAGCCATATGAATACTCCTTTCGGTCTGCAGGGCATGGACAGGAACCGCTGCAGCCAGACCATTGCTGTCCGTTCAGAACATACAGACAGCAGATGTTTTTTCATGGTACAGCAGGCACTTTTTCCGTTTTCATGCCCCTGATGACAAGTTTTTTCACTGGATTTTCACTTGATCCAGAGCAGCATCTGATTGTTCCGATACCGCCCAAAACAGTCTCAATTGAAACTGTATACTCCTTGTTCCGATTATCGCATTTCTCAGCGTCCCCGTCAAGGTTACTTGCCGAATTACGGCAAAAAAATAGAGAAGGAAGCCATTGACCCCTTCTCTATTCTTTGTTCAATCTGCCGGGGTGCTCCGAAATCACTCGGAAACCTTCAGGACTTCACGGCCATTGTAGGAGCCGCAAGCCTTGCAAACCTGATGCGGGAGCTTCAGTTCGCCACACTTCGGGCACTTAACCAGACCCGGAGTAGCCAGCTTCCAAACATTATTACGTCTTGTATCACGTCTTGCCTTAGAAGTCTTTCTCTTTGGTACTGCCATTTCGGTAACACCTCCTCTGTCTATCCTTAAAGTTCTTTTTTGATGAATTGCAGTGTCTTCAGTCCTTCTTGTCCAGAAGTTTCTGAAGGACAGCCAGTCGACTGTCAATCTCACGTCCGTCACAGCCGCAGGGACCTTCATTCCGGTTTTTACCGCATTTCGGGCACAGGCCCTTGCAGTCCGGTTTGCAGTAGTATGCAAAATCGACTTCCAGAATCAGCGCGGGGATCACGATATCATCCAGCTCAATGCTGTCGCCTTCCAGCTGGTATACGTCATCCCGGTCATCCTTCTGTTCCTCGCGCGACAGGATCATGTCACACGTTACGTCAAGATCCACATTTACGGGCGTCAGACAGCGGGCACACCGTGTTTCATACAGTGCGTTTGCCGTTGCATGCAGCTTGAGAATGCCCAGATGATTCCGGACCTCCCCTTCGATATGAACCGGTGTACGGAACGGGTATTCCCCGTTCATTTCCTCTTGTGTCAGGTCGGCATCATAGGAAAACGGAATCACCGCTCCATCTGTTACCGAGATACGTTTCAAATCGAGTTTCATAGCAATCCTCGCTGACGGTCAATTGTTAGTATACCCCATGAAAACACAGTTTGTCAACAGTAAACTCTGCATTCCATCCCACATTTTCAGGATTTATGTATTATATCACAAAATCAAAAAAATTTCAGCTTTTTATGGTAATTTTCCCGTAAAAAACTTTCGTAATTTCCCCTGTTTTGTTGTAAAAAAGTGACAGTTCCTTTTCTCCCGCCTGTTCCGGACGCTGAAACCAGAAAGTCATGGCATTCTTCGCAAAAAACATTGCTTTTCCCCGCCGGTGCGGTTAAACTAAATGCATGAAGCAACGGCAGGAGGTTATCAGGCTGTGAAACAGTTCACCATTCAAAAAAATGACAGCGGCCAGCGGCTGAATAAGTTTCTGGAAAAGGCTGTCCCGCATCTGCCCGGCGGGCTGATGCATAAATATATCCGCATCAAGCGCATCAAGGTCAACGGCAAACGCACGGAATTTGCCTACCGCCTGCAGGAGGGGGATATTCTGCAGCTGTATATTAATGATGAATTTTTTGAAGCGCCCAAAAAGCGCAGCGAAACCGAGGCCTATCTGCATGTCAAGCCCAACATCTCCGTCATCTATGAGGATGACCATATCCTGCTGGTGAACAAGCCTGCCGGTCTGGTGGTACATGCCGATGACAATGGCACCACGGATACCCTGATTGCCCGCATTCAGGCTTATCTGTTCCAGTATGGGCGCTGGAATCCGGATGAGGAGGCTTCCTTTACCCCTTCCCTGTGCAACCGCATCGACCGGGGCACCTCCGGTATTGTCATTGCGGCAAAAACTGCCGAAGCCCTGCGGGTGATGAACCAGAAAATCCGTGACCGGGAAATCCACAAGAGTTATCTCTGTGTCACCTGTGGCCATGTACGCCCCAAAGACGGACGTATCCAAAACTATATTCTGCGTCACGAGGCGGAGCACCGTGTCACGGTACACAACCGTCCGGTACCCGGTGCCCGGACCGCCATTACCCAATACCATGTCCTGAAGGAAACCCCGGAGCTGTCTCTGGTGGAATGCGACCTGATTACCGGACGCACCCACCAGCTGCGTGCGCAGTTCGCCCATATGGGGCGCCCCCTGCTGGGTGACAGCAAATATGGTACCAATGAAATGAACCGGAAATACCATCGCAAATCCCAGGCGCTGTGCTCCCACAAGCTGCGGTTTGATTTTACCACGGATGCCGGTGCGCTGGCATACCTGAACGGCAAAACCTTTACCGCCCCCCGGGTGGAATTTATGTCATTGTTTGACTGAGGAAACGGAGGGATCCTACATGAATATCGCTATCCTGATCCCGTCTTTGGATCCCAATGAAGCGCTGGTGCGGCTGGCAGAATCCCTGCGGTCCGGCGGCGCAGATAAAATTATCCTCATTGATGACGGCAGCAGTGCCCGGACCCGTTCGTTCTTTGACCGATGCGCCGACCTTGGCTGCACAGTGGTGCGCCATGAGGTCAATCAGGGCAAGGGTGCGGCCATCCGTACCGGACTGCGTGCCGCCATGGAACAGTATCCTGACCTCCAGGGCGTGGTCACGGCGGATGGGGACGGCCAGCACGCTGTCACGGATATCCTACGGGTTGCCCGGGAAACGGTACAGCATCCGGAGCACATCATACTGGGTACACGGGATTTTTCCCGTCCGGATGTTCCCCCGCGCAGCCGGTTCGGCAATCGGTTTACCTCGTTATTTTTCCGCCTGTCCACCGGCATTGCCTGTCCGGATACACAGACCGGACTGCGGGGTATCCCCTCCGCATTTTTTGATTTTGCCCTGTCTGTCCCCGGTAGCCGGTATGAATATGAGATGAATTTCCTGTTCACTGCGGCGCAAAACAAACTGCCACTTTATTATTTGCCGATTGAGACAATTTATGAGGATGGCAATGCAGTCTCCCATTTCCGTCCCATTGTGGATTCCGCACGGATTTATGCCATGCCCCTGCGGTTTGTGGTAGCCTCCCTCAGCAGCTTTGTGGTAGACATCGCCCTGTTTGCGTTGTTTTCCTTCCTGCTTCCCACCCGCACGGCACAGGCGATTCTTGCCGCAACGGTTGCCGCCCGCATCTGCTCCGGCGTATTTAATTTCACCCTCAACCGCAACTGGAGTTTTGGCAGCCGGGAAGAGGACTGGAAAGCCCAGGGAATCCGTTATCTGATTCTATTTTTGTGCCAGATGCTGGCAAGCGGCGGGTTGGTAACACTGCTGTCCTTCCTGCCCCTGCCATTGACCGTGATAAAAATTCTGGTGGATACCTTCCTGTTCTGCATCAGCTATTTTATCCAGCGGAACTGGGTATTCCGCAAACCTTCATAAAAAAAGGAGCTTTTACCTATGGCAAGCAAATGCGATGACTGTATGTATTTTACCTATGATGAGGAGTATGGTTACTCTGTCTGCGAGCAGGATCTGGATGAGGATGAAATGCGCCACTTTATCCAGGATACCTTTGACAACTGCCCATATTATCGTCCCGGCGATGAATATTCTATCGTCCGGCATCAGAATTAACTCTGTTCTGTCCCCAAGATCACAAAGCCGCCGGAGCATTTGCCCCGGCGGTTTTTTTCATGCCATTTTTTACTTTTTATACAATATACGGATGGAATTGAGCACACACAGCATGGCAACACCGGTGTCTGCAAATACCGCCAGCCACATGGATGCAATGCCCGCAAGACCCAGTACCATAACCGCCAGCTTGATTGCCAGTGCAAACACAATGTTCTGCTTTGCAATGGCTGCGGTCTGCTTTGCCAGTGCAATCGCCTGGGGAACCGCAGAAAGCTCTCCGGTCAGGAACACCACATCCGCTGCTTCAATGGCAGCATCGGCACCGGTACCCATGGCGGCACCTACATCCGCGCCAGCCAGCACCGGCGCATCATTGATACCATCACCTACAAACATCACCGGGCCATACTGCCGGCGAATATCCTGCAGCCGTTCCAGCTTTTCTTCCGGCAGCAAATGGGCATCCACACGATCTACACCCGCCTGTGCTGCAACCGCTCTGGCACTTTCTTCTCCGTCACCAGTGAGCATAGCGGAAGCAACTCCCTGCCGTTTCAGAGCAGCAATCGCCTGTACCGCATCTTCCTTGATGGTGTCCGAAATACGGATTCGTCCGGCAAACTGCCGGTTGCATGCTACATATACTACGGTTGCACCGCCTGCATCCGGCAGCTCCGGCAGGGAAATATCATGCAGCTCCATCAGCTTTTTGCCGCCGCACAGCACGGTATTGTCCTCGATTACCGCACGGATGCCATGTCCTGCGGTTTCCTGTACCTCATGGGGTACAGGGAGTTCCAGCTGTTTCTGCTCCGCTGCCGCAACAATGCTCACACCAATCGGGTGGGTGGAGGACTGCTCACAGCCTGCTGCCAGCTGCAGCAGCTGGTCTTCTGTCAGACCCTGCACCGGCTCCAGCCCGGTCACAGTAAAAGTACCCTTTGTAATCGTACCGGTCTTATCCAGTGCGGCTGCACGGACATCTGCCAGCAGCTCCAGCGATGCACCGCCCTTGAACAGAATGCCCTTGCGGGAGGCACTGCCGATACCCGCAAAATATGCCAGCGGAACACTGAGCACCAGTGCACAGGGACAGCTGATAACCAGAAACGTCAGTGCGGTATAAATCCAATGCTGCCAGTCACCGGTAACCAGGGACGGGACAATGGCCGTCAGTGCGGCAATCGCTACAACAATCGGTGTATACACACGGGCAAACCGTGTGATAAACCGGTCAATTTTCGGCTTGCTTGCCGCCGCATTTTCCACAGCATCCAGAATGCGGGTTACCATGGATTCAGACAGCGGTTTGGTCACACGCATGCGCAGCAGACCGGAGGTATTGACACAACCGCTGACCAGTTCATCCCCTGCTGCCACACGAACCGGAACCGGCTCACCGGTAACAGCGGAGGTATCCAGAAAGCTCTCGCCTTCCACCACTTCACCATCCAGCGGAATGCGGTCACCGGGACGGACAATCAGAATATCATTGACTTCTGCTTCCTCTGCCGGAATGGTTTCCACTGTGCCGCCATGCTCCCACTGCACGGTTTCCGGACGCATGTCTACCGCATCCATAATCTGTGAACGGCTGCGTTCCACGGCAACGTGCTCAAACAGCTCGCCGATCTGGAAGAACAGCATAACGCCCACAGCCTCCGGATAGTCACCGATAGCAAAGGCACCAATGGTGGCTACGGTCATCAGGAAATTTTCATCGAATACATGACCGCTGACCAGATTGCGCAGGGCTGTCCAAACCACATGCCTGCCAAGCACAAGATAGCCAATGACACACACAGCGATTGTCGCCGGCATGGAAACCTGTTCCAGCGCAATACCAGCCGCCATGCACAGGGCCCCGATCACCAGCTCCAGAATGGCTTTTTTATTGCTGTCATCCTGCTGTTTCGGCTGTTTCTTCGCTGTTTCCGGCGGGAGAATGTGCACATCCGGTTCGACAGCCCGGGCAGTCTGCATCATTTTTTCCGCCAGCCCGTCATGATTCGGTGCGGTGACACGCAGCTGCTTGGTAGCGAAGGTCAGAACCGCGTCAGACACACCCTCCATGGCATTGATCCGGCGTTCAATCTTCGCGCCGCAGTTGGCACAGTCCAGATTTTCAATGGTATACACACGGGTTTCTCCGCCAACCGTAGCGGAGCGCTGTACCGGTTCTTGTTCCGCGTCATGATGATGCTCGTGCGCATGGTCGTGCCCACAGCCACATGCCTCACCGTGTTCGTGGTGGTGATTCTCGTGCTCGTGGTCATGCCCGCAGCTGCATGCCTCACCGTGTTCGTGGTGGTGATGCTCATGCTCGTGGTCATGCCCGCAGCCGCATGCTTCCCCATGCTCGTGATGATGCTCATGTTCGTGGCCATGTCCGCAGCTGCATGCCTCACCGTGTTCGTGGTGGTGATGCTCATGCTCGTGGTCGTGCCCACAGCCACATGCTTCTCCATGCTCATGATGATGCTCATGCTCGTGGTCATGCCCGCAGCTGCATGCCTCACCGTGTTCGTGGTGATGATGCTCTGCCGCATGATGCCGATGATGCCCAACAGACTTTTTTGCGTCCCTGACCCGCACAGTTATATCCGGTTCAAAGGACTGCGCAATCGTTTCAATCTGCTGTTCCAGTCCTTCCGGCTGGTCGGTTTTCACCCGCAGCTGTTTTGTGGCAAACACCATGACCGCTTCCTGTACCTGCGGCAGCTGTCTGACCTTTTCCTCTATCTGGCTGGCACAATGCGCACAGCCAAGGTTTTCTAATATATATACCTTGCTCGCCATGCCAATTCCTCCTAACATGTGTACTGTCAATGATCCCCCGAAGATTGAACATATGAATATTTGTTCATATGTTTTGTTGTATTTATTATATGCCTGCACCATGTCAATGTCAATAGCTGCCATGCTATTTTTATAAAAAATACGGAAACTTTTTGGAATATCTGTTTCTGCGCCAAATTTGTGGTATAATGGAGGACGCAAGCATCAATGGAGAGGTGACGATCATGGCGATGAAAGCTGTGCTTTTTGATTTGGATAATACATTATTTGACTTTGCCACGGCACATAAGCAGTCCCTGATTGCGCTGGCGGAATATGGCGAATCCCGCTTTGACGTTCCGGCACGCCGGTTTCTGCTCGCCTATCAGCAGGCAGACCGGCAGCTGAAGCAGGAACAGCCCCTGGTGGCAGCCTGCCACAACCGGATTATCATTGCCCAGCGCATGCTGGAGCTGCTGGGCCTGCCGTCCATTGTGACACCACTGGAGCTGTATGAAACCTATTGGGGTACCATGCTCCGTTCCATCAAGCCCCGTGACGGTGCGGTAGAGCTGCTCAGCCGCCTGCACCACCAGCGCATCCGTACCGGTATCTGTACCGACATGACTGCCCATATCCAGCATCGGAAAATTGCCGCGCTGGGACTGGCGGGCTATCTGGATGCCATGGTGACCAGTGAGGAAGCGGGTGTGGAAAAACCGAACCCGAAAATTTTTCTGGACTGCCTGAACAAGCTGCATGTCAAGCCGAATGAAGCGGTATTTATCGGTGACAGCTTCGAGCGGGATGTCTGCGGCGCCCATGCCGCCGGCCTGATTCCGTTCTGGCTGAATGTTTCCGGCGCAAAGGCTCCCAAGGTGAATTTCCCCTATAAGGAGCTGCACAGCCTGAAGGAAATTCTGTAAATGATGCAGACTGACAGTTAAACATCCCTGACACACATCAAAGGACACTGTTTTCAGTGTCCTTTTTTCTATGCCTGCATGCACAAAATCCGAAAAAAAGCACGAAAAACCTGTCGAATGGATGGCCTTTTCCCCAGTATTTTTTGCCCGCCTGACGGAGATACTGGTGGATAGAGAGATTTACCATGTCAGGAGGCAATACTATGCAGAGCAAAGTGGAAATCTGCGGCGTGAACACATCGCATCTGGAGGTTTTGACAGCAGAAGAAACCGATTCTCTGCTTCGCCGCAGTTCAAAGGGAGATCCGGCTGCCCGTGAAAAGCTGATCTCCTGTAATTTACGGCTGGTTCTCAGCGTCATCCAGCGGTTTTCCAACCGTGGAGAAAGCATGGATGACCTGTTCCAGGTCGGTTGTATCGGACTGATTAAATCCATTGACCATTTCAATGTTGACTTAAATGTACGGTTTTCCACCTATGCCGTTCCGATGATTATCGGCGAGGTACGGCGCTATCTGCGGGACAACAGCTCCATCCGGGTATCCCGTTCCATGCGTGACACGGCATACCGGGCGTTACAGGCCAAGGAAGCGTTTATCAACGCCCATCAGCGGGAGCCTACCATTGAAGAGCTGGCAAAGGAGATGGATGTCCCGCGGGAGGATATCGTTTTCGCGCTGGATGCCATCACCGATCCGGTATCCCTGTATGAACCGGTATTTGAAAGCAACGGGGATGCCGTCTGTGTTATGGATCAGGTAGGTGATACCAAAAACACCGATGAGCACTGGCTGGAGCAGATTGTCCTCAAGGAGGCCATTTCCCGGCTTTCCCCACGGGAGCAGCATATTCTAAACCTTCGTTTTTTTGAGGGGCGTACCCAGATGGAGGTTGCCGATGAAATCCACATTTCACAGGCACAGGTATCCCGTCTGGAAAAAAGCGCGCTGGAACGCATCCGCAAGCAAATCTAGGCACGATCTGCTTTTTAGATATGCCCAAAACATTGACAAACCCTCCGACTGTCCGCTATGCTGAAAAGGAGACAGAAGGAGGGTTACTTTTATGATGAAACAGGCAGTTGTTGTGGTCAGCTTCGGCACTCTGGTTCCCGAAGCCATGCGGGCGATTGACAGCATCGAACAGGCGGTGGCAGCCCGCTGCGGACAGCAGGTATACCGTGCGTTTACATCCGGCTTTATCCGGAAAAAACTCCGGCGGCGGGACGGCGTGGACATCCCTGATCCGCGCACCCTATTCGCCCGATTAACAGAGCAGGGCTTTGACGAAATTTTCTGCGTATGCACCCATGTGATTCCGGGAATCGAGTATGAACGCCTGTGCGCGGATGCAGCAGCTTTTCCGCAGGTGCATGTGGCAAAGCCGCTGCTGTGGGAGCAGGCGGATTATACTGCCTGTGTCCATGCCGTCATGGACAGCATTCCGCCGCGGGCGGATGACGAAGCCCTTGTGCTGATGGGGCATGGCACGGCGCATTTTGCCAATGCGGCTTACTGCCAGCTGGAACACAAATTCCGTACCGCAGGCTATGCCGGTGTGTATGTGGGCACAGTGGACGGCTATCCCACACTGGACACCATCCTGCCGCAGCTGCGGGCGGATGGATACCGGCGGGTCATGCTGATGCCTTTTATGATTGTTGCCGGAGACCATGCCCGCAATGATCTGTCCAGCGATGATGGCGATTCCTGGAAAAGCCGTCTGGAAGCACTGGGCTATGAAACCCGCACTGTGCTCAAAGGGCTGGGAGAAATCCCGGCAATCGCGCAGCAGCTCGCCTCACATCTCGAGCAAATATAACCTTTCTTTTCCCTGCCCGGCCGGTATTCCCGACCGGGCTTTTTTCATACCCATCGCATCATATCCTTTTTCATCCGTTTGATGATGCGTTTTTCCAGCCGGGAGATATAGGACTGGGAAATGCCCAGTAAATCCGCAACCTCCTTTTGTGTGTGCTCCTCTCCGTCGGACAGACCAAACCGCATGGAAATAATGGTTTTTTCCCGTTCCGGCAGCCGCTGCAATGCCCTGCGAAGCAGCTGCCGGTCCACATCATCCTCCACCGGACGGATCACGCAATCCGGCTCGGTGCCAAGGATATCTGACAGCAGCAGCTCATTGCCATCCCAGTCGGTACTCAGCGGTTCATCAAAGGAAACCTCGGTTTTCTGGCTGGATACCTTGCGCAGATGCATAAGGATTTCGTTTTCAATGCAGCGGGAGGCATAGGTTGCCAGCTTGGTCTTTTTGTCCGTATTATACGTTTCAATCGCCTTAATCAGGCCGATGGTACCGATGGAGATCAAATCCTCCATATTGATCCCGGTGTTCTCAAATTTTCTGGCGATATACACCACCAGCCGTAAATTGTGTTCAATCAGCCGGTTCCGGCAGGAAAGATCCCCCTTCTGGCAGCCTGCAATGGCTTCAGCCTCCTCCTGTGCCTGTAGCGGCGGCGGCAGCACAACCGAGCTGCCAATGTAAAAAACACCTTCCTGTTCCGGCAGCAGCCCGATCCTGCACAGCCACCGGCGGATTTTCTGCCATAAACGCGGCATGCTCCACACTCCTTTCACGGTTCAATCAACCCGTCATAGTCCCCGGAACAGATGTCACCTGCACCGGAAATTGCAACCATACTGTCATATGCCGCGCCATCCTCTCTTGTCACCGCATCCGGATGGAAACACGGCATCATACCACCTCCTCCCACGCTTTGAAAGGAAACCAGTGTCCAGCCACGCATTCCTGCCTGCTGCGCCCGCTGTACCAGCTGTGCCGCATTGCCGGTTCCCAGCAGCAGCGGTAAAAACTGCACCTCCTCCGGTAAAATGCGCGCCGCTGCCGTGCGGGTCAGAATCAGCACCGGACGTCCGGTCATGGGATCCCGCAGCGTGTTGCCGCTGTCCACCAGCAGGTATACCTCCTGTATCGTGCCAAAGCAGGCCAGCCGGACAGTTTCTCCATAGGGCCGCTTTTCCTTCGCCTGATTGCGGAATACGATTCCGCTCAGGCCATAAGCCAGCGCCGCGGCAGCCAGCAGGGCTTTACGGGATACCGGTGCCACCAGCACACCGTCCTGTGACAGGCTGGTACCGCTGAGCTGTTCCAGCGCAAAGACACAGCCGCCAAAGACAAAAGCGGTGAGCAGCACCAGCAGGGTTTTTCGCACCAGCTGCCGGATGGAATGGATGGAAAAGGCAATGCCTGCCATACCGGCACAGACGGCAATCCGCAGCACACCGGCACACAGCGACGGACATACGATACAGCCTGCGGCATAGATGGCTCCCAGTCCTGCCGCCGCGCACAGCCGGGAAAACGGTACCGGTTTTCCACTGAGGGCTGCTGCCGCACGCAGGATACAGTAATCCATCCCGAAATTCAATGCCAGCAGGACATCCAGATATATGACACGCATGGGGCCACCTCCTGCGTGTGTTTTATTGTAGCCCATCCCCCTGTGCCGATTGTGCCGAAAAAGCGAAGCCGGCTCTGCTCTTTTGTCCGAGCAAAACCGGCAAATCCATCCAAATTATCTGTCCGTGTTATCCAAACCGCTTCAATGAAACAACAATCCGGCCTTTTTTACTTTCTCCTAAAATGGCATCCACCTCGCCCCTGCCGGTACCCCGCAGGGTAATGCGGTCCTTTTCCTGCACTTCCTTATCCGGCCGCATGCATTCCTGCTGGTTGACAAATACCTTTCCGGCACGGATGGCATCCGCTGCTTTGGCCCGGGACAGCCGGAACAGGGATGCTGTAATCGCATCCAGCCGCATGGATGCCACGGTATCCCGGAGCATGCTGGCCTTTTCCTCCGGTACAATCAGCTGGTTCAACGGAATTTCCTCCACCTGCAGGCTTTTCCGTCCGGCCTTGGTGTACTGGGTCAGCAGATACGGCGCGATTTCCTTCAGCACGATCATATCCGCACCATGCTCCCCTACCAGGATATCTCCGATACCGTCCCGCCGCAGGCCCAGCCCCATGAGGGAGCCGAGATAATCCCGATGGGTCAGGGTATCCCCTTTATGCCGCAGGCACCGGATGGCAGTCATAGGGCAGTCCTCCCCCTCCTCCGGCAGTGTTTCCATCCAGTCCGGCAGGAAAAACAGAATCTGCCGTTCCGCATGGTCATAGCCGCCCCAGAACTGTGCCCGAACGCCGCCCAGCTCCCGCAGCAGCCGGGCTGCCATGGCATGCTCATGCATGTCAAGAAATTTTGTACAGGTCAGATACCCCTTTTGTGCTGCGGCTTCCGCTTTCTGCGCAATCTGTGTCAGCAGAATCCGTTCCTCCTGCGTCTGCCCGATGGCATGGATGCTGTCGCTGATTTTTGCCATTTTCTCCCTCTTTCCAACGATATATCTGTGAATTTTTTTGTATTTTTACTCATAAAAGCTATTGTACTGTATTTCAATCTGTATTACAATATGGATTGATTGGAAAAATCAAACGGTATCTGAAAACAAAGAATCTGACGAACGTTTCGTAAAGTCGACGTTTCAGATCCCCCAGAAAGAAGGATTGATTGCATGGTTCGTGATGATGTTCTGCGCACACTGGAGCAGCACCGTGGTACGCTGGTTTCCGGCGGCACACTGGCCCGTGAGCTTGGTGTTTCGCGCACAGCGGTATGGAAGGCGATTGCCTCTCTGCGTGAGATGGGCTTCCCGATTGAATCCATATCCGGTGAAGGCTACCGTCTGGCGGAATCCAGTGATGCCCTGTCTGAAGCAGGCATTGCCATGGAACTGAAAACGAATCGTATGGCACGCAATCTGTGCGTGCTTTCCACTGTCAACTCAACGAATACCTATTTAAAGGAACGGGCTGCCAGCCTGCCGGATGGCTATGCCGCCGTGGCAGACTGCCAGACCGCCGGGCGCGGACGGCTGGGACGTACCTTCCTGTCCCCTTCCGGCAGCGGTGTGTATATCAGCATCCTGCTGCACCCCACCCTCCCGCTGGAACGGGTCAATATGATTACCGTCGGCGCGGCTGTCGCCCTGTGCGAAGCCATCCGGGAAACTGCCGGCTTTGAGCCGGATATCAAATGGGTCAATGACGTCCTGAAAAACGGCAAAAAGCTGTGTGGTATCTTAACCGAAGCTGCCATGGAGGCAGAAACCGGCCAGCTTTCCTATGCCATTGTGGGTGTGGGCATCAATGTCCGCCAGCCGGAAGGCGGCCTGCCGGAGGAAATCCGTGATATTGCAGGCTGTCTGGAGGATTTTTCTCCCCATCCGGTGCGCCGGAATGCACTGGTAGCCGCATTCTTCAACCATATGGAAGCATGCCTTGACCTGATTGTAGCCGGCAATACGGAAGCCCTGATGGACCGGTATCGTTCCTTTATCCATTTTCTCGGTGAACCGATTACCGTGATCCGTAACGGTGTCCGGGAATCCGCAACTGCAGTGGCAATCAATTCCAGCGGCCATCTCATCATTGAGCAGGATGGACAGCAGTCTGTCATGCTCGCAGGAGAAATCAGCATCCGTCTGCCGGAACAGATTCGCTGATGGCCAATCCCGCATTCCCCCACCGGCACAAGGAGATAAATAAAGGTTATGAAGGATTGTATTATTATTGGCAAAGGCCCGGCAGGACTGTCAGCTGCGTTGTATATCCGCCGTGCGGGCTTTACGCCGCTGGTCATCGGCAGGGATTCCGGTGCACTGGGCCAGAGCCATCGGATTGAAAATTATTTCGGACTGGAGCAGCCGATCAGCGGTGACGAGCTGTTCCGCCGTGGTCTGGCACAGGTGGAACGCCTGGGCATTGAGGTCATCAGTGACGAGGTGGTTTCCGTCCGTGAAACCAATGGCTTCCGTGTCAGCACCGCTGCCGGACGCATTGCCAGTGCACGCACCATTCTTCTGGCAACCGGTAAAAGCCGTAGCCTGCCTAAGAATTTCAACGCAAAGGACTTTCTCGGCCGGGGTGTCAGCCAGTGCGCCCAGTGTGACGGCTTCCTGATGCGAAACCGTGCCATCGCTGTCATCGGCAGCGGTGACCATGCGGTAGCGGAGCTGAGCCATCTGCGCCAGCTCACCGACAACCTGACCATGTTCACCAACGGTGAAACCATCACCACCGACCGTTTCCCCAAAAATCTTCCGATTGTCACCGATCGGATTACCGAGCTGTATGCGGATGATCTGGGCATGCTGGGCGGTATCCGCACCGAGCACGGCGATTACCCGATAGAAGGTGCTTTCCTTGCCCAGGGCATTGCCTCCGGTTCGGATTTTGCCATCCGTATCGGCGCCATCATGGACGGCGAAAACATCAAGGTAGACCGCAATTACCAGACCAATGTGCCCGGACTGTTTGCAGCCGGTGACTGCATTGGCGGTATCCTGCAGATTTCCAAGGCGGTGTCTGACGGCGCTATTGCCGGTCTGAGCATCAATGAATACCTCCGCAATCTGCCGGAGGGCGCAGAATAACAGCATAAACAGGCAAGCCCCGAAGCAAACGCTTCGGGGCTGTTTTTGTCTTTCTTTGCGGCATACCTTCTGCGGTATGCATTCCTGTTTTGTCCGAATAGTATAGGGTTAGATTTCCATAATGACCGGCAGAATCATCGGGCTCCGCTTGGTCTTGCGGTACAGGAATTCCGACAGGTCATTTTTGATGTTTGCCTTGATGGTGGTCCAGTCGCGGATCTCCTCATCCAGACAGCGGTCCAGGGTTCGCTGGCAAATCCGGCGCAGCTCCTCCATCAAATCTTCCGCTTCCTTCACATAGATAAAGCCGCGGGATACGATGTCCGGTCCCGCAATGACAATGCCGCTTTCGCTGTCCAGTGTGACAACCACAACCAGCAGGCCGTCCTCCGAGAGGTGCTTGCGGTCGCGCAGTACCGCGGTGCCCACATCACCGATGCCAAAGCCGTCAACCAGCACCTTGCCGGAGGGAACCGGATTGGCCAGGCGGGCGGATTTCGAGGTGATTTCAATGGGCCGTCCGATGTCCGCAATGATGACATGGCGCGGGTCCACACCGGTCTGTACTGCCAGCTCGCCATGGCGGCGCAGCATGCGGTATTCGCCGTGCACCGGGATAAAATACTTCGGCTTGACCAGCGACAGCATCAGCTTGAGCTCCTCACAGCAGGCATGGCCGGAAACATGGATGATGGCCTGGCGGTCATATACCACCTCGGCGCCCTTCTTGCTCAGCTCATTAATCATCTTGGTGACCGATTTCTCATTGCCCGGAATAGCAGATGCAGAAATGATGACCTTGTCGCCGTGGCCGATTTCCACCTGCTTATGGCTGGAGAATGCCATACGGTACAGTGCGCTCATGGCTTCACCCTGTGAACCGGTGCATACCACGACTACCTTGCTCTTGGGATACCGGTTGATGTCCGCAATGTCAATGAGGACATTCTTGGGCGCATGCAGATAGCCCAGCTCCATGGCTACATTGGCAATGTTCTCCATGCTGCGTCCGCAGATGGCAACCTTTCTGCCGTGGTTGGCTGCCGCATCCAGTACCTGCTGTACGCGATAGATGTTGGAAGCGAAGGTGGCAATAATAATTCGCTGGTCACAGCCCTTGAACTGTGCCTCGAAGGTTCTTCCGACTTCCATTTCACTCGGCGTATAACCGGAACGCTCCACATTGGTGGAATCACTCATCAGCGCCAGCACACCCTGCTTGCCCAGCTCGCCGAAACGGGTCAGGTCAATCATCTCACCGGAAACCGGTGTCGGGTCAATCTTAAAGTCACCGGTATGGATGACCATACCCAGCGGTGTCCTGATTGCCAGCGCAACCGCGTCTGCGATGGAATGGTTGGTGTGGATCAGCTCAATGTCAAAGCAGCCCAGCCGGATATGGTCACCGGCACGGACGCACTGGATTTTGACCTGCTTGGTCATGCGGTGCTCCTCAAATTTGGAATTGAGGATACCGGCAGCCAGCCGGGTACAATAAACCGGGACATTCAGCTCCTTGAGCACATACGGCAGCGCGCCGATATGGTCCTCATGTCCATGGGTAATCACAATGCCGCGAACCTTGTTTCTGTGACGGCGCAGGTAGGTGATATCCGGGATGACCAGATCGACACCCAGCAGCTCATTGTCCGGGAATGCCAGACCGCAGTCAATCACAAAGATATCCTGTCCATACTCAATTACCGTCATATTCTTGCCAATCTCATTGAGTCCGCCCAACGGTATAATCTTCAGTTTTTCTTTCATATACGTGTATCACTGTCCTTTGCTGAACGCACGTCTCCATGTGCATGTCTCTGTAATCAGGCATAGCAAAAAAACGCTCTGACATAAGCCAAATACGTTTTTTGCCGCACACAATCGCGCGAAGAATGTTTACTGAAATTTAATTGAATCTATCCGGATGCCGTCCTGTCCACACGAACGGCCAAACGTCAAAAGACTTTTATCCAGTATACCATAGTTTCTCACAAATGTACACCCATTTACTCTGTTTCAAATTCACATCCCGCATGAAATTTTCTGATTTTTCACTGCTTTTTTGGATACTTTCCGATATTTTACAGGATTTTTCTGTTTTTTTCGTCAAAATGCATCAACTACTTTGCTTTTCCCCTACAGATGCGGTATACTTATATATATTTTTCCATCCATGAAAAATATCCCTGCATCATATAGAACAAATCAGCGGCAGACCGGTTCTGCCGGAGGAGGTAAAACGCTATGGATTTGAAATCATTTGTTGCCGGCAGCTTCCTGATGCTGGATGGCGGTATGGGCACCATGCTCATGCAGGCAGGCATGCCCGCCGGTTCCCTGCCGGAGCTGATGAACCTGACCCATCCGGAGGTCGTCACAGCAGTACATAAAAAATATGTGGATGCCGGTACCGATATGGTTCTCACCTGTACCTTCGGTGCCAATGAGAAAAAAATGGCAGGCTGTGGCCATGAAATCGAAGAGGTCATCACGGCAGCTGTGGCAAATGCCCGTGCCTCCGGCGCGAAATTTGTGGCACTGGATATCGGTCCCATCGGCCAGCTGCTCATGCCCTCCGGTACCCTGTCCTTTGACGAAGCCTATGGCATCTTTGCCCGGCAGATCCGCTGCGGTGTCTCCTGCGGCGTGGATGCCATTTATCTGGAAACCATGTCCGACCTGCTGGAGGCCAAGGCTGCCGTGCTTGCTGCACACGCCCTGTGTGACCTGCCGGTATTTGTGACACTGACCTATGAATCCAGCGGCCGTACTTTCCTGGGTGTTTCACCTGAATGTGCCGCCCGCACCCTGCAGGGACTGGGCGTCTCTGCCATCGGCATCAACTGCTCCCTTGGCCCGAAGGAAATTCTGCCCATTGCCCGCCGTCTGGCTGCCGTGGCTTCGGTTCCCATGATTATCAAGCCAAACGCCGGCCTGCCGGACATGAGCTCCGGTACGGCGGTGTATGACATCACGCCGGCGGACTTTGCGGCATATGCAGCCGATTATCTCGCCCTTGGTTTTTCGATTTTCGGCGGCTGCTGCGGTACCAATCCGGACTATATCCGCAGTGTGCGCAGCGCGCTGGAAGGACAGGCCGTCCCGCAGCCTGAAGCAAAGCGGATTTGCGCCCTGTGCTCCGGTACCAGGTATGTGGAACTCACCGATGAAACGGTTTTCGGCGAACGTGTTTCTCCCGCTGACAACGAGGAGCTGGCGGAAGCGCTGGAAGAGGAGGATGTGGAAACCATCGTTGACCTTGCCATGGAGCAGGCAGATGACGGTGCCCAGATCATCTATGTGAACCTGGGGATGCCGGATGTGGAGGAAGAAGCTCTGCTGCCCACAGCTGTCCGCGAAATGCAGGGTGTTATCGACCTGCCGCTGCAGCTGGATTCCCGTGACCCGGCTGCACTGGAAGCCGCCCTGCGCTGCTATAGCGGCACGCCGCTGGTGTCCCTTTCCACCGATCCCGACAGCCTGACTGTCCTGCTTCCCCTCGCCGCCAGGTATGGCGCCATGGTGGCTGCCGCACCGGCAGACGGGGCAGACAGCCTTGCAGAGTCGGAAAACATTGTCTCTGCTGCCGCGGCCTGCGGCATGCCGCCAGAGCGCATTCTCATGCGTAATATTCCCGAAAATCAGAAGTCTGCTGTACTGTCCCTGGGCGTGCGGCTGTACCCGTCGTGCTGATTTTTCCGTAATGGAACGGTAACAGCACGGTAACAAAACGACCATCCAGCCTGTGTTTTGGTAACAGCTTTGTTACCTTCGCAGGCTGGTTTTTTTCTGTCATTTTCCGTTTTTATATCTAAATCATCCAATTTATTGGCTTTTTTCTTGTGCAATGCGCTTGAATTTCACTTTTTTCGGCGAAATGATTTGACAAAATAACATTCTTCCTGTAAGATAGGTTACAGATCGGTTACACACTCGTAACAAATTGATACCTCGCTGCTACGGCAGCCCCATCGTTATATAAAGGAGTTACATATGTTTCAGAAGCTGAAAAAATATATCACAGTTGCCGCAACCGGCATCGTCCTGACCGCCAGCCTGACGGCCGGCGCCTTCGCTGCAAGCGCAACCACCACCGCTACCGTCAATGTCCGTTCCGGTGCCGGTACCAACTACAAAGTTGTGACCTGCGTCTCCAAGGGCAAGACTGTTACCACCAACGGAACCTCCGGTAACTGGACCAAGGTTACTGCCAACGGCAAAACCGGTTACATCTCCAGCAAATACCTGAAGTCCTCCGGCAGCAGCTCCACCACGACTACCTCCGGCACCACAGTGTATTCCACCACAACACTGAATGTCCGCTCCGGACCGGGCACCAGCTACAGCATCGTAACCTCGATGAAGAAGGGCCAGTCCGCTGTGAAGACCGGTGCTTCCGGCAGCTGGTACAAGGTTTCTGTCAATGGCAAGACCGGTTATGTATCTTCCAAATACATCACCACGACCAAGCCGTCCAGCAGCTCCACCCCCGCATCCTCCGGCAGCAAAACATACATGGGCAACTTCAAGCTGACCTTCTATGCAGGTGACAGCACTACGGCTTCCGGCAGAACCCCGAGAGTCAACCACACCATCGCAGCAGATACCTCTGTTCTGCCGATGTACTCCCAGGTTTACATCGAAGGCTGGGGAACCTACACCGTAGAGGATCGCGGCGGCGCCATCAAGGGCAAGCGCATTGATATCTTTGTGGCAAATAACTCTATCGCAAAGAAAAACGGCGTAAAATATGCAGATGTTTACATTGTAAAGTAAAAACACCAAAAAAATCACCGGCACGGGAATCCATCCTGTGCCGGTTTTGTTATGCCGATTATTCCACAACCACCGCAAGGAATGCAGCGGGTTTGTCGGAAACGTTCTTTGTGTAATGGGAAGCGCCATCGCCGCACATCCATGCGTCACCCGGCCGGACGATTTTCTCCTCGCCGCCATCCTGAATCAGCAGCTCGCCTTCCAGCAGCCAGCAGAATTCCGCATCCGGCATATGGGCATGGGAACCGATAGTGCAGCCCGGGTCAAGTGTCAGCTTCGCACACATCTTAAACTTGCCGCAGGAATCCTCCGGCGCAATCAGGGTCTGACGGATTACCTGCCCGTCACCGCCCCGCAGATGCTCAATGATGTCGATTTTCTGGTCCTTTGCTCGATTTAACATGCTTCGTTCATCCTTTCCTGTCTTTTAACACAACAACGGTAATCCCATTGTTATGCCGGTCAATGTCATGGTCCTTCCGGAAGGCCGGGCAAAGCTGCAGCAGCCTTCTGGTATCCTCCTCAAATATCGTCAGCTTTTCTCCCGGAATGAAAAACCGGATCTGCCCCCGCTTCTGCAGGGCTGGCAGCTCCTTCCGGACAGCAACCCGGATTTTTCCGCCATTTCCCGTGGAGCCGAAGCCATGGATAATTTTCAGCACACAGATATCCTGCCGCTTTGCCAGACGAAGCTCCAGCTGCAGTCGTGCCATGGCCTGCTGTACGGTTGGTTTTTCATCCTCCAGATTGATCTGGCGTATCTGTTGTTCCATATGGATCTTATGTTTCCTTTCCCTTGCTTTGTGCCAGAAAGGCAGCAAACAGCGGCCCCATATCCGCTTCCGTATCCCGGCAGATGGATTCCACCATGCGTTCCGGATGCCACTGTACCGCCATGACCGGCAGGCTGTCATGTTCAATTGCTTCAATCACACCATCCGCATCACTCACAGCAGTCACATGCAGTCCGGCCCCCAGGGTGCGGATCGCCTGATGATGGTAGCTGTTGACCGGCAGGGTTTCCCCAAACAGCGAACGCAGGCGCCCGCCCTCCGATGTCACCACGGTATGGATGGTGGTATCATGCACATGGGCCGTACCCAGATGGCGGAACAGGGTCCCGCCGAAAAACACGTCAATCACCTGAATCCCGCGGCAGATGCCAAGTACCGGTTTCTTTCTCTCACAGAATTGCTGCAACAGCTCCCATTCCCGTTCATCGCGCTGCTGGTCCACGCTGGTATCCAGTCCGGTCAGATGCTTTCCATAGTAAGACGGATGGATATCTCCGCCGCCGGATAACAGCAATGCGTCACACAGCTCTGCCAGCTGTCCCGCATCACCATATCCGCCGTCATAGACTGCGGTTCCGCCAAAACGGGTGATGCATCTGGCATACAGCTCACTTTGCGTGATTTGCCTGCTGCGTTTTCCCAGCATACTTCCGGTTGATATCAGTATAACAGGATTTGCCGTATTTTTCACCTCCTGTATCATAAATTATTTGTAACGATACGTTATTAGCATGCCATGAATCGTCTGCGAGTGCACACGAATTCAGGAAGCCATCCAAAATTTTCTATGCGGGTGAATCATATGACTCTGTTTTCCGTTTGTTCCCTTCTGGGTGCTATCGCCCTGTTCCTGTTCGGCATGGAGCTGCTGCGGGGCGGGCTGTGCCGCATGTCACAAAAGCGCCTGCAGCCCCTGCTCATGCGCTCGACGCAGACCTTCTGGCAGGCGGTACTGCTGGGCGCGGCTGTCACGGCCTTTGTGCAAAGCTCCTCTGCCGTCACCATTATCATTGTAGGGCTGGTGGCAGGGAAGGTCATTTCCCTGTATCAGGCTGCGGGCCTGATTGCCGGTGCCAATCTGGGCACCTGTACCACCGCTTTTCTTGTCCATTTCGGTTTGTGTGCCGACAGTACCCGGCTGTTTGCCAGTCCATGGATTCTGCTCCTCCTGTGCCTGCTGCTCCCGGTACTGCTGTGGCATCAATGCCCGCCGGTACTGTCCGCCTGTGCCGGCCTTGCCGCCCTGCTGGCAGGTATGACCCGGATGCAGACCTCTCTGCTCCCTCTATCACAAACGCCCCAGTTTGCTGCCCTGCTGTCCGCCTGTGATTCCCTGTTCTCCGGCCTGCTGGCAGGCACAGTGGTGACTGCTGTCCTGCAAAGCTCCTCTGCCTGTATTGCCATGCTGCAAACCCTGTCGGATACCGGGTATCTGTCCATCGGTTTTGTGCTGCCTGTGCTGCTGGGACAGAATATCGGTACCTGCGTGACAGCCCTGCTGGCTTCCGTCCATGCAGGCCGTGCGGCACAGCAGGCAGCCCTTCTGCATCTTGTGTTCAACCTTCTGGGAGCGGCTGTTGTCCTGCCGGTACAGTGGGGATGCGGCCTGCTGCTCCCGCAGCTGCTGGAATTTCCGGCAGGCAGCCTGTCCATTGCCTGCCTGCATTTGCTGTGCAATGTGGCAGCGGTTGCAGTATATATGCCACTATGCCGGAATCTGGACAAACGAAAAAGGCTCCCGTACAACAGGAACCTTTTACATGATTAATTTGCTGTGACAATCCAGGCGTTTGGAATATGCCGTCCTTTTTCCGGTGTCACCGCGGAGGAACGTGTGATATCCCGCCCGCGGTAATACATGACAGCGGAGGAACCGCCATCCAGATTGCTTGCCTGATAGGCACCATACCGATACAGGATATCGGTCAGGTCACCCAATGTGATGCCAATGGAATATCCCGGCTGTCTGCCGTCAATGACAGCCATCAGGATCTGTCCTTCAGCTGTCTGTCCAATCACAGAACGGGGCTGTAATCCCCATCCGGAGGAACCGCTGATGAGCTGCCTGCCATTGATAATCAGAGCCGGGCTGAACTGCATGGCATCCCGCGTACCCGCCGGCAGGGTATTGGTCACATTTAACCGGTTGGCTGTATCTATACTGATGATTTTCATGGTGGTATCCAGATCCGGACGGCATGCCATACCATCTGTCATAATCATGCCAAAGGCCTCACCGCCATTGCCGCTGCCTTCCGGGTCGGAAAATCCACTGGCATTGATGCCCAAAATCGCGTTGTTCTGCCGGCACATATCCTTCAGATAGCTGCCGGAGGACCCCAGTGTCCGGGATACGGCAAGCTTCACCTGTCCCGGGTTTTTAACAATTGCCATCCGTCCGGAATAGCCGTCCCCCCGCAGGGTGACAATGACAATGCCATTGCGGGTATCAATCGCACACACCGGGTCACCATAAATGGTGGTAATGCCGGTGTCCTTCTCATCATAATCCGCCGCATCAATCAGTAGATAACCATCCTCATCCAGCACCTCATCCTTCCGATGTTTTTTCATAAATGCCGCAAAGGATTCCTGGTCAATTTCCGCATATGCTTCGGAAAACTGGTCCTGGATATCGGACCATGTATCAATGGCATCCTGCGGGTCATCAAAATCTGCTTCCGCCTGCCAGGTACTGTTGTCATCCTCCTGCTGCAGCTCCAGTACCAGTCTGCCATTCATCACATCATCAATGACGGACTGGGGCAGGAACAATGTTGCCAGCCACTGATGGTTCATCGTGCCCATGGCGGTTTCAATATAAATGGTACGCCATTTCTCAATAAACGGAATATGGGAAAATACCAAAATGCAATATACTATCACAAGACTGACCGCTGCAATCATGCCATTGCGGAGGCCATGTCTGGTTCGTTTTTGTTTTTTTCGCGCTTTCCGCGCCTGTTTCAGCTGTTTTTTTGCTTTTTGGGGATCTTCAACCGATTCTTCCTCCAAAACCACCCAGCTGGAGGACTGGTTGTCCCGTTCATCCTGCATCCAATCACCTCTGTCCGTCACTTTATCACTTGATATATGCAGGTATTATATCACATTTTTCTGCCGACAGCCTTTGTAAAATCCAACAAAGTATTGGGTATTTCTTGCGTATTCCCTCTCATTCATGATAAAATACGGACAGTTTGAAATCAGGAGGAGCAACCATGCAACAACAGGCCTTTGTCCTGCCCGGTCAGGCGCCCTTTTCCGCACAGCAAACCTTTACCTGCGGACAATGCTTCCGCTGGATGCCGCAGCCGGATGGCAGTTACATCGGTATTGTCCGAGGCATACCGGCACGTGTCCGGGAGGAAAACCAACAGCTGTCCATCTGCACTGCCCCGGACAGCCTTTCCATGTGGACGGATTATTTTGACTGTGAAACGGATTATGGCTCTATCTGCCAGAGCTTTGCGGTGGATGATTTTACCGCAAAAGCGGCGGAATTCGGCAGGGGCATCCGGATTTTAAAACAGGAGCCATGGGAAGCCCTGTGCACCTTTATCCTCTCCCAGTGCAACAACATTCCCCGCATTACCGGCATTGTCCAAAGATTATGCGGGCTGCTGGGCACTCCGGTTTCCTTTGAAGGTCAAACGCTGTATACCTTTCCGGAACCGGCACAGCTTGCGGCGCTGTCACCGGAGGACCTCCAACCCTTGCGGGCCGGTTACCGTGCTCCTTATCTGATTGCCGCAGCACAGGCTGTCCAGTCCGGTGAGCTGGATTTTGCCGCCCTGAACCGTCTGTCCACATCAGATGCCCGAAAGGAAATCATGCAGCTGCGCGGTGTGGGCCGGAAGGTGGCAGACTGCTTCCTGCTGTTTGGGCTGCACAAGCTGGATGCCTTTCCGGTGGATACCTGGATGAAAAAAGCCGCCGCCTGTTACAGCGGAGACATGCGTCAGTTTATGGACAGCCCCTATGCCGGGGTCTATCAGCAGTATTTCTTTTTCTATACCCGGGAGCATGGGCTGGGATAAACCGTTTATTTGGGACTATGGCAATGTTACCGTCTTCCTTCCTTTTGTCCCAATTCTTTCGCATATAAAAAAGACTCCCGCGGGAGTCTTTTATGCCACCTTGCAGTGCTCCGAGTTCATTTAAAAAATTCTGCACTTGATTGTCGGGGATAATGTTTTCATGGTAATTAAAAGTCTGCTGCTTATTCATAATCCATCACCTTTCTACAACAAACGCCCACGCTACACCATTCTGCGAGGTATCATATGTGTCCCAAAGTTGTCCATTCACACAAGCTACCCAATGATTGGGCATCTGCAGAATATATTTTCCAGTTGGATGGGATTTCGCAAATATGTCCCCTGTCATCTCCTCATAACATTCATGATCGTCATCGTTTCCAATCCTTTCCCATCCCATGCGTCGGCAAAGCTCAATGCCTACCTTCCGGGATTTAAAAGATTGAATCTCTGTATGGCCTTGTGCAATTAGATCGCGCTTAATCCGATTCAACGTGCGCTGAACATACATATAATCCCATCCCGTCACAGCACACACAGCACGCTTTACACAGTCTGCGACGATTTTCTTTTGCGGATGTGGGTTATACGGCTTCCAAACACTTTCCATAATTACCTTCTTAATCCACATATGGAATCTTTAAGATTTCGCACATCATCTTCAGAATATATGGGGCACATGATCGTTGTTCACTATTCCAATTCTGTGCGGTTCTATACGGGATGTCAAATCGCTGTGCAACCTCTTTGATGGTCATGTTAGATTGTTTTACGATCTCTTTAAATGTCATAACAAACACTCCTTTTCCTTTATCCCTCGATAACCTTCACATAATAATGCCGTGTCCGCGGGCCGTCAAACTCGCAGAAATAAATGCCCTGCCAGATGCCCAGCAGCATTTTCCCCTCCTCAAAGGGGATGGTTTTGGAAACGCCCATGGCAGAGGATTTCAGATGTGCCGCGGAATTGCCCTCAGCATGACGAAATTCCGGTCTGTCCGGATAGGCTTTGTCCAGTCCATACAGCATATCGGTGACAACATCCGGGTCAGCATTTTCATTTACGGTAATGCCGGCTGTGGTATGGGAACACCAGACAACCACAATGCCGCTTTTTACTCCGCTTTCCACAATGGCCTGCTGCACATTGCGGGTGATGTTGATAAAGCCCTCATGGGGTGTATGAACCGTAAATCGTTTTGCCTGCATTATTCTGCCTCCTCATTCCGGTTTTCACATAAATAGGTTGCCTCCAGATCGGACAGATGTACCTTAACTGCCAGCGGATACTGTTCAAAGGCATGGGCAATGGAAAAGGAGCCCGCCTTTGCGGAATCATCAAAGCCACCCATATGCCACCGGATGGCAACTGCCTCTTCATTTTTCAGCCGCATGAACCGTTCAATTAAAAAGACGGATTTTTCCCCATGTCCATAGGGAAACCGGTCATTGATGCTGTAATACGGTACCTTTTCCCACACGCCCGCCTCATTTTTGCGGTTGCGGTAGGATACCTCATAAAACCCGGCCTTGCAGATATCATGCAGCAGCGTGGCAATGGCAACGCTTTCCGGGTCATCTTCCCCCTCCACAAAATGTTTCTTCATAAACACCTTGTATACATTCAGGCTGTGTTCCACCAGCCCGCCTTCATAGGCTGCATGGAACCGTGTGGAGGCAGGTGCGGTAAAGAAATCCGAGCCCATCAGCCATTCCAGCAAACGGTCTGCGCCGCGGCGCGTGATATGCGCTTTATACTGGTCGATAAAAATCTGTCTGTAATCCAAACTCATATTGCCACCTCATATCCTGCCGCTGCCAGGGCTTCCTGTACCTGCTCCAGCGGTATATCCTGTCCGTACAGCATCACACGGCCGCTGTCCAGTGCAACCTCTGCCTTTGTCACAGCCGGATTGCTTTCCAACAGCTGTTTCACCTGGCGGACACAGCAGCCTGCACTCATGCCATTGACGGTCATCTCCATATGGTTTTCCTGTGTCTGCAGCTGGTCAAAAATTTCCCGCAGCTGTTCCCGGGTATTGCATGCAGGATTATCCAGCACACGGTTGAGCATTTCAGACAGATACCGTCCGATTTCCTGACCGGAAATTCCCCATTCCATCAGGTCATGTCCATTGACCGCAAGATCCTTGCGTGTCAGACAGCTGTTTTCCTGCAATACCTGTTCCAGCAGCTCCTCGGTCTGCAGCAGCTCGGTCAGATTCTGCGGGCAGGTACCCTGTCCGATGCAGTCCGCTTTTTTGACAGCCAGCAGACTGCGGTATATTTCCTCCCCATGGACTGCCAGCTTACGGCGTACACTGCGCAGGGTACAGCCCAGCGGCGTATCATGATGCCGTACCAGATACAGCAGCTTCTGTTCCTGCTGCACCGGTAAACGCAAATGTTTTACCGCCTGCTGTGCGATATCATAGGAAACCGCCGGATGCCCATAAAAATGTCCGATTCCCCGTTCATCCATACTGAATGTCCCCGGCTTGCCTGCATCATGAAACAGCATGGTCAGCCGCAGCAGCCACTCCGGACGGATGCTCTCCATGGAACGGACGGAATGCTCCCATACATCATATTTATGATGGGGATTGTGCTGTTCAAACCCAATCATCGGAGAAAGCTCCGGTAAAATCCCGGTAATAATGTCGGAAAACTCCATCAGGACGCTGCCCGCATATGGACCGCAGACCATCTGGATCAGCTCAGCGGTAATGCGTTCCGCGGAAACATGCTCCAGCCGTTCCCGGTTGCGGTGCAATGCCGCCGCAGTCTCCGGTTCAATGGTATATCCACGCTGGGCGGCAAACCGCAAAGCCCGCAGAATGCGCAGGGCATCCTCCTGTAACCGGATATCCGGATCACCCACGCAGCGCAGCTGTTTGTGCGCCAGATCCTGCTGACCGCCAAAGGGGTCACATAATCCATGCACCGGACTGTATGCCATGGCATTGACGGTAAAATCCCGCCGTGCCAGATCTGCTTCAATATGCGAAACAAAGGCAACCGAATCCGGCCGCCTGCCGTCAGAATAGCTGCCCTCCGTGCGGAAGGTGGTTACCTCTACCGGTTCCCCTTCCACAACAATGGTCACCGTGCCATGCTGTAAACCGGTTTCAATCACATGGCAATCGGCAAACAGCTCCTCCACCTGCTGCGGAAGCGCCGCAGTACACAGGTCATAATCATGGGGCTGCCTGCCCGCCAGACAATCCCGCACCGCTCCGCCAACCACATAGCTGGCATATCCGGCCTGTTCCAGACGGCTGAGTACCGCTTCAATCCTTCCCGGCAGGTTCATTTGTACCTGCATGTTAATTGCGCCGTAACCCGTTATACGGCTTTTTTCTCAGCGGGCGCTTATTGCCATGTTCATCCATGACAACCGTATGATCCAGCTGTGCCTTGAGATTCGCACGGTATTCCGCAATATATTCGTCCCGCAGCTGCTTCTGTTCTGTGATTTCCTCCGGTGTCAGCCCTTCTGCCTTTGCCTTTTTTGCCAGTGCATTGATACGGCTGATTTTCTCCTGCTTCATCGCACAGAATCCTCCCTGTCTATTCCAATTTTTATCCAATACTTCACCATTATATGTATTATACCGTTTTCCGTTATTTCTGGCAAGTCCCGAATCATTTCTCCCTTGACAGTATTTTCCCCGTATGGTACGGTATTGGTATGAATTTTCACGCAAAAAAGCGTTTTCCCAGTAGAAAGGTAGGTATTTTGTTATGAGACCGGAAACATTATGTATCCATGCCGGCTATGCGCCGGAAAACGGCGGTGCACGTGCGCTGCCGATCTATCAGTCCACAACCTTCAAGTTTGATTCCACCGAGCATGTCGGTGCACTGTTTGACCTGACCGCAGGTGACGCATTCTATACCCGTCTGGGCAACCCCACCACCGATGCGGTAGAAAAGAAAATCGCCGCGCTGGAGGGCGGCGTGGGTGCACTGTGCACCTCCTCCGGCCAGGCTGCCACCCTGCTGGCTACCCTGAATATTGCCCAGGCCGGTGACCATATCGTATGTGCTTCCGCAGTGTATGGCGGTACCTTCAACCTGCTGGGTGTTACCCTGAAGAAAATGGACATTGATGTCACCTTTGTGGATGGCGATGCGCCGCTGGAAGAGCTGCAGAAAGCAATCCAGCCGAACACCAAGGCTGTATTCGGTGAAACCATTGCCAATCCGGCGCTGCATGTGCTGGACTTTGAAAAAATGGCAGAGCTGGCACACAGCAACGGCATCCCGCTGATTGTGGACAACACCTTCGCTACCCCGATCCTGTGCCGTCCGTTCGAATTTGGCGCGGATATCGTGGTACATTCCACCACCAAATATATGGATGGCCATGCAGTCCAGATGGGCGGCGTCATTGTGGACAGCGGCAAGTTTGACTGGGCTGCTTCCGGCAAATTCCCGGGACTGACGGAGCCGGATGAATCTTACCACGGCCTGCGGTACACGGAAGCCTTTGGTCCGGCAGCTTACATCACCAAAGCACGTGTCCAGCTGATGCGTGACCTGGGTACCTGCCAGACCCCGACCGGTGCATTCCTGCTTGACCTGGGTCTGCAGACCCTGCCGCTCCGTATCCGCCAGCACAGCGCCAATGGCCTGAAGGTAGCAGAATATCTGCAGCAGCAGAAGGATGTGGAATCCATCAACTTCCCGGGCCTGCCGTCGGACAAGTACTATCCTCTGACCCAGAAATATCTGCCGGAAGGCACCAGCGGTGTTATTTCCTTCTCCATTGCCGGCGGACGCGAGCGTGCTGCCAAATTCATCGACAGCCTGAAGCTGGTTTCTCTGGAAGTTCATGTGGCAGATATCCACAGCTGTATCCTGCATCCTGCTACCTCCACCCATCGCCAGCTCAGCGATCAGCAGCTGATTGACTGCGGCATTACGCCGGGCCTTGTCCGTCTGTCGGTCGGCCTGGAAAATGCTGATGATATCATCGAAGATCTGGAGCAGGCATTCGCTGCCATCAACGCATAATTCCTCAAAACATGTAAAATGCCATCCGAACAAGCCGGATGGCATTTTTTATTGCAAATTACTCAATTCCAAAGAACCTCTTGCCATTCTCCAGTGTGATGCGTTCCACCTCTTCCACCGTCATGCCCTTGAAATCCGCAATCTGTTCTGCCACACGATGGACAAGCAGGGAGCTATTACGCACTTTTCGCTCCGCAAGCCGTTCCGGCTCCGGGGTCAGATAGGGGCTGTCTGTCTCAATCATCATGCGCTCCATCGGCAGGTTTTCAATGATGCGGCGCGCTTTCTTGGCCCTGCCATAGGTAATCACGCCGGTGAACGAAATATACCAGCCCAGCTTGATAATCTCTTTTGCCATTTCCAGACTGCCGGAATAGCAATGGTACACGCCCTTCAAATCCGCATATTCTCTGACAATGTTAAAGCAGTCCTCATGTGCCTCCCGGTCATGAATGATTACCGGAAGTCCCACCTCCCGCGCCAGCTCCAGCTGGGCACGCAGCAGCTTTTTCTGCTGCTCCCGGGGCGGCGTAGTTTCCGGCGAACGCTTTTCCCAATAATAATCCAGTCCGATTTCCCCGATGGCTTTGACCTTCGGATGGGCGGACAATTCCCGGATGCGCATGAGGTCCTTCTCCGTCACACCCATGCTGTATTCCGGATGGATGCCCACAGCCGCATACATAAAGTCATACGTCTCCGCCAGCCGGATGGCGGTTTCCGAGGTGTCCACCGTACAGCCCGGATTCAGAATCAGCCCCACATTGTGTTCCGGCATAGACGCAAGCAGCTGCTCACGGTCCGCGTCAAACCAGCTGTCATCGTAATGGGCATGGGTATCAAAAAGCATGTGTGTTCCTCCTTATGGTAGATAGAAAAACCTCCCGACGGGAGGTTGGGACGTATACCATCCTAATGCGTTCTATGGAGATTGCAACCAGAGATTTCAAAACCATATCCGCAGCTGCACTGGCTGAGGTATCCATCAGCGGTACAGTCTTGTTCTCCAAATCTCTGTGCAGAAAGGCAACCAGGGTGTTCAAAACGTTTGGTGTCTTTTCGTTTTGAACACCCAACGCCAGACAATGGGCTGGGGGTTTGCAAAGGGGGACCCGCCAGAAGGGTCCCCTTTTGCGCTCATCCTGTCGGTGATTCTGTCAGCAGTAACAAGCCGACGATCTCAGCCCAATCTTTTGGTAAAAACGCCTGCTGCGTATCTTATCGAATCTTGCAGCCGGACGGAATGCCGTCAACAAATACAACCTTTACGCCTTCCGGTGCGTCTGCCGCCAGAATCATGCCCTGGCTCTCCACACCGCGCAGCTTTGCCGGCTTCAGGTTTGCAACAACCACAACGGTCTTGCCAACCAGCTCTTCCGGCTTATAATATTCCGCAATACCGGAAACAATCTGACGCTTTTCCTCGCCGATTTCCACCTGCAGGCACAGCAGCTTGTCCGACTTCTTTACCGGCTCACAGGCTACAACCTTTGCGGTTTTCAGCTCCACCTTGGCAAAATCCTCAATGCCAATGGCAACGCCTGCCGACGCTTCTTCCTTGGCAGCCTTCTTCGCGGCCTTTTCTGCCTTCTTGGCAGCCTTTTCCGCTTCCTTGACCTGCTTTTCCATACGGTCTTCCAGGAATGCGATTTCCTTGTTCATATCAATGCGCGGGAACAGTGCCGGGCCCTTGCATACGGTTACATCAGCCGGCAGGGTACCATAAACGCCCGCAGTATCCCAGTTGTACTGTTCTTCTGCAGCACCAATCTGTACGCGAATCTTTTCTGCGGATTCCGGCATAAACGGTGTCAGCAGCACGCCTGCAATGCGGATGGTCTCCAGCAGATTGTACATGACACGTGCCAGACGCGGCTTGTTTGCCTCATCCTTTGCCAGTACCCACGGAGCAGTCTCATCAATATACTTGTTTGCACGGGAAATAACCTTGAAAATCTCAATCAGGCCGTCCTGGAATGCATAGGATTCCATAATGCCCTCATACTTGTCACGCAGGCCGGATGCCATGGCAATCAGCTCATCATCAATCGGGTCAGCAGCCTGCTCTGCCGGCAGGGTACCGCCGAAATACTTTTCCACCATGGAAACGGTACGGGAAACCAGGTTGCCCAGGTCATTTGCCAGATCCGCATTGATGCGGTTAATCAGCGCTTCATTGGAGAAGGTGCCGTCCGAGCCAAACGGGAACTCACGCATCAGGAAATACCGCAGGGTATCCACGCCGTAACGCTCACACAGGAATACCGGGTCAACCACATTGCCCTTGGACTTGGACATCTTGCCGCCATCCAGCAGCAGCCAGCCATGACCATATACCTTCTTCGGCAGCGGTACATCCAGTGCCATCAGCATTGCCGGCCACAGGATGGAATGGAACCGTACAATTTCCTTGCCGACAAAATGTACATCCGCCGGCCAGAACTTGTCAAAATCATCGTACTTGTCGTTCTCATAGCCCAGTGCGGTGATATAGTTGGTGAGCGCGTCAATCCATACATATACCACATGCTTCGGGTCAGAGGTTACCGGAATGCCCCAGGAGAAGGTGGTGCGGGATACGCAGGTATCCTCCAGGCCCGGCTTGATGAAGTTGTTCAGCATTTCATTGGCACGGGATGCCGGCTCCAGCCAGTCCGGATGCTCCTCATACAGCTTGATAATGCGGTCCGCATACTTGCTGAGGCGGAAGAAATATGCTTCCTCCTCTGCGTCCACAACCTCACGGCCGCAGTCCGGACACTTGCCATCTACCAGCTGGGTCTCCGTCCAGAACGACTCACAGGGCTTGCAATACTTGCCCTTATACACAGACTTATAGATATCGCCCTGATTTTTCAGACGCTCAAAAATCTTCTGGACAGCTTCCACATGATAATCATCCGTGGTACGGATAAAACGGTCATTGGAAATATTCATCAGCTTCCACAGTTCCTTGACACCGCTGACAATCTTATCGACAAATTCCTTCGGTGTTACGCCTGCTTCCTTTGCCTTGTCCTCAATCTTCTGGCCATGCTCATCTGTGCCGGTCAGGAACATCACCTCATGTCCCTGCAGGCGCTTAAAGCGTGCCATGGTATCTGTTGCTACGGTGCAGTAGCAATGTCCGATATGCAGGTTGGCAGATGGATAATAAATCGGGGTGGTTATATAAAATGGTTTCTTCTCCATCAAAATCTTTCCTTTCTTTTTTAGACTGCTATTAATGATATACCAAAACAGGGCTAAACATCAAGTTATTTTGAAAAATTTCCCCATTTTGCCGAAAAAAAATAACGGGCACAGCGGATTTTTTCCATCTGTACCCGTATGCTTCACTGGTTTTCCGTTTTTTCCGTTGCAACCCGGATTTCCACGCCGCGTATCCGGTCAAATAAGTGGTACAATGCCAGCAGCAGATAGGGCAGAACAACCAACAGGGGAACCCCGCCCAGCAAGGCGGACATCACCAGCCAGAAGCTAAAGCTGATGAGCAGGCTGAATGCTTCCATCCGATGCCCTTTGAATTTCCCCACGGCCATACGCACCGCCTTCCAGCAGCCAAGCTTCGGCTGCTCCGCCAGCAGGGCATAGCTGCAGTGGTATTGCAGCATCACCGACGCATACCACGCCACCGCCACAATCACCACTTCAATAAACAGGAACCATCCAAACCGGGTGGAGACAATGGATACAAATGCCACATAGCCCACAGCACAGATCAAACCTGTCGGAATCATCCACAACACGGCAAACAGCAGCAAAAGCAATGCCAGCCGGACGGATTTCCAGTACAGCTTCGGGGAAGCCAGGCACATGGTCACCATGCTCAGCCGCGGACGTCCTCCGGCACGGCGCAGGGCATAAAACTGTGTCAGACCAAAATACAGCGGCTGTACCAGCAGCAGGTTGGCAATCTCAAAGGCGAGCACATAAGACAGCAGCTGCGCCTGGGTCAGATCCTCCCGCAGCTGCATACCGGTGCCATAGCATGCCAGTCCCAATGCCTCTGACAATAAAACATACGGAATAAAAAACAGCAGTGTCGCACCCAGGACAGGCCACAGCATTTCCATCAGATCTTTTTTTGCAGCCAGCTTGCTGCCCAAAACATGCTGTGCATGCTGATGTTTCCTGTTGCCCATTGCATTCTCCTGTGTGCGGCACTGCCGCCAGATTTCATTTGAACTTGTTTGTCCTTACTTCAGCAGATAGCTGCTTGTATTTTCCTTGGTTGTGGTGGTTTCACCGTTCTTGGTCACAGTCTTGTACAGAGTAGCATGCTTATAGCTTCCACTGTAATAGGTTTTGCTGGAGAAGGAAATCTCCTTTTCCTCTGTCTTGGTACCAATAATGGAAACCGTCAGGGTACCGCCGCCCACACTGGAAACAACCTTTACCGGATAATCGGTATTGTTGACAAAGCGGAAATCCTTGCTGCCCCAGTATACCGCTGCATCCTGAGATACCGGTGTATAGGATACCTGGAACTGATGGCAGTAACGCTCCGTTACATCCAAATCCGCACGCAGGACTGCCATATACGTGGTAGAGGATACCTGGCATACGCCGCCGCCCAGGCCGTCAACCTCCTCACCATCCGAGAAGATGGTTGCGGAACGATAGCCCCGGGCATAGGTGCGCTCACCCACCACATCGTTATAGGAAAATTCCTCACCCGGGTTCAGAATGGTTTCATCAATCGAATGTGCTGCCAGTCTGACATTGGTGGTTCTGCCTGCCAGGCCGCCGTTATAATACGTGGTAGCAGTGCCCAGCGTATCACGGAACAGCACCTTTTCCAGATCTGCCTTTTTAATGGTTGCCGCAGTCAGCTCAACCGGAACCTGATAGCTCTGCTCACTGGCATCACCAATTGCAGATGCAATGCTTTCCTCTGCTACCTTGACACCATCCACTGCCTCAATGACGGTCTTACCGTCTTCCTTGTCCACCGTCGCATTTTTCGGCTCAGTGTTTACATCCTTGGCAATGGCTGCGGCATCCGGCTTTTCCTGATCCACCGCATAGGTTTCAATGGTATAGTCTTCCAGATTGACACTCTGTGCCTGTGCGGTCATGTCCGCAGCCACCTGATCTGCATCAAAGCCCACACCCTGGATGCCGGTGTCAATATTCAGCTGTTTGCTTTCCTTGTCTACCTTCCAGCTGGGCTGAACCGGGTCATATGCCAGATTAGCAGAAATCTCTGCCACTTCCTGCTCCACGGCGCCATCCTTCAGTGTGGCATTCATGGAAATCTCCCGTCCGCCAAAGATACAGCCCAGCACGGTGCTCATGCGCTGGAAATATCCGCCTTCACGGCCCATACGATATGCCTGCTCGGCGGATGCCTCGCTGTCTACCGACTGTGCCACATCAGCAAGCTTGATTTCATAGGTCTTGTCTTCATCCCTGACCACATCCTTGCCGGTCAGCGTAATGCTCTTGTCGAACACGCTGTCCTGTACCTCACCGGCGATATACGCCTGTGCCTCGGACTGGGTCATGCCGCTGAGCTTATACGCATCCGCAACCTTCACACCGGGAAAAATCTTGCTGTATGTATAGACATATACACTCAGGGCAACCACGGCAACCACAGCCACACCGGCAATCACTGCGGCAATACGCTTGCCTCTGCTGTGCTTGCCGCTGCGCTTCTCTGCCGGCTGGTCATCGTCCTCATCCGCTTCATCAAAATCGTCGGCCTCCAGTATGGTTGCCTCCTGCGGATTCTGTTCCGGATACCGCTCCTCTGCCGGTGCGGAATCCGGCTCTGTCTCTGCGGTATCGCTATCTTCCGGCTCAGATGCCACGGTTTCTTCCCGCGGTTCCTGCGCCTCCGGGATGCCTCCGCTGACCGTTACCGGTGCCGCTGCAACCCAGCCATCAGCTGTCTTTTTCTTCATTTCAAAGGCGGCTGCATTTGCCTGATCTTCCTCCGTCACAACCGGAAACCCCTTGGTTTTTTCCTCTGCGCCGTTCTCCTCCGGTGCAATACCGGATTTTTTATTTTCTTTCATGCAGTCTAAGTCCTCCTGCTTTTTCCTGTGAAACAATGCTATATTTTACTGATTCTGCCTGTACAGGCTGCACAAGCCAGTGAATATGAATATCATAGTGCATTGCAAGGAAAAATACAATTACAAAATCGAAACAATTTTGTGTCGATTTGATATCATTTTCGGTAACAATGCAAAAAGGAACCGTCCGTTTTATACATTGAAGCGGAAAACAACAATATCTCCGTCACGCATGACATATTCCTTGCCCTCGGAACGGACAAGACCCTTTTCCTTGGCTGCTACCATGGTGCCGCATGCCATCAGGTCATCATAGGATACAACCTCTGCACGGATAAAGCCCCGTTCAAAGTCGGTATGGATTTTACCTGCGGCCTGGGGCGCCTTGGTTCCCTTTTCAATGGTCCATGCACGGACTTCCTTCGGTCCTGCGGTCAGGAAGCTCATCAGTCCCAGCAGGTCATAGCAGACACGGATCAGGCGATCCAGACCGGATTCCTCCAGTCCCAGCTCGGACAGGAACAGCTGCTTTTCGTCCTCCTCCAGGCTTGCAATATCCTGCTCCATCTGTGCACAGATTGGCAGGACCATGGAGCCTTCTTCTTCCGCAATCCGGCGGACAGCTTCCAGACGTGCGTTTTCGGTTTCATCACCCATGAAGCCGTTTTCATCCACATTTGCCGCATAAATCACCGGCTTGGAGGACAACAGGTCCACGGTATCAATCAGTTCCTTCTGCTCCTCAAATTCCGGGAAGGTACGTGCGGTGTTTCCCTGCTCCAGATGCGCATGCAGGCGTTCAAAGACAGCGATTTCCTCATTATACTTTTTATCGCCCTTTGCCAGCTTTTTGGAACGGTCAATCCGGCGCTCCAGCAGCTCCATATCCGACAGGATCAGTTCCAGATTGATGGTTTCAATATCACGCTGTGGGTCAATGCTGCCCTCTACATGGACAATGTTCGGGTTGTCAAAGCAGCGTACCACGTGTACAATGGCATCCACCTCACGGATATGGGACAGGAACTTGTTGCCCAGTCCTTCACCTCTGGATGCGCCGCGAACCAGACCTGCGATATCGACAAATTCCACCACAGCCGGAATGGTCTTCGGTGGGTTGTACATTTCCGTCAGCTTATCCAGACGCTCGTCCGGCACGCTTACCATGCCGACATTCGGGTCAATGGTACAAAATGGATAGTTTGCCGATTCCGCACCGGCATTTGTAATGGCATTGAACAGTGTGCTCTTGCCTACATTCGGCAATCCGACAATACCAAGCTTCATGTGATTCTCTCCTTTGATCTATACATTGTGGGGAACCCCCTATGCGATTCCCCGGTCTTTTTTTACATACTTTTATAGTATACACCTGTTTTTCCCTGCATGCAAGCACTGTCCTGTGGTCAGTGTAACGGAATTATACTGCTTTTCCCGTCGATTTTTGGAAGTGGTGATCGTGTACATTTTGTGGAAATCATCCTATAATAATGACAAAACAGTAACAACTACATCCTATCTGTTTAGGATGTATATTTTTCCGGAGGTATCGCAAACCATGCCTGCGCTTGTCTCTCATCATCTGTTTGCCGAGTCCGCGCTGAAACAGGCACAGCCCTATCTGGCAAACGCGGCCGCTGCCGCACCGCTGGCCTTCCGCTGGGGTGCACAGGGCCCGGATATTTTCTTTTATTATCAGCCCTTTTATGAAAACCATATTTCCCGCACCGGGCACAGCCTGCATGAGGAACGGGTGGCCCGGATGTTCTCCGAGCTGGTCGCCGAATGCTCCCGCCTGAACACGCCGGAGGCCACGGCTTATCTGCTGGGCTACTGCTGCCATTATGTCCTTGACCGGGTGGCACATCCGTTTGTTACCTATATTGCCAACTACCGCATCGACCCGCTGTATCCCCAGCTGTCCCATGAGGCACAGCACAACCTGTGTGAATCCGAGCTGGATCGTGCCCTGATTGCAGCCGCCCATTCCGGCAGCCCATCGGAATTCCGTTCCTATATGCTGCTGTCCATGGACAATAAAGCGGCAAACTGCATGGGAGCGATGCTGTCCAATGCCATCTGGACGGTATATGGCATCCGTATCCCATCCAATTCCGTGAAAAGCTCCATGCGCTCCATGCTCCGCATCCAGCATATGCTGCACGACCGCACCGGCCGCCGCCATTTCGCTGCCAGCTGGATGGAGGAACGTCTGCATACATCCGGTTTCCTGTCCAGCCATATCCGTCCGGTCAATCCGCTGGATGCCGACTGCACCAACATGAGCCATCAGCCATGGATTGATGCCGCCACACCGCGTATGCGCCGGTATACGGATTATTTTCAGATTCTCAATCAGGCCCAGCACCCGGCAGCCCAGCTCATGGATGCCTGCTATGATGCGGTACAGACCGGCAAGCCTCTGCCCCGGTACCTGTTCCCCACCAACTATCTTGGACTGCCGGAATCATAGTCCGGTTCAAACAGAATATGGAAAAACAGCATTCCGAAGGGTTTCGAAATGCTGTTTCTTTTTTATGCCTGTTTTTCTTTTTTTCCCAGCGTGCAGCCCAGCTGGATGAGCAGATACAGCCCCGCCAGAGCCAGCGCTCCGATGCGCAGCGTATTGCCCGTGCCAAACCGTTCCAGCATACCGGCTGCCGACCCGGTCTGCCATATGGCAGCTGCCGTGCCGCCTGCATTGACAAACACCAGATACACTGCCATGCCGGCAACCGCAATCCATCGTGCCCCGCTGCCGCTGGCACTGTACAGATAGGTTCCGATGCTGTGGAACGATGCCATCACAGCGATAATCATCAGCAGCAGGTAGCTGTAATCCGACAGCACCGGATTGCCGCTGTTTTCATGGTACACCATAATCAGATCCAGACAGCACCAGAAAATCGGTACCGTACAGCATAAGCCTGTAAGCCGTGTTGCCGGCTTGCTCCCCTGCCCGCGGGCAAGCAGCAGCATGCACAAACCGGACAGGACGCCCAGCCCCCATGCGACCGCTGTGGCTGTGACAATCAGCCTTCCCGGCAGCAGAATCTGGTCTCCATACACTGCGGCCTGCTCTGCCACCTGATCCGGCAGGCTGTACATGCCCCATGCACAGATTCCCGCGGCGCCAAGCCCGCACAGCATGCATACCAGCCGGAGCAGCAGGGGCATATTGCCATACATCTGCTCAAAGCTCCAGCTGCTGCGGCTCTGGAAGCCCAGACGTCCGGTAAGCAGGGCTGTGAGCGCCACCGCAACGGTCAGGCCAATCAGTGCCATGGCAGGCAGGTAGCCTTCCACCGGCAGCCCGGTATCCGCTTCATAGCCATGAAGCAGGCTCATGCCCCGCAGGGCCGCACCGCCCAGACCTGCCAGAACAATCCATATCAGATACAATATCTTTTTCATTTCCGCTTCGCGCCCTTACCTTTTATTCGTTGCGTCCGCAGCATTTCTTATACTTTTTGCCGCTGCCGCAGGGACAGGGATCATTGCGTCCCGGCTTTTTCACTGCCTTCTGCGGGGTGCGCTTGACGGTCTGGTCACCGGAAGTACCGGTTTCCTCCGCAACCTTCTCCCGCTTCGGCTCTTCCTTCACCCGGACACGTGCCGTGTACATCATGCGCACCGTATCCTCACGGATCATGGCAATCATCTGGTCATACATATCCGAGCCTTCCCGCTTGTATTCCACAACCGGGTCATGCTGGGCATAGGCACGCAGACGCACGCCGTTGCGCAGCTCTGTCATGGCATCAATGTGCTCCATCCACTTCTCGTCAACATTGCGCAGCAGAACCACACGCTCCAGCTCACGCATAATGTTCGGAGTAAGCTCCGCTTCCTTTGCCGCATAAACCGCATGGGCATGGTCACAGATTTCATTGGTCAGCGCATCCGGCACCAGATCATTCAGCTCCTCATTGGTAAACTGCAGATCCTCCGGCTTGAGGAACAGGCCCAGGAAATGCCGCTTGATGGCTTCAATATCCTCCTGCTCCACATAGGGCTTTTCACCCAGCACGCCGTGAACCGTTGTCTGTACCACGCTGTCCACCATGCTCAGAATGGATTCATGCAGGTCCTGTCCGTCCAGCACATCCTGACGCTGCTTGTAGATGACCTCACGCTGGGTATTCAGCACGTCATCATACTGCAGGACATTTTTACGGATCTGGAAGTTGCGGGATTCCACCTTCTTCTGTGCGCTTTCAATGGCACCGGACAGCATCTTCTGGTCAATCGGCGTGTCATCATCCATGCCCATCTTGTCCAGCATACCCATGACGCGTTCGGAACCGAACAGGCGCATCAGGTCATCCTCCATGGAAATATAGAAGCTGGATTCACCCGGGTCACCCTGACGGCCGGCACGGCCGCGCAGCTGGTTGTCAATACGGCGGGATTCATGCCGCTCCGTACCCAGAATATACAAACCGCCTGCCTGGCGTACCCGTTCGCCCTCCGTATCGGTCTGCTTTTTAAATTCCTGATAATGCCGCTGGAATTCCGCTCTGGCCTGCAGGATTTCCTCATTGTCGGTTTCCGCATAGCCGGTTGCTTCCGCGATGATTTCCTCGGTAAAGCCTGCCTTGCGCAGTGCGGCAACTGCCATATTTTCCGCATTGCCGCCCAGCACGATATCGGTACCACGGCCTGCCATATTGGTGGCAATGGTAACCGCCCCCAGACGTCCCGCCTGTGCGACAATCTCCGCTTCCTGTTCATGGAACTTTGCATTCAGTACATTGTGGGAAATGCCTTCCTTCTTCAGCAGCTTGGACAGCACTTCACTCTTTTCAATGGAAACCGTACCCACCAGAATCGGCTGGCCCTTGGCATTGCACTCCTTGATTTTGCTGATGGCAGCACGGAATTTGCCTGCTTCGGAGCGGTACACCGTATCCACATTGTCCTTCCGGGCAATCGGCTTGTTGGTGGGGATTTCGATGACATCCAGACGGTAGATTTCCCGGAATTCATCTTCCTCTGTCAGCGCGGTACCGGTCATGCCGGACAGCTTGCCATACATACGGAAATAATTCTGGAAGGTAATGGTCGCCAGTGTCTTGCTTTCCCGCTGTACCTGTACATGCTCCTTGGCTTCAATGGCCTGATGCAGGCCTTCGTTATAACGCCGTCCGAACATCAGACGGCCGGTATTTTCATCGACAATAATGATTTCATTGTCCCGGATGACATAATCCACATCCCGCTTCATAATGCCATGGGCACGCAGTGCCTGATTGATATGATGGGCCAGTGTGGCATTTTCCGGGTCTGCCAGATTGGCAATATTGAAATACTGCTCCGCCTTCTTCTGTCCGATGGCAGACAGCACGGCAGTCTTTGCCTTTTCATCTACGACATAGTCCGCATTCAGCTGGGCAAGAATCTGACGATCCTCCTCGGTCAGCGGCTTTGCCTTGGCAGGATTTGCCTTGCGTTCTTCTTCCTCCCGGCGCAGACGCTCGCCTTCCTCCTCCAGATCCAGCTTGTCATCGGTCTCCTTGATACGGTAGCACTTCAGGCGGCTGACAAAGTTTTCCGCACGCTGGTACAGGTCGGTGGACTTATCGCCGCGGCCGGAAATAATCAGCGGAGTACGGGCTTCATCAATCAGGATGGAGTCCACCTCGTCCACAATGGCAAAGGCATGTCCGCGCTGCACCATGTTCTGCTTATAAATTGCCATGTTGTCGCGCAGATAGTCAAATCCGAATTCATTGTTGGTGCCATAAGTGATATCCGCTTCATACATCACCTTGCGCTGATCCGGCGGCACATCATGGATAACCAGTCCCACGGTCATGCCGAGGAAACGATAAACCTTACCCATCCATTCACTGTCTCGTTTTGCCAGATAGTCATTGACGGTGACGATATGTACGCCCTTGCCCGCAATGGCATTCAGGTAAGCCGGCAGGGTTGCCACCAGCGTCTTACCTTCACCGGTTTTCATCTCCGCGATACGGCCCTGATGCAGGACGATACCGCCGATGATCTGTACGCGGTAATGCCGCATGCCCAGAACACGCCATGCCGCCTCACGCATGGTGGCAAAGGCCTCCGGCAGCAGGTCATCCAGTGATGTGCCCTCCTGATAGCGTTTTCTGAATTCATCCGTCTTTGCCCGCAGCTGTGCGTCTGTGAGCGCCTTGTATTCCTCCTCAAGCGCTTCAACCTTGTCCGCAATCGGACGGATGCGCTTGAGCTCATGGTCACTGTGTGTGCCGAAAATTTTCTCTAAAAAACCCATTTAAATAATGTTCCTCTCCGGATTTAACCACCAAATATCTTTGGTATACCTGTTTTACACGTCTCACGTGGTCATTCATCTTGCATTATAGCACAATTTGGTTGCAATAAAAACTAATTTTTTGTGAATTAACGGTATTTTACAATCCCTTGCAAAAAAAACTTTACTTCCACAGTCCATTTTACTATAATATTATGTTAAGAACACATGAAATCTGTTGTATAGGAGAGTTTAACTTTGGCACTCATTGAATTTGAAGAATACAGGCAGAAGCTGAACGGTCTCCAGCCTGCCATCGAAGAGCTTGGCCAGGCCTATGACCTGGAGCATGCCGCAGAAGAAGTAGAAGAACTGGAAAACCGTGCCAGCGAGCCGGGATTCTGGGATGATATGGAAAATTCCCAGAAGATCCTGCAGCGCACCAAGGCACTGAAGGATAAAATCGAAGGCTATCAGAACCTGTGTGCCCAGCATGAGGATCTGCTGACCCTGTGTGATCTGGCGCTGGAAATGGAAGATGATTCCATGCTGGATGAGCTGAAGGAAGGCTTTGCAGCCCTGAATGACGATTTGGAACGCCGCAAGCTGGCTACCCTGCTGCTGGGCGAATATGATTCCAACAACGCCATTCTTTCCTTCCATGCCGGTGCAGGCGGCACCGAGGCGCAGGACTGGTGTGAAATGCTGTATCGCATGTATACCCGCTGGACTGAGCGTCATGGCTTCACCTATAAAATCATGGATTATCTGGAGGGCGACGATGCCGGCCTGAAATCCGCCTCCATCCTCATTGAAGGCGAAAATGCCTACGGCTTCCTCAAGAGTGAATCCGGTGTACACCGTCTGGTGCGTATTTCCCCGTTTGATTCCTCCGGCCGCCGCCATACCTCCTTCTCCGCTGTGGAAGTCATGCCGGAAATTGACGATGATACCGAAGTGGAAATCCGTCCGGAAGATATTGACATGCAGGTATACCGTTCCTCCGGTGCAGGCGGCCAGCATATCAACAAGACCTCTTCCGCGGTTCGCCTGACCCATAAGCCCACCGGTATTGTGGTCAGCTGCCAGACCGAGCGAAGCCAGTTCCAGAACCGTGACAACTGTATGAAGATGCTGCGGGCAAAGCTGGTGGAAATCAAGGAGCGTGAACATCTGGATAAGATTTCCGATATCAAGGGCGACCAGAAGAAGATTGAATGGGGCAGCCAGATTCGTTCCTATGTCTTCATGCCGTACACGCTGGCAAAGGATACCCGTACCGGCTTTGAAAACAGCAACATCGAAGCCGTTATGGATGGCGATATCGACGGCTTCATCACAGCTTACCTGACCGCACAGGCTACCGGTGAGCTGGAGACCCGATAATGAAGAAAAAGACAGCGATGGTTATTTTCCTGTGCTTTGTCTGTGTGGCTGTCATTGGCATCTGTGCCATGGCAGGCATCAGCAAATGGCAGGAATACCAGACCGCGCAGCAGCGCCAGCAGCAGCTGGATGCCTATGTCAACGAGCTTGGTTCCGCATTCGACGACCTGTATGCCGTGGAAACCGGCCTGCTGGAGGATATGGCACAGCAAAGCACAGCCGGTGTATCCAACCGGGATATCCTGCTCAATGCCATCGAAGCAGTTGGCAAACCGATGGATCAACTGGCTTCTGCACAGGCCCCGGAGGAGGTTGCGGATGCACAGCGGCATTTTGCCACCGCAGCGGAATCCTGCCACACCATGTCGGATCAGCTGACAGCATTGCTGCAGGATGATACCCAGAACCCGGAGCAGCTCCGGGACACCCTGATTGACCTGCTGCCGGAAGCCATTGATGCGGTGGATCAGGTACGCTATGGTATTCAGGTTCTGGAAGAGCATGATGCCATCACCCTGCCGGACAGCGCGGTACAGCTGGAACAGTCCCTGGATTCCCTGATGAATGATGGGATTGACAGCATGCTGACCCAAAAATAAAGATGCTTCAGGAGCCCTTTTCCATTTCCCTGGCAGGAGATGGAAAGGGGTTCTTTTTGCGGTTTTGCACAATTATCTTTACTTCATTTTAGTTACAATAATCATGTTTCTGCCGCCATTTTGTAACAATTGTCTAACTATTCCAATGTATACATGTGCACTTCGTATAATTTCTTTTTCCTTGTTGATTCTGCCTATTGCATTCATAGTGCATTTATGAGAAACTCTTTGTTGCATCGGGGAGACATATGATTATATGCTCTCACATCACAAAAATTAATTTCACTGTCTTCGAGAGGGGAAGATTTATTATGACTACTGCAATGTATGATTTTCTGGCACCGGTTACCGGCAAATGTGTTCCGATTGATGCCCTGCACAGCGATCTGCTGGGTGACAAGGTTCTGGGTGAGGGTGTATCCATTCTGGCAACGGAGGACACCGTTGTGGCTCCGTGTGATTGCATCATCAGCCGTGTTTCCGAGAGCAACCGCTCTGTAACCTTCCTGGATACCGCACACAATCTGGAAGTCCTGCTGGAGGTAAGCACAGAATCCGCACAGGTTGCGTTCGACCTGCAGGTTCATGTGGGTGAAGCTGTGAAGGCTGGTACGCCGCTGTTCTCCTGTAATGTAACCGAAATCCGCGCACATGGCGGCCGTGTTGATGTTGCCTGCATCGTGACCAACCTGCCTACCGAGGATGTCCGTGTCAGCTGCGGTGATGTTGTCCGTGGTGAAACCCGTATCCTGAGCTACGAGTGCGCATGCTGATCTCCCCCTGCCGTACAGGGATTTTCTGAATAAAAACTCTCTTTTCTGTTTACGATAAAAGCACGCTGGACTGCTAACCGGCGTGCTTTTTTGATGTCAAAAAAGGGGGATTCTCATGAAGGACAAGTTCAAATATCTGGTCATTGGTGCCTGCGCCGGCGCGGCAAATGGCTTTTTCGGTTCCGGCGGCGGTTTATTCCTTGTGCCATTGTTTACCGGCTGGCTGGGCATGCGGCAGAAACAGGCCTTTGCCACCTCTGTTGCGGTGATTTTTCCGCTGTCAGCAGTCAGCGCCATCATCTATTTCTGGAAGGGTGGTATGGAACTGTCTGCTGCCATGCCCTATCTGCTTGGTGGTGCGGCAGGCGGTTTATTGTCCGGCCTGTGTTTTTCCCGGGTTTCCGTACCGCTGCTGCGCAAAGCATTTGCATTATTGCTGCTTTGGGGCGGTATCCGTGCGGTATTGCTGTTATGATGGGGTTTATTGTCGGTACCATCACGGGCATTCTGTCAGGTTTCGGCATTGGCGGCGGTTCCCTGCTCATCCTGTGGCTGACCATGGTGGAACACGTGGCGCAATATACCGCTGCCGGAATCAATCTGGTGTATTTTCTGTGCTGTGCGCCCACCGCACTGATTTCTCATTTCCGGCATCATCTGGTAGATAAAAAAATCGCACTCTGGTGTGCCATTGCCGGATGTATCACTTCCCCCCTGGCATCCCTTGCAGCCGGTGCGATTCCGATGGACTGGCTCAGACGATTGTTTGGCATCCTGTTGCTGGTACTTGGCATCAAAGAGTTGTTTGCGAAAAAGAAATAATACAGTTTTTCCACAGCCTGTGGAGCTTTGTTTCCGTTTTGTAGTGGTTATCCCTTCGGCAAGCTGTTATACTGAATGTAACATAGCTGAGAAAGGAATGAGCAGGATGAAACCAAGAAACAGGCTTTTTTGCATGATACTTTCCTGTATGCTGCTTCTGTGCGGCTGCGGTACCAAACAGACTGGTCCCACCATTGCGCGGACCGAGTTTCCGGAGAAAACCCAGCGCATCCTCCAGCCTATTGAAGGAGATACGCAGTTTTTCGATTTTACCACCGATGCGTCTGTCACAGCGGCTGCCGTCACAGTGCGATACTGCCAGGACGGCACATGGCAGGAGCCGGAAGCCCTTCTGGAGCTGTCCGATATCCAGCCCGGTGATTATCATCTGATTCTGCGTTGGATGAATGACCGGGTGGACGCCTTCATAGTGGAGGATGGTGCTTCCTACTCCAACACCTATCTCCTTGCACCGGAGTGGCTGGAAGCATTTAACGCAAGTGTGACAGCCAGCACCGTTGGCTTTGGAAGTGAGAAGCCAATTGTTGCCGGAGAGGAAATCCCGCTGTGGTGCCACTACGGCTCGAATACGGAGGAAATTTCTGCCCAGAGCTCGGATTACAGCACCTCGGACTGTGATACAGGTCTTGTGATTGCGATTACATTTTCATAAAGAATTTTTCTGGCATGGTTGGCATGTTACTGCGATATACCATTTCCTATGACAGGCGCAAAGGGGGACTCTTAGGCGAGTCCCCCTTTGCAAACCCCCAGCCCTTTTGCCAGTCGGTACGGACTGCCGTCTGCTCCCATACAACAAAAGCATCCGGCAGTCTTTGGGGATAGAGGACAGAGTGTGCAGGAGAGTACCTCAGGGGTTACATTTCTTCCTCTTCCATCGACAGGTGATGCCGTCTGGCTATCGCTTCAAATGTATGCTTTGCAATAAAATGGATATATTCCATGTAAACCTCGTATAATTGTGTACTTTTTAGACAATATATATCTATCAGCCTTTTATTTTAGACTGTTTTTATCTAAAAATCAATAGATAAATTTTAACTATTATACAATAATCACGGTGATAAACATGGAAAACAGGATTAAAGATCTCCGTGAAGATTTTGATTATACGCAAACGAAAATTGCCAGCCTGATCGGCATAACACAGCGCAAATATAGTTATATTGAAACGGGCGTTCAACCATTAACCGATGAAATTCTCGTAAGACTCTCTCAGGTATATGACGTAAGCATTGATTACATCTTAAAACAAACGGATATCAAAACGAGATATAAATAATTTATTGACTGAAGTATGATTCTACTGTTCCGTATAAAAATATCCCTCCTCTGAGGGTCGTGCGCTGCTGAATGCAGCCGAGCGAAGCCCTGTCCCAATAAAACATTCCTGGCAGCATGTTACTGTGACGAAAAAACCAAAAGCCTCCCTCTTGGAGGGAGGTGGCATTTGCGTCAGCAAATGACGGAGGGAGTAAAAAGTATCAACCGTAACCTCTGTGCAGACTTGAAACTGCGATGCTACTCCCTCAGTCGCCTGCGGCGACAGCTCCCTCCTCTGAGGGAGCCTTTCTCCTTGCTCTAAGTGCATCAAAAAAGCGCCTGCTTTTCGCAGGCGCTTTGTGTTTTTATCCGTTATGCAATCAGATTGCTGTCAGGTTCTTCAGGGAGACATCCAGTGCCGGGGATGCATAGGTCAGCGCACCGGAGGATACATAATCCACGCCGATGTCTGCGATTTCCAGCAGACGCTCTGCGGTGACATTGCCGGAGCACTCGGTCTTGGCACGGCCGTCAATGATCTTGACTGCCTTGCGCATGGTCTCATTGTCCATGTTGTCCAGCATGATGACATCTGCGCCGCATGCTGCCGCTTCCTCTACCTGCTCCAGTGTTTCACACTCTACCTCGATCTGGGTGACAAAAGAAACATAATCCCGTGCCATCTGTACCGCCTTGGTGATCGAACCCGCTGCACAGATATGGTTGTCCTTCATCATGACACAGTCGGACAGGTTATAGCGGTGGTTGGTCGCGCCGCCGCAGCGTACTGCATACTTTTCAAAAATACGCAGGCCCGGTGTGGTCTTACGGGTATCCAGCAGGGTGGTATGCTTGCCCTCCAGAATTTTGACCATCCTATTGGCATTGGTTGCAATGCCGCTCATGCGCTGCAGATAGTTCAGCGCAGTGCGTTCACCGGTCAGCAGAGTGCGGATATCCGCATAAATCACGCCGATCAGTTCACCCTTCTTCACTGCATCGCCATCTTTATAGGTTGTCTCGAAATGGGATTCCTTTTCGAGAATTTCAAATACTCTTGCAAATACATCCAGACCGCAGATAATACCGTCCTGCTTGCAGATCAGCTCAGCCTTGCCCTGCTGCGGTTCACGCATAATGGCATTGGTGCTGACATCCTCACTTGTTACGTCCTCACGCAGTGCGTTGATAATGGACGGGTCCATATTAAGAATCATAGTGGAGCCACTGCTCATAAAATGCTTCATCCTTTCGCTTGATTTCTTCCAGAATTGCTGCACGGTTTTTCTCGTCAATATCCGCATAATCGGCAGCATTAAATGTGATTTCATCCTTCGGCAGCGGCTTGTCCGCAGAAACATGGGCTGCAATATGGTCTGCCGCGCGTTCTGCAAATACCAGGCTTTCCAGCAGGGAATTACTTGCCAGACGGTTTTTGCCATGCACACCGTTGCAGCTGGTTTCACCTACTGCATACAGGCCATCCATAGAGGTCTTGCTGTCGGAATCCACCTTGATACCGCCCATAAAGTAATGCTGACCCGGTGTTACCGGAATCGGCTCCTTTGTCATGTCATAGCCCTCTGCAAGACACTGCTTATAGATATTCGGGAAACGTTTTTTCACAAACTCCGGATCCAGATGGGTAACGGAAAGCTCTACATAGGGCCGTCCGTCAATCTTCATCTGCTTGCAGATTTCCTGTGATACCACATCACGTGGCAGCAGCTCATTGACAAACCGTTCTCCTGCCTTATTATACAGATATGCACCTTCACCGCGCACCGATTCTGAAATCAGGAAGCTGCGTCCCGGCTTGGTGGAATACAATGTGGTAGGATGAATCTGGATATAATTGATATGTTCTACCTCGATATTGTGCCGCATGGCAATGGCAAGGGCATCACCGGCAATATGGCGGAAATTGGTAGAAAAGCGGAACAGGCCGCCTAAACCGCCGGTTGCCAGCACTACGGCGCGGGAACGGATGGCATGCAGGGTTCCGTCTTCCTCACGAACCACGCCGCCGCAGCAGACATTGTTCTCATCACACAGGATATCCACCAGTGTGGTATGCTCCCGGATGGTAATATTGGACCGTTCCCTTGCACGTGCCAGAAGCTTGCTGGTAATTTCCCGTCCGGTCAGATCCTCATGGAACAGGATGCGGTTTTCCGAATGCGCACCTTCACGGGTGAATACAAAATTGCCATCCGCATCGCGCTCAAAATCCACGCCATAATCCACAAGCTCCCGTGCAATCTTCTGAGAGGAACGAATCATGATATCCACAGACTCTTTATTATTTTCATAATGTCCAGCCTTCATGGTATCTTCAAAATAGCTGTCATAATCATCATCATTGAGCAGCATGCACATGCCGCCCTGCGCCAGGAAGGAATCCGCTTTATCCGCGTCCTCCTTGGTGATGAGAAGGATCTGGTATTGATCGGGCAGCTGTAATGCATTAAACAATCCGGACGCACCGGTACCGACAATTAAAATGTCAGTAGTTTCCATCTTCGCTCCCCCTTACTCTGCAAGGCCGTAAAAACGAACCTGTATCTTCAACTCATTCGTGAGCAGCATTTTGTGCTCCGTAAATTGCTTCATTTCCTATATACTCCCTAAAATAATATGCAGCTTTTCGCTGCACTGGCTTTACACATCAGTATAACATACCAGTTTGTTTCCTGCAAGATGATTTCCCACGGTTTGCAGGCTTTTGTGCAATATTTCAGCCTGCGTTATTCATATTCTATGATCGGCGGCGCAGGCTGGAATTCCGGCCGATGCTTCGGATTCGCAACATACTGCTCTACCACATCCATCGTCGGAGCCGAGAAATATGCCGCACCCGCTTTGGTAACAGACAATGCGGACGCAAAGCTTGCATATTTCAATGCCTCTGCCGGTGTCTTTCCACTCAGATAAGCTGCAAGGAAATAGCCTTCGAATACATCTCCTGCTGCTGTGGCATCCGTTGCCGGTACTTCAATTGCCTTGTGATAGGTCTGCATCTCGCCTTTTTTGTAAAATGCGCCCTGAGATCCCAGTGTAAAAACAAATTCCGATTCCGGATACGCTTCAGACAAACCTCGCAAAATATCACCCGGCTGAATATAGGTTGTCAGCTCCCGGCCTTCCACCTCATTGAGGAAGAACAGGGAGACCTTGGACAGGTCACATGCCTTCAGCTCCGGTGTGCAGGGTGACGGATTCAGGACGATAAACATTTCCTTCTCTGCGGCACGTTCGATGATATATGACAGGCAGGAAATCTCATTCTGCAGGACCAGTACATCCTCCTTGCCAAAGGGCTCCAGTACAGAATCCACATAGGCTTCATCTACCTTGTAGTTTGCACCGCCATAAGTCATGATTGCATTCTGGCCGATATCATCCACCTGAATAACAGCATGACCGGTACGGCCTTCCACCGTCTGTACGGCAGACACATCCACACACAGCCGCTCCCGCATCTGCTCCAGCATCTTTGTGGCATCTGATCCTACCAGGCCTGCCAGATGCACCTCCAGTCCGGCACGAGCCAGCGTTACGGCCTGATTCAGACCCTTGCCACCCGGACAGACCTTCAGATGTGCGGAAGCCTGAGTTTCCTTCGGGGTTGTAATATGGCTGACAAAGTAGTTATAATCAATATTAATTGAGCCCAATACAAGTATTTTCATCATGCTGCGCCCTCCATTTTTTCAATCAGGTCACTAAATATATGGTTGTTTTCTTCTGCTATATCACAGGACATAGTCTGTTTTTATTATAGAATGTTTCCTCGATAAGTACAAGACTTTCCAAACAATTCTCTTTCAATTATCCAATAATTCTTTGCTGTTCCTACGATTTTGAACCGTGCTTTTTGCCGGATTTTTTTTAAAACATACAAAAAACAACATTTTCCACTTGACTTTCCCTGCCGTCACGGATATGATAGAAGGTACTGAAACGAAAGGATGATTGTGGTCATGGCTGTAAACAAAAAAGGCACCAAGCAAATCACCGCCAATAAAAAAGCCAGACACGATTATTTCGTCGAACAGGCTTTTGAATGCGGCATTGAATTATTCGGCACAGAGGTAAAATCCATCCGTCAGGGCACCGTAAGCCTGAAGGATTCCTATTGTATCTTCCGTGACGGGGAACTTTTTGTCAAGGGTATGCATATCAGCCCCTATGAAATGGGCAATATCTTTAATAAAGATCCATTGCGGGAACGCAAGCTGCTGATGCATAAAAAGGAAATCATGGTTCTCTTTGGTAAAACCAAACAGGAGGGCTATGCACTGATTCCTCTTTCCCTGTATTTTAAAAATTCCCGTGTCAAAGTTGAGCTTGGTCTGTGCAAGGGTAAAAAGCTGTATGACAAGCGTGAATCCGCTGCCAGACGGGATGCACAGCGCGAAATTGAACGTGCCATGAAATCCCGCCGGTAAAAGCGTTTCGTTTCACCCCAAACGATATGGGGACGTACCGGTTTCGACGGGGGCGTGGAATCCGGGATAGCGGGCCGCAGTGAGGACGCTGCGTTAAAAGCCTCAACTGTCTAAATATTAAACGACAAAAATTATTCTTTACAGGCTGCCTAATTAGGCTGGCCCGTTCTGCCCGGGAGTATCGCGGCCCGGGACAGAGCGTCATTTAGCGGTGAACGTGCGGCAGGTAAGCTTTGCCCTGCCCATGCATGATGAAGCTACCAACCCTGTAAGCCTGTCATTTGGCGTGCAGCAGCGGGAATTTCAATAAAATGACTGCGCCCGGAGAGGTCCTTGAGGAAGTGCCTTCGGACAGGGGTTCGACTCCCCTCGTCTCCACCAAATGCAAATACCGGAACCAATGGGTTCCGGTATTTTTTCTTTTTGACAAAAAGGGGACGCACCCACGTGCGCCCCTTTCGCATTTACATTTTACTTCTTTGCCAGAAAATACTTGGTCAGAACTGCTGCAGCCTGTGCACGGGTTGCGGTGTTGCGCGGATTGAGGACAACGCTGCCGTCCTTCTTCTGCTCGCCGCTGATAATGCCCTTGCTGACTGCCCAGGACACGCCGTCAACTGCCCAGTCGTGAACCTGGTCGGCATCCGGATACTTTTCCAGTACAGTGCGGTCTGCTTCAGGCTTGCTCTCATAGTTGTGCAGCATGGTTGCCATCTGCTCTCTGGATACGAGATCGGTCGGGCCGAATTTACCGCCGCCCTTGCCGGCAGATACATTGTTCTGCTCCGCCCATAGGATGGCATTGTAATACCACTGGCCTTCCTTGACATCGGTAAAGCTGGTCTTGCCGGTAACTGCCGGCTGTCCTGCCTCGTTGTACAGAATCTGCACCAGGGTTGCACGGTTCAGCGCCATATTCGGCTTGAAGGTGGTGTTGCCCACGCCTTCCATCAGGTTCATGTCATATGCATTCTGTACATGGACATAGTACCATGCGGTAGGTGCCACATCATCAAACAGCAGGTCAACGGTAGACGGATGCTGTGCCTTCCAGTCAACTGCCAGCTGGTATTCATGTACCGCTCTGTCCTCTCCGCAGGTTTCACGGACAAGGTTGTTGTTTTCGTCATACTCATAGGAAGTATACTCCGGCTGGCCATCAAAAATATCATCCTTTACGGAGATGCAGTTGCCGTTGTCGTCATAGCTGTAAGTATACTGCTCAATTGCTTCGCCTTCATAGCTGATGACTTCCTTGGAGACATTTCCATTGGCATCATAGCTGATGGTAGTCACAAGCTTGATGTTGTCCATATTGGGAAATGTGATCGTGACCTTGCTTGCCCGGCCATTGGCATCATAGGTATAAACAGCGGTATAGTTATTTTTCTTGTCTTGTTTATCTGTATAAGTTTCCTTTGTCAGCTTTCCTGCATTGTACTGACAAACATACAGCTCATACGGATTTTCCTCCCGGGTTACATTGCCGTTTGCATCATAGGTATAAACGGTTGTCACCTTTTCCGCCGGGTCGGCAGTCTCTGTGCCATCTGCTTTCTGATAAATCGGCTGCTCGGACATCTTCTTCAGCTTGCCGTACTTGTCATACACATAGCTGTACTCACTTGCCGACTCAAACTTGCCTTCATTGTAATAGTTTGTCCGGGTCCGGAGATAAGCCTCATTATAGGCAGACTGTTTTTCCAGAACTGCTTCTGCAATCTGCTGTACCTGCTGCGGTGCTTCCACCTGCGGCTCCGCTGCCATTGCTGCCGGAGCCAGCATACCTGCTGCCAGACAGCCTGTGAGCACAGCACTCATTGCCTGTTTTTTCCACTTCATAAAATTCTCTCCTTTTTACATTTTAGCATGTATTTTCGGCATTACTGCCAAATGCTTGAAAAGCATTATACCCCTCTTTGCGCATTTTGTAAATATATATTAGGAATTTTTTCCAAATTGTAACCATACAGGTTGACATCATTTTCCGGTGTCAACCTGTTTTTTACAAAAATAAGACCGCCGAAGCGGTCTCCTGATATAAGGCGGTTTACACATCCGTAATTCCCCGCCACAGCATATAAACAGCTATTAAAAAAGAACATCCTGTCGGGTCAGTTAAATGCGCCTTCCCCATACTGGGAGAACAGCTTTTGCACCTTCGCTTTCAGCAGCGGCTGTCCCTCCAGCTCCGGGTCCTGCTCCAGCAGCGCTTCCGCTTCCTGCCGTGCCTGCTCCAGCAGTCTGGTATCTCCCGCCAGGTTCGCCATCTTCATCGGCGGCAGGCCATGCTGCCGTGTCCCGAAGAAATCTCCGGCGCCGCGCATTTCCAGATCCTTCTGGGCAATCACGAAGCCATCATTGGTGTGCACCAGCGTGCTCAGCCGTTCCCGTGCCTCCGCGCCCCGGTCCGCACCATAAAAAATACAGAAGGACTGCCGGCTTCCCCGGCCTACCCGTCCCCGCAGCTGGTGCAGCTGGGACAGGCCAAAGCAGTCCGCATCCTCCACCACCATCAGTGTGGCATTGGGTACATTGACACCCACTTCAATGACAGTGGTGGAAACCAGAATGTCAATGCTGCCCGCGGCAAAGTCTGACATAATCTGTTCCTTTTCCGCTGCCTTTGTCCTGCCGTGCACGAGACCGACAGTCCGGTGCGGCAACACCTTTGCCAGCCGTTCCGCGGTATGCTCCGCGCTGTTGCGCACGCAATCCATGTTCTCGCTGTCCTCCACCAGCGGGCATACCACATATACCTGCCCGCCTTCCGCGCACTGGTTGTCAATAAACCGGTCAATCCGCGGACGGGTTTTCTCACTTACCGCATAGGTTTTAATCTTCTGGCGTCCCGGCGGCAGCTCATCAATGACAGAAACATCCAGATCACCATAAATCAGCAATGCCAGCGTTCGCGGGATTGGTGTTGCTGACATAACCAGCAGATGGACATTTTCGCCCTTTGCCGTCAGGCTGGCGCGCTGGTTGACACCGAAGCGGTGCTGTTCATCCACCACGGCAACCGCAAGGTCATGGAAATTTACCTGGTCACTGAGCAGCGCATGGGTTCCGATTGCCACGGACAGGGTGCCATCCTCAATCTGCTGTGTGATTTCCCGTTTTTTCTTTGTTCCCAGTGAACCGGTCAGCAGACCGCAGGAAATCCCCAGCTTTTGCAGCAGCGGCCCAAGGGTCTGCATATGCTGCTGCGCCAACAGCTCTGTGGGTGCCATGATAGCCGCCTGACGTCCGTTATTCGCCGCAAGATAGCACAATGCAGCAGCCACCATGGTCTTACCGGAGCCCACATCACCCTGTACCAGCCGGCGCAGCGGTTTTCCGGCAGCAATGTCCATGGTACACGCTTCAATGGCACGCTGCTGTGCTCCGGTGAGCGCAAAGGGCAATGCCCGGTAAAAGGCACGCAGGCTTAAATCCCGCAGTCGGGCGCCCTGCTTTCCTTCCCTTCCGGAGCGCAGAAAACGCATGCCGCAGGACAGTAAAAACAGTTCCTCAAATACCATGCGATGCCGTGCCTGCTGCGCCTGTTCCATAGTCTGAGGACGATGGATGTAGGACAAAGCATCCCCCAGAGGCGGCAGCTTCTGCCGGTTTCGGATGGCTTCCGGCAAAAAATCCATATAATCACCCGGGACGGCCTGCAATGCCGCATCGGTTACCCGATACAAATCCTTTTGGGATAATCCTGCTGTCAGCGGATAAACCGGCAAAATGCGTCCGGTCCGGCTTTCCCGGCTGACCGGTTCAAATTCCGGCGCCAGCATGACATCGCTTCTGCCCTCCGCCTGCACCTTGCCATAAAAGGCATATTCCTTTCCCACTTCCAGTGCGGCAGCCGCATACCGGTTGTTAAAAAAACGCAGGGTAAGACTCCCGCTGCTGTCAAATACCTTGCAGCGGGTGACATCCATTCCCTTACGGATATGGGCAGTGGAGGGCTGTGCTCCCACAATGGCATGGATGCACTGCTTTTCCCCATTCACCAGCTGCGCGACCGGGGTAATCCGGGTACGGTCCTCATAGCCCCGGGGATAGCAGGCAATGGCATCTGCCAGCGTTTCAATGCCCAGCTTTTGCAGCAATTCCGCTTTTTTCGGTCCGATTCCCCGCACAAAGCGGACATGATCCTCCAGCCTCATACCGGATAATCCCGAATGACCTTGACCACCACGCCGATGACCCGGGCATCATCGCCGGGAATCGGGTCATAAGCCGGATTTTCCGGCATCAGCCAGATATGTCCATCCTCTTTTTCCAGGCGCTTGCAGGTGGCTTCATCCTCCAGCATGGCAACCACAATCTGTCCCTGCCGGGCATAATTCTGGCTGCGGACAATGATAAAATCCCCATCCAGAATGCCTGCGTCAATCATGGAGTCACCCCGGATGCGCAGGGCAAAAAAGCTGCCGTGCTTTCCATCCAGATCCACATGCAACGTGCGTTCTGCTTCCTCCACGGCAAGAATCGGCATGCCGGCGGCAACCCGGCCCAGCAGTGGTACCTCTGTGGCATTGGTCTGTCCTGCCAGCTTGACGGTACGGGTTTTCCCATCCTCCTGCTCCAGATAGCCCAGCTCCCGCAGGTGCTTCAGGTGGGCATGGACAGAGGATGGCGACCGCAGGCCAACTGCTGCCGCAATCTCACGGACAGAAGGCGGATAGCCCTGCTGGGCGGTACATTCCCGGATATAAGCCAGGATTTGTCGTTGTTTTTCAGAAATCGGACGCATTCCGGCACTCCCTTTCCTGTAATGATATGGTTGCATGGTTTCCCCATGGCATATAGTTTGCTATTTTTATTGTACCGAAATTTCTGCCAAAAAGCAAACATTTGTTTGCTTTCTTACCTGATTTTATGAATTTTTTCCGCAAATATGACTCATCATGATAAAAACAACAGATAAATACAGCAGCAATTGTAAAATCCTCTTGTCGCAGGCGTAAAAATATTATAAAATAAGAATGACTTACTTTGAGCACCAACAGGATTCAATTCGTAAGAATAGAGGAGGAATTGTGATGACGATTAAAGCCGATCTCGGATTTATCAACATCGCGCCGGAAGTTCTGGCAGATATCGCAGGTTATGCGGCTATGAGCTGCTTCGGCGTAAAGGGAATGACCATTCGTTCCGTTTCTGATGGGATCGCACATCTGCTCCGCCGGGAAAACATGTCCCGCGGCGTGCGCATTACCGAAGCTGAGGATGGCGGCGTGAATATTGATCTCCATCTGGCCGTGGAGCATGGTGTCAATATTGCAACAATCTGTCGTTCGATTATCAACGAGGTTCGCTATAATGTGGAGAAGATGACCGGCGTCGATGTAAAGAATGTTGACATTTATGTTGATGCAATCCGTGCGGACTGATACACTGTCCATTGAGTTTAAAAGGAGGCAATTGTATTGTCAAAGCTGATTGACGGACAGTTATTCTGTGCCATGGTGATTGAAGGCGCACTGTCCATTGAAGAGAAAAAAGAGGAAGCGAACGAACTGAACGTATTCCCGGTACCGGATGGTGATACCGGTACCAACATGTCGCTGACCATGGCATCCGCCAAAAATGAGCTGTCCCGGCTGACGGATGTGGATCTGCCGACTGCCAGCGCAAAAACAGCATCCGCACTGCTGCGCGGTGCACGAGGAAACTCCGGTGTTATCCTTTCCCTGCTGTTCCGCGGCATGTCCAAGCAGCTGAAAAAATGCAAGCAGGCCAATGGTCAGGATCTGGCCCTTGCCCTGCAGGAGGGTGTACAGGCTGCCTATAAGGCAGTTATGAAGCCGGCAGAAGGCACCATCCTCACCGTATCCCGCGTTGCGGCACAGCATGTGGTGGAAATGTGCCAGTCCAACCCGGAAATCGGTTGTGCCGAGGTCCTGCGCGAAGCACTGCGTGTCGGTCATGAAGCACTGGCAGAAACCACCCATCAGAATCCGGTTCTGGAAAAGGCCGGTGTTGTCGATGCAGGCGGCTTCGGCTTCCTGACTGTTCTGGAAGGCATGAATGATGCCTATAACGGCATTCACAAGGAGCGTGCCATTGCAGCGCCTGCCGCAGAGCAGAAGTCCGGCGCGACCTTTGCGGATATCAAGGATGAGGATATCACCTTTACCTACTGTACCGAATTTATTGCGGAGCGTAAGGATAAGGCGCGCAACGTCCAGCGTCTGCGCTCCTTCCTCAACGGCATCGGCGACAGCCTGGTTGTGGTAGAGGATGACGATATTGTCAAGGTACATGTACACACGGACCAGCCTAACGAGGCCTTGGCTGCCGGCCTGAAATTCGGCCAGCTGCTGACGGTCAAGATTGAAAACATGCGCCAGCAGCATTCCGCTAAGATTGTCGAGGAGGCTTCCGGTCTGGAAAGCAAGGCACGGCAGATTGCGGAACCGGAGAAGAAATACGGCTTTGTTTCTGTGGCTGCCGGTGACGGTCTCGTAAACGTATTCAAGGATCTTGGTGTGGATGAAATGGTACAGGGCGGCCAGACCATGAACCCGTCCACCGATGACATTCTGCATGCCATTGATGCGGTTCCGGCTGAGATTGTCTTTGTCCTGCCGAACAACAAGAATATTATCATGGCAGCGGAGCAGGCAGTGCCGCTGTGTGAGAGCAAGACGGTTGTCATTATTCCGACCAAAAATATCCCGCAGGGTATTTCCGCTATGCTGTCCTTTGATGAAAGCATGGAAATGGATGAAAACCGTGAGGCCATGCTGGATGCGGCTGCCAATGTCCGTTCCGGCCAGGTAACCTATGCCGCACGCAATTCCGACTTTGACGGCAAGAAAATCAAGGAAGGCGAATATCTTTCCCTGCTGGAATCCAAGCTGTGTGCCAACAGCCGCAAGCTGGATGATGCTGTCAAGAAGATGGTACGTGAGCTGTGCAAAAAGGAATGCTCCTTTGTCAACATCATCTACGGTGAGGATATGACAGAGGATGATGCAGCACGCATTGAAAAAATGGTACACAAGGAAGCTCCGGAAGCAGAAGTTACCATCATCAACGGCGGCCAGCCGGTATATTACTTTATTATTTCTGCAGAAGGCTGATTCACTGTATGTCTATTTTTGATATTTTCGCAAAACTCGAACAGGAAGAAAAAAACAAGCCTGCTGTCCAGCCCATTGACTGGCTGGTGGTAGGTCTTGGAAATCCCGGTAAAAAATACGAGAACAACCGCCACAACACCGGTTTCCGTGTGATGGATGCACTGTGCAAAAAACACAATGTACGCTGTGACCGTTCCCGGTTCCAGGCCCTGACCGGTGAAGCCGTCCTGGGCGGGCACCGCTGCCTGCTGGTCAAGCCGCAGACCTTTATGAATGCCTCCGGTGATGCCGTGGCACAGGCGGCTGACTTTTACAAAATCCCGCCGGAGCATATTCTGGTCATTTTCGATGACATTTCCCTGCCGGTGGGCACGCTGCGCATCCGCCCCAAAGGCTCTGCCGGCGGACAGAACGGCGTGAAAAACATCATCTTTATGCTGGGTTCCGACCAGTTCCCGCGCATCAAGGTAGGTGTGGGGTCGAAGCCGCATCCGGATTACGATCTGGCAGACTGGGTTCTGTCCAATGTGACGGAGGAGGAAATGTCGGCGATGCAGGACGCGGTAGACCGTGCGGTTCTCGCAATTTCCGAGCTGATTGAAAACGGTGTGCCTGCGGCAACGCAGAAGTACAACGGCAAATCCAAACAGCCGGACCAGTGTAAATAACGGCTGCTGTTTTTCGTATGCCGGAACAATCGAATCATAACAAAAGGCTCACTGTGCACCTGCGGGTTGGCAGTGGGCCTTATTTTTTATATCATAAAAAATTTTTTTGTAAAAAAATCCGGTTTTCCTGTAACAAATTGCTTCTCAGATGCACTAACAGACAGAAGCCAATAGATTGGGGGGTGAGCATCATGCGACGCAGAGAGGATTCTTTATATGAACAGCATGCGCAGAAGGTATACCGGTATCTGTGCTCACTGACCGGCAATCCCGACCTTGCGGAAGATCTGACGCAGGAAACCTTTTATCAGGCACTCAAAAGCCTGCACACCTTCCGTGGTGACTGCACACCCTATGTCTGGCTGTGTGCCATTGCCAAACGGCTATGGTATCGGGAATTAGACCGGCAAAAGAAACATCCTCCGTTGGAGGAAACCCAGCTTGCTTCCCTTGCAGCGCCGGACAATCCGGAAGCCGAGCTGCAGGAGCGTGATGAACGGCTTCGCCTTTACTGTGCCATGCAGCAGCTGCCTGCTGACACCCGGGAGGTCATGTATCTCCGGTTAAACGGTGAGTTTTCCTTCCGGGAAATCGGTGAAATCATGCAGCATTCTGAAGCATGGGCACGGGTTCGCTTCTATCGTGGGAAACAACAGCTTATCAACCTGTTAGGAGGTGGCACAAATGAAACAGAATAAACTGGATTGCTGTGTTGTCCGGGATCTGCTCCCCATTTATATTGAAGCTCTCACTGAGCCCGAAACCACGGAACAGGTGTCTGCACATCTGGAAGATTGCTCCGCCTGCCGGGAATTGGAACAGGAGCTTCGGTCACAGCTCCCGCAAAAGCCTGTACCGAAAAAATCCCTGCAATTCCTGAAACGGGCACGCAATAACCGGATTACATCAGCGCTGTTTGCCATTCTTTCCGCTATTCTGATTGTTGTCCTGTGGTATTGTTATCTGTTCCGTTATCCCAATACCGAAGTCGGACGGCTGGCTGCGGTACAGAATTATGTGTCCTGTAAGGATACGCCGGTACAGGTTGTTTCCTATGCGGAAGTGGGTAATTCTCTGTTTATCTCGTTCACCGTGGAAGATGATTTACACAGCCGCGGCATTCTGGAGCTTACCCGGGGTATCAATGGCAGATACCGCCCTGTGGATGCTTCCTATGGCACGGGCTATAATTCCGCAGTTATCTATAAATCGGCAGTCGTGGACGATATGAAGCTGCTCGGCACCCAGGATGCTTATTCTCAGGTAATTCTTCTTGCGGGTTTTGCCTGCAAGGATGTGGATGCTGTCCGCATACGATACAGCTACAGCTATTTCGATCCGGATGGCGATTATGAATTTTCTGACCCGGAATATGTGACAACAGAATTTGAGAAAACCTATCCGGTAACGGAAAGCACATTCCTCTGGACATGGTCGGAGGAAGATCTCGCCCGTGACCTGGGCATTCAGAATTTCACAGCAGGTGAAACATTTATTAATATTTCCCATGAGCCTTACCTGCTGGATCAGGACGGCAACGATATTACCGAACAGTATGAAAACACGGAAAATCCCAGCTGGCTGGCCCTGCCAGACGGTACCGATCTGCGTTTCATCTATATCCTGATGTTTGGCGTACTTGTTGCGGGTATTCTGGCCGCGAAACAAATTTTAGAGCAGTAAAACACAAGCCCGACGGTTTCCCGCCGGGCTTTCTGCTGTCTGTAAAGATTTCATGTGTCGGATTTATTTTCCCTGTTTCCGGAAGGCTTCCCGTTCCCGCTGAAGCTCTGCAAACATCTGTAAGCCTGTCCATGACAGGTTGGTGGGGGTTGTCACTGCCTTCAAATCTATGCGAATCTGGTTCTCCCGCAGCAGCTTCAGTACGGAATCCACGCCTTCAGAGGAGAAGCCATGCATCACCAGCATAGGCTCCGGCAGCTCAATGCCGGGATTCTGCAAAATTTTATCCGGCTGCTTCAGCCCCAGCAGCATTTCCAGCGGAACCGTGTACAGCTCCTTGCGAATAACCCGGACAGAAATGCCCTGCTGCCGCAGCAATGGCGTCAGCCGCTTTAACACGCCTTCCGGCGTATGATATAACAATACAACTGGATATGTCTGTTCCATTTATTCTCCTTTTTTACGATGCGGACCATGTCTCAATGCCATGGAAAATATCATTGGGCCATGGAGCAAAGCCCTCCGGCAGCTTTGTAGCGGAGGAAATCAGATTGCGTTCAAAGGCAATCGGCAGGATGGGGGTTTCCTCCATAAAGCATTCCAGATAATCTTCCACAGTCTCCTCATATTCCTCCGGTTCTCCTTCATGCAGATCAGAAAGCGCGTCCTGCATATGCGAACTATAGAAGTTGCCAAAATTCCGCTCTCCGCCGTCGGAAATGATGGATGACAGGTCAAAATCCGGTGTCATCGCATATTCACCATAATAGATCTGGAAGGTTTCCCTCCGCAGCTTGGACTGGCAGTCCTCAAAGCTGAGGGGTGTTACCGTTGTCTGAATGCCAGCTTCATTCAGCGTGCTGGCATACTGCTCCAATACCGCCCCCTTGGTGCTGTACTGTTCATTATAAATAATCTCCAGTTTAAACTGCTGCCTGCTGCTCACATCCAGATACCCGTCAGAATCCCGGTCATAAATCCCTGCATCCTCCAGCAGCTCCAATGCTGCCGTCTTATCATATTTTGGTGCTTCGATGCTCTCCGGGATGGATACCATAGGCAGGGATGCGGCATCTGCCCGTCCGGCAAAGCAGGTCTGTACCATCATATCCCGATTCATCAGCATGGACAGAGCGGTACGCACATCCTCCTCATCCAACGGCGCCCAGTCACAGTTGATTCCCAGATAATGCAGCCGTGTTGTGGGTACACTGGATGTATATTTTGCACCGGTAGCCGGTTCCTTTTCCGCATCCAGCTGCAGCAGCATGGAAATTTCACCACTGCTCAGCAGATTGGCCGCACCGGCGCTGTCTGATACGGATTTCAGTGTGATAGAACTGCAGAAACCAACCTTGCCGCCGCTCCATTGTTCAAACGGAATCAGGCTCAGAGCAGCGTCCTGTCTGACAAACTGATAGGGACCGGAACCATCCGGAATTTCATCTTCCTCCGATCCCTTACGGAAAATGGGTATATCCAGCAGCGCCTGCAGCTCCCGTTCGGATTTCGAGGTGTACAGCCGGATATGGATTTCATCATCATTATATTTCACCGAGGAAATACAGGACAGCTTATCCTGATATACGGAATCCTCCCGCAGCCGTGCATTGTTGAGGGAATATACCACATCCTCCACCGTCATTTCCTGTCCGGAATGGAACAGGATGCCGGAACGAATGGTCAGGTTGTAGGAACGTGTATTTTCCTGCTCCATGCTGTCACACAGTACCGGCTGGGGTTCAAATGTATCATCCAGCTGGAACAGGCTTTCATAGCAAAGCGGCATCAGCATCTGGTTTTCCGATGAGGAACAGGTCAATGGGTCCAGCCCATCCTTTTCATTATATGCCAGTGTGAAGGTATCCACTGCTTTGACATCTGCTGCCTGTTTGACCGCTGTTGGTGCTTTGACCTCCCCGCTTCCGGTATCCTCCGCGGCTTTGCCACAGCCTGCCAGTCCTGTCAGCAGCATGGTGCCGGTGAGCAGTACGGCAATTGCATGGTTCCATTTCATATATATGACCATTCCTTTCCGCTGCGCTCCAAGGCACCAAAGGGTATGAAACGGGGTGGCTCTAACGCAGCAATGAAATAATTTGTTAGAATA
>SFJM01000031.1 GCA_004555915.1 Clostridiales bacterium | reverse complement strand
TCCATAAAGCAACTGCTGTAATTTCAGGGCTTGGAATTTTCTTCCAAAAATAGGCCTGCTAAGCCTACAAGGTAGGCCTACGAGGCCCACGCATTTCACAATTTGAGCCGCTATACTATAAGCAAGCCAGACAACATCTGGCATCCGCCCCTTGAAAATTGAACACGCATTCTTCAGTCACGTTCCTGTGATGATGAGCCACGTCCGTAACAAATGCGATGATCTCCCACTGAGGGAATGAGCGGTAGGTTGACGGTAAATGGATGACAGCTTCTCCATAGCTAAGAGCCATCACAGAATAATGATACTTCTGCCTTAGGGCAGCTCGGTGAGGACCACGGAGAGGTGAGAACCCTATGGATTCGGTATGCTGCCGGACGGCTGAAAGATTTCCCACACGAAAACTGAGTTTTCGTTTTCCGGGGATGTCGGGGACAAATACGGAAAGGTATAGAACTATAAATCACAGCAATTTGCTGTTTGAGATAGTAGAGTGGGCTGTGCGAGCAGCCCACTGTTACATATACGGATAGAGAGGAGAAATCTAAATTGGCAACACGAGGCAAAAAAGAGAAAGAGTATCCGCCTATGCCCGCAAACTGGATGTACAAGCGCGGGGATGTCTACATGATGGATCTGAATCCTTACAGCGGTTCCGAGCAAGGCGGCATCCGACCTGCCATTGTTGTCCAGAACGATGACGGTAATTTTTATTCCAATGTTCTTCTAGTCGTTCCGCTGACAACACAGATCAAAAAGCGAAATATGCCAACGCATTTTATTCTGCACAATCGTTTTTTGAGTGCGCCATCTATGGCGATTTGCGAAAGCCCGCGCCCCGCAGATAAATCCAGAGTGTTAAGCTACCTTGGGCACCTGTCCAAATATGAAATGCGGCAAGTGTCAGTGTGTCTGCAATACAGCTTTGGCTTCATTGGGTATAAGTCATTCCGAAAATACCTTACGGCTCCTCCGCAGGAGGATGTTCTCGCCGCTGCAAAAGAGCTGCTCTCCCAGCAGTTTCAGAATCTTCGTGTGTTGAACAGTCAGCCCCCTGCTCTCGTCAAGCACACAAAAGGCGATTTACATAGCATTGAGCAGATATCGGAAAGGATGCTCTCCACCCCGACAGAATCTTCTGTTGAGTTCATGGTCGCAGAACTGGATGATGCACTTCAATCGCTTATGTTCCGCTGGAATATCTGTTATGAACGGTATTCCAGTTTCCGCTTATCCGATAACGAAAAGAAGAAAATCGGTTTGATTATCCAATCAGGAATTGATTTTCTGCAAAAGAAGAAGGAGGTTCCTTTATGATGAACGCAGTTGTAAAACCTTACCATGAGATGTGCCTGAACAGCAGCGAACTGATCGTGCCGCGCGACACTTATCAGCGTGCTCTTCACCCCGCTCGTGTTGCCCGCATCGCAAAAGAATTTGACGAGCGGGTTGCCAATGAGCCGAAGATCAGCTTCCGGGATGGTCACTACTATGTGATGGACGGACAGAACACCATCGCTGCACGGAAATTTCTGAACGGCGGCGAAGATTTGCAGATTCGCTGCAAGGTTTATTTTGGTATGACAGAACGAGAAGAAGCCCTCCTGTTTGCACAGCAGACAGGCATTTCGGAACGGCTGAGTGCAGGGCAGAAGCTCCGTGCCCTGATTTTTGCAGGGGAACCTGCTGCCGTTGCATTTCAGCAGGCCACCGAATTGGCTGGCGTTCATCTTTCTTTTGAAGAAGGCCGAGGCAAGCAGCGGATCAGCTGCATTGCGACCGCCTATCACGAATTCATCCGGCTGGGTCCGGAACTGTATATCGAATCCCTTGATGTTTTGCTGAACGCTTGGAACGGCGAACCTGATTCCATGAGTTCCGCAAACCTGCTCGGCATCTGCCGCTTTGTAGAACTGTATCACTCCGAATATAACAAAGGCCGCTTGATTGCCAAGCTGCGGCAGGTCGATGCGTTTACGATTTTTCGCCTTGCTCGAACCGCAGGCGTAAGCCTTCCCGGCAAGACGAAGTACCTTCAGCAGGTCTATACTATTTATAATGGTGGAAGCCGCCGGGCCGCACTGCCGCTCAAGTTTTAACTTTAAGTATATTTAACGAGGTATTATCCAATGATTATTCATGAAGAACCTTCGCCCAACTCGGTTTCCTCCCCTGTTTCCACAGCAAAGGACAGCCGCTGCTATACCGTAGAAGATCTGATGGAAATGCTGCTCCTGAGCCGTCCCACTGTCTACCGTCTACTGAAGCAGAACGAATTCCGCTGGTTCAAGGTAAGCGGCGCTTACCGTATTTCCAAAGCCAGCTTTGAAGCATGGCTCAATGATGGCACTGTTGAACGCAATCCTGCTGTTTGACATCCTCAACATTTCAAGCGAAATCTGCTATTCTTTAGCCGGGATAAGAAATCCCGGCTAAACTTTTACATAGATAGAGAGGTGTCTTTCATGGATGATATGCGGAATACTTCGGCTCCCTTATACGGAAAAGCTGAACCTGCCACTACCAAAACCACCATGTCGGTTCGTGAGATGCGGCAGCTTCTCGGCCTTGGCAAAACAGACAGCTATTGGCTACTTCATAAGAATCTCTTTGAAGTCATTCTGATAAACGACAAAAGGCGTATCGTTATTTCCAGCTTTGAGAAATGGTATGCCAATCAGGTCAAATATCATAAGGTCAATGGCTCACCACCGGGCGAGGAACTTTGCAAACGGTCCTATTCCGTTCCTGACGCCGCCGAGATATTGAAGGTGAAACCCGAAACGATCTATACACTCATCCGACAGGGCAAGTTGAAAGCAGAAACGGTAGACTTCTGGATGCGGATTCCGAAAGAGGAATTTGAGCGTTGGTATCGGTCACAAAGCCGCCACCGCACTGCGGCTGATCGAGAGCGTGACCGGGAGATTGAAGCACAAACCATCTCCATCCCAGAAATGGCAAAACTGCTCGGTATTCCAAGAGAAAAGGTCTACTGGATTCTCGACTGTAAAAAATACCGAGACTGTTTCGTTATTGAGCGCGTGGCCGACAGGCGACGCATTACCAAAACAAGTTTTGAAATATGGCTCAACAGCCAATCTACATATCGACTCCAAGAACCGGTCATAGAAGCGCATGAAGAGCCACCACTGGAACTGAAATGCCCTAAAAGCGGAAAGTATTACAGTTTTCAGGAGATTCAGGATTTCTATGGTGTCAGCCGCACCACGCTTGTAACATGGATTCGTGAGGAAGGAATCCCCACAATTGATGTAGGGCGGGCAAAACGCGTCCGAAAAGATGTATTCGATGATGTTCTGAAATCCAAACGTAAAGTAGAAGGAGATACATAATGGCCAGCATTATCAAGCGCAACAATAATTTCTGTGTTGTCTATTCCTATAAGGATGCAGATGGCACCCCCAAGCAGAAGTGGGAAACCTTTACTGACCTTTCGGATGCCAAGAATCGCAAGAAAGAGGTCGAATACAAGGAATCAGTTGGAACCTTTGTAGTTCCGCAGTGCAAAATCCTTAACGACCTGCTTCCTGAATATGTTGCCCTCTATGGAAAAAGCAAATGGGCACTTTCAACCTATCAGGCAAACACTGCACTGATTGCCAATTACATAACTCCGCTCATCGGCTCGATGAAGTTGCAGGATATCACCACCCGCGTGATCGAGGGGTATTATCAGCGGTTGCTCAAATATGAGGCTGCTGACCCTATGTGTGGGAAGCGGAAGCACCAGTTTGTTTCCCCCAGTACAGTCCGTTCGGTTCATAAGATTCTGCGGAGCGCCTTTGAGCAGGCTGTAAAATGGGAACTCATGGAAAAGAATCCCTGCATTTACGCTACCCTGCCCAAGTACACTTCCAAGAAACGTGATATCTGGACAGCCGAAACGCTGTTCCGTGCTTTGAAAGTTTGTGATGATCCGAAGCTGCGGCTGTGCATCAACCTCTCGTTCTCCTGCTCCCTGCGTTTGGGCGAACTGCTCGGTCTGACTTGGGATTGTGTGGATATTTCCCCCGAAAGCATTGATGCAGGACGCGCATCCATTTACATAAATAAGGAATTGCAGCGTGTGGACGTTGCTTCACTGGACGCATTGGAAAACAAAAATGTCATCACTCGTTTTCCATCGCTAAATTCTCGCTGCACTACCGTTCAGGTTCTGAAAAGCCCTAAAACTGACAGCAGTATCCGAACCATCTTCCTGCCCAAAACGGTCGCTGAAATGCTCGTTGAATTCAAAGCAGAGCAGGATATGACAAAGGAAGCACTGGGTGCAGAATATACCGACTACAATCTTGTGGTTGCCGGACCATTGGGAATGCCAACCGAGCAGTCTACCATCAACGGTGCATTGAAGCGGTTGATTAAGAAAAACAATCTCCCTAAAGTGGTCTTTCACAGCTTCCGACACTCCAGTATTACATACAAACTCAAACTGAACGGCGGTGATATCAAAGCTGTTCAGGGTGACTCCGGCCATGCACAGGCTTCGATGGTCACAGAGCAGTATGCACATATCTTGGATGATGATCGGCGTCTGAATGCACAGCGTTTTGATGATTTCTTCTACCAGCATCAGGGCGCAGAGCCTGAAATGCCCCATCAAACAGCGCAGTCCATCCCTGAAAACAGTGCGGTCGATACCGACGCGGCAGCAGCACTTACCAAATTGTTGACCAACCCCTCTATGGCTGAGCTCATCAAAAATCTTGCAAAGAACTTATAAGCCCCTATACATAAACAGCGACAGCTTTCCGATTGGGAAAACTGCCGCTGTTTGTTTTTAAGAATATCTTGGCTGAATTAAGATCAGGCAGGTTTCTGTGTATCCAGTGCCTTTACCTCTTCAATCGTAAGTTTTGCATATCGTGCAATCGTTTCATACGGCAAGCCATCAGCCAACATAGTTTTTGCACTTTCGATTGCCTGTTCATGCTTTGCTTCTCTTGCACTTTCTTCTCGTACTTCTTCAAATGCTCTGCACATCGTTGCCACTCCCTTCGTATCTTCTTTGAAATAACGCACCCGCTGTGCCAGAACAGGATAGTTCATGTCATCCGGGTTCGTACAGGTAAAATCGTGCATTAGTTTTCCCAATGCGGTGTCGTCTTTAATCTGAGAGTTCACATAGATAATATGTGCTTCATCTCCGAAGGATTTCCCCATTTCCTCAATAATGCGATTGATATGATAAATAGGAAGTCCACCCCGAAGCACATCGTTCTCTGTGATAAAGATTACATAGGTTTCGTTCAGTGCGTCATACGCATCGCCCTTTCGGGTGAGATTGGCATCCAGCAGGCTGCTGTTATATCTTGCCCTCTTTGCAACTGCTCCGCTGTCACTGCGCTGCACCTCAACATTGTAGGCACGGTTATCGTGATCCACCGCTAGAATATCAAGCCGCACGGAACGACCTTGTATATTGTTCAGGTCATGCTGCCCATGGACTTCTTTGACCTTCAAATCATCCCGATTCAGGATGATCCGGAGCAAGAATTCCGCACATGGCTTATCCTCAAAGACCTTGCTCATAAAGTTATCATCCATGAGCCGAAAATCACGGATACGCCGCAGATCTTCCTCATGCTTGCGTTCAAAATCAAGGCCTTTTTGCATTTTGACTTCTGCCACCGGTTCACCTGCTTTCTGTTCCTTGTCTAAGGTAAGAATACCATAAAACCGTTCTTTTTACAAGATGAAGTACTTCCCACTACATAGGTCAGAATCCTTTCATATCGTGTTCTGGCCATGTTCCTATTCCAACTGCGATTCCGACATGGTATCATAAATCCAGAAACAGGCTTCAACTGCTTTTTGCAACTGGTGTTCTTCTGGTGCCTATGAACAGCCACGCGCCTCCCAGCTAATGAAAGGTGAGCGTTGTACAATAGAGCGGCCACTTTTCATTAGCTCAGCTAATTTCCAGCTAATAAACATCTGTTTACACAGAATAAAAAAAGGTTCGAATCTATTTACATACGTTGACATCCCAACAAAAAATTCGTTGATATAGAGTAGAATATATTGCCCTATTTTGCAATGGGTTTACAGATGCACAGGCTACTCCTAAGCGGAAGGCCGTGTGTTCGAATCACATCGGGGACGCCATTTCAAGAAAATGCGAAGGTCATTTTTCCATGGGAAAGACGATCTTCGCATTTTTCATTTTGAACCTATCGCCAAAATCAGCCAGCGAATGCCATTAGCAGAATTTTCGGTCCCTGCTAATAAAATCAGGTTTCCAGCTAATGAAGCCCCATAAAGCACCTTTTGAACTCCGTTTTCCGGCTCTCTGCTAAAATTGGCGGACGCTCCCCTATAAACCGGTGTCAATCTATCTGGACGGGATGCTGTTCAAGTACACCCAGCCCCGGCATCAGCCGGGCCATTACTGTTTTCAGGACATTGCTACCCGAAAGAAAAGCCGGCAGAGAAAGTTTCTGAACTCTCTGCAAAAACGAAAGGGGCTGCTGCACATCGCGGTGCAGCAGCCCCTTTCAATTCATGAAAAATGGGGATATTGGGGACAGCGCTTCACAAGCGCAGCCTTTAGTGCAGCTCAGGCCAGTAGTCCTTGTTGGCCACGATCAGGTCGTCCAGGATCTCCTTGGCTACCTTGGCGCTGGGCACGGTCTTGCTCAGGGTCAATGCCTGCCACATCTTCTGGTAGCTGTGCTCACAGTAGGCCTCGACCACCAGCTTTTCCACGGCGACCTGCTGGTTCATCATGCCCAGCTGGAAGGTCGGGATTTCACCCTGACACAGGGGCTCCGGACCATCGTTGCCCACCAGACAGGGGACCTCCACCATGGCGTGGGGATCAAAGTTACTGATAGCGCCCTTGTTCTCCACGATGCAGAGCATCCGTTCGTGGGTGTTGTAGGCGATAGCGCGGGCCAGATCCACGATAAAGCTTGCATGGTTGTCGATGTTGAACTCGTCACCCTTGAACTCGCCCGAAGCCGTGATGGCGCGTGCTGCACCGAAGACATTCTTTTCGCGGCCATCGATCACCTCGTTGGCGCGGGTATAGTTGGGGTCGCTGTGCTCCACCACGTAGTCCGGGTACAGGTAGTACTTCAGGTAGGTGTTGGGCAGGCAGTCCGGGGTGACGGCCAGCAGGTCGGCTGCCTTGCGGTGGGTCTCCTGCCAGCTGGCATCCATGTGCTGGGTCTCGATGGCCTTCTGGGTCAGGTAACCGTTCTTGCTTACATAATCGATCAGCTGCGGGGTGTAGTCGGTGCCGTCCTTGCCCTTGACGCTGGTCCACCAGCCAAAGTGGTTCAGGCCGTAGTACCGCACATCCAGATCCTGCGGGGTCTTGCCCACAATGTAGCTCATGCGGCGCAAAGTGCCCACCGGCATGTCGCAGATGTTGATGATCTTTGCATGGGGACGCAGTACGCGGCAGGCTTCTGCCACGATGGATGCGGGGTTGGAATAGTTGAGCATCCAGCAGTTGGGGCTGTACTTTTCCATGTAGTCGATCAGCTGCATGATGTCGGGAATGCTGCGCATACCGTAGGCAATGCCGCCGGGGCCGCAGGTCTCCTGACCCACTACGCCGTGGCTCAGAGGGATCTTTTCGTCCTGCTCACGCATGGGATAGCCGCCGCTGCGGATGTGTGCCATGCAGAAGTCCACATCGGTAAAGGCCTCTTCGGGATCGGTGGTATAGCTGAAGGCCACATCCGGGGCAACTTTCTTCATGGCCAGCGCCACAGCATCCGCAATGACCTTCTGACGCTCGGGGTTGTTGTCGTACAGCTTCAGGCTGCGGATCGGGAACCGGTCCAGACTGTGCATCAGCATCATAACGATACCCGGCGTATAGGTGCTGCCGCCGCCGGCGATCACAATAGAAAACTTTTTCATGGAAAAATACCCTCCCTCTTATGGATGTTTTCTATAAATCATTAAAAGGAACGCAATTGGTTAATCTTCGCCGCTCAGGCCCAGCTCTGCATCCACGGCCTTGCGCACGGCGTTGACCTTCAGGCCATACACCACCTGCACATTTTTGCCCTTGTGGATAACGGCAGAAGCGCCGGTCTGGTTCTTCAGCACATCATCCTGCACCTTGTCGGGGTCTGCCAGTTCGGTGCGCAGACGGGTGTAGCAGTTGGTCACCTTCAGGATGTTATCCTTGCCGCCCAGTGCCTCCACGATGGTGGCAGCATCCACGGCAGTGTCCTGTGCGGGCGCAGCAGCGGTGCCGTTCCCGGCAGTGGCAGCAGTCTTGGCCTTGTACTCAGCCTTGGTGTGGAGCTTCATCTCCATGCCATCTGCCTCACGGCCCAGCGTGTGGAGGTTCAGCTTGACGATCAGCACGCGGAAGATCACATAGTACAGGAAGAAGTACAGAACGCCTACGCCAATGTAGATGGGCCAGCGGGTCTTGCCAATGCCCAGCGGCAGGTTGTACAGCAGGAAATCGATAAAGCCGTTGGGGCCGATGGCGCGGCAGCCCAGCAGGTTCAGCACCACAAAGCTGGAACCGGCCAGCACAGCGTGCACAACGAACAGGACGGGAGCCACGAACAGGAAGCTGAACTCGATGGGCTCGGTGACACCGGCGATAAAGGAGGTGACGGCAGCGGTGATCAGCACAGGCTTGATCTTTTCGCGGTTCTCAGGACGTGCGGTCTGGTACATGGCCAGGCAGGCACCGATCAGACCAAACATCTTGGAAATGCCGCGGGCATCCCAGATGACGGACTGGCTCAGCACAGCAACGGAGGGATCTGCGATCTCGGCGTAGTAGATGTTGCGGGCACCCTCCAGCACCTGACCGCCCACAGTGGCAGTGCCGCCCAGAGAGGTGTACAGGAACGGGGTGTAGACCAGATGGTGCAGACCGGTGGGGATCAGCAGACGTTCCAGCGTGCCGTAGATGAACAGGCCAAAGTTGCCTGCGCTGCGGATGAAGCCGCCCAGCGCATTGATGCCAGCCTGTGCATACGGCCACACAAAGGTGAACAGCACAGCCATGACCACCATGACCGGGATCAGCACGATGAATACGAAACGGGTGCCGCCGTAGATCTGGAATGCATTGTTGAACTCTGTTTCACAGAAGCGGTTGTGCACATAGGCCACCACAATGCCCATCAGCAGGCCGATGAACACGCCCATGTCCAGCACCTGAACGCCCAGGACCATGGCCTGACCGGTACCGGAAAGGCTGCCCTCTACCAGCATACCACGCATGTTCATGAACTTGTTCATGGCGTTAAGGAACACCAGAAATGCCAGCAGCGAGATAAAACCTGCCTCGGATTTTTTCTTATTGGCCAGACCGACACTCAGACCAACACAGAAGATGACGCCAAGGTTTGTAAGGATGGCGTTGAGCGAGCCGGACAGCAGGGTACCGAAACCGATGGTGACAGGGTTGTTCAAAAACGGCAGGACCGCCTGCAGCCGCGGATTGGTGAACAGATTGCCCACAGCGATCAGAATACCGGCAATGGGCAGGATCAGCACGGGGATGAACATTGCTTTGGAAAACCGCTGCAACGCATCCATGACCTTATCCTTCATGGGTTGACTCCTTCTTTCGTTTCACATTTTTCAGATATTGTTCTTGCGCGGGATGCGTCCATCCACACATATCCGGCCGGATCTGTGCCATTACTATCGCACAAAAATTTACAGATGTAAATAAATTTTGAACAGAAGGAAACGCGTTACCAAAAGCGGTAACGCGTTTCTGGCGTTTTTGCGCAAAAAAGGAGTCTCTTTTTGCATACTCTGCACAAATATTGGCTATTTCTTATCTTTTTCAAGGCATAGACGGCGGTATTCGTAGGCGATCAGCTCGATCAGCATCATGGTCTGCGGAAAAAAGGTGTTGGGCATGGTGTTCTGGTCGTCCAGTTTCCACGGGTTCTCCACCCGGAACCACAGGTCCGCAAACTGTCCGATGCTGTTCTTTTGCTCACCGGTGATGGCTACGGTGCACACACCGTTTTCCTGTGCAGTCTTGATCTTGTCGCGCACCATTGAGGTCTCGCCGGATTTGGAGATGCAGAAAAACATCCCCATCCGCTCCAGCGTATTCTCAAAGATGCCCACAGAGTCGCCGCCCGTGGCGCTGACGCACAAAATGCCCATGTTGACCAGCTTCTGGGTCAGGTAGGTGCACACCGTACCGGAAAAGCCGGTGCCGTAGACAAAGATGATCTTGTCTTTCTGCTCCAGAATCTTTTCCGCACAGGCTTTAAGCTGCGTATAGGTATTGTAGTTCAGCAGCGACTCCACGCCAAAGCTGTTGAGAAAGTTTTCTTCCTCCTTCATCGTCTGGTGCGGCGTCTCGGTAAAGGAGCGCAGCTTGTAGCACATATCCACAAAACCGCTGTAATCCATCTTGCGCGCCAGCCGCATGATGGTGGAGGTGGAGGTATAGTTTGCCCGCGCCACCCCGCGCACGCCCTCGGTCTGCACCGTGTCCAGATGATCCAGAATATACTCCAGCACGGTCTGCTCTGTATCGGTCAGGTTCTTCCCCTGCGTGATCTTTTCAATGTTCACAAAAGCATCCTCCTTTACGTGATCGTTCTGTATCATCCGTTTGCCGTTCCGGTCCATGCTTGTATCGTACCGCTTACTCGCACGGACGTCAAGAACAGATTTCACAGCGGCAGGACATCCTGCAAAGGGGTCTGCTGCACAAAATAATGTACAGCAGCCCTTATTTTTATAAAATACCGCTGCAAATGAATTGAAATCCTACTAAATAAATGGCATATTGATAGCATAACAAACTGCAACAAATACGCGTGGCACTTTTGTGACGATGCAGTGCCGCACATAGAAAAAAATAAGAAAGGCCGTGCAGGGGATTATGACGATTCAGGAGTGTTATAAAGAAATGGGCGCAGACTATGAAGAGGTATTTCATCGGCTGCCCCGTGAGAGTATGGTCCGTAAATTTGCGCTGATGTTTTTGAACGACGACAGCTATCCAAAGCTGGAGCAGTCGCTGAAGGAAGGAAACGCACAGGAAGCATTCCGTGCGGCACACACGCTCAAGGGTGTATACCCCAGAGCAGCTTTTTATATAGTTTGTTGTTCACATCCAGTATCTCCTGTCCGTTCTATTCAGCTCCATGCGGTATCTGCCCGGCTGATGGTGGTGTATCGTCTTTTTTCGCCATTTCGGTCTTACCGCCGCCGCAGGCGGTCAGCGCTGCCGTTGCCGCCGTAATGCCGCAAACCCGCAAAAACGAGCGGCGGGAGATCTTTTTCATCATACGAATATTTTCCTCACATTTTCGGAGGCAGTACCACGCAAGTGCAGTAGCGCAGTGCTGCTTTAGCGATTCTTACACATCCCACAGGAACTCCGACGCTTGCGAGCAGACCGCACTGAGTTTTGCGTCGATTACCCCATAAAAGCAGTGTTATTATTTTAACACTGCAACAAAAGCGTTTCAAGCCGTTTGTGAATTTTTCGCACTTGAAAGGGTAAATTCCGGGCTTTTTATCGTTATTTTCCTTCCGGTGCGGCAAAGAACGCAAAAAGCTGAGCACCTGTTCTTTCACAGATGCTCAGCTTTGCACGACTCTTCTGTTATTTACCGCTGCGTTTTCAGCATTCTACCCGATGGAAACGGCTGCTTACATGGCGATCCAGCCAAGGGCATTTGCCACCGAGCTGACCAGAATGATGGCCGCAAAGATGGGGCACAGATAGCGGATCATAAAGTTGAAGATCTTTTTGCGGCGGAAGGGCTTGCCGCCCAGCGTCACCTCTTCTTCGATCTTCTGCACGCCGATGACGCGGGACACCAGCAGGCAGGTGGCAATGGCTGCAATGGGCATCATGACAGAGTTGGTAAGGAAATCGAAGAAATCCAGAAACTGCATCCCGAACACCGTCACACCCGCCAGCGGGCCATAGCCCAGTGCGGACAGGCTGCCCAGCGCCACCATGATCAGGCCGATCAGTGTCGTTGCGCGCTCACGGCTCCAGCCCAGCTCGTCCTCAAAGGTGGAGACAGCGCTCTCGGTCAAGGCAATGGAGCTGGTGACGGCTGCAAACAGCACCAGCAAAAAGAACAGGACGCCCACCACGTGGCCAAAGCCCATGCTCTCGAACACCTTGGGGATGGTAATGAACATCAGCGCCGGACCGGCCTGCAGGGTATCCGGGTCGCCGCCGGAGAAGGAGAACACCGCCGGAATGATCATCAGGCCCGCCATGATGGCAATGGCCGTGTCGAACAGTTCCACATTCTCGGTGGATTCCTCAATGGAGACATCCTTTTTCATATAGGAGCCAAAAGTGACCAGAATGCCCATGGCGATGGACAGCGAATAGAACATCTGGCCCATGGCTGTGACCACCGTCATCCAGGAGAAGTTTGCCACGTTCGGCACCAGAAAATATCTGACGCCGGCCAGTGCGCCCGGGCGCGTGACCGAATAGCCCGCAATGACCACCGAAAGCACCACCAGCACCGGCATCATCACCTTGGAAACACGCTCCACACCGTTGCGCACACCGGCAAAGATGATGGCCAGCGTAAAGGCCGTGAAGATCAGAAAGCACACCTCTGCCGACAGTCCGCTGGAAATGAAATTGGAAAAATAGCCGTCCTGCGAAAGCTCACTGCCATGGCCGCTGATATACTCCGACAGATAGCGGATGACCCAGCCGCCGATGACCGAATAGTACGGCACGATCAGAATGGGAATGACCGCATTGATCCAGCCGCCGAACCGCAGGCCGCCCTTTTTGCCAAAGGCGCCAAAGGCACCCACCGGGCTTTTGTGGGTCATGCGGCCCAGTGCCGTTTCGGCCACGATCATCGTGTAGCCAAAGGTGACGGCCAGCACGATGTACACCAGCAGAAAAATGCCGCCGCCGTATTTCGCGGCGAGATACGGAAACCGCCAGATGTTGCCAAGGCCCACCGAAGCGCCTGCGGCCGACAGCACAAAGCCGATCTTGCCGGAAAAAGCGCTGCGCTTTTGTTTTTGTGTATCCATGTTGCAGATCCTCTTTTCCTATATTCCTATACACAAGTGGTCTTAGTGTACCATATCTGTCCGTCAAATACAACGGTCCTGCCTGTTTGCGTACAAAAAAACAAACAGCGCCCCGCAAGGGAGCGCTGCCTGTTTTTATAAGAGGTATACGCGTTGATCTCAGAAGATGCTGTAGCCCAGCAGCTGCGGCAGGGCGGTGGTAAGCGGGCCCCACAGGCTGATGGAGATCAGAACGATCACATTGCAGATCACGTAGGGCGCTGCGCCCTTGAAGATCTCGATGATGGGCATACGGTTGATCTTGTTGCAGGCGTTCAGGCACATACCGACCGGCGGGGTGACCAGACCAATGGCCAGACCGGTAATCATCATGGCACCGAACTGCAGCGGCGAGAAGCCGTACTGCACCATGACCGGCAGCAGGATGGGGGTGAGCAGCAGGATGGCCGGGCTGACGTCGATGAAGGTGCCGATCATCAGGATCAGCACATCAAAAATCAGCGCAATGGCCCATGCGGGCATGTTCAGGGACATGAAGAAGGCACCTACCGTCTGCGGCACCTTCTGCATGGTCAGCACCCATGTGAAGATGGTGGTGAAGCCGATGATGAGCATGATGGAGGAGGAGGAGATCAGGGTCTTTTTCAAAGCCTCCCAGACGCCCTTCCATGTCAGCTCCCTGTAGACGAAGAAGCCCACCAGCATGGAATACAGCACGGCCACACCGGCACTTTCGGATGCAGTGCACACGCCGAAGGAAACACAGATGATGATGAACAGCGGCATGATGAGGGCGGGAATACCGGAAAGCAGGCTCTTTGCGGCGCGCTTGCCGTCAAACTTGACCTTTTCCGGGTGCCAGCCCTTCTTGGCGCTGATGATGTACACCAGCACCAGCTGGGTCAGTCCGATCAGGATGCCGGGCACGGCACCTGCCACGAACAGCGCACCCACCGATGCACCGGAGATCATGGAGTAAACGATCATGGAGGTGGAGGGCGGGATGATCATGCCCATGGTGGAGGATGCCACCGTGATACCGGCAGAAGCTTCCGGCGGGTAGCCTTCCTTCTCCATGGCGGGGATCAGGATGGAACCCAGAGCCGAGGTATCGGCCACAGAGGAGCCGGAAATACCGCCAAAGATCATGGAAGCCACGATGTTCACTTCGCCCAGACCGCCGCGGATGGGCCGCAGCAGCTCCATGCAGAAGTTGATGATGCGCTGGGTGATGCCGCCGGTGTTCATCAGCTCACCAGCCAGCATGAACAGCGGCATGGCGATCATCAGCTCACTGTAGGCACCGTTCCACACGCGCTGCGGCAGCATGGTAATAAAGGTAGGTGCATAGATCAGGATGTAGGTCACACAGGAAGCGCCGATGGCGAAGGCCAGCGGGATGCCCAGCGCGGCAAAGAAGATCAGCAGCACCAGAAGGATGAGCATTGCCATAGTTGTGTATTCTCCCCTTTCCGCTTATGCGTCGTCACGGCTCAGCGCCTGATTCTTGGGCGCAAAGTAGGAAATGTCGGCCTTGTACAGGGTGATGATCTTGATCACGACGCAGATGGCACAGATGATGCCGCACACCGGCATGATGCCGTACATATACATCATGGGGATCTCCATACCCTGACTGATCTGCTTACCGGCAACGCCCACATACTTGAAGCCCTGATAGGTGAACACCAGCACCACAGCCAGCACGATGAGGTAGTTGATGATGGAAAGCCAGCGCTTGCGGGCAGGCTTTACGCCGTCGTAAAGGATGTCGATCATGACGTGCTCGTCCTTGATCACGTTGATGCCCATGCCCCAGAAGGTTGTAAAGGCAAACAGGGTGGTGTTGAACTCTGCCAGCTGCTTCCAGCTCAGAGAGAAGCAGTAGCGCGCAATAACGGTAAAGATCACAAGAGCTGCCAGCAGTGCCATGGCGATCACGCCGATGGTAAAGTATATGTCAAACAGCTTCTTGCCGATTTTTTTCAGCTTTTCGATGGTGCTCAGCCCCTTTCGGTTATTTTACAACTTTTTCCATCGGCCTGTTACAGCAGAGGGCAGCCCGCAGGCTGCCCTCTCGCCTTTACCGTAACATGGCCGTTCTAGCCTTTGGTCGTTTCTGCTTATGCCTTTGCGACGATATCCTGCATCTCCTTGATCTCGTCGGCGGTGCAGATGCCCTCGGTGACACACTGGTCGTACACGGACTGCACAGCGGTCTGGAAGGCCTTCAGCTCATCGGCAGAGGGCTCGTAGACTTCGCAGCCGGAATCCACGATGGTCTGCTTTGCAGCGTTGGAGTTCTGATCGATCAGCTCGTCGTTATACTCGCCCATCTTGGTGGCGCACTCGGTGATGATATCGCGGTACTCCTCGGGCAGACCGTTCCACCATGCTGCGTTCACATAGAAGGGGTCCGGATGGAACTGGTAGTTGACCTCGGTGAAGTACTTCTGCACTTCATAGAATTTCATGCCCTCCACGTTGACCCAAGGGTTCTCCTGACCGTCTGCAACGCCGGTCTTCAGGCCCATGTACAGGTCGGAGTACGGGATGGTGGTAGTGGTAGCGCCCATTGCCTGGAAGGTCATGTCAATGGTCTTCATACCGTTGGTGCGCATCTTCAGGCCCTTCAGGTCTGCGGGAGCCTTGATGGGGTGCTTGGAGTTGGAGAACTGGCGGTAGCCGCCTGCATCGCACAGGTTGATGATGACGGTGCCGGTCTCGCCCTCGGCCTCAGCGCACACCTTCTGTGCCAGATCGCTCTGCAGCAGAGCCGTGACCTGTGCACGGGTATTGGTCAGGAAGGGCAGGGTGAACATCAGCAGACGGGGGCTGAAGTCGAACTGACCGCCGCGCATGCCCTGCACGGTGCCGGCCACGACCTGCTCCAGCATCTCCTTCTCGGTGCCCAGCTGGCCGTTGCCGTAAACCTCGATCTTCACATGGCCGTTGGTGGCCTCTGCCACATCGGCGGCAAACTGCTCCATGGAAACAAAGCGGGGGTTGCCCTCGGGCTGTGCATGACCCACGGTCATGGTGAAATCGCCCAGAGATGCAAACTTGTCCTCACCGGCTGCTGCGGCACTTGCTGCAGTGCTGGTGGATGCTGCGCCGGAAGCAGCCGGAGTGGATGCACCGGAACCGCCGCAGGCTGCCAGAGCACCTGCAGCTGCCATTGCACCAGATACCTTCAGGAAATTGCGACGAGAGACCTTTTTCATAATCTTCTTCCTCCTTGTTTCAGGGGTGCCTTTTTGCCTTATACGCTAGCAAAGTTTTTGGTGGCCCCTGTATACAGCATTTTCATTGCACGCTAATCGTAACAGAAAATTCACATCCGCACAAGAGCCAAACTTCACCAACTTCGTAAAGTTTCTTTGTGCATAACTAACAATCTTATCCGTTTCTCGTGGAACCTGTTACAATTCGATGACACAATTCCGTTCATTTTCATCTGATATATCAATTTTTGTCAAAAATGATAAATTTCGGAGCTTTTCCTATACTTGTATACAGGATATTGTATACTTCATTCTCATACGTTGACAATCTCTTTTTGGCAGGCTAGAATAGAAATATCTTATCATCAACTGTGTAAATGGAGTGTGAGCACATGGCTGAACAGCTGCATCCGGAGGACATCTACCAGACGTTGGAACATGATATCGTTACGCTGAAGATCAAGCCCGGAGAGACCATCAGCGAAAATCAGCTGTGCAAACGGTTCGGCATTTCGCGCACACCGGTGCGTGCTGCCCTGCAGCGGCTGGAACAGAACGGCTTTGTGCAGATCATTCCCTGCAAGGGCACCATCGTCACCCCCATCAATCTGGATATCGTGGATCAGATCGTGTACCAGCGCACCGCTGTGGAAAGCATGGTCCTGCGTGATTTTATCCAGGTGTGTTCCCCCAAGGAGTACATTGAGATCAAGCATAAGTATGACCTGCTGGAAGAGATGGCCCAGACCATGACCGACCCGGACAATGTGGATATCAATGCCTTTCTCATGCTGGACCTGGAAATGCACGCCATCTGGTTTTGCAGCATGAACAAGTGGTACATCTGGCAGAACCTGACAAAGCCGCAGCCGGATTATTCCCGCTTTACCCGTCTGGATGTGGTGCGGGCCAACAATGTGCCGGATGTGCTGAGCGAGCACCGGGAAATTTTGCGGGTGATCCGGGAAAAAGACCTGGATGCCATTGAACCGCTGATCCGGCGGCACCTGTACGGCGGCCTGCGCCGCATGGGCACACAGCTGTATGCAGAAAAGTACAGCTCTTATTTTACCGGCATCTGAACCAATGAAAAACAGGCGCATCCGCCAGCCTTTCGGCCTTTGGATGCGCCTGTTTCGTTTTTTGTATAATTTACTGCTTGTGGTACTTGCGGTCCTCTTCCTCGTAAACAGGGTCACAGGTCAGGTACATTCCCAGCCGGTTCAGGGTGCTGGTATCCACACCCGAGAGCAGCACGGTGGAGTGCACATCGCAGCCCTTGAGGTTGGGCAGCTGATGCATGGCCGCTGCAGCCTGCTCGTTGGAAGCAGCCGAGCTGGAAAGCGCGATCAGGATCTCGTCGGTGTGCAGGCGGGGATTCTTGCCGCCCAGATAGTTGGTCTTGAGGGTCTGGATGGGCTCAATGGAAGCCGCACTCACAAGGTCGGTCTCCTGCGGGATACCGGCCAGCACCTTGAGAGCATTCATCAGAGCAGATGCTGCTGCACCCAGCAGCGGACCGGTCTTGCCGGTAACAACGGTGCCGTCCGGCAGCTCAATGGCGGTAGCAGGGGCCCCGCCGGTGCTCTCGCTGCGGGCATGAGCCTGCTTTTCCACTTCGCGCTGGCCCACGGTCAGGTCGGCCTGATTCAGCAGCAGCTCCAGCTTGTAGCGCTCGGTCTCCTTGACCGTGCCGGTGATCTTCTGCTCACACAGGCACTTGAAGTAGCGGCGCAGGATCTCCTTGCGGGAGGCTTCGCGGCAGACCGCATCGTCCACGATGCAGTTGCCTGCCATGTTGACGCCCATATCCGTGGGGCTCTTGTAGGGGCTCTTGCCCGCGATGAGCTCGAACATGGCGTTCACCACCGGGAAGATCTCAATGTCGCGGTTGTAGTTGACGGTGGTCACGCCGTAGGCTTCCAGATGGAACGGGTCGATCATGTTTACATCGTTCAGGTCGGCCGTGGCGGCCTCGTAGGCCAGATTCACCGGGTGCTTGAGGGGAATGTTCCAGATGGGGAAGGTCTCGAACTTGGCGTAACCGGCCTTGACGCCGCGCTTGTACTCGTGGTACAGCTGGGAAAGGCAGGTCGCCATTTTTCCGCTGCCGGGGCCGGGGGCTGTGATGACCACCAGCGGGCGCTGAGTCTCGATGTAATCGTTCTTGCCGTAGCCCTCGTCGCTGACGATACGGGCCACATCGTTGGGGTAGCCGGGAATTTTGTAGTGGCGGAAGGTGCGGATGCCCAGACTGTTCAGCCGCTTTTCAAAGGCCTCCACCTCCGGTGCGGCGGCGTACTTGGTCACGCACACGCTGCCCACATACAGGCCCACCTCCTGAAAGGCGTCGATCAGGCGCAGCACGTCCAGATCGCGGATCTTGTTGCTGATGATGTCCTCGGCGCTGATAACGATGACCACCTCGGCCTGATCCTTCAGCTGCAGCAGCATCTGCAGCTTGGAATCGGGCTGAAAACCCGGCAGCACGCGGGATGCATGGTAATCATCGAACAGCTTGCCGCCGAATTCCAGATAGAGCTTGTTGTCAAATTTCTTGATGCGCTCGCGGATGTGCTCCGACTGCATCGAAAGATATTTATCGTTGTCAAATCCAATTTTCATCGTTCGTTTCCTTTTCCTCTTTGCTGTGCCCGGCACACCGCACCGGAACTTTTCCATAATAGAAACA
>SFJM01000090.1 GCA_004555915.1 Clostridiales bacterium | reverse complement strand
TTGCCTTGGACTTCTTGGATTTCTGAGACTTCTTAGAGTCTATTATCTCATAAAGTGGAGTTGATTATAAGACGGATGAAGATTGATCGCTTACGTCTTGTGCATTGGCTTTCCGCCCGTAATCATCTTAATGGATGTGAACGCGTTAAAGCCACCGATTGTCAGCATTACAAGCGCAAACAGGATCGTTGATTTGATGCACGGAATCGTAATATAAATGAACTTGGCAATACTTCCGCATCCGTCCATCTCAGCCGATTCATACAACTCTTGCGGAACACTTTGCAATGCGGCCAAAAACACAACCATGTTCCAGCCTACACCTTTCCAGATACCAAGCAGAATCAGGACAAACATGCCGCCTGCTCTTGTATCCAGCCAAGGAATGTTGGCAGTTGATATGTGAATTACATTCGTAATAAAGTAGTTCAACATATGTTTTTCTTTACAATTTACGTTCCGAAATAACTCATTGCGTCTGCCCTGCTTCCGTTTACATGTACCTCCAAGTGCAGATGGCTGCCTGTGGCTCGCCCAGTGTGACCGACATAGCCGATGATCTGTCCGGCCTGCACTTGCTGGCCGGTGGTGACGCAGATACTGGAACAGTGTGCGTATAATGTTTCCAGCCCACCGCCGTGGTTAATTTGGATGTAGTAACCGTAACTGCCGCCCCAGCTGTCAAGGCCGTTGGCAACGGTGATCACACCATCAGCGGCGGCAAGGACTGGTGTACCCTCGGCACAGGCAATGTCAGTGCCGGTGTGGGAACTGACCTCGCCGGTGATAGGGTCCACGCGATGGCCGAATTGCGAGGTGATCGTACCCGCAACAGGTAGCGGCCATTGTAATGTGCCTGTCGGGGTGCGGGTGCCGTCCGGAGTCATAAGTTCACCACCGCCTTGTGCAAAGCCGCCGAGCAACTCTGCCCATAGTTCTTCATACTGCGGGTCTTGCAGCAATTGCAGATAAGTATCCTGGCGGGTGGTAAAGTGATAGTCTGCTGCCATCTCGTCAGGCGTTTTGTGGGTAAGCTCTATCACAAGGACGGTTTCAGTTATCTCTGTGGTGGCCTGGTTGCCATCCCCATCGGTGGTATCTATTGTGGTAGTCTCCTTGTGGGTGGAATAGTCCACCTCGTTCATCTCCCACATGATTTCTCGCAGGTTGTCTACCTGTTCCTCTTCAAGCGAAGCAACCGAGGAGCCGAACTCATCCCCTGATACATACGAAGAAAAGACCGCCAGAACATCCTGCCAACGGATGAAGTACACATCATCGTTGGCTACAATGTCCTGGCGGTCATGTTGTATGGTGTTGGAGATTCCCTCCAACCAGTCACGGTATTCCCCCGTAAGTGCCTCTACAGCCTCCTGTACTGTGACGGCATTTTCATTGGGCGCATTTGCGGCAAAAAAGATGCCATAGGCCGAGCCTGACACAAACGCCACAAGGCTGATGACAAGAATGATGCTAAGTGCCACGCTGACTCCAGCGGTAATGCCTACGACAAGGTTGTGCAGGCTGGCAAGAAAATGGCGGATAGCCGAGCGCACTGTCGCAACCGTCTTGCGGGTGTTAGCAGTGGCCTTTCGGATGGCAAGCTGCACTTGGTGGGTACGAGTCTGCACCTGTGTTTGGACCGCCATATTATGCACCGCTTCATTGGTGGCGGTACGCAGCTGGCGCTGACCTTGGGTCACCCCACGAATATCGCGCGGTGCGGTCTTGGCGGTGACGACTTTTTCTTTTGTCCGCTGTCGGGGCAAATCTGTCCCACGGCGCGGGCGTTGCTCTGTATCGGATAACATGCCACGCCCGGCCTGTTTGGGGCCGACACCGCGCTCACTGGCGGCGTGGGTGCGAGTGGTCTCGACCCGTTCAGCGGCGTGGCGTTCCCAGTATTTTTCTATCTGCTTACGGGTAAACTTGCGCCCCCGCTGTATAGAGAAGTCTGTGCTTTGTTTGATAGCTGAATAGGATGTATCGGACAATGTAGCGCCCGTGTCTTGGGCAGCAGTATAGTCACTATCCCCATGCGTGGCGGTGCTTTCCCGCAGCTTGGTTCGGCTTTTTTCCTTGGCTTCTTTCCATGCCTTTTTCAGTGCCTCTTTGGGGAGTTCCCTGGCCGCATTGCTTTTTGGCACACGCTCGGCGGGCTTTTCTTTAATATCTCTCATGGCATCACCCCTGTCATAAATTGTTCAAATAGAATTTCAAAATCGTTCAAACGGCTTTTAAATTCTGCACACAAGTCGCCGCTATAATAGATCTCGTAATCAAGAAACAAACGCGGGAAGCATCCCGCACTCACCACTGCGCCTTAGACCATGCCAGAGCAATCGCTCAGTCAAGGCCAGACAACAAATTAGGCAAGAAAGCCATTACATATAAAAAGCAATGCTGTATCTTCCGATTTTGGACGATACAGCATTTTCTTTGCATTTGTGAAAGAATGTCGCTATAATAGGACTATATCTTTGAAACGCGAGGTTTCTCTTATAAATCTGTACATCAGCGCCGCCGAGTACGACTACCACACCCTGCTGAAAGTGGCTGAAATGGCCGGGCTTGCCGGAATCATCGGTTTTCACGAAGCCGGAGACGGCTATCTGGTAACTTTCCCGGACAGCGAGAACGCCGAAGCTCTCATCAACGATTATAAGGGGCGACTACGGGATTTGGAAAACAATATTTGGATGCACTAAAGGCCGAATAATATTATCATTAAGGAGTTCTATTATGCTTGATGAGCTAACCAACAACCTTGCTGTAATCTTGCGGGATGAGGATTTACAAAAATATGCAGGTGATGCTTTTGGTAATTTTGTGAAAGCTGTCGCCTTTCTCGACATGGGTGCATCTGTAGATGGAATCAAAGATGTCAAAGATTTCGTTTTCTATATCCCCAACGCTCTGTTTTGGGATAAAATGCAGCGATATCTGTTTGGCACCTTCAAATGCTACGAAGAACAGGTTAAATTGTCCAGCAAATTCACAAAAGATAACCCGAACTATATTAAATTTGTAAAAAGACAGATTCATTTAATTGATAAAATGGATGCCGATGAGAAAATCGATTATTTTGCTAATCTTACCCGCTACTTTTTGTTGCACGACATGTCAATCGCACTATACTATAAATTGGCTAATTTTATTTCCATATGCACTCCGGAAGAACTTTCCTACATCAAAGATTGTAATTGCGACCAAAAGTTCAGTTTGAACACGATGATTTCCTCACTATATTGTTATGGTTTATTCGAGCAAGTCGAGCGCGAACAAGGTGGTGCTGATTATGTACTTTCTGGCTTCGCAAAAGCATTAAAATCTTCTTCCTTAAACTTTGATGAAGGCCTTTATACTGGGAAGTGTTTCCTGACTTATGACGATGTAGAGCCATTTAGTATAGCTGAGCCCATGCCATTGGAAACCCTTAACAACTTATTCGAAAATCCTGATGGCGGCGGTCATTAAAAACCTTTCCTGTATTGCACGTATCGCCCCACCGAAAAAGTGGTATTACGTACTGCCTATTGTACCAGTCTGGTGTGTCGCTCTCTGGGTGATTATAAAGTCAATCTTTTCTGAATTTTCAAGGATCGCTCACTTCGTCCGGCTTGGTCGTCATCAAGCCGTAGAGCTTCGTATTTTTCGGGAAACTGTTGGTGAAAGGCACGATATTCCCCGCGCATCGAATCAGCCCGCAGCCCGCGGGGACGTTGGTGACGTAGCCAAGCTGGTTGTCGGAGATGTTCAACAGCTTTGCCAGTTCCTCACGATCCGTGGCGCTCTGGTTAAGCATCACCAAAAATTCCGAGTTTGCCAGCATCAGGCGGGCCGTGTCGGAGCGCAGCAGTTCGTCCACGTTCTGCGTCAGCCCGGTTACAAGGCCATTGTACTTGCGGATGCGTTTCCACAGCTTGTAGAAAAAGTTGGCGCTGTACTCGTAGCGGAACAAAATGTAAAACTCATCGCAGAAAATCCACGTTCTGCGGCCTTTCTTCCAGTTCTGGATGACGCGGTTGTAAATCGCATCCAGCGTCACCAGCATCCCCAGCGGCATAAGCTGCTCGCCCAGTTCGCGGATGTCGTAGGCGATGATCCGCGCCTGCGTGTCCACATTGGTGTGCTGGGCAAAGGTGTTCAGTGTGCCGGTAATGAACAGTTCCGACGACAGCGCCAGCCCCTGTGCCTCCGGTTCCGGCTGCATCTGGAGCAGACGGTAAAAGTCCTTCAGCGTGGGAGGCGTTCCCTTATAGCCGTTGCGGATGTAAGGTAAATAGACCTGCTCGGTGCAGCGACCGAGGATGGATTTTTCCTTCGCGGTAACCATGCCGTCACCGATGAGCTGCTCAAACAGCGACAGCACAAACTCCGACTTGCTGACGATGGGATTGCGCTCGTCACCGTAGGCGCGATCCATGTCCAGCGCGTTGACGTGGGTGTCGGACGTGGCCGAGATGCGGATGACTTCACCGCCAATGGCTTCGGTCAGATAGCCGAACTCCGACTCCGGGTCGAGAATGAGAATGTCATCCTCGGTGGAAAGCGCGATCTGTACGATTTCTTCCTTGGCGCTCATGCTCTTGCCGGAGCCGGACACGCCCAAACGGAAACTGTTGCCGTTGAGCAGCAAGCGGCGATCCGCTACGATCATGTTCTTGCTGACGGCGTTCTGCCCATAGTACAGGCCGTGCGGCTGCATGATTTCCTGCGCACGGAACGGAATCAGCACGGCGGTGCTTTCGGTGGTAAGGGTTCGCAAGGCTTGGATTTTCCGCAGCCCATAGGGCAGCACGGTGTCCAGCCCGTCCTTCTGCTGCCAGCGTAGCATGGAAAGCTGGCACAGGTGCTTGCGCGCCGTGGAGTAGAGCGTTTCAGTGTCGCTGTCAAGCTGCTCTTTGCTGTCGGCCAGATGTACCAGCGTCACCAGCCCGAACATCATCCGCTGGTCGCGGGTCGTCAGATCGTCCAGCATCTCCTTGGTTTCCTTGCGCTGGAGTTCCATATCGTAGGGAATCGTCGCGGTAAAATTGTTGTTTGCGTTCTGACGGCGCTGCCAGTTGGCTACGTTCGTCTCCACGCCCAGCAGGGTGCTTTGCAGCTGGCGGGCAGCCTCATCCGTAGGCACCGGCAGGATGTCGATGGACAGCATCAAGTCGCGGTCAAGGTCGCAGAGTTCGGACACAAAGCTGTCCTTGATGTAGCTGGCGTAGTCCTGCAAATACAGCACCCTGCCATACCGCGCATCCAGCTTGAAATGGTCGGCGGCAAACTCCACGCTGTCCGGGCAGAACCAATCTTTGAAATGCTGGCCGCGTTTGGCGTGTTCGTGGATGTTGAACTCCGCCGCAGCCTGTTCCCCAGCCTTGAAAAAGTCGCGGAAAATATGCAGGCGCTCGTTCAGCGTCAACTCCTGCGCCACCGAGGAAAGCTGCGCGAGGTGTGTCACCAGATCCGTGCCGACGCGGGAGAAGTAACTGCGGGCTTCGTCCGCATTGCGCTTTACCACGCTTACGGTCAGGTAGCGCTCCCGCACAATGCTGTTGCTGGTGCCGGTGACCTGCGCGGTCAACATCCGGTTGAATTCGTGTCGGTATTCGTCCAAGCCGTCATCCCTGTCGGGCAACAGGACGCTGCGCTCGAACTCGGCCTTATTGATGCGGCGGTTGTAAATTGTGATTTTTGCCGATGCACCGGAGTCGAGGGCGTTCAGCAGTTCCGAGTAATCAAGGAACATACTGGTTTTGTCCTCTTTGCTGGCGATGGCGTAGTTGATGTCGGTGAACGACCATGTTTTGGAATATTGGTTGCCGACTTGGAAAATCCCATCCGCGAAAATGCGGCGGATGGGAATGGCCTCCTGTACGCTGCGCGGAATACGGAACTTTTCGCGTTCCATCTTCTGCGCTTTTGACAGAGTTTTAATCAAGCGGTTTCCTCGCTGTCATGGGTGTTTTTCTTCATAGGCTTGCCTCTCTTTCGCTTCATGCCTGCGCGAATGGCGGGCTGCATGGCTTCGTAGTAGTAACTGTCGGACTTGAACACGAGGCGCTTCTGGCAGAGGATTTCAGACTTGAACCACGCCCAAAGCACCTGTTCGGCGGTCATGCCGTGGTAAGTAAAGAATCCACAGGCGGCAAACGGTGCGGCACCCAAAATGCACATCCAGCCGATTTCTTCTGTGCCGACATACGGCTGTAAGGCAAAGTAAATGCCTACTGCAACACCGACCGCCAGCACCGAGCAAATAAACTGCCGGGTGTTCAAGCCGAAAAAGATGTTTTCGTGATAGTCGCGGACTTCTTTCGGTATTTTGATTTCGATA
>SFJM01000011.1 GCA_004555915.1 Clostridiales bacterium | reverse complement strand
ACTTCCACCATGGTTAGAAGCCACTCTGAGAAATCAGGGTGGTTTTCTTTTGTCTATACAGCTGGTTTCGATATCTACCAACCGGCAGCAGGGTCACAGATTCGAGCCCTGTAACTTCCACCATAAGAAAAGCACTTGGAGAAATCTGAGTGCTTTTTGTTTTGCCCAAACTGTTTCATCACCATCTTAACCGGTAAAATGGACGGTGTGATGCAATGGCTCCCTCAGAGGAGGGAGCTGGCACGGCTTTGCCGTGACTGAGGGAGTTGGAAGAGCAAACAAGCTTCATCCAGATTAACAATTGATACATCTGTGAAATAAACTCCCTCCGTCTTCGCCTGTGGCGAATCCACCTCCCTCCAAGAGGGAGGCTTTTGTCAGAATGATTTCATTGCTATCTCGAACAATAAAACGGACGGTTCCAGCCAGGCATCATATCCCGACGAGATAATTTGAAAGTTGTCTGCTAAAATATAAAAGTAAGTTTTTGTGCCGGATTATGGAGAAAACCTTCATAATCCGGTTTCTTTTTGCGGAAAAAATGCATCAATTTTCCGGAATCCGCCTGTCACTTCGACTGATTTTTTGTAACCGCTTCATTATACTGGTAGCAAGAAACAGGAGGCGCGAATACATATGCTCGAACGGAACAAAACAAGGCAGAAAACAGCCGGCAGTGTGCGCACACGCCGGACCGGTATGCCCTTTTTATATTTTATTGCAGCGGGAATTTTATCCTGTGCACAAATCACCGGTGTGGGTTCACCCTTTGGCGTGGCGTTTGCGGCAGCAGCCTGCCGTACCGGGTATGGCTTTGGTGCAGTGCTGGGAACCTTTGCCGGATATCTGCTGTCCCATCCCGGGGCGGAAGGGGTGCAGTATGCCGGTGCGGCCCTGATCGTACTGGCGGCATCCACGGTATTTTCCGGGACAGGCATTACCACCGGACGCTGGTTTTATCCGGTAGGAGCGGCAGTCTCCATTGCGGCAACCGGCTGCATTTTTGTGTTTGCAGACGGATTGGAATGGCAGAACGCGGTATTGTTTGTCTGCCAGCTGATTCTGGCAGGCGGGGCAACATATTTTTATGAAGCTGCTGTGGATACGGCACGGGGCAGGCCGCAGAAGATCCGCTTTGGCGGCATTATGGTGCTGTGTGCCACGGTACTGATGGCAGCCTATCCGCTGCAGGTAATTGACCTGATCTGTCCGGCACGGATTGCCGCCCTGCTGATTGTCATGGGAACCGGTTATATGGGCGGATTTTCCTATGGTGCTGCCTGTGGTGTGGGCATTGGCATTGCCATGGATGCGGCAGGCGGCATGGGCTTATATTATGCCGGTATTTATGCAATCACCGGCATGATTGCGGGCTTTTTCACCCGTTCGGGACGGGTTGTTTATGCAACGGTTTTTGTCGTCACCCATGCGGCGGTGAATCTTCTGGGCGGACAGGAGGTATATCTGTCCGGCATGTATGAATGCTTTGTGGCATCTGTCTGCTTTGTCCTGGTTTCCGACCGTATGTGGCGCTCCGTACAGGACAAGCTGCTCCCACCCAATCCGGAACCCACGGATTATGCGGCAAGGGTCAGCCGTCTGGCGAATCGGTACGCCTCCACCGCGGCAGATGCCTTTTCAGAAATGTATCAGGCGCTTGCAGGCGGTGGGAACCATCATAAGGAGGACAATGACCTGGGAGCAGTATTTGACCGGACGGCAGACCGGGTTTGCCGCCGGTGCAGTGCACGGGAATCCTGCTGGGAACGGGACAAGCTGGCAACGCTGCGCACACTGGATACGATTTCCGGACCGCTGCTGCGCAACGGACATGTATCTACCAGTGATTTCCCGGGACATTTTGCGGCGCAATGCCTGCGGTTTTCCGATTTTGTCCTTGCGCTCAATGAAGGCATGGATGCCTTGTCCCAGCGCAGGCAGGCACAACGGAAAAATGAGGATGGACGCAAGCTGATTGCGCAGCAGTATGCCGGTGTTACCGGGATACTGAAGCAGGTGGGAGAGAGCATGCGTGCCGGGCCGGAGGCATTGCCTACAAAGGAACGGGAGCTGCGGACCTATGCGGAGGCCTTTGGCAGAGTCCGTACGGCAGCGGCATGGAGGGACCGGCGGGGCCGGCTGCATTTTGAGCTTTCCGGTGAATGTGTCCCCCGGATTGTACGTAATAAGGAGGGATTTTTGTCCGGCCTGAGTGCATTGATGGGCGTCAGGCTGACCGGGCCGGAATCCGTTCACGGACCGGGCGGCAGCAGTTTATTGTTCCGTGAACAGGAACCGTATACCATTACGGTGGGCATTGGCACACGGACACGGGAAGGCCAGCAGGTATCCGGTGACTGTATCCGGTACTTTACCACAGAGGAGGGCATCGCATGCGTTGTATTGTCAGACGGTATGGGCTCCGGCGAACAGGCACGGGAGGAATCCGAAAGCACGGTGCGCATGGCAGAACGGTTCCTGCGTGCCGGTATATCGGCAGCCGATTGTGTGCGCACGATTGGGCCTGCCCTCAAGCTGCGGACACAGGGGAAAAAATTTGTCACGCTGGATATCGGCACCATCGATCTGTTCAACGGGACAGCGGAATCGGTCAAATGCGGTGCGGCGCCCAGCTTTATACGGGCAGTGGATGGGGATGGCACCGTGCGTGTCCGGCGTATCCGGTCATCCACATTGCCTGCCGGGCTGGAGGAATCCGGTGAAATGGATGTGACCCAGTTCCATATGGGGGATGGGGACGCATTGCTGCTGCTCAGTGACGGCATTGTGGATGCGGATGGTGAAAATGCCGGCTGGGTGGAGGAGCTGATGGCGGACAGCATGCATCTGAGCGCCCGGGAGCTGGCAGCCAGAATTGTACTGGAAGGCTCCGCCAGAGGTGCGCCGGATGACATGAGTGCGGCGGTGGTTTACCTGGCCAAACGGGGCGCATAGGTGTACCGGGCGGTTTTTATATATGGAAAGCGGGTGTGCTGCGGCGCATCCGTTTTTTTCTGTGAATAGAATGTAAAATCAAAACATCCTGCTTGCATCCGCCGGAAAAAAACGCTATGATGGTGCTAAGAGGAAATCAGAGAAACACGGAGAACACAGATGCAGTATATACAGATGTATCCTTTATTTGAACTGAGTGCAGAGGTAAAAGCGGAGCTGTTTCCGATCCTGCTGTTCTTCGGTATGTTTTTTGTTGTGTTTGGCTTTGGCGGGATGCTGATCCGCCGTCTGCCCCGCAAGCCCGGCTCCATGCTGGATGAAATCCTGAATGAGGACTGGGAGCAGGAGGACGACTGGGATTACGAAAACCGTCGGCCAAAGGAAGAAACGATTTGTGAGGACGAAAAGCCGGCCGACCAGCCCCATGCTGCGGCAGAGCTGTCGGAACCGGAAAAGAATGCCCATGCCGCAGAGGAATCGAATCGAAAGTGAGGGATTGCCGCGTGGAATTGGCCGCTGTCTTGGGACTGCTGTCCCGATATGGTGTATTGATTCTGTTGGTTATCACATGTCTGGAGGCAATGAACTGTCCGGGAATGCCGGCGGGAGTTGTTCTGCCTGCGGCAGGCGTTTATGCCGCAAATGGTGAAATATCTGTTTTCCTCGCTGTTTTACTGACCATTATCGGTGGAATGACCGGTACGGTCGTACTGTATCTGATCGGACGGGCCGGCGGGCACCCGCTGCTGGACTGGCTCAACCGGCGCAGTAAGACATTCCGCAGGGCAAATGGCCGCTGTAAGGCGTTTCTGCAGAAGAACAGCTTCCTGAAGGTGTTTCTTGGGCGGATTATCCCGGTGGTACGCACGATTCTGCCGCTGCCGGCAGGCGCTTACCGGGTTTCACCGGTGTCGTTCCTGATGGCAAGCGTGCTGGGAATCACCTGCTACAATGCGGTATGTGTTGGGGCGGGCTATCTGCTGGGGTATTTATTTGTATGACTCCGGGCGGAAACAAACGGAATACGGAACGGGCCTCCCGGATCTTCCGGGAGGCTTTTTATGTGGCGGGACAGGGGCACTTGTCAAACGAAACAAAGGATGCTACACTTATAATCAATATGTTTGAAAACAGGAGAGGTCATATGTCAGGCTTTCAGATTGGAAATGTAACAATAGAGGGACGGTTTATTATGGCGCCCATGGCAGGGGTTACGGACCGTGCGTTCCGGCAGATCTGCCGGGAGTGCGGCGCTGCCATGACGGTGAGCGAAATGATTTCCACCCAGGCCCTGCTGTTTCAGGATAAAAAAACACGGGAGCTGCTGTCACTGGCCCCCAATGAAATACCGGGCTGGATTCAGATTTTTGGCAGTAATCCGGCGTATATGGCAGATGGGGCACGGAAGGCACTGGCCATTTCCGGCGCAGCGCTGGTGGATATCAATATGGGCTGTCCTGCCCCGAAAATTGTCAAGGGCGGTGACGGCAGCGCCCTGATGACGAAACCGAAGCTGGCAGAGGACATCATCCGTGCCGTTGTGGCGGCGGTGGATGTACCGGTGACGGTAAAATTCCGCAAGGGCTGGGATGAGGAGCATCAGAATTATCTGGAATTTGCAAAAATGGCAGAGGCAGCCGGTGCGGCGGCCATCACGCTGCACGGGCGCACCCGGACCCAGATGTATGCGGGCAAGGCGGACTGGGAGGCTATTGCACAGGTAAAGCAGGCAGTATCCATTCCGGTGATTGCCAACGGTGATGTGGACAGCCCGGACAAAGCCATGGAGCTGCTGCGGGAGACCGGAGCGGATGCGGTGATGATCGGCCGGGGGGCGCTGGGCAATCCGTGGCTGTTCGGACAGTGCAATGCCATGGAAAACGGACAGGAAATCCCGCCCCTGCCGCCGCTGCCCCAGCGCATGGAAACCGTGCGCCGGCAGATTACCCTGGCAGCGGAGCACAAGGGAGAACACATTGCCATGCTGCAGGCACGCAAGCATTTCGCATGGTATTTAAAGGGTGTCCGGGGCACCAAAAAGCTGAAGGCATGCATTTCGGAGCTGAATTCCTTTGCGGAGCTGGATCGTCTGCTGGAACAGGCGTCGAAACTGGAGGGCTGAGCATGATTGATGAAAACAGTATTGTAAACCGCATTCTCAGCGGCGATGTGTCGGCGGTGGAGCGTCTGGTGGACCTGTATGAGTCCAGGGTATACCAGTATGCCCTGCGGTATCTGGGACAGGAGAATGAGGCGGAACAGGCCGTGGTGGAAATTTTCCGGCAGATTTTCCGCAAGCTCGGTGCCAATACCGATTCTCAGCTGTATATCTGGGTGTTCCGTATTACGGCGAATGTCTGTGCGGATATCCAGCGGCATAAACGGGGCAATAAGAGCACCATGGCGGTATTTCGCCTGCGGGAAGTGAAAAAGGGCGGGAATGACGAGAAAAAGGAGCTGGATGAAGCCATTCAGGCGCAGCTGCTTCGTCTGACGCGCCAGCAGCGGGAGGTCATCCTGCTGCGTGACCTGTGCGGGCTGGATGACATGGCGGCCGGACAGGTTCTGGGCATGGATGAGGATGGCATCCGCCGCCGTCTGTCCCGGGCGCGGAAAAACCTGCGGGAACTGCTGCTGCGGCAGGGGGCGCTGACACAGATCCGGGAAAAAGGAAAGGACAGCCAGCTCTGCCAGGATTTTCGTGAGCTGTGCAGCCAGTATGTGGATGAATGCATCGCGGATGAGGACAAGGCTGCCCTGCTGGACCATATTCAGGAATGCCCCCAGTGTGCGGCATATCTGAATGACCTGACCCTGATTGGCCGTTCCCTTTCCCATATGGAGGAGGGCGAAGTGCCGGAACGTCTGCGGGAAAAGCTGATTGAAAACGCAAAACGCCAGTCGCAGGAGATCAAAAACATCCGCCGGCGCGGCACATGGATTCCTACCCTGATTCTGGTTGCCATAGCGGCCCTGTTTACGGTATTGAACTGCACCGGTATACTGGGCGGCCTGTATGTCAATTCCATGGCGGATATCGAGGAACCGGATATTCCTGCGGTGGAACGGCGGGGAGATCAGGCGGCGCTGCTGGAGAATATCCGCATTCCGGATGCCGTGGCATCCAACAGCTATGCGTTTGTCATTGCAGCGGAAGGAGAGTCCACACTGCCGGAGCTGTCTGCTTCCGCCAACCTGCTGGCAGCGGATGAAGTCAGCCAGGTGGAGTATTATGCGGTGGACAACGATTTCAGCCTGGTACAGAAGCTGACGGAGGGCATGGAATCCCTGGGATATGAGCTGGAATCTGTGAACAATAACCAGCTGATTATCACCTCCAGCTCCGGCCAGGGCCTGTTTGTGGTGATCCATCAGGAGAAATAAACCTGCGTGCACGGGTCTATTGTGCTGAAATCACAAAAAACACCGGGAAAATCCCGAAAAAATCTGCAATAATTGGCGGATAATTGCTTGACTTTGGAGGGAAAATGCTTTATGATAAATGAGCACCTGAGATCAGGTGAGCGATGATGCCGGAGATTGCTGCTGAGGCAGGTAACTTCGGCGGAGTAAGTCCGACAATCGGGCGGTTGAGACAACTGCTAACTACCACCGGTATGTTCCAGTGTAAGATCGGGACGGTCAGTGCGTGCGCTGACAAGCCGACAGCCGGAACCAATGCGGTGCAACATCCAGAAGCCGGATCGCTGAACAATACTATCGTTTTGCCCGGTTTTTCTTATGCCCGGACGTGATACACACGGATGGGTTGCAGTATCTCTCCGAACGCGAGGACGCATTGTTATAATGTAGTGTTCGAGGAGGAAAACACACAATGGCTAACGCAGAGAAAATCAGAATCAGACTGAAAGCTTACGATCATTCGCTGATCGATCAGGCATCCGAGAAGATCGTGGAAGCTGCAAAGCGCACCGGCGCTAAGGTTTCCGGCCCGATCCCGCTGCCGACCGAGCGCGAAATCGTTACCATTCTTCGTGCGGTACACAAGTACAAGGACAGCCGTGAGCAGTTCGAGCGCCGTACCCACAAGAGACTGATCGACATCGCTAACGCAGGCAAGAACACGGTTGAGACCCTGATGACCCTGGATCTGCCGGCTGGCGTAGAGATTGAGATTAAGCTTTAATTAGCCTGGGCCGCAACAGCGCGGCAAGGTCAAGTTGGTGGGCGGAAACCGCGCATCAACCAATAACCTACAAGGAGGAAACAAAAATGCAAAAGGCAATCATCGGCAAGAAAATTGGCATGACCCAGATTTTCGACGCTGACGGCAAGGTAATCCCGGTTACCGTAATCGAAGCTGGCCCGTGCTCTGTCACCCAGATCAAGACAGAGGAAAAGGAAGGCTACAATGCAGTACAGCTCGGTTTTGCCGACGTGGAAGAGCGCAAGCTCAACAAGCCGGAGCTCGGCCATCTGAAGAAGGCTGGCGAGGCAGTAAAGAAGTACCTGAAGGAATTCCGTCTTGACGACATGTCGTCCTACAACCTGGGCGATGTACTCAAGGCTGACGTATTCGCCGAAGGCGACAGCGTAGACATCACCGGCATCAGCAAGGGCAAGGGCTACGCAGGCGTCATCAAGCGCTTTGGTGCACATCGTTCCCCGATGAGCCATGGTGCTGGCCCGATGCACAGACATCAGGGTTCCATGGGTTCCTGTTCTGATCCGTCCCGTGTATTCAAGGGCAAGATGATGCCGGGTCACATGGGCAATGTACAGGTAACCGTACAGAATCTGGACGTTGTAAAGGTTGATCCTGAGATGAATATGATCGCAGTTCGCGGCGCCGTTCCGGGCCCGAAGGGCGGCATCGTATTCCTCAAGAACACCGTTAAGAACGCCTGAGGAAAGGGAAAGGAGGATACATCATGCCTATCGCATCCGTATTTGATATGACCGGCGCTAAGACCGGTGAGATGGAGCTGAATGCTGCCGTATTCGGTGTTGAGCCGAACGAAGTAGTCCTTCACGCTGCTGTCAAGAATTATCTCACAAACCAGAGACAGGGCACTCAGTCCACCCTGACCCGTACCGAGGTTCGCGGCGGCGGCATCAAGCCGTGGCGCCAGAAGGGTACCGGCCGTGCTCGCCAGGGTTCCATCCGCGCTCCGCAGTGGACGCACGGTGGTATTGCTCTGGGCCCGAAGCCGAGATCCTACAACTACTCGCTGAACAAGAAGACCCGTCGTCTGGCTCTGATCTCCGCACTGTCCGCAAAGGCAGCTGCAGGCGAAATCATTGTTGTTGACGGTCTGGACATGGGCGAGATCAAGACCAAGACGTTCGCAGCATTCCTGAAGAACGTAGAATCCACCGGTAAGAGCCTGGTTGTTACACCGGAGGTTCGCAAGAACGTCGTGAAGTCCGCAGCAAACATCCCGGGCGTACGCACTACCCCGGTTTCCACGCTGAACGTATACGACATCCTGAACGCTGACAAGTTCATCATTGACAAGGCAGCGGTTGCAAAGCTTGAGGAGGTGTACGCATAATGAAGTCGGCTTACGATATCATTAGAAAGCCTGTTATCACCGAACGTTCCATGTCCGGTATCGGCGAGAACAAGTACGTTTTCGAAGTACAGGCAGACGCAAACAAGGTTGAGATCAAGAAGGCAATCGAGGAAATCTTCGGTGTCAAGGTCGCTTCCGTTAACACCATCAAGCTTCCGGGCAAGTGGAAGAGAATGGGCGTTCACACCGGCAAGACTCCGGCTAAGAAGAAGGCAGTTGTCACCCTGACCGCTGACTCCAAGCCGATCGAGATCTTCGAGGGTATGCTCTAATCCCCAACAGCGGGAACCGAAACCGTGCCTGCGGGCACACGTTTGAAATCATCTAAAGGAGTTGAAAAACATGCCGATAAAGACCTATACTGCGTCGACCCCGTCTCGCCGCAACATGACCGTAGTAGACTACAGCGGTCTTTCCAAGGTCAAGCCGGAGAAGAGCCTTCTGGTACCGAAGAAGAAGCATTCCGGCCGTAACAGCTATGGCAGAATCACCGTACGCCACCAGGGCGGCGGCAACAAGCAGAAGTACAGAATCATTGACTTCAAGCGCGACAAGATGGACATGAACGCTACCGTTCAGACCATTGAATACGATCCGAACCGTTCCGCAAACATTGCGCTGGTTCAGTACGAAGACGGCGAGAAGAGATACATCATCGCTCCGCAGGGCCTCTCTGTTGGTGATGTGGTTGTTTCTTCCGCAAGCGCAGACATCAAGCCGGGCAACGCACTGCCGATCGAGAACATCCCGGTAGGTACCGTAATCCACAACATCGAGCTGTACCCGGGCAAGGGCGCTCAGCTGGTTCGTTCCGCTGGCGGCGCAGCTCAGCTGATGGCAAAGGAAAACGGCGTAGCGCAGGTTCGTCTGCCGTCCGGCGAGTACCGTTATATCCGCCTGAACTGCAAGGCAACCATCGGTGCCGTTGGCAACCAGGACTACAGCAACCGCAAGCTGGGCAAGGCTGGTAAGACCCGTCATCTGGGTATCCGCCCGACCGTTCGTGGTTCTGTAATGAACCCGTGTGACCATCCGCACGGCGGCGGCGAGGGCAAGAGCCCTGTCGGACGTCCGGGACCGGTTACCCCGTGGGGCAAGCCGGCACTGGGTTACAAGACCAGAAAGAAGAAGAACCGCACTGACAAGCAGATTGTCAGAAGACGCAACGGTAAGTAAGGGAGGACATGAAATATGGGCAGAAGCATTAAGAAGGGCCCTTTTGTGGCTCCTGAACTGTATAAGAGAGTCGTAGCTCTCAACGAGGCCGGCGAGAAGAAGGTTCTGAAGACCTGGTCCCGTGCATCGACAATTTTCCCGGAATTCGTTGGTCACACGATTGCTGTGCATGACGGACGCAAGCACGTTCCGGTATATATCACCGAGGACATGGTTGGTCATAAGCTGGGCGAGTTTGTCCCGACCCGCACCTACAAGGGTCATGCCGGCAGCAAGACCTCCAATAACGGCAAGTAAGGCTGAAGGAGGATAATTAGAAAAATGGAAGCAAGAGCAATTTTGAGAAATGTTCGCATCGCTCCGCGCAAGGTAAAGGTTGTATGTGACCTGATCCGCGGCAAGAGCGCAGCAGAAGCAAATGCGATCATGATGAATACTCCCAAGGCTGCATCCGAAATCTTAGTCAAGCTCTTAAAGAGTGCTGTAGCTAACGCAGAGAACAACCACAACATGGATCCGGAAAAGCTCTACGTTGCTGAAGTATCCGTTTCTCCTGGACCGATCATGAAGCGCATCCGTCCGATGTCTCACGGCCGCGCATTCCGCATCCTGAAGAGAACATCTCACATCACTCTGGTACTCAAAGAGAAGGAATAAGAGGAGGTAGACTATGGGTCAGAAAGTTAATCCGCACGGTCTTCGTGTCGGCGTAATTAAAGATTGGGATTCCCGTTGGTTTGCCAAGGACAACGAGTTCGGCGACCTCCTCGTGGAAGACTACAACATTCGTAAGTATCTGAAGAAGACCCTGCAGGCTGCAGGCGTTCCGACCATCGAGATCGAGCGCAGCAACGGCAGAGTGAAGATCTTCATCTCCTGCGCTCGCCCGGGCATCGTTATCGGCAAGGGCGGCGAGGATATCGAAAAGCTCCGTAAGGAAATGGAGAAGATGCTGGGCAAGCCGGTATCCCTCAACATCATCGAGATCAAGAACCCGGACACCAATGCACAGCTGGTAGCTGAGAACATTGCATCCCAGCTGGAGAAGCGCATCGCTTTCCGCCGCGCAATGAAGCAGTGCATGGGCCGTGCAATGCGCATGGGCGCGAAGGGTATCAAGATCAAGTGCGGCGGCCGTCTGAACGGTGCTGAAATCGCTCGCAGCGAGTCCTATCATGAGGGCACCATCCCGCTGCAGACCCTGCGTGCAGACATCGATTACGGCTTTGCTGAGGCTGATACCACCTACGGCAAGATCGGCATCAAGGTTTGGATCTACAAGGGCGAAGTGCTGCAGGGCGGCCCGCGTCTGAACCGCAACATCGAAGCTCCGAAGCCGGCATTCGACCGTCGTGACCGTCGCGACCGTCGTGATCGCCGTGATCGTCGTGGCGGCGGCTACCGTCGTCAGAGACAGGACAGACAGGAAGGAGGCAACCGTTAATGCTTCTCCCGAAGAGAGTAAAGTACCGTCGTGTACACAGAGGCCGTATGAAGGGCAAGGCTCTTCGCGGCAATACCGTATCCAATGGCCAGTTTGGTCTGCAGGCTACTGAGCCGGCATGGATCACTTCCAACCAGATCGAAGCAGCCCGTGTTGCTATGACCCGTTACACCAAGCGTGGCGGTCAGGTCTGGATCAAGATTTTCCCGGACAAGCCGGTTTCCAAGAAGCCGCTTGGTACTCGAATGGGTTCCGGTAAGGGCGCTCCGGAGTACTGGGTAGCAGTAGTTAAGCCGGGCCGTGTCATGTTTGAAATCGCAGGCGTATCCGAAGAAGTAGCTCGTGAGGCACTGCGTCTGGCATCCCACAAGCTGCCGCTGAAGACAAAGTTCGTCAAGCGTGAAGAGAAGGCTGGTGAAGAATAATGAAGGCTAAAGAGATCAGAGAACTGAGCGTAGAAGAGCTGGAAGTTAAGCTCACCGAGCTGAAGAAGGACCTCTTCAACCTGCGTCTGCAGAATGCAACCAACCAGCTCGACAATCCGACAAGAATTGCCGATGTGAAGCGCGATATTGCCAGAGTCAACACTATTCTCCGTGAGCATCAGCTGACGGAAAAGGCGTAAAGGGAGGTTAACTACAAATGGCTGATAGAACTTTCCGCAAGACAAGAGTCGGCAAGGTCGTTTCTGACAAGATGGACAAGACGATTGTCGTTGCAATCGCGGACAGCGTACAGCATCCGCTTTATAAGAAGACCATCAAGAGAACCTACAAGCTGAAGGCTCATGACGAGAACAACGAGTGCCGCGTAGGCGATACCGTTCAGGTTATGGAGACCCGCCCGCTGTCCAAGGACAAGCGCTGGAGACTTGTAGAGATCATCGAAAAGGCTAAGTAAGGAGGAGCGCACATGATTCAGCAGGAAACATTTCTCCGTGCTGCTGACAACAGCGGTGCCAAGGAACTGAAGTGCATCCGTGTTCTGGGCGGCTCCGCACGTAAGTATGGCAACATCGGTGATATTATTGTATGCTCGGTACGCAAGTGCACACCGGGCGGCGGCGTAAAGAAAGGCCAGGTTGTCAAGGCCGTTATCGTTCGTTCCCGCAAGGGCGTACGCCGTGCAGACGGCAGCTACATCCGTTTCGACGAAAATGCAGCTGTTATCATTCGTGAAGACAAGAACCCGCAGGGCACCCGTATCTTTGGGCCTGTGGCAAGAGAGCTGCGTGACAAGGACTTCATGAAGATCCTGTCCCTGGCTCCGGAAGTACTGTAAGGAGGTCGTCCACTGATGAATACTCTGCATGTAAAGAAGGGCGACACCGCAGTCGTTCTTTCCGGTAAGGAAAAGGGCAAGAAGGGTACGATCATTTCTGTTTCCCCGAAGAAGGCACAGGTTGTCATCGAGGGCGTAAACATGCTGACCACCCACGTTAAGCCGCGCCGTCAGGGCGAGTCCGGCGGCATCGTAAAGCGCGAGGGCGCAATCCGTGCCTGCAAGGTAATGGCTGTCTGCCCGAAGTGCAACAAGCCGACCCGCCCGGCTCACAAGTTCCTGGAGGATGGCTCCAAGGTTCGCGTGTGCAAGCACTGCGGCGAAGTATACTAAGAGGGAGGATGTAACAAATGCCAGTATTAAAGGATAAATATCAGGCAGAGGTTGCTCCTGCTCTGATGAAGAAGTTTGAGTACAAGAGTGTAATGCAGATCCCGAAGCTTGACAAGATCGTTATCAACGTCGGCTGCGGTGCAGAAGCAAACGGCAACTCGAAGGTACTCGATGCAGTTGTACGTGATATCACTGCTATCTCCGGCCAGAAGGCTGTTGTAACCCACGCAAAGAAGTCCATCGCAAACTTCCGTCTGCGTGAAGGCATGCCGGTAGGCGTTCGCGTTACCCTGCGCGGCGACCGTATGTGGGAGTTCCTGGATCGTTTCTTCAACATCGCTCTCCCGCGTGTACGTGACTTCCGTGGTATCAACCCGAACTCCTTCGACGGCCGCGGCAACTACGCAATCGGCCTGAAGGAACAGCTGATCTTCCCGGAAATCGAGTACGACAAGATCGACAAGATCCGTGGCATGGATATCGCTATCGTAACCACTGCAAAGACTGACGAAGAAGCTCGTGAGCTGCTGTCTGCTCTGGGCGCTCCGTTCGCAAAGTAAGGAGGAGTAGAAAATGGCTAGAAAGTCTATGATTCTGAAGCAGCAGGCAAAGCCGAAGTTCTCTACTCGTGCATACAACCGCTGCAAGATCTGCGGCCGTCCGCACGCTTACCTGCGCAACTATGGTATCTGCCGTATCTGCTTCCGTGAGCTGGCTTACAAGGGCCAGATCCCGGGCGTAAAGAAGGCATCCTGGTAATTATTATTCGAGGAAAACAGCTAACGGAGATCTCTGGGTCTCACGTTAACTGTTTCTCTATATCATTTCTGTAAACCGTCCGTGGCTGGATAAAACAAATCTGGTCCAGCCCGGAAAAGTGGAGAGAATCACTCTCTAACTTCTGTAAGGAGGACAAAGTAATGCAGATCACAGATCCGATTGCGGATATGCTCACCCGCATCAGAAATGCGGGCACTGCACGCCATGCTACTGTTGATGTCCCGGCTTCCGGCATGAAGAAGGCTATTGCACAGATTCTTCTGGACGAAGGCTACATCAAGGACTTCAAGGTAATCGAAGGCGGCCAGGGCACCATCCACATCACCCTGAAGTACAACAACAATGAGAAGGCAATCACCGGTCTGAAGCGTGTCTCCAAGCCGGGCCTGCGCGTATACGCAGGTGCGCAGGAGCTGCCGCAGGTACTGCGCGGCCTGGGTATTGCCATCATTTCCACGTCTAAGGGCGTCATGACCGACAAGAAGGCTCGTGAGCTGAATGTCGGCGGCGAAGTCCTTGCATTCGTATGGTAAGGAGGTACTGAGAATGTCTAGAATTGGTAGAATGCCGATTACAGTACCGGAAGGCGTTGAGGTAAAGCTCGACGGCAACACCATCACCGTAAAGGGCAAGAACGGCACCCTGACCCGTGATATCCATCCGGCAATGAACGTTGCTATGGAAGGCAACACCATCACCGTAACCCGTCCGAACGACGAGAAGCAGAACCGTTCCCTGCACGGCCTGTCCCGTACCCTGATCAACAACATGATCATCGGCGTTACCGAGGGCTACAAGAAGGTTCTGGAAGTAAACGGTGTCGGTTACCGTGTTCAGAAGCAGGGCAAGACCCTGACCATGAACCTGGGTTACTCTCATCCGGTTATCGTTGAGGAGACTGATGATATCAAGATTGATGTCGAAGGCACCAACAAGATTGTCATCTCCGGTCCGGACAAGCAGAAGGTTGGCCAGTTTGCAGCAGAAGTCCGCGAGAAGAGACCGCCGGAGCCGTATAAGGGCAAGGGCATCAAGTACGCTGACGAAGTTATCCGCCGCAAGGAAGGCAAGACCGGCGCGAAGAAGAAGTAAAGGAAGGTGTGCCTAAATGGTTTCAAAGAAAGACTCTAACAAGCAGCGTCTCAGACGCCATAAGAGAGTACGCGGCGCAGTTTCCGGTACTGCTCAGCGCCCGCGTCTCAACGTATTCAGAAGCTCCAAGAACATTTTCGCTCAGATCATTGATGATGTTCAGGGCGTAACACTTGCAGCTGCATCCACCACCGAGAAGGACTTCACCGAGTACGGCGGCAACAAGGAAGCTGCACGCAAGGTAGGCAATCTGATTGCTGAGCGTGCAAAGGCGAAGGGTATTGAGGCTGTCGTATTTGACCGCGGCGGTTATGTATACCATGGCCGTGTCAAGGAACTCGCAGAAGGTGCCCGCGAGGGCGGCCTGAAGTTTTAATCGGAAGGAGGTAAGCAAATGGCTGGAAAGTATGATCGCGGCGCTCCGGAATACGAAGAAAGAGTTGTCGCATTAAATCGAGTATCGAAGACCGTTAAGGGCGGTCGTGTCATGAAGTTCTCTGCACTGGTTGTTATCGGTGACATGAAGGGAACCATCGGCGTAGGCCAGGGTAAGGCTGCCGAAGTTCCGGATGCAATCCGTAAGGCAATCGAGGACGCAAAGAAGAACATGGTTACGATCAGCCTGAAGGGCAGCTCCATCCCGCACGAGGTAATCGGCGAGTTCGGCGCTGGCCGTGTCCTCCTGAAGCCGGCTGCTCCTGGTACTGGTGTTATCGCTGGCGGTGCAGTACGTGCCGTAGTTGAAGTTGCTGGTATCAAGGACATCCGTACCAAGTGCCTGCGCTCCCGCAACCCGCAGAACGTTGTTAACGCAACTGTTGAGGGTCTGAAGAGCCTGCGCACCGCAGAGCAGGTTGCTGCAGCTCGCGGCAAGTCTGCTGAAGAACTGTAATAGGAGGGGTAGTTTCAATGGAAAACCTGAAGATTACCCTGGTTAAGAGCCTGGCAGGCAGAAACAAGAAGCACATTGCCACCGCTCATTCCTTGGGTCTCAAGACTATTAACGACGTAACCATTCAGCCTGACAATGCACAGACCCGTGGCAAGATCGCGCAGATCAGCTACCTGGTAAGCGTTGAGGCTAACGCATAAGGAGGTGTAGAACATGAAGTTACAGGATCTGAAGCCGGCTGAAGGTTCTACTCAGCCTGCATTCCGTAAGGGCCGTGGCGCCGGTTCCGGCAACGGCAAGACCGCAGGCCGCGGACACAAGGGCCAGTGGGCTCGTTCCGGCGGCGGCGTACGTCCGGGCTTTGAAGGCGGCCAGATGCCGCTGGCTCGCCGTCTGCCGAAGCGCGGTTTCCACAACATTTTCGGCACCGAGAATGCTGTCGTAAATGTATCTGATCTCAACAGATTCGAAGACGGTGCAGTTGTCACTGTTGCAGATCTGGTTGCTGCTGGCCTGGTAAAGAAGACACTGGATGGTGTCAAGGTTCTGGGCAACGGCGAGATCACCAAGAAGCTGACCGTACAGGCAGCTGCTTTCTCTGCTTCCGCTAAGGAAAAAATCGAGGCAGCAGGAGGAAAGGCCGAGGTGGTATAAGGTGATTGAGACCTTAAAAGCCGCTTGGCATGTTCCGGAACTGAGAAAAAAGCTGGTTTATACCGCCTTTATCATTCTGCTGTTCCGGTTAGGCTCCTCTATTCCTGTACCTTATATTGACATTGCACAGCTGTCCACCTACTTTGATTCGCTCTCCGGCACCGCTCTGGGCCTGATGAACGTATTCTCCGGCGGCGGCCTGTCCCGTGCGACAATCTTCGCAATGTCGGTTACCCCGTATATTAACGCTTCCATCATCATCCAGCTGCTGACAGTTGCCATTCCGGCACTGGAGCGCATGGTTCGTGAGGAAGGCGAAGCAGGCCAGAAGAAGATTTCAGCCATCACCCGCTATGTGGGTGTTGCGCTGGGTCTTCTCCAGGGCTATTCCTACTATATCCTGCTCAGAAGCAACAATCTCATCGCTGAGACCGACTTCTGGCATGGATGCATCATCGTTCTGACCTTTACCGCAGGCACTGCCCTCATCATGTACATGGGTGAGCTGATCACCAAGAATGGTGTGGGCAACGGCATCAGCATCCTGCTGTTTGCCGGCATCGTCTCCAGAGGTCCGGCGATGGTTTCCACTCTGGTCGAGATGATCCGCAACGGCGGCGTAAGCTACTTTGTAGCTGCACTGGTTGTTGTCATCTCTCTCGCAATCGTCGTATTTGTCGTATTCATTTCCGATGCTGAGAGAAAAATCCCGATCCAGTACGCAAAGCGTGTGGTCGGCCGCAAGATGTATGGCGGTCAGTCGACCCATCTGCCGATCAAGGTCAACGCCTCCGGCGTTATGCCGATTATCTTCGCAGCGTCCATCATGTCGCTGCCGGCTACCATCGAAATGATGGTTACCCCGAAGGAAGGCGGCGTTGCAAGCTTTATCTTCAAACTGTTCTCCCCGGATAATGCGTTCTACATCATTCTGTATGTACTGCTGATCTTCATGTTCAGCTATTTCTACGCAGCAATCCAGTTTAACCCGGTTGAAATTGCGAACAATCTGAAGAAGAACGGCGGATTTATTCCGGGCTTCCGTCCGGGTCGTCCCACATCCGACTTTATTACCAAGGCACTTGGCAAGGTAACCTTCCTGGGAGCTATCTTCCTGAGCATCGTTGCCGGTGTTCCGCTGGTTGTCGGTGCGCTGAACAGCAACATGAGCAGCATCGCTCTGGGCGGTACTTCGGTACTGATCGTTGTCGGCGTAGCACTGGAAACCGTTCGTCAGCTGGAAAGCCAGCTCATGATGAGAAATTATAAGGGATTCCTTGAATAAAATTTAGTGAAAAAGTAGATTGCAATTCCTGGAATCAGCGGTTATAATAGAGGAGATCGAAAAAAATGAAACTCGTTTTACTTGGCGCTCCGGGCGCCGGTAAGGGTACGCTGGCAGCATATCTCATCGAAAAGATGGGTATTCCGTCGGTATCCACCGGCAATATGCTCCGTGAGGCTATTAAGAATCAGACCGAGCTGGGTCTGAGCGCAAAGAAGTACATGGATGCCGGCGATCTCGTTCCGGACGAGGTTGTCATTGGCCTGATTAAGGACCGTCTTGCACAGGAGGACTGCGCAAACGGCTGCATCCTGGATGGCTTTCCGCGCAACATCCCTCAGGCTGAGGCACTGGAAAAGGTAGTTCCGATGGACTGTGCGCTCTCTCTGGAAATTCCGGACGAGACCATCGTAAAGCGCATGGGCGGCAGACGCGTATGCCTGTCCTGCGGTGCGACCTACAATGTCAACAGCGAAACCATGGCTCCGAAGCAGGAAGGGATCTGCGACAGCTGCGGCGACAAGCTCGTAATCCGCAAGGATGACGCGCCGGAAACCGTGCTGGCACGTCTGCAGACCTACCATGAGCAGACCGAGCCGGTCAAGGGCTTTTATGCAGGTCTTGGCAAGCTGAAGAGCATCGAGATCGACAACGATTTCGAAAAGACCAAGAAGCTGGCATGTGAAGCACTGGGGATTTAAACGAGATGATCAGACTTAAATCCAAGCAAGAATTGGAATTAATGCGTCAGGCAGGACGAATCACCGCAGCGGCACGCGCCGCTGCGGCTCGTGCTGTCCGGCCGGGGGTCACCACAGGTGAAATCGATAAAATCGTACGGAGAACCATTGAGAAGGCGGGAGCGAAACCGTCTTTCCTCGGTTATGGGGGGTTCCCGGGAAGCGCCTGTGTTTCGATCAACGATGAAGTCATCCATGGCATCCCCTCGCGTTCCCGTGTCATTCACGAGGGAGATATTGTCAAGGTGGACGTTGGTGCCTACATCAACGGCTTCCACGGCGACTGTGCCTGCACCATCCCCTGTGGAGAGGTGTCGGAAGAGGCAAGACGGCTCATCGAAGTGACCCGACAGAGTTTCTATGAGGGCATCAAGTTTGCCCGTAAGGGTAATCGTATATCAGACATTTCCCATGCCATCCAGACCTATGTCGAGGCGCAGGGCTTTTCCCTGGTGCGTGACTTTGTCGGACATGGCGTAGGCGCTAATCTGCACGAAGATCCGGAGGTACCGAACTTCGGACGGCCAGGACACGGCGTGCGGCTTCAGCCGGGAATGACCTTAGCCATTGAGCCTATGGTTAATGTAGGTGTGTACGAGGTCAACGTTATGTCTGACGGCTGGACCGTCAAGACAAAGGACGGAAAGCTTTCTGCACACTATGAGAATTCCGTTGCCATCACCGAGGGAGATCCGGTGATCCTGACACTCCCTGAGGACGGAGAAAACTGGTGAGGACGGGATTGCAACCCCACATGATTTGAAACAAACCCGCTGCGGCTGCGGAAGGACGATGCTGCGTCCGACCATGAGGCGGGGGCCCAATACATGCAGGGCCGTAGACTTTCTGACAAATGGAGGAAAATTAAGATGCCAAAAGAGGACTTGATTGAACTGGAAGGTACCGTCATAGAGGCGCTGCCAAACGCTACCTTTAAGGTAGAACTGAACAATCCGGCGAAGCCGGTCATTCAGGCTCACATCTCCGGTAAGCTTAGAATGAATTATATCCGCATCCTGCCCGGCGATAAAGTAACGGTACAGGTTTCCCCGTATGACCTGACCAAGGGCAGAATCACCTGGAGATCCAAATAATCCAGATTCACACCCCCGGAAAAAGAACACAGACCTTTTCCGGGTTCGACACAACCTTACTATGGAGGTTATTTCAATGAAAGTAAGACCGTCTGTAAAACCGATTTGCGAGAAGTGCAAGATCATTCGTCGCAAGGGTCGTGTCATGGTAATCTGCACGAACCCGAAGCACAAGCAGAAGCAGGGCTAATTCCCAGTCAACCACACAGGAGGTGCGTTAGTAAATGGCAAGAATTGCCGGTGTAGACCTTCCGAGAGAAAAGCGCGTAGAAATTGGCCTGACCTACGTCTACGGCATCGGCCGGAAGCTGTCCAATGAGATTTTGAATAAAGCTGGTATCAACCCGGATACCCGTGTTAAGGATCTGACCGAAGCAGAGGAAATCAAGCTGCGTGAGGTAATCCATGATTATACTGTAGAGGGCGACCTGCGCCGTGAAGTTGCGCTGAACATCAAGCGCCTGGTAGAAATCGGCTCCTACCGTGGCACCCGCCACAGAAGAGGCCTGCCGGTTCGCGGCCAGCGTACCAAGACCAACGCTCGTACTCGCAAGGGCCCGAAGAAGACCATTGCGAACAAGAAGAAGTAAGGAGGCGTACTGAAAAATGGCTAAGGCACAGAAGAAGGGCGCCGTTTCTCGTAAGCGCCGCGTAAGCAAGAACATCGAAAAGGGTGCGGCTCATATCCGTTCCTCCTTTAACAATACCATCGTAACCATCAGCGACTTGAACGGCAATGCAATTTCCTGGGCATCCGCTGGCGAAATGGGCTTCCGTGGTTCCCGTAAGTCCACTCCGTTCGCTGCACAGACTGCTGCTGAGACCGCTGCCAAGGCTGCAATGGAGCATGGCCTGAAGACTGTTGAAGTCTACGTAAAGGGCCCGGGTTCCGGCCGTGAGGCTGCTATCCGCGCACTGCAGGCAACCGGTCTGGAAGTAACCATGATTAAGGATGTTACCCCCATCCCGCACAATGGCTGCCGTCCGCCGAAGAGAAGAAGAGTTTAATAAGGAGGATACAGACCTATGGCTAAAAACACACAGCCGATCCTGAAGCGCTGCAAGACTCTGGGTATTTCTCCGGCAGTTCTGGGCGTTTCCAAGGAGACCAAGAGAACCCCGAAGCAGTCCAGAAGAAAGCAGTCTGAATATGCTACCCAGCTGAACGAAAAGCAGAAGGTTAAGTTTATTTACGGCGTTCTGGAGAAGCAGTTTAGAAGATACTACGAGAAGGCTGAAAAGATGGACGGCAAGGCTGGTGAAAACCTGCTGATGCTGCTGGAGACCCGTCTGGACAACGTTGTTTTCCGTCTGGGCTTCGCTAAGACCCGTCGTGAGGCTCGTCAGCTGACCTCCCATGGCCATTTCACCGTAAACGGCCAGAAGGTAGACATCGCTTCCTACCGCGTAAAGCCGGGCGATGTTGTAGCAGTTTGCGAAAAGTCCCGTTCCAGCGCAAAGTTCAAGGCTCTGGTTGAAGAGCTGGGCGCTACCTCCTGCCCGAAGTGGCTGGAGAAGGAAAAGGACAGCTTTGAAGGCAAGGTAATTGCAATGCCGCAGCGCGATGACATCGACTACGAAGTTGCAGAGCACCTCATCGTCGAGTTGTACTCCAAGTAAGATTTGCCCTCATTTGTTTGTTTTATTATTTCGCCGACTGATAAGGAGGGTATCATTTAAATGATCGAAATTGAAAAGCCCCGTATAGACTGCGAAAACCTTGCAGAAGATGGTTCCTACGGCAAGTTCGTTGTAGAGCCGCTGGAACGCGGTTACGGAACCACTCTCGGAAACTCCCTTCGCCGCATCCTGCTGTCGTCCCTGCCGGGCACGGCTGCAAGCAGCATCAAGATCGCCGGTGTACAGCATGAGTTCTCTACCATTCCGGGTGTGAAGGAAGATGTTACGGAGATCGTGCTCAACGTCAAGGGCATCATTGCAAAGCTTTACTGTGACGGTCCGAAGACCGTATACATTGAGGCAAGTGGAGAAGGCACGGTTACTGCCGGCGATATCCACACGGATGGTGAAGTTGAGATCCTGAATCCGGAGCTGCATATTGCAACCCTGATGAGTGATGCGCGTCTGTCCATGGAAATTACCCTGACCAATGGCCGCGGCTATATTTCCGCAGAACGCAACAAGCAGTATCAGACTGCAATCGGTGTGATTCCGGTTGACTCGATTTACACGCCTGTCTATAAGGTAAATTACACAGTTGAAAACACTCGTGTCGGCAATATGACCGATTACGACAAGCTGACCCTGGAGGTCTGGACTGACCGCACCATCACTGCAAAGGATGCAGTATCCCTGGGCGCAAAGGTTCTGACAGACCATCTGTCTCTGTTTGTTGACCTCTCTGAGGAAATCGGTTCCCATTCCACTGTGGTTGAGAAGGCTGAAACACAGCATGATAAGGTTCTTGAGATGACCATTGAAGAGCTGGACCTGTCGGTTCGTTCCTTCAACTGCCTCAAGCGCGCCGGTATCAACACAGTAGAAGACCTGATTAACACCTCCGAAGACGACATGATGAAGGTCCGTAACCTGGGCAAGAAGTCGCTGGAGGAAGTTATCTTCAAGCTTGATGCAATGGGACTGTCCCTGGCAAAGAGCGAAGACTAAGTTAAACCCAACCAACATCCGCGGACCCCGGTGAATTTCACCGGGGAGGCCGCAAGGAATAGATAGACCTGTACCAAAGGAGGTATTTTCTCATGGCTGGAAACCGTAAACTCGGCAGAACCACTGACCATAGAATGGCAATGCTCAGAGCAATGGTAACCTACCTGCTGGAAAACGGCAGAATTGAAACCACCGTTGCAAGAGCCAGAGAAGTTCGTCCTCTCGCAGAGAAGATGATCACACTCGGTAAGAAGAACACCCTCGCTACCCGTCGTCAGGCAGCAGCTTTCATCACCAAGAAGGAAGTTGAAGCTAAGGTATTCGGCGAGCTGGCTGAGAAGTACGCTGACCGCAACGGCGGCTACACCCGCATCGTAAAGATCGGCCCGCGTCGCGGCGATGCTGCTGAAATGGCTATTATCGAGCTGGTATAATTGAATTTTTATTCATGACTTTAAAGGGGATTGTTTCGAGCGCATGCTATCGGAACAATCCCTTTTCCTGTTTTCCGGGACAGGCGTAGCATATTGTCGGTGTTCCGGCGGTATTTTCCACTGTTTTTAGCATGGATGCGTCTTGCAACCCATTTTTCCCGGTGCTATAATCGTTACATTACGAATCTAGGAAAGTAAGGAAGGAAACTATGGCGCAAAACAGATATAAAAAGCTGATGGGCAATACCATTATTTTTGCCATCGGTACATTTTCCTCCAAGGTGCTTGTGTTCCTGATGCTGCCGTTTTATACCAACATCCTGAGCACAGGCGAATATGGTACGGTAGATGCCCTGATTAACGTGGGACAGCTGATGATTCCGATCGCCTCGGTTGGCATCAACAATGCGGTCATCCGCTTTGGACTGGAAAACAATGTGGACCGTAAAAGCGTGTTCAGCAGCGGCCTGTATACGATCCTGCTTGGCTTTGCCTGCCTTGCGGTGGTATCTCCGGTGCTGCGGTACTCCATGGACTTCATGGCAGGCTATACCATTGCGGTGCTGGCGTTTGTGCTGGCCTCCAGCCTGCGCACACTGTGCATCCAGTTTGCTCTCAGCATGGGCTATAACAAAATGTATGCGGCAAACGGCATTGGCAATACCTTTCTCAATGTTATTCTGAATATTTTGCTGCTGCCCCATTTCCGTGTCATGGGTTATCTCATGGCCAATATCATTTCCGACCTGGTGCTGGGTCTGCTGATGTTCGTGCTGGCAAAGGAACACCGGTATCTGCTGCCGCCCTTCAGCCGCCGCATGGACCGGGGCTTGTCCAGACGTATGCGCAAGTATGCCCTGCCGCTGGTACCCCAGACGGTATGCCAGTGGATTATCAATATGTCCGACCGGTACCTGATTATTTTCTTTATCAGCACGGAGGCAAACGGCCTGTATGCCGCGGCGAATAAAATTCCCAACATTCTGCTGATAGTGGCAAACCTGTTTGCGGATGCCTGGCAGATTTCCGCGGTGAAGGAAAGTGACCCGAAGGAGCAGGTGGACTTTTTCAGCAAGGTGCTGGGCGCCTATTCCTCCATTGCCTTTATTGGCAGCTCCGGTCTGATTATGGTGTGCAAATTTGTGATGACCTTCATGGTTGGCAAGGATTTCTTTATCTCCTGGCGGTTTATTCCGATTCTGACTCTGGCAACCACCTTCGGACTGCTGTCCACCTTCCTTGCAAGTGTCTATATGCTCAAGCTGCGCAGTAAGAATTCTATGGTCACCACCATGACCTGTGCCATTGTCAATATCACGCTGAACTGCATCCTGATTCCGCTGATGGGCAGAATCAGCCCGTTCTATGGCGCGTTGGGCGCAGGCATTGCAACCTTTATCAGCTATCTGGTATTGTTCCTGATCCGCGCGTTCAACACCCAGCGGTATCTGAAAATCCGCTGGAACATCCAAAAGACTGTGTGCAGCATTGTGATTCTGTTTGCACAGGCGATGATTATGACGCTGCAGCTGCCGTTGTGGTATGTCTTTGTGCCGGCACTGTTCCTGCTGCTGTTTTTTATCAACGCACGGGAGATCCTGCTGTCTGTCAATAAGCTGCTGCGCCGGGGCTGAGTACAGGAATTCTGAGGAATGGGAAAGTTTTACTTGCATATACCATTCCTGCGTGTTATAATATATATTGTTAGTGTAAGAATTTCGATCCAAGGAGAGTGGGGTAACCCACTCTTTCTTATTGCTGTGGAAGCGGCAGCGGGTTGGCAGGCGCCATCTGCAGTCCGTTTCCCGGATGACAGGGAGGTAAATATGACAGCAAAAGAAGTTTGTAAGCGTGTCTGGGAAATCAGCGAACCGTTTGCAACCGAAATGGGTGTCAGCCTTTGGGATGTCACCTTTGAAAAGGAAGGCGGACAGTATATGCTGACCATTACCATTGACCGCGCAGGACATACGGATATTGATGACTGCGAGAAGCTGTCCCGTTACGTTGATCCGTATCTGGACGAAAAGGAATTTGCATCGCTGCCGCCGTATACGCTTTGCGTTTCTTCGGCTGGACTGACCCGCAGGCTCAAGCGTCCGGAGCATTTCGCCGCCTTCATGGGCAGTGAGGTAGAGGTAAAATTCTATCGTCCGGTGAACGGCAGCAAAATGGCCACCGGTATCCTCCGGGGCTATGATGAGGGCTGTGTGACGCTGGAGGAAAACGGCACTGTTACCGTGTATGAACCGAAGGATATTGCGGCAGTACGCCTGTCTGTCACGATTTAACATCAGACGATGACGCATTCAGGTATGGCGCAGCGCCATACCGCACACAATAAGGAGTGAATATCAAAAACATGAACGCAGAATTTTTTGCAGCGCTGGAACAGCTGGAAAAAGAAAAGGGAATCCCGGTTGATTATATGCTCGACCGTGTCTGTCAGGCATTGCTGACCGCATACAAAAAGGACAATGACGGTCTGAAGTGTGACAATGTATATGTTGAACCGGATCTGGAGGAGCGCACCATCCATATGTATGTTTCCAAGGAGGTTGTGGACGAGGCGGAGGACCCGCTGACCGAGATCTCCCTGCCGGATGCCAAGCGGATCAGCCCCCTCGCATCGCTGGGCGACCATGTGCGTGTGGATGTGGAAACCAAGAAGTTCGGCCGCATTGCGGCACAGGCTGCCAAGCAGGTCATCATTCAGGGCATCCGTGAATCCGAGCGCGGCATGGTATATAACGAATACAGCTCCCGTGAGCATGAAATCCTCAGCGCGGTTGTCAGCCGTATTGACCCGCGCACAGAGAATATCATTCTGGAAATGGTCAGCGACGGCGAAAAGACCGAGGCTGTCCTGTCCAGAAACGAGCAGGTACCGGGTGAGAACCTGACCGAAGGCCAGCGCATCAAGGTATTTGTCGTAGAGGTACGCAAGGGTACCCATGGCCCGCAGGTACTGATCTCCCGCACCCATCCGGGACTGGTCAAGCGTCTGTTTGAGCTGGAAGTACCGGAAATCCATGACGGCATTGTGGAAATCAAGTCCATTGCCCGTGAGGCAGGCAACCGCACCAAGATTGCGGTGATGACCCATGACGAAAAGGTTGACCCGATTGGCGCCTGTGTTGGCCCGCGGGGCTCCCGTGTGGGCAGCATTGTCAGTGAGCTGTCCGGTGAAAAGATTGACATCATCAAGTATTCCGAGGATACGGCAACCTTCGTTTCCGAGGCGCTCAGCCCGGCAGATGTCGTCAGTGCGGTGATGCTGCCGGATGGCAAGAGCTGCCGTGTTACCGTACCGGATGACCAGCTGTCTCTGGCAATCGGCAAGGAAGGCCAGAATGCCCGCCTTGCTGCCAAGCTGACCGGCTGCAAGATTGACATCGGTTCGGAAAGCGCTGCCAGACAGCAGGCTGCGGAAGCAGATGACGACCTGATCGCTGACGAAGAGGTTTAAGGAGGTACGGCACGGTGCAGAAAAAGAAAATCCCGATGCGCCAGTGTGTTGGATGCCGGGAAATGAAGCCGAAACGGGAGCTGATCCGCGTGGTACGTTCACCGGAGGGGGAAATCGGACTGGATTTCCGCGGCAAGAATCCCGGACGCGGAGCGTATATCTGCCCGGATCCCACCTGCCTTGCAAAGGCAAAGAAGAAAAATGCGCTGGGAAATGCGTTCCAGTGCCAGATCCCGGAGGAAGTATACGACCAGCTGTGTGCCCAGATGGAGAATGGCGATGCATGAAATATTGAGTCTGCTGGGCCTGTGCTTCCGGGCCGGCAAGCTGGTAAGCGGTGATGATGCCGTGGCAGATATCGTATCTGCCGGGGAAGCCAGATTGCTTGTGCTGGCAGGGGATGCAGGAGCCAACATTACCCGCCGTGCCCAGCGGCATGAGCAGGAAAAGGGCGTGCCGGTGCTGCGGCTGGAGGACAGCGCGCAGGAGCTTGGCTGGGCATTGGGCCGCAAGCCTACGGCGATCTGCTGCATCACGGACATCGGCTTTGCAGCTGCCGCCGCAGCGAAGGCAGCCGGAGCGGATCCGCAGTATGAACCACTGGCACAGCAGCTGGAGCAGAAGAAAACGCGCATCTTATCGCGCCGCGGCACAAAGAAGCCGCGCAAGAAGTCCGCACGGAACCAGTCCTCCGGCGGCAGGAAACAGTCAACCTATACGAAACGTGGAGGTGAACGCGCATGAGTATTGAGAATAAATACCGTGTACATGAAGTAGCCAAGGATTTTGGCGTGAATACAAAGGATATCACCGATGTGATGACAGAATACTTCACCGCACCGAAGAACCATATGCAGGTTCTGGAGACGGAGGAGCTGAATCTGATCTTTGATTATATGACAAAGAAGCATCCGGTTGAAAATATGGAAGAGGTTCTGAGCCAGCAGGCAGCAGAACGCAAGGCGCCCACAACCCAGGTTGTCCGCCAGCAGCCGGTAAAGAAGGCTGCCAAGCAGGAAGGCAAGAAGGATGCCGTCAAGCCGGAAGCCAAAAAGGAAACCAGAAAGCAGGAGCCGAAGAAGGCAGAAAAGCCGGAGGAAAAGGCTGCACCGGCAGAGCAGAAGCAGGGCAGTCGCAATAACGACCGCAAGAAGAAGCGTCAGCCGGCAAAGCCCCATGAGCAGCGCCAGATCCTGCGCCCGCAGGGTGCTGTTGAGGCAGAGGGTTCTTCTTCCGTTATGACCGAGGAGAACAAGCCCAAGGGCAAGCAGATCCATCGCGTTGACACCCGCGGCGGCGGCAATGTGAACCTGGATCGCTATGATGACCGCATTGACGCACTGGTACCGCAGAAGGCGGACCGCATGAAGCAGGGCAAGCAGAAGATCACCCGTAAGGCGGATACCCGCAAGCCGTTCTCCAGCAAGCGCCGTCAGGAGGAGCAGGAGAAGTTCAAGCGCCTGCAGCGCCAGCAGCAGCAGATCAAGAAGGTACAGCTGAAGGTCATGATTCCGGATGAAATCAATGTCGGTGAGCTGGCATCCCGCCTGAAGCGTACCGCAGCCGATGTCATCAAGGAGCTGCTCAAGCTGGGTGTTATGGCAAACATCTCCCAGACCATTGACTTTGATACCGCTGCCATTGTGGCAGAGGAAATGGGTGCAAAGGTCGAGAAGGAAGTCTTTGTCACCATCGAGGAAAAGCTGTTTGACGAGAGCGAGGACAAGGAAGAAAACCTGGAGCCGAGAAGCCCGGTTATCGTTGTCATGGGCCACGTTGACCACGGCAAGACCTCCCTGCTGGACTGCATCCGTAAGACCGATGTGGCAGCAGGCGAAGCAGGCGGCATTACCCAGCACATCGGTGCATACCGCGTCAAGGTAGACGGCCGTCCGATTACCTTCCTGGATACCCCGGGCCATGCGGCATTTACTTCCATGCGTGCCCGCGGCGCACAGGTTACCGATATTGCCATTCTGGTTGTGGCGGCAGATGACGGCATCATGCCCCAGACCATCGAGGCAATCAACCATGCTAAGGCAGCGGAGATTCCGATTATCGTTGCGGTGAACAAGATTGATAAGGAAAATGCCGATCCGGATCGTGTCCTGCAGCAGCTGACCGAGTACGAGCTGGTACCGGAGGAATGGGGCGGTGAAACCATCGTCTGCAAGATCTCCGCAAAACAGGGCATCGGCATTGAAAACCTGCTGGAAATGGTACTGCTGACCGCAGACATGCAGGAGCTGCGGGCAAACCCGAACCGTCAGGCAAAGGGTACTGTCATCGAGGCAAAGCTGGACCGCGGCCGCGGCCCGGTGGCAACTGTGCTGGTACAGAACGGTACGCTGCATACCGGCGAGACCGTCATTGCAGGCAAGGCGGTTGGCCGTGTCCGTGTCATGACCGACGAGCGTGGACGCAAGCTGGAACAGGCTGGCCCGTCCGTACCGGTTGAGATCATCGGTCTGGGTGAAGTACCGGATGCCGGTGACATCTTCTATGCGGTTGACAACGAGCGCATGGCACGTGAGCTGGTTGAGCAGCGTAAGGATCAGGAGAAGGAAGAGCGCAACAAGGCAATGCAGAAGGTTACCCTGGAGAATCTGTTTGATACCATCCAGCAGGGCAACATGAAGGAGCTGAACATCATCATCAAGGCTGACGTTCAGGGCTCTGTGGAAGCCGTTCGCGCATCGCTGCTCAAGCTGAGCAATGAGGAAGTCCGTGTCAATGTCATCCATGGCGCAGTTGGTGCGATCAATGAATCGGATGTCATGCTGGCAACCGCATCCAATGCAATTATTGTCGGCTTTAATGTCCGTCCGGAGCGTGCAGCGGCAGATTCCGCACACGATCAGGATGTAGAAATCCGCCTGTACCGTGTCATCTATGACTGCCTGGAGGAAATGCAGCAGGCAATGAAGGGCATGCTGGATCCGAAGTTCAAGGAAGTGGTTGTAGGTCATGCGGAAATCCGCCAGACCTTCAAGGTTTCCGGCGTAGGCACCATTGCCGGTGCATATGTACAGGACGGCAAGATTGTCCGTGCCTGCGAGGTACGCATTGTGCGTGACGGCATTGTCATTCATGAGGGCCACCTGAACTCCCTGAAGCGATTCAAGGATGACGTGAAGGAAGTTGCAGCAGGCTATGAATGCGGCATGGGCATTGAAAACTATAACGATCTGAAGGAAGGCGACATCATCGAGTCCTTCGTGATGGAGCAGATCAAGGATTAAGCAAATCCGATCACCGCGGGTGGGTGCGACAGAATGGAAATCGCCGCCCGCCTGCGGTTTTTGTCTATTTGAAGAAGGAGAAAAAAGCTATGTCTCAGAGGAGCGAACGCATCAGCGACGAATTCCAGAAGGCACTGTCCGAGGCAATCCGCACGCTGAAGGACCCGCGGGTCCATGAAGCCATGGTTTCGGTCACCCGCTGTGAGGTAACCGGTGACCTGCGTTATGCAAAGGCATATATCAGCGTATTTGGTTCCGAGCAGCAGAAAAAGGATGTCATGCGCGGCCTGAAATCCGCAGGCGGCTATCTGCGCCGGGAATGCGCATCCAAAATCCGCATGCGCTATGCGCCGGAGATCGTATTTACGCTGGATGATTCCATCACCCATGGCGCACACATCAATGATATGCTGCATGATCTGGAACGGGAGGGAAAGCTGTGATTGGAACGGTTTCCCGTACAGCTGACGTATTGCAGGGTCAGGACCGGTTCCTGATCCTGACCCACCGCCGACCGGACGGTGATACCACCGGCAGTGCAGGCGCGCTGTGCCTTGCCCTGCGCAAGCTGGGCAAAACCGCGTATACCGCGAAAAATACCGGTGTAACCCGGCGGTATGGCAGCTATATTGAGCCATATTACGCACCGGAGGACTTTGAACCGGGTTGTGTTGTGGCAGTGGACTGCGCGGCACCCGACATGCTCCCGCCGGAAATGGCACAGTATGCGGAACGTGTGGATGTGGTCATTGACCATCATGGCTCCAATCCGGGCTTTGGCAAGGTGAATCTGGTAGGCGGGCATTATGCTGCCTGTGCGGAGATCATCTGCGAGGTGGTGGAAGCCATGGGCGTGGAGCTGGATGCGGATATTGCCAGAGGCATCTATGTAGGTGCCTCCACCGATACCGGCTGCTTTAAATTTTCCAATACCACCTCCAATACCCATCTTGTGGCGGCAAAATGCCTGGATGCCGGTGTGGACGGCGGCGAAATCAACCGCGCGCTGTTTGAAACCAAATCCCGTGCACGGTATGAAATCGAGCGCATTCTGTTCGCCAGCATGGCGTTCTACCATGAAGGCAAGGTTGCCGTGGCGCTCATCCGGCTGGAGGACCGCCAGCGCACCGGCGCGGACTGGGATGACCTGGATGCCATTGCGGGCATTCCGCGCCAGATTGAAGGCGTGGAGGTGGGCCTGACCCTGACCGAGCTGGAGAGCGGGGAAACCAAGGTTTCTGTCCGCACGACAAAGGAAGTGGATGCGGCAGCCATCTGCATGCAGGTAGGCGGCGGCGGACATCTGCGTGCCGCAGGTGCTACCTTGTCCTGCCCATCCGGAGAAGCCATTCAGCGCATGCTGGACGCGACAGAAAAGGTGTACCGTGGCGAAGCATGAATCACGCTATAACGGCGTTTTAATTGTCAATAAACCCCAGGATTTTACCTCGTTTGACGTGGTTGCCAAGCTGCGTGGCATCCTGCATGAACGGCGCATCGGGCATGGCGGGACGCTGGACCCCATGGCCACCGGGGTGCTGCCGGTATTTGTGGGCGGCGCCACAAAGGCAGCGGATATGGCAGCGGCACAGGCAAAGGAATACATTGCCGGGTTTGCCCTTGGCTATGCCACCGATACCCAGGACAGCACCGGAACGGAAATTGCCCGTTCGGACAAAACCGTCACCCGGCAGCAGCTGGAGCAGGCGGTTGCTGCCATGCAGGGGGAACAGCAGCAGATGCCGCCCATGTATTCCGCTGTCAAAGTAAACGGGCAGCGGCTGTATGACCTGGCGCGCAAGGGCGTGGAGGTGGAACGGAAGGCCCGTCCGATCACCGTACATGCCGCAGAACTGCTTGAATTTGACGAGGTATCCCAATGTGGCTCCATCCGGTTTTATTGCTCCAAGGGCACCTACGTGCGCACACTGGTGCATGATCTGGGGGAAGCGCTGGAAACCTATGCTGTCATGACCGCATTGCAGCGCACTGTCAGCGGGCGGTATACGCTGGAGCAGAGCCATACGCTGGAACAGATCCAGGCGGCAGCGGAGGCGGATGATATCGAAAGCCTGCTGCTGGATACGGACAGCCTGTTTCAGATGTATCCTGCCGTCACCATAGACGACTACGGCTACCAGCGGGCACAGAACGGCGCGTTCATCACGCCGGAGCATGTGACCGATATGCCGCAGGAGGCCGGGACGCTGTGCCGGGTCTATTACCGCGGGGCATTCTGGATGCTGGGTCGTGTGGATTCACTGGACCGTGGCGGTCTGGCACTGTTTTATGAAAAAAGATTCCGGTAATGCAGGGCAGAGCCGGAGAGAAGAGGATCAACCATCATGATAGAGAAAGATGCAAAACGCGCCATTGCACTGGGATATTTTGACGGCGTGCACTGCGGCCATCAGGCGCTGATGAAGCTGGCCGTACAGCGGGCAAAGGAAACCGGTGCGGTGTCTTCGGTGTTTACCTTCAATGTGCATCCGGACACCGTCATCACGGGACGGCGCGTACCGCTGATTACTTCGGAAGCACGCAGGGGCGCGGAAATCCGGGAACGCGGCGGCGTGGATGAAGTGATTTTTGCGCGGTTTAATGAGGAACTGCGCAATATGGACTGGAAAGCCTTTGTGGATGATGTGCTGGTGGGACAGTTCCATGCCTGCTGGATTATTACCGGACGAAACAACCGGTTTGGCTACCGCGGGCAGGGCACGCCGGAACGCCTGCAGGAGGAATGCGCACGGCTGGGCATCGGCTGTGATATTGTGGAGAGCGTTATGATTGACAATATCGTGGTCAGCTCCACCTATATCCGCCAGCAGCTTGCCATGGGCAATATGGAGCGTGCCGCACAGTTTTTGGGACATCCGTATACCATTGCCGGCGTGGTGCAGCACGGACGGCGTGTGGGGCGTACGCTGGGATTCCGCACCGTCAATCTGGAGCTGCCGGAGGAGATGCAGGCACCGCCCTTCGGCGTGTATGTCTCCCGTGTGATTGCGGATGGGACATCCCATATTGCTGTGACCAATATCGGCGTGCACCCCACCTTCGGGCTGGGTGACAGGCCCTGTGTGGAGCCCCATATTCTGGACTTTGACGGCGACCTGTATGGCAAGTTCATTCAGGTGGAGCTGCTGCATTTCCTGCGCCCGGAGCGTCAGTATGCGGACAGCGAGCTGCTGCGGCAGGCCATTGCCGATGATATCACCCAAACCAGAGAATATTTTGCAGCTTCGCAGTCAGAGTGACTGCCGGCCCTGCAGCATGCCGCTGCAGGGCTTTTTTTATGCCTGTAAGGCAAAAATTGCCTTTGAGACAGGGTAAAATGCCTGTTTGGGGAGAAAATTACAGATTTTTTACCTCATTGGAGAAAAACTTTCTTGAAATAGGCGCAAAAATATCATATGATAGGTACAAGGCAGAAGGGGTGTACCTCAGAGGAGGGATATTGTACCTGCCGGATTGATGCAACAAAGGGGAAACGATATGCTTGGCATTGTTTTGGTAGAACCGGAGATTCCACAGAATACCGGAAATATTGCGCGCACCTGTGCCGTCACCGGCTGCACGCTGCATCTGGTCGGCCCGCTGGGCTTCCAGATCAATGACCGCCAGCTCAAGCGGGCAGGGCTGGATTACTGGCATCTGCTGGATGTGCGTTATTATGACTCACTGGAGGAATTCTGGGAGAAAAATCCGGACGGCACCTACTTTTATGCCACCAGCAAGGGCCGGCAGCGGCATACCGATGTCACCTATCCGCCGGATGCCTATCTGCTGTTTGGCAAGGAAACCAAGGGCCTGCCGGAACAGCTGCTTGCCGCCCATCCGGAACGCTGTGTGCGTATTCCGATGCGTGAGGGTGCACGATGCCTGAATTTATCCAACAGCGTTGCCGTTGTCGTATATGAGGCACTGCGGCAGAACGATTTTGCGGACCTGTGCAGTGCAGGGCCGTTTCCGGAGGTTTGAATCATATGGCAAAACAAAACGAGAAAATCTGTATTTTTACCGATTCGGCTGCCGACCTCACCCGTGCGGAGGCGGAACGCCGGAAGATTGACATTGTGCCGCTGCGTGTGACCGTGGATGGCAAAACCTATCTGGAGTATTATGACATCACACCGGAGGAATACTGGAAGATGCTGGAGGAAAGCAAGGATTTCCCTCAGACCTCCCAGGTAGGCATGGACAGCTTCCTCAACCTGTATAAAAAGGCAAAAGCGGAAGGATGTACCCATGTGGTGGGCGTGCTCATCAACAGCAAGGGCTCCGGTACCTATCAGGCTGCCTGCATCACCCGGGACATGTTTTATGACGAATATGGAAAGGATATGGTCATCGAGCTGATTGATTCCCTGTGCTATTCCTACACCTATGGCAAGGTGGCGGTTACCGGCGCGAAAATGCGGGAGGAAGGCAAATCCTTTGCGGAAATCGTCGCGGAGATGACCAGCCTGTCCAAGGGCATGAAGGCTTATGTGGGTATTTACAACCTGCGCATCCTGCGCAAGAGCGGCCGGATTTCCGGCGGCGCCGCGTTTGTGGGCGATGCACTGGGGCTGCGCCCGCTTGCCGTGGTGTTCAACGGCGCTGTGGATGTCATGTGCAAGGTGCGCGGAGACAAGGCGGTTGCCAACAAGCTGGTGGAGCTGGCGGTGAAGGATGCTGTGGACCGGGAGCATCAGACGGCCCATATTGCCCATGGCGATGTGCCGGAGGCACAGATTGCGGCGCTGGAAAGCAAGCTGCTGGAGGCGGGATTTGCCGCTGTGGAGCGCGGCCCGCTGGGGGTCATGGTCACCTCCAACACCGGTCCGCAGGCAATGGGTGTCATTTTTCGCGGTGCTCCGCGGGCATAAATACGGTCTTTTGCTGAAAAAAACGGAAAAAATGCGCATTTTTTAACAAAAGCATCTTGCAATGTACGGCATAAGACGGTATAATTTTTCAGTGGAAACGTAACAATTTTTATGTTTTCACCTCAATGTGTACGTTGTTCCAGTTAATAAGGAGTGTTATACAATGGAGTACAATAAGAAGAGTGTCGTAGACATCGACGTATCGGGCAAGAAGGTACTGCTGCGCTGTGACTTCAATGTCCCGATGGCTAAGGACGGAAGCGGTGTCATCACCGATGACAAGCGTATCCGTGCAGCTCTGCCTACCATCCAGTATCTGCTGGAGCAGAATGCTGCAGTAATTGCATGCTCCCATATGGGCAAGCCGAAGGGCGAATGGAAGCCGGAGCTTTCCATGGCACCGGTTGCTGCACGTCTGAGTGAGCTGCTGGGCAAGGACGTAATCCTGGCAAAGGATATCGTAGGCGAGGACGCAAAGGCAAAGGCTGCTGCGCTGAAGCCGGGCGAGATCCTGCTGCTGGAGAACCTGCGTTATGACAATGGCGAGACCAAGAACAACCCGGACTTTGCCAAGGCACTGGCTGACCTGGCTGGCGAGGATGGCGTTTACGTTTCCGATGCATTCGGTACCGTACACCGCGCACATGCTTCCACCGCAGGCGTAGCTGCTTATCTGCCGGCAGTATCCGGCTTCCTGATCCAGAAGGAGCTGGAGGTTATCGGCGGCGCACTGGCTGCACCGAAGCGTCCGCTGGTTGCAATCCTGGGCGGTTCCAAGGTTTCCTCCAAGATCGGCGTTATCAACAACCTGCTGGAAATCGCTGATACCATCATCATCGGCGGCGGCATGGCTTATACCTTCTCCGCAGCACAGGGCGGCACCATCGGTGATTCCCTGCTGGAAGAGGACTGGAAGGGCTATGCACTGGAAATGGTTGAAAAGGCACAGGCAAAGGGCGTCAAGCTGCTGCTGCCGGTTGATACCGTGATTGCCGACAAGTTCGCACCGGATGCTGCTTCTGACGTTGTTGAGGCTGGCAAGATTCCGGAAGGCTGGCAGGGTCTGGATATCGGCCCGAAGACTGTCGAGCTGTACTGCGAGGCTGTCAAGGACGCAGGTACCGTGATCTGGAATGGCCCGATGGGCGTATTTGAATTCGAGAAGTTTGCAGTTGGTACCAAGGCAGTTGCAGAAGCACTGAGCAAGACCGATGCAATCACCATCATTGGCGGCGGCGATTCCGCAGCAGCAGTACAGCAGCTGGGCTACGCTGACAAGATGACCCATATCTCCACCGGCGGCGGCGCTTCCCTGGAGTTTATGGAAGGCAAGGTTCTGCCGGGTATTGCCTGCCTGCAGGACAAGTAAGTTCCGATTCGTTCAGTCCGTTCTCCCTCAGGCTCCTGAGGGGGAACGCTGAAATAGACAATTTTAATAACAAGGATTTTTCAGGAAGGGGAAAACCAATATGAATCGCAGATATCGCAAGACTATTATCGCTGGTAACTGGAAGATGAACATGACCCCGAGCCAGGCAAAGGCTCTGATCGAAGAGCTGAAGCCGATGGTCAGCAAGGTCAAGTGGTGTGAGATGGTACTGTGCGTACCGTACGTTGACATCCCGACTGCTGTCAAGGCTGCAAAGGGCTCCAAGATCGCTATCGGCGCTGAGAACATGCATTTCGAGCCGAAGGGCGCTTACACAGGTGAAGTTTCCGCTGATATGCTGAAGGAATGCGGCGTCAAGTACGTTATCATCGGCCATTCCGAGCGTCGTCAGTACTTCGCAGAAACCGACGAGACCGTAAACAAGAAGGTAAAGGTTGCTCTGGAAGCAGGCTTCCGCCCGATCGTTTGCGTTGGTGAGTCTCTGGCTGAGCGTGAGCAGGACATCTGGTCTGAAATCGTTCGCAAGCAGGTTAAGTGCGCGGTTCAGGGCGTATCTGTTGACGACATCAAGAAGGTTGTCATCGCTTACGAGCCGATCTGGGCAATTGGCACCGGCAAGACCGCTACTGCTGACCAGGCAAACGAGGTTTGCTCTGCAATCCGTGACTGCCTGAGAGAGCTGTACGGCGCTCGCGCTGCACGTGCAATCACCATCCAGTACGGTGGTTCCATGAACGCTAAGAACGCAGCTGAGCTGCTGAGCAAGCCGGACGTTGACGGCGGCCTCATCGGCGGTGCTTCTCTGAAGGCTCCGGACTTCTGCGCTATCATCGAAGCTGCACAGGATCCGGTTCCGGCAGCAGAATAATTTTTCAGAATGTATCATCGGCGGGCTGCTTCATCATCGGGTGGTCCGCCGATATGCTGTTTTCAGGGTGTTGTCGTTTGTTGAGAAATTTTTGGCAGTATCCTGAGAACGATCAGACAATGGACCATTTCCCCCTTCCGCAAACACGTTATTTTTGAGAAACGAGGTTAATTATGAAAAAACCGTTAATACTCATTATTATGGACGGCTTTGGCCTGCGCACCAGCGATATGGGCAATGCAATCCATGCTGCAAAACATCCGAACCTGGCTCGTCTTTTTAGCGAAAACCCCACCACCCAGCTGGGTGCTTCCGGTCTGGACGTTGGCCTGCCGGATGGCCAGATGGGCAACAGTGAGGTCGGCCATACCAACATCGGCGCAGGCCGCGTGGTATATCAGGAGCTGACCCGCATCACCAAGCAGATTCAGGACGGCCCGTTCTTTGAGAATGAGGCATTCCTGGGTGCCGTTGCAAACTGCAAGGAGCATGACAGTGCCCTGCACATCTATGGCCTGATGAGTGACGGCGGCGTGCATTCCCACATCGAGCATATCTTCGGCCTGCTGGAGCTGGCAAAGAAGAATGGCCTGACCAAGGTATTTGTACACTGCTTCATGGACGGCCGTGACGTACCGCCGACCTCCGGCATTGACTATATCCGTCAGCTGAAGGCAAAGATGGAAGAGCTTGGCGTTGGCCAGATCGCAACCATCGAGGGCCGTTATTATGCCATGGACCGTGACAACCGCTTTGAGCGCGTGGTCAAGGCATATTCCGCTATGGTATACGGTGAAGGCGAATACAATCCGGACCCGGTTGCTGCCATGCAGGCTTCCTATGACGCCGGCGTAACCGATGAATTCATCGTTCCGGTTGTCATCACCAAGGACGCATGCATCCAGGAAAATGATTCCATCATCTTCGCAAACTTCCGCCCGGACCGTGCCCGTGAAATCACCCGCACCTTCGTGGATCCGGACTTTACCGGCTTTGAGCGCAGAAATGGCTGCTTCCCGGTATACTATGTCTGCATGACCCAGTACGACGCAACCATGCCGAATGTGCACATCGCATTCAAGCCGCAGTCCCTGACCAATACCTTTGGTGAATATATCGCAGAAAACGGTCTGACCCAGCTGCGTATCGCCGAGACCGAGAAGTATGCTCATGTTACCTTCTTCTTCAACGGCGGCGTAGAGGCTCCGTACAAGAATGAGGAACGTGACCTGATTGCTTCCCCGAAGGTAGCAACCTATGACCTGCAGCCGGAAATGAGCGCCTACAAGGTATGTGACAAGGTTGTCGAGGAAATCAAGAGCGGCAAGTTTGATGTCATCATCCTGAACTACGCAAACTGTGACATGGTCGGCCATACCGGTGTCTTTGACGCGGCAGTCAAGGCCGTTGAAGCGGTTGACGAGTGTGTTGGCAAGACCGTGGATGCCATTCTGGAAATGGGCGGTGTGGCTATGATCACCGCAGACCATGGCAATGCAGACCAGATGCTGGAGGAGGACGGCGTATCTCCGTTCACCGCACATTCCTGCAACCCGGTTCCGTTCTGTGTGGTTGGTTATCCGTGCACCCTGCATGAAGGCCGTCTGGCAGATATTGCCCCGACCATGCTGCAGGTACTTGGCCTGCCTCAGCCGGCTGAGATGGATGGCAAGTCCCTGATGGACTGATCCTGTGACAGTCTGATACCAGACGATTTTTTGCGGCAGATTGCAATTTGCTCCCGCCGGGGGCTGTTGCGGTCTGCCGCTTTTTCGTGCTCCGGCAGCGCATCCGTCCAAAAACCTTGCAGAAGGAGATTACCATGAAACAGGCAATTGAAATCGTAGATGTAGCAGGACGGGAAATTCTGGATTCCAGAGGCAATCCAACCGTCGAAGTGGAGGTTGTTGTCCGGGGAGAAGAGGAACTGGTTGTAGGACGGGCTGCCGTGCCATCCGGTGCGTCCACCGGCCAGTATGAGGCCTGTGAGCTGCGGGATGGAGACAAGGAACGGTACAACGGCAAGGGCGTGCTGCATGCGGTGGAATCGGTGAATGGCGAGATTGCCGAGGCCGTGCTGGGCTTGGATGCCACCAACCAGCCGGAGCTGGACGGCATTATGACCGAGCTGGACGGCACGGAAAATAAATCCCGTCTGGGTGCCAACGCCATTCTGGGCGTCAGCCTTGCCACAGCCAAAGCAGCGGCACAGACCCTGGGACTGCCGCTGTATGCGTATCTGGGCGGTGTGAACGCCAAAATCCTGCCGGTGCCCATGATGAACATCCTTAACGGCGGCGCCCATGCCTCCAACAATGTGGATATCCAGGAATTTATGATTATGCCGGTTGGGGCGGCGGATTTCCATGAAGCGCTGCGGCAGTGCACCGAGGTATTTCACACACTGCGGGGCGTGCTGAAGGAAAACGGTACACCAGCAGCCGGTGTGGGGGATGAGGGCGGCTTTGCCCCGGATCTCAAGCAGGATGAGGAAGCGCTGGAGCTGATTGTCCGGGCCATTGAACAGGCAGGCTACCGTCCCCAGTCGGATTTTATGATTGCCATTGATGCGGCGGCATCGGAATGGTACCATCCGGAGGAGGGCGGCTATTACCAGCTGCCAAAGGCAGGCAAAAAAATGAACCGTGCACAGCTTGTGGAATACTGGGCACGGCTGGCAGAGCAGTATCCGATCCTCTCGCTGGAGGATGGCCTGGCAGAGGAGGACTGGGAGGGCTGGAAGCAGCTCACCCGGCTGCTGGGCAGAAAAATCCAGCTGGTGGGGGATGACCTGTTTGTCACCAATACCAGCCGGCTGCAGCATGGCATTGAAATGGGTGTTGCCAATTCCATTCTGGTCAAGGTAAACCAGATCGGCACGCTGACCGAGACCATGGATGCCGTAGCAGTAGCAAACCGGGCGGGGTATACCGCGGTCATTTCCCATCGTTCCGGTGAAACCGAGGACACCACCATTGCCGATCTTGCGGTGGCGCTGAATGCGGGACAGATCAAGACCGGCGCGCCCTCCCGGACCGACCGGGTGGCAAAGTACAACCAGCTGCTGCGCATTGAGGAGGAGCTGGGAGAACAGGGGCATTATGCCGGACGCAACGCATGGTTTAACCTGCGCGCATAAAAAAATGCCTCCCGGCTTTCGCGGGAGGCAGATACATGGTCATAAATCAATGAGTGCCGTGAGATATTCATTGGAATCCAGGAAAATATTCAGATAATAGTTGAATACCACGGTATCCCGTTCATCACAGACACCGGCAAGGATATTTTCGGTTTTGGTGTCATCCGGTGTCAGGCCCAGCGCATGCATGCGTTCCAGATTCTGTGGGGATGGGCTTGGCGTGGTGTCAATGCTGCAGATACTGATGAGGGCATCCCGCATTTTCCACAGCAGCTGCTGGCAACCGCGCAGATGAGCAACTTCCGACTTTTTGAGGGATTTGTTCATCCGCTCATCCAGCAGGATATTGACCGCACGGTCCAGACTGTTGATGTCCGCGCGCAGCTCCCGCAGGTCCGGGATTCTGCCCCGGAGTACCCGTTGCTCCAGCAGCGGAAGCATTTCCTTCTGTGCACGCAGAATGGCATTCTGGGTCTGTTTTGCGCCGCTGTAAGGGCGGATGAGCATGTTGACTGCCAGTGCGATTGCCGTACCGATTGCGGTATCGCGGAAACGGAGCAGGCCATAAACAAGGTTATCTGTGGCAGGGATATCCTTGAGGCAGCAGCAGAACACGACACAGGCCAGGCTGGTGATACCGGGCTTCATGTGCAGCAGATTGCACACGGTAATCATGATGATGACGCCAAGGAAACAGCCAATGGCAAAGTGGCCGGTAAAGGTCACGGTAAAGATCATGGCAAGGATGGCACCAACCAGATTGCCGAAAATCAAATCACGTGCGGAACGCAGGGAGGCAGTAATGGAGGATTCCATACAGCCCAATGCGCCGATGGCGAGAAACGGGGGATAGGGACTGCTGATGGCATAGCCTGAGGCGACAGCCAGACCACAGGCCAGTGCGGTTTTAAAGGTGCGCATGCCAATGAGAAACGGCATATGCTTTCCGGAAGAGTTCATGATGGTTCACCTGAAAAAATTCTCATAAAATGTGGTTTGAAAAAAACTGCTAGATTGCGAAATTGCGTTCATTATAACACGTTCATCCGGTACGTCAACCAGAAAAACACAAAAAAACCCCAATCTTGTTGTATTTGCCGGGAAACTGCAGGAAATGGAAAGAAATTTTGGGAATATTTTATGGAAAGATTGACAGATTGGAGGACGATGTGGTAACATATACCTATCTAGGAAAGAATCATTGTTCTGCTCATATGGCAGATATCCTGCTATGCCGCTGTCAGCAGAACTCAACCACCATTGATATTACCCGCGGATTCCGCGGTGACGAGAGGGAGACTAGTAACCATGGGTGCAAAGAAAAATGATAGCTTAAAGAAAAAAATTGGCATTGGCGTTGCAGTTGCAGGCGCTACAGCAGGTGCAGTAGCGGCAGGCGTTGCAGCATATAAGCGCAGCAAGAGCGAGCAGGTATATCATGAGGCTGAACTGAAGGCAATGAGTGAGCTGGATGATATGAATGCAGAAAACGAAGCTTGTGAAACCGCTGAGGACGCTGCAGCTGAAGAGCAGATGACCATGGAGGAGACTCCGATTGAAGAAGAAGTAGAAGCAGCTGCTGCTGAGGAAGCAGAAGAGGCTTCTGAAGAAGAGGAAGAAGCTCCGGTCGAGGAGGAAGAAACTCCGGTTGAAGAAGCTCCGGCAGCAGAGGAGGCTCCGGCTGAGGAAGCTCCGGAAGAAGACGAAGAATAAACCGCGTTTATGGCGTTTACCAGACAGGCAGGACATCATCCTGCCTGTTTTTTCTGTCTGGAAACTGCCGTAGGAATGTGCTATACTGTATGGGATATCAACCCCGATGACTGTGAAAGGAGTATTTTTTATGAGATATGAAGGAAGAGTATTCCGTCCGCCATCTGAGGCGTACAGCCTGATTGTACAGGTTACCATTGGCTGCAGCCATAATAAATGTACCTTCTGCGATATGTACAAGGAAAAGCAGTTCCATGTGCGCAAGCTGGAGGATGTACTGGAGGATTTTGACCTGGCCCGCAAGGCATACCGCCATATTGAACGGATTTTCCTGGCGGATGGTGATGCACTGATGCGCCGCACCGAGGACCTGGTTGTGATTCTGGAGCATATCCGCAAGGTGATTCCGGAATGCACCCGTGTGACCAGCTATGGTTCCCCCAAGAGCATCCTTACCAAAACACCGGAACAGCTCAGGCTGCTGCGCTCTCTGGGCCTGAAGATGATTTATCTGGGGCTGGAATCCGGCTGTGATGATGTGCTGACCCATATCAATAAGGGTGTCTGTGTGGATGATATCGTCCGGGCGGGACAGATGGTCAAGGACGCAGGCATGAAGCTGTCTGTCACTGCCATTAACGGTCTTGGCGGCACAGAGAAGTGGCGGGAGCATGCCATCGGCACGGCGGATGCCTTTTCCCGCATGAACCCGGATTATATCGGCCTGCTGACCCTGATGTTTGAAGGCGGCGTACCGCTGCAGAAGGAATGGGAGGAAGGCAAATTCCAGCTGCTGACTGCCCCGCAGGTGGCACAGGAGACCCTGCTGATGCTGGAGCATATTGACAGCGAAGGCAGTATTTTCCGTTCCAACCACGCTTCCAATTACCTGACACTCAAGGGTACCCTGAATCAGGACCGTGAGGCGCTGTGCAATAAGCTGCGCCGTGCACTGGAGGGCGAGATCGGCTATAAAAAGGAATATTTCCGCGCCTTGTGATAAAAAAAGAAACAATATCAAAGCGTTCTGATTTTCGGCCGCCAAAAGCCGGTATCAGAACGCTTTTTTGTGTCTGTTTGAGGTCCTTCACAAATATTTCACAGAAAGTTCCAGCAAACTGACCTTTTTCTTTCCCATGCAGTATGCTAAAATAAGTATAATAAAAAAGGTAAGGAGTTGATGCCGATGGATTCTGTGTCCCACACAACAGTTGCGCGTTATCTGCTGGACTATGTGGAAAAGACAGACGGTGTTTCATTTGACCGCAAGGCATTCTGTTTCGGAAACTTGAAGCCTGATCTGAAGGGTGAATATCTGACCAAACGGCATTATCCATCCCTGATGTTTGATGAAGTGATGCAGCGTATTCGTGATTTCGTACAGAACTTTTGCATCTGCCAGCGCAATGGTGCAAAGCTCAGCGAAGAACTGGGTGTAATCTGCCATTATATTACAGATTTCTTCAGTTTTCCGCATAATGACAATATTTACGAACACGGCCTGCTTGCCCATTATATCTATGAAAAACAGACCAGTCTGACCATTCGGCGGAGAATCGATGAAACCAAGTTTGCCGGCTGGGTACAGCGTATGCTGGCGGATATCCCGCAGAGCCCGGATGAATTGATCCAGTTCCTGACCGAGAAGCACCAGAGTTATGCGGCACAGGCTACGCATACCATCAATGATGATATCGTGCATATCTGCCGCATGCTGACCACAGTCGTATTTTCCATGATCCGCATGACGGGCGCAGCTGTTGTACAACCAAGCACACCGATGAGAAAAACTGCATAATACAAAAGCCCTCTCTGTTGTCACGCGAGAACGGAGAGGGCTGCTTTTCTATGGGCGCTTGCCAATTGCCGGTGCATGTGCTAAGATTACGAAAGAATATCCCGAAAAAAGGAGCAAAACAGACATGAAAATTGCAGCAGCATATGAGAACGGACAGATTTGCCAGAATTTTGGACAGGCACCGCAGTTTAAGCTGTATACCATCGAAGGGGACCGGATTGTGCAGATGGAGGTTGTGGATGCACAGGAACCCCGTGCCGCTTTCCTGAAGGGACAGGGAGCCGGTCTGCTGGTGTGCGGCAGGCTGGATATGGCAGCACAGATGGAGCTGCTGCAGGCAGGCATTGCGCCGTTCCCGGGGGCATATGGTGATGCTGACATGCAGGTGGGCGCACTGTTTGTCCGTATGCTGGAAAGCGAGAAAAAGACCCGGGAAGAGGAAGCAGGCTGTGCGGAAACACAGGCGGGCTCCTCCTGTGAAAGCTGTGCGCATAAGGATACCTGCGCGGATTACGCGGCGAAGAAATAAGGAGATCGGACGATTTATTCCCATTTTCCCTTGAGCATCTCGCTGAGATCGGATGACTTTGTCAGGTCACGACAACTGAACAGTGCAAATCCGTCAATCCCTTCAATGGAACGTGCCAGATCAATCTGCCTGCCGATTTCCCCGCAGCCATCGGTATCCCAGACCGTGCCATAGGTGCTGTCGCCGATTTTATAGCTGGCAAGGCCGAGCACCAGCTTGACATCGGTATCTGCCACCTGTCGGCTCCACCAGTTGGCAAGCGTTTCAAAATCTGCCGCTTCATCGCCGATCTCCCAGTAAATCTGCGGACAGATATAATCAATCCATTCGTTTTTGATCCATGTCAGGGAATCGGCATAAGAGGACGTATAATGCTCAAATCCATTGGTATCACTGCCGCCGAAGGCATTGACCCCCTTGTTGCGCCAGATTCCGGAGGGACTGATGCCAAACTGGCAGCCAGCCCGGCGGGCGTGCTGATGGACAGTCTGGCTGACCTGCTGCACAAGCTGGTTGACATTGTCCCGCCGCCAGTCCGCAAGGGAAAGATCGGTGCCGGAAGCGGAATAGGTTTCCTTATCATCAAATTCCGTGGATGGATAAAAATAGTCGTCAAACTGGATGCCGTCTACATCGTAATTGGTGACAATTTCCTCTACACCGTCACAGATGAGCTGGCGAACCTCGGACAGTCCCGGGTTAAAATAGTAGGCGCCATCGCAAGCCACCACCCATTCCGGATGCTGCCTGGCAGGGGAATCCGCGGGCAGGGAGGTAAAATCCGGCTCCGCATATTCTCCGGCACAGATGCGGTAGGGATTTACCCATGCTTCCAGCCGGATGCCGCGGGCATGTGCCTGTTCCACCCAGTATTCCAGCGGGTCAAAATCCTGTGCCGGTGCCGTGCCACAGACTCCGGTGAGATAACGGCTCCACGGGAACAGGCTGGACTGGTACAGGGCATCTGCCGATGGACGGACCTGTAAATAGACAGTATTGCCTCCAACCGCTTCCACACGGTCCAGAATCGCGTCACAGTCCGCTTTCAGTGCGGCAGCATCGGTGGTCTGGCTGGATGGATAATCAATGCTGTAGGCCGTGGCAACCCATATGCCATGCACCTCTGTGGCAGAATATTTGGGCTCTGCCGTGTTTTCCGGTACGCTTTCCGGTACAGCTGTGCCGTCAGAGGCTTCGGCACGCAGCAGGATGCCGGGCACCTCCAGCGGAGAACAGCCGAGGGAATAGCATACCATGCAGCCTGCCAGAACCAGAAATAAGATTGTGAGCTGAAACAGCCGCTTCATAGGTCTCCTCCTTTCTGCTGCATCGTATGCAGGGCCTGTCCGGCTTATGCCTTTTTGCTCACAGTCTAGCATATTTTGCTTTGCGGCGCAATGCAGCCGCTTTCTTTTTTGCTGTTTTTGCGGTATAATAATAGTAATAAAAACAGCGGAAATGAAGGAGGCGTTGCTGATGCCTGCCATGCAGATGACAAAGGAATATGTGCTGGACATCGGACATATTGATGGAAGAGGCCTTGCACGGCCCTCTGCCATTGTGGAATTTATGCAGGATCTTGCCACCTGCCATGCAGCGGAAATCGGTGTTTCCGGCGAAGCGGTGGCAGAGAAACATGCATTTTGGGTGCTGTCCCGGCTGAAATACCAGCTGGACCGCCCGCTGCTGCCCTATGAGACCATCCGGCTGACCACCATGCCCCGGGAGATCCGCGGTGCGTCATGGTATCGTGACTTTACCATAGAGGATGCGTCCGGCGAGATCGGACATGCTGTGACGGCATGGGCAGTGGTGAATCTGGAAACCCGACATCTGATTCGTCCAAAGGAGCTGGGAATCCAGCTGGAGAAGCAGGAAACCGGACAGACGGAAATCCTGCGGGCCATCCGCAGTACGCATCTGGAGCCATGCTTTGACCGGGTGGTGCGGTACAGTGATATTGATATCAACCGGCATTTGAACAATGTCAAGGCAGTGGATATTTTATCCGATGCCTTTGATCTGGAGCATGCGGAAAACCGCTGGGTTTCCCGGCTGCAGGTCAATTATATGATCGAAAATGTCTGCGGTACGACGTTAAACCTGCGCCGCGGACCGGGGACGGATGGAAGCCTGTGCGTTTCCGCCTTTGATGGAGATACGGAGACCGTACAGGCTGAGGTAGTTTTTTCAACACGCTGATGTAAGAAACAGGGAGGGGAAAGCTATGAATCGTGAGGACCTTCTGAAAAGCGTACTGTCCTGCTGCAATCCGAAGCGGGTGATTTTATACGGTGAAAAATTTGTCGTGGACAGCCATGACCTGAAATCTGCGGATTTGTGTATTATTCTGGATCAATGTGACAAGAAAACTCTTTTGAGCAAGCTATATCTCAAGATAACGATGCCGATCCCGGTACAGTTCCTGCTGTACAGCACAGAGGAATGGTACAGAATGTTGCAGGATTCCGGAAGCTATGCATCCGCCATTGAAAAGAAGGGGACGGTGCTCTATGGCGAGAAGGCGCAAGGGTAATACAGACAGCCAGTATTATTACAAATGGCTGGAGAAAGCCCTCAGTGATCTGCAGAGTGCCCGGATTCTGCTGACCTGGGGCGGAGATGAGATGGCAGTTGCCTTCCATTGCCAGCAGGCCATTGAGAAGGCATTGAAGGGCTATCTGCTGTTTAAGCTGGGCCGTCATTTTGACGGACATAACCTGACCTTCCTCTGCCGGCAGGCGGCCATTGCGGATGAACGGTTTTCCCGATATCTGGGAGAAAGTGCGGCGCTGAACAATTATTATATTGAGACACGGTATCCCACAGACCTTCCCTTTGAGATCACGGAGGCCCAGATTCACAATATTCTGATTATGGCAGAAGACCTGTTTAATGTCATACGGCAGGAGCTGTATGCAACGGAGGAGGAGCCGCATGAAATTAGCGGATAATTTGTCGTTTTGTGCGGAAGCTGGAAAAATTTTCCCGGAATAATTGCACATCATGTCGATAAAAGTGCAGAAAAGTATAAAAAAACCATAGAAATTTTAACGGAAAAAAACGATTTAATTCAAAAATCCCATTTACATTGCAGTAATAATTAGGTACAATATTAAAAGGGAAAAAGGAAAGATCACACGTCCCATTTTTTGAGTTAGGCAGGGGTGTTTATCCATGATTGTGACAATAACGCTGAATCCGGCGATTGACCGTACTTTGATTGTTGATGAAGACATAGAATTTGGCGCTATTAACAGTGTCGTTCAGAGCTACGTTGAAGTCGGCGGACGAGGCATCAATGTTTCCAGAGCAATTCGCGCACTTGGCGGTGAATGCGTTGCCCTTGGCTTTACAGCCGGCAACAATGGCCGTACACTGAAAAATGCGCTGACAGCTCTTGGCATTCATCATGACTTTACTGACGTAACAGGTGAGACCCGTACCAATACACAGGTCGTTCATCCGGACGGCAACCATACCGATTTCAATGAACCGGGTACCGCTGTAGAGGATGAAGATTATTTGCGTTTTCTGGAAAAGCTGAAGCTGTATCTGGACCCGAATAACCTGTTTGTTCTGTGCGGCAGAATTCCGCCCGGAATGAAAGAAAAGCAGTATCTGAAGATTATCAAGATCATCAAGAAAGCAGGCTGTTCCTTGCTGATTGACTGTGATGGCGATACCATGCGCAGTGCGCTGCCGTATAAGCCGGACTTTATCAAGCCGAACAGCATCGAGCTGGCAAGACTGACCGGCCTGCCCCGTACCCATGATCCGGAGGAGGCATATGCACATGCAAAGCCGCTGCTGGAGCAGGGTGCGCAGACCGTTTGTGCTTCGCTTGGCCCCAACGGTGCTATCTTCCTCAGTCCGGAAGAAACGCCGCTGTATGTGGTAGCGGATGCAGGCCCGGCGGACAAGAGCGCCATTGGCTCCGGTGACGCAATGGTAGGTGCCATTGCCCATGCATACAACCAGGGCATGTCCCATGAAGAGGTTGCCAAGTTTGCGGTTGCCATGGGTACCGCTTCCGCGAAGCTGCCAGGTACACAGATGGCTTCCATGAAGGAAGCGTATGAGGTATATGAAACCATCAAGGTTTATACCATGTAAGCAAAATACACAGGAAAACAGCGAAACGAATGACAGGGAGAAGTCAATTCGTTTCGCTGTTCTTTTTATGCCCAAACAGTGTTGAGATGGCAAATGCCATGCCGCTGAGTGCGACAAACAGATAAAAGCTCACGCCGCGGCTGAGCAGCATGGCGTCATGCAGGGCAGCGACGGGGAAAACCATGCGGAATAGCAACAGGAAACCGCTTTCGCTGGCACCCACAGCACCCGGAAGCGGGAGTGCCGAGACCGTGACATGCAGCACGGCCTGCAGGGCAACAATCGTCCAGAAGGAATATAATGGCAGGCGCAGGGACAGATAAATCCAATAGGGAATGCTGTAATATGCGCCAATCTGCAGGATTGTCACCAGAAGCAACCGGAAAAATACCGTTTTATTTTGCCGGAAACAGACCGAGCTCTGCTGATACAGAGCGAGCTGTTCGGTCAGGGACTGCTCCAGCTGCAGGGGCTTTTTGCCCGGAAGCCGGTGCAGAAGCCAGCTGGCTGCCTGCTGCAGGCGCTCGGTAAGACGGCGGGAAAAAATCGCAATCCATGTCACCATAAGCAATACCAGATTCAGTCCGGCTCCCAGCAGGAACAGATACCGGAACCCGCCGATCTGTTCCGCCAGGACGGAATACATTGCGGCAAAGCCTGCGACAGCAAAACAGACGGTAACCGTCTGGAAGGAGCAGAACTGCATGAGCAGCGCCAGCGCACCACTGGAAACCGGGATACGGTCCCGGTGCATATCATACAGCTGCATGGGCTGGCCGCCGCTGGCGGATGGTGTGACGGAGCTGAAAAAGAAGCCGGTCAGCGCATAGCGAATGGCCTGCAGGAAGCCGCAGCGACAGCCGAGCAGCTGTAAGCATTTCCGGATATTCATCGCTTCACACAGCAGAAAGACGCACATACAGCCGGAAGCAAGCAGCAGATAGCGGATTTTTACCGTCAGCAGCACAGCGGCAAGCTGGGGCAAATCCTGTCCGCGCAGCAGGATGAAAAAGGTCAGGGCAATCAGCCCCACAAAGACAATCAGATTTCCGGCGATGCGGAACAGTTGTTTACGTGTCATAATGGTCCACCGTTTGAAAGCAGTACCCTGCCGCCAGCCACTGGGGCAATACCTGATGCAGTGCGGCAATGGTGCGGGCAGGGGCATTGTTTTTGCCGCGTCCGTCATGCAGGCAGATCACGGCACCATCAAAGGTACGGGTCCGCAGCTTGTGCGCAATTTCTTGCGCTGTCGTATCACCACGCCAGTCCTCTGCCATGACGTCCCACATCATGGGCTGGATGCCACGGCTGTAGGCCTGTGCCGCTGTCATGGCATTCCAGTGCCCCCAGGGCGGACGGAAATACCGCGGTGGGATGCCGCACTGCTGCAGGATGGCAACTGAGCGGGAAAAATCCCGGCAGGCGGATCGCGGCGGCTGGATCAGCCCGTTTTTATGTGACAGGGAATGCAGGCCGACCACATGCCCGCTGCGCTTCATCCGGGCGATCAGCGCAGGATTTGCCTGGGCGGATTGTGCTACCACAAAAAAGCTGGCGGGAATCTGGTATTGTTCCAGCAAATCCAGCAGCTGGGGCGTATACCGCGGGTCAGGGCCATCGTCAAAGGTGAGATACAGCGTTTTGCCTGCCGCCGGATGATGCAGATGTTTTTTGCATTTATAATAGCACGTGGGAAGGATACTGTACCCCAGTGCGGCAGTTCCCAAAAGGACAGCGGCTTTCCGGTTCATGAAATCATCTCCTCTGGTGCGAAATATGCTTCCGGACAGACCTCCTCCAGCCTGTCCCGCAGCTGCTGCATGTTTTGCCGCATTGCTTTCAGGCGTACCGGCTGATGCAGCAGGGAAAGGATATCCTGCGTCATATCCATATCCGCAGACCAGACCACATGGCCCAGATTGTGCCGTTCAATGTAATGTGCATTGCCGATTTCCTGCATGAGGAATGGACGGATGACATACAGCGGCGTGCCGGTATGGATGGCTTCAAAGGTGGTAATGCCGCCGGATTTGGTGATAAGCAGGTCGGCACGGCGCATATACTCCGCCACCTGATCCGTATAGCCAATGACGGAAACCGCAGGATACTGTACACGCAGCCGGTCATATAATGCCTGATTTTTACCGGTGATGACGGTCACATGTACCTCACTGCATTGGCTCAGCGTGTGTAAAAAGGTATCAGCGGCAGGAATCAGCCCCAGACCGCCGCCCATGAGCAGCAGCTCCAGACGGTCGGATTTTTCCGATGTTTCTGTGGATTGCAGGAAGCTCTGCCGTACCGGAATGCCGCAAACATGGATACGGCTGGCGGATACGCCCTTTTGCAGCAGTTCCTGCCGGGTTTCCTCTGCGCCGACGAAATATGCGTCCGTACATGGCGTAACCCATTCATCCTGCGCACCGATATCCGTGATATAGGTATACAGCGGAATAGAGGAGCCGGTTTTCCGCTTGAAAGCAGAAACATATTGCGAGCAGAGCGGCAAGGTGGATACAACCAGGTCGGCAGAGGACAGCAGCTGTGTCACACGGCCCACGGCGTGGGATTTCATGGGCAGAGAAGCATATTTGCCTGCCATCCGGTTCAACTGGTTGTAAATGGCAGAACAGAAGTTTACCATGCAGGAAAATCCACTGTAAATCAGGTCGGCAGCATAGGGGAACAGATACTCCAGGAGGTCAATGACCTGTACCTCTGCATGCGGGTTGACAATGGCGATCTGTTGGCGGATCGCTTCAGCTGCGGAGCAGTGCCCCATGCCGAACCGTCCGGTTAAAATCAAAATATGTTTCATATTCGTTCAGGCAGCGGCACCACTGCCTGTTCCCTCCCTTCTTTTCCATAGGATACCGCATGAATCTTGCGGAACATGCAACGAATATCTTACGACTTTCTGTCGGATTGGTTGCATTTACCTGACAAGTATTATTGTATTAAGATTGTAGTACAATAATACAACAATACAGATGAAAAAGCAAGAGGGAAACGGAATATTTTCTGAATATAGGCTTGCTCACAGGAGGTCGCGTCCTAACGAAGCATTCGTGGCAGCATGTCACCGTGACGAAAAAAGTCCCCCCTCTTGGAGGTAGGTGGCATTTGCGTCAGCAAATGACGGAGGGAGTTAAAACGTAACCGTTTCGTATCAATCGTATCTCTGCGCAGATTGGTATGCTTTAATCTGTCTCTCCATCTATATGAAAATACCCCGAACAGCCGGAAAGCCTTCGGGGTAGCGGTTATTTGCCTTTGGTTAAGCGGCGCATGGTGCCAGCCATCAGCATAATGCCATCGCCTTTTCTGCCTTTACTCCAGATTAACGATGTAGCTGACGATGACACTGTCACCGACTGCATCACGGACTGCCTGTGCGCCTTCCTTGCCGAAGGCACCGCACAGTTCAATTTTTTTGACTGCGCCAGCGTCCACAAGCTTTTTTGCCTGTGCACATGCATCGTCCAGATCTTTGACACCCACCATCATGCTCTTGCACATGGGGGACTCCATGACTGCATTGTGGATGCTGCTGTCATGATCCGGGGACATAACGATAAATACAAACGGGAACTGTTTCATATGAGAACTTCTCCTTTCTTTTTTTATACGTTTATTATAACACATATCCTGGCAGCATTCAGAGGGATTTGCTGAAATTTCCGCAGCATTTTGCTGTCGCAACGGATCTCTTACGAAAGCGCACAGCTGACGTGATGGCTGTGTTCAGGATAACATAAATAATGCCCGGCGGAAAAATCCGCCGGGCACATATTTATTTGGATAGGAAAGAACAGTTCTTCATTACTGCTCGCTGCCGTACATTTCCTGCAGCTTCAGCAGGTGCTTGTAACGCTCAGCAGCCTTAACTTCGGACTCTGCGAACAGCTCCTTCGCACGCTCCGGGAAGGAACGGGTCAGAGCGGAGTAACGAGCCTCGCCCATCAGGAACTGCTGGTAGCCTTCCTTCGGCTCCTTGGAGTCGATGATGAACGGGTTCTTGCCCTCTGCCTTCAGAGCCGGGTTGAAGCGGAACATATTCCAGTAGCCGCATTCAACAGCCTTCTTCATCTCGGACTGGCAGTTCTTCATGCCGCCCTTGATGGAGTGCATTTCACACGGAGCATAGCCGATAACCAGAGACGGTCCCGGATAAGCTTCTGCTTCTGCAATTGCCTTCAGGGTCTGCTGCGGGTTAGCACCCATAGCTACCTGTGCTACATAGATGTAGCCGTAGGACATAGCGATTTCAGCCAGGGACTTCTTCTGGATTGCCTTACCAGCAGCTGCGAACTGAGCAACAGCGCCGATGTTGGTAGCCTTGGAAGCCTGTCCGCCGGTGTTGGAGTAAACTTCGGTATCGAATACCATGACGTTGACATCCTCGCCGGAAGCCAGTACATGGTCCAGACCGCCGAAGCCGATATCATATGCCCAGCCGTCGCCGCCGAAGATCCATACGGACTTCTTAGCAAGGTATTCCTTGTTAGCAACAACATAAGCTGCATCCGGGCAGCCAGCAGCTGCAACCTTTTCGATTTCAGCGATCAGAGCCTTAGCCGGAGCTTCGTTTGCAGCGCCGTTGTCCTTGGTTGCCATGAATGCATCAACAGCAGCCTTAAACTCGTCAGATGCTCTCTCGTCAGCAGCCATCTTCTCAACCTTAGCGATCAGGCTCTCGCGGATTGCCTTCTGGCCATGGTACATACCCAGACCATGCTGTGCATTATCCTCGAACAGGGAGTTAGCCCATGCCGGACCGTGGCCGTCCTTGTCAACGGTGTACGGGGAAGTAGCAGCCGGGCCGCCCCAGATGGAGGAACAACCGGTAGCATTGGAGATGTACATTCTGTCGCCGCAAACCTGGGTAATCAGGCGGGCATAAGAGGTCTCAGCACAGCCAGCGCAGGAACCGGAGAACTCAAGCAGCGGCTGCTTGAACTGGGAACCCTTGACAGTCTTGATGTCTTCCATTTCCGGCTTGCGGGAAACCTTGTTTACGGTGTAATCGAATACTTCAGCCTGAGCAGCTTCCTCATGCTGCGGAACCATGGTCAGAGCCTTGGTCGGGCAAACGCCGATGCAGACACCACAGCCCATGCAGTCCAGCGGGGAAACAGACATGGTGAAGGAGTAAACGCCCTTGCCAGCGCCAACCTTGATCGGAGCAGTCTTCAGAGCAGCCGGAGCAGCCTTGACTTCTTCCTCGGTCAGAGCGAACGGACGGATGGTAGCATGCGGGCAGACATATGCACACTGGTTACACTGTACACACTTTTCAGCATCCCATGCCGGAACGGTAACAGCAGTACCGCGCTTCTCATATGCGGATGCGCCATGCTCGAAGGTACCGTCAACATAATCGTTGAATGCGGAAACCGGCAGGGAATCGCCATCCATGCGGCCAATCGGATCCAGCAGGTCGGTAACCATCTTAACGGTCTTTTCGCGGCCTTCCGGAGCTGCAGCCGGAGCTGCGTCAGCTGCGTCAGCCCAGTCAGCCGGAACGTCGATCTTCACGTATGCGGAAGCACCCAGCTCAATTGCCTTGTGGTTCATGTCAACCACGTCCTGGCCCTTCTTCAGGTAGGAATGGGTTGCAGCGTCCTTCATCAGCTGGATTGCGGTCTCTTCCGGCATTACCTTAGCCAGGGAGAAGAATGCAGACTGCAGGATGGTGTTGGTACGCTTGCCCATGCCGATCTGGATTGCCAGGTCGATAGCGTTGATGGTGTACAGCTGGATGTCGTTCTTTGCGATGTAGCGCTTTGCCTCAGCCGGCATGTACTCGTTCAGTTCTTCCGGAGTCCACTGGCAGTTGATGAGGAATACGCCGCCCGGCTTAACGTCGTTGACCATCTTGTAGCCCTTAACAACGTAGGACGGGTTGTGGCATGCAACGAAGTCAGCCTTGTTGATGTAGTAGGGAGACTTGATCGGCTTCTCACCGAAACGCAGGTGAGATACGGTTACGCCGCCGGTCTTCTTGGAGTCGTACTGGAAGTAAGCCTGTACGTAGTTGTCGGTGTTGTCGCCGATGATCTTGATGGAGTTCTTGTTTGCACCAACGGTACCGTCGCCGCCCAGACCCCAGAACTTGCATTCGATGGTGCCTTCTGCTGCGGTGTTCGGAGACGGCTTCTCCTCCAGGGACATGCAGGTAACGTCGTCCACGATGCCGATGGTGAACTGCTTCTTCGGTTCATCCTTAGCCAGCTCTTCGTAAACAGCAAATACGGATGCCGGAGGGGTATCCTTGGAACCCAGACCATAACGGCCGCCGATGATGGTAGCAGAGATGCCTGCGTTTGCCAGAGCGGTAACAACGTCCTGATACAGCGGTTCGCCCAGGGAGCCCGGCTCCTTGGTACGGTCCAGAACAGCAATCTTCTTTGCGGTGGACGGGATAGCTTCGATCAGCTTGTCTGCACGGAACGGACGGAACAGGCGAACCTTTACCAGGCCAACCTTCTCGCCCTGTGCGGTCAGGTAATCGATAACTTCTTCTGCTACGTCGCAGATGGAGCCCATAGCAACGATGACGCGCTCTGCATCCGGTGCGCCATAGTAGTTGAACAGCTTGTAGTCAGTACCCAGCTTGGCATTGACCTTGTCCATATACTTCTCAACGATGCCCGGAACTGCATCATAGAACTTGTTGCTTGCTTCACGATGCTGGAAGAATACGTCACCATTTTCATGGGAACCACGCATTACCGGACGCTCCGGGTTCAGGGAACGCTTGCGGAATGCTTCTACAGCATCCATATTGCACATATCAGCCAGATCGTCGTAATCCCATACTTCGATCTTCTGGATTTCGTGGGAGGTACGGAAGCCGTCAAAGAAGTTGATAAACGGAACGCGGCTTTCGAGGGTTGCCAGATGTGCAACAGCAGACAGATCCATAACTTCCTGCGGGTTGGTCTCGCACAGCATTGCAAAACCGGTCTGGCGACATGCCATAACGTCGGAATGGTCACCGAAGATGTTCAGTGCGTGGGATGCAACGGTACGAGCGGAAACATGGAATACGCACGGCAGCAGTTCGCCTGCGATCTTGTACATATTCGGGATCATCAGGAGAAGGCCCTGAGATGCGGTGTAGGTGGTGGTCAGAGCGCCTGCAGCCAGAGAACCGTGTACGGTACCGGATGCACCAGCCTCGGACTCCATTTCAACCACATTTACAGTGGTACCAAAAATGTTCTTTCTGCCGGCAGCTGCCCACTGGTCAACGTTATCGGCCATCGGGCTGGACGGGGTAATCGGATAAATACCAGCAACTTCGGTAAACGCATAGGATACGTGAGCCGCAGCGGTATTGCCGTCCATGGATTTCATTTTTCTTGCCATGATTTTATCGTTCCTCCTATATAAATTTCAGATAGACCGTCTGCATATCCTGGCTTTGCAAACGGTGGGATGCTGCTTCGGAACGATCAGGAGTGGGCTGATACAAAAAGCAGCATGGTCACAGGACATTGCTGCTGCATTGTCTCGTAACCTTAATTATTCTATCAAAAAAATAATCCGATGTAAACACAAAACCGAAAGAATTTACGCAAAAAGCACAAAAAAACAGGAAAAACAAGAAAAAGAATCATTCATTGTGCTGTTTTGGTAGAATTTTGATATTCTTTCATCCAAAATAGAAACGGAGCCATTTCCACGCATTGCGCACACAGCCGGTTTGCGGTAAAATAGGGATATAAAGGCATGTGAAACAGAGAAAAGGGGATGAAGGCATGATTTCGACGGTATATTCTGCGGGGATTTACGGAATTGAGGGTTATCTGGTGACGGTGGAATGCGGGCTGAGCAATGGATTGCCATCCTTTGACCTGGTGGGCCTGCCGGGAGCTGCGGTCAAAGAATCACGGGAACGGGTGATGACCGCTGCGCGGAGCATCGGCATGCAGATCCCACCCTGCCGGAAAACCGTCAATCTGGCACCGGCAGATATCAAAAAAGAAGGTGCGGTATATGACCTGCCGATTCTGCTGGGATTATTGGCCGCATTGGGAACCCTGCCGGAGCCGCTGCCACAGGACAGTGTCTTTATCGGTGAAATCAGCCTGAGCGGAGAGCTTCGCCCGGTGAAGGGCGCATTATCCATGGCGATGGCAGTACGTGATGCAGGCAAACGGTACCTGTTTCTGCCGGAGGGAAACGCGGCGGAGGCAGCCATGCTGGGCGAGGACCTTGTCATCTATGCCGTGAAACATGTGCAGGACATCATCGACCATCTGACGAAACGCGGCAGCCTGATGCCCTACCACCCGGAACCCCATTCCCAGGCTGAATGGGAAGGACAGCCAGATTACCGGGATGTCATGGGACAGGAAAATGTCAAGCGTGCCATGGAAATCGCAGCAGCCGGCGGACATAATATATTAATGAGCGGTTCACCCGGCTCCGGCAAAAGCATGATGGCAAAACGGATCGGTACCATCCTGCCACCAATGACGCGGGAGGAAAAGATGGATGTGGTGCGCATTTATTCCGTCATCGGGGAGGGAAATACGGCAGCGGCCGCCGATTGCCGTCCCATCCGTTCTCCGCACCATACCACCAGTGCGGCAGGCATTGCCGGCGGCGGAAAAGGGATTCCGATGCCCGGCGAACTGAGCCTCGCCCATAATGGCGTGCTGTTTCTGGACGAGCTGCCGGAATTCCGCAAGGATGCGCTGGAGGTACTGCGCCAGCCCATGGAGGATGGGGTGGTGTCCATTGTGCGCACGGCAGGACGTGTGACTTATCCGGCAAAATTTATGCTGATTGCCGCGATGAATCCCTGTAAATGCGGCTGGTATGGCCATGCATCCGGCAGATGCCGGTGCACGCCATCGGAGGTGCGTGCCTATCGGAACCGGCTGTCTGGCCCGCTGCTGGACCGCATTGACATTCAGATTGATGTCCGGCCGGTGCCGCTGAAGGATCTGGCGGAACGAAAACCGGCGGAAAGCTCGGCAAACATCCGGGCGCGGGTGCTTGCGGCGCGCAAACGCCAGCTGGAGCGGTATGAGGGCACCGGTGTCACCTGCAATGCGGACATGCTGCCGGCACAGCTGGCACAATACTGCCGTCCGGATGAAGCGGGACAGGCATTGCTGGATGCCGCCTTTCAGCGGCTGGGCATGACAGCAAGAAGCTATGACCGCATTCTGCGTCTGGCCCGCACGATTGCCGATCTTGCCGGGGAGGAACAGATTTCCGCGGCACATATCGCGGAGGCCATCCAGTACCGCAATCTGGACCGGACATATTGAAAGAAAAAGAGAGTTCCTATCTATTCTTAATGGTCGCCTCGTTTGAGGTGACCATTCTTTTCTGTATCAACCAAAGGCAATGCAATTACAAAATGTAAAGAGATAGTAAAATTTAACTCTGTGCAAAACTCTGTGGAAATGTGCAAAACTCAAAAAAAGCACCGTGCCGGGCGGGCACGGTGCGAATGCAGCGATATGGATTCACCGGATCTATCTGAAAACGGAAATACCGGGAAAATGCAGCCGGATTTCGTGTTTTTTGGTAGAAAAAAACCACGCCTCTCTCTGCGTGGAATCTCAACTGTTTTCAAAAGTGTTCGAGTCGTTACTTTTCGGAAACGCGATGTTCATCACCGTAGATCAGGTCGTCGATATCAGGTTTTTCCGGCTGCTGGTCATAGCTGCGGATTTTTAAAATCTTTTCCATGGTTCATGCTCCTTTCTCTTTGTTTATTTTGTACATTATACACCCGTTGATTGGGATTGTAAAGAGTAAATCTCATAAAAATAATGGGGAAAACGGGAAAATAAACGGGAAAATTTGGGCGTTTGACCAATGAAAGGCGGACGACCGCAAGCATAGAAAAACCCCACACGGCCGATGTCACCAGATTAGTAACCTGCACAGCTCCGGCAGGTGGGTCCCCTGTCCGATAGGTCTGTGCTTCCAACTTCCGCCGAGGCGGGAGGCCTGCACTCGATATCAGGAACAATCGGGGTCCCGTAAACTAATTGTGGGTTAAAAAAAGGTGACTGTCAAACCGCGCAGGGCGTTTTCACAATGCTATTATATGATGGATGAATCAGGTTTATGCATCGTCCTCCGGAGCATCGTACATATCCTCCAGACGATCCATAAACAGGTTGTACAGGCGGAGGCTTTCCTCCTCGTCATCAACGGAAGCCAGCAGCTCTTCGCCGTCCTCCTCAACGATTTTCAGGATAACCACCTCAGCTTCTTCTTCCAGATTCAGCTCAGCCGGAATGAAGGCGAGATAGACAGTGCCATTGTCCTCCAGGGTGTCAATGTGTTCAAATTCCTTTTCGTTTCCTTCCTCATCGGTGAGAATGACGAAATTATTCTTGTATTCTTCGCTCATAGGGATAACCTCCGTGGATAACCGGGTATTTGGTTATCCTGTATCAATATCATAACGTATTTGCTCGAAATTTTCAACAGTTTTGTGATAAAAAACACGGGGAAAATTGTTTTGCTCTGATGAAAAATTTTTTGAGCCTGCATGGCAGAATACCATATCCGGTCATTGCTGTCAAGAGGCGGGGAGAAACGAAAAAAAGGAAAAATTTCTGTTGACAACAGGTTTTGGCTCTGGTATACTATTACAGGCAAAAGAAAGAAGGGCTTCACCGTCCTCACCTCGCGCTGTGGCTGAGAGGTTCAGATGGCTGGTTTCCGGGTTATGCGGAACAGTATCGGGCGGTGTTTTCCGTCCGTTTTTTATTTTTTCGTGTAACCGTTTGGAGGTGCTTAACAATTAGCAGTATGGAACACCAGATCAATGAAGAGATCCGCGACAAGGAAGTCAGATTGATTGATGCTGACGGCAATCAGGTTGGCGTTGTACCGGTAGCAAAGGCTATGGAAGCTGCTGCTGCAAAAAATCTTGACCTTGTGAAAATCGCGCCGAATGCCGTTCCGCCGGTATGCCGTGTTATGGACTACGGCAAATTCCGTTTTGAGCAGGCAAAGCGTGAGAAGGAAGCAAGAAAAAACCAGCATGTCGTGGAGATCAAGGAAATTCGCCTGAGCCCCGGCATCGACGTGAATGACTTTAATGTCAAGGTCAACCACGCCAAGCGTTTCCTCAAGGGAGGAAACAAGGTAAAGGTTTCCGTCCGCTTCCGCGGTCGTGAAGTAACACATTCTTCCATCGGTCTGGATCTGCTGCGCCGGTTCGCCGACGACTGCTCGGATATCGGCAGTATGGAGAAGTCCCCCAAGCTGGAAGGACGCCAGATGATTATGTTTCTGGGCCCGAAGAAGGATAATCCGAAGAAGGATGCCGGCAAAAAGGGCGGCCGCAAAGGCAAGTCCGGCAAGCCGCAGCAGGCTCCGAACACGGATGCATCTGATTCATAAATGTCAATCACTGCACCGCCACGGTGCAGCCCTATCAGAGAGGAGAACACAATATGCCTAAGATTAAGACTCACAGCGGCGCATCCAAGCGCTTTAAGATGACAAAGACTGGCAAGATCAAGCGTGCACATGTTGGCCGCCGCCACATCCTGAACAAGAAGTCCACCAAGCGTCTGAGACATCTGCGCAAGGAAGGCTATGCTGATGCTACCAATGTAGCACAGGTAAAGCGTCTGCTGCCGTACAGCTAATTGCAGGATTGAAAGAAACCACTTACGATTTGAATTTGGAGGCATTTGAAATATGGCAAGAGTTAAGGGCGCAATGATGACGCGCAAGAGAAGAAAGAAGATTCTGAAGCTTTCCAAGGGCTACTTTGGCGCTAAGTCCAAGCTGTTCCGTACTGCAAACGAAGCAGTGATGAAGTCCCTGCGTTACGCATACATCGGCCGTAAGCAGAAGAAGAGAGATTTCCGCAGACTGTGGATCACCCGTATCTCCGCTGCTGCTCAGGCAAACGGCATGAACTACAGCCGTTTCATGAACGGTCTGAAGAAGGCAGGCATCGACATCAACCGCAAGATGCTGGCTGACCTGGCTGTCAACGACAAGGCTGCATTCACCGGTCTGGTTGAGAAGGCTAAGGCTGCTCTGTAAGTAAGATTACACAAAAAGCAATCCCCGTTCCGTGTGGAGCGGGGATTTTTGTGTTAACCAGGCAATGCATTATGAATCATGGCTAAGCCATCATAAATGAGACTGCCGTTGGTGGACACTGAATTGCTGATTATGGTTGCACCGTACATAATGGAAAAAGATAGCATGGTGAAACAGACAGTAATACAGATCAACAAAGCTATAAATTGACCGGATTTCATAGAGTCTCCTATAATAATTTGCCATTTTTAACATATTTTGCTTCGATCACACATTGCAGTCAGATATCGTGTTTTACGAACTCCCTCAGTCAGCTTCGCTGACAGCTCCCTCGGGGAGGGAGCCTTTTAGCCTGCTGATATCGGCGGGTTTTCTAGCTGAGATGCCGATGAGCGGTATGCACCCAATGCCTCCCTCTTCGAGGGAGGTGGCATTTGCGTCAGCAAATGACGGAAGGAGTTAAAAAGTAAATCTTTTTATCGGAAGCAATCTCTGTTGAAAGGATTTTATATCAACACCCTCAGTCAGTTTCGTTCTCCTGTGGCTGCTCCGGCTTCTTCGGCAGCAGGCAGTTCAGGATACCCGACTGTCTGACCCAGTTGCCGTTCATGACCGCATAGCCTGCCAGATCGGGGCGCAGGCCGGAGTCCTTGAGCTTGTCCTCCATGCTCCAGAAATACGGCATCGGGATCTTGATCTGGTCACGGGGATTGGCGGGATCAATCTGGAAATAAATCTCGTCATCCTGCACACTGTCAAACCGCAGGGAGGTGACATTTTTATCCGGGAATTTCTTCTGAATCTGTGCCAGCAGTACCATGCGCATTATCTCCAGCGCCATGTCATCCAGACCGGCGTCCAAAATCCGGGCACGCTCCACAAAATCCGCCAGCGTGTGCTCCAGACGCATGGTGTAATGGGGCATCAGCGGCGTTGCGGCCGGCTGGTCCCGCTGGGGCTGCAGGGAAATGACGAATTTTTTGTCATGGTTGGTATACAGGCAGGTATATAACACGTGCAGGCTCTTGCCGCAGCGGGGACAGGTCTGATGAAACAGGCTTCCGCGCAGCAGCTTTTGGCTCGCTTCCGGGTTTTCCGTTGCGTTTATGACATTCCACTGTTCAATCTGGAATTGCTCGCTGCAGTTGGGACAGGTAAAATCGGTAATGTGTGGTTTTGACATAAGCGCATCTCTCCTCGCGTTGTTTTTTACAGAATATACAACAGTATACCACAGACTGGCAAAAAAGTCAGGAAAAATTCCATGGTTTTTGTGAAAGCCGTAAAAGTATGGTATAATGCACACAGGATTTTTTGATTGGGAGGAAAAACGTGAATACATTGAGCCTTGTACACCAGCAGCTGGAACAGTTTATTCGTCCGGGAGATTTTGTCATTGACGCCACAGCCGGAAACGGCAGGGATACGGTATTTCTCTGCGGGCTGACCGGAGAGGAAGGAAAGGTGCTTGCCTTTGATATCCAGCAGCAGGCTGTGGACAATACCAGAAAACGCCTGGCGGAAGCAGGCTGGGAGCAGACCGGCACCGTGGTACTGGACAGCCATGCCAATATGGCACAGTATGCCCAGCCGGGAACCGTGGACTGCATCGTGTTTAATCTGGGTTGGCTGCCGGGCGGCGACCATGCCATTTTTACCCATGCGGACAGTACGATTGCGGCGATTGAAGCCGGTCTGGAGCTGCTGCGGGATGGAGGCCTGATGTGCGTCAGCATTTACTATGGCGGTGCCAGCGGCTACGAGGAACGGGATACCCTGCTGGAATATATCAAAACCATCAATCCTGACCGCTATACGGTACTGGTGACACAGTTTGCCAACCGTGCGGGAGATCCGCCGATTCCGGTCTTTATTCTGAAAGCAACGTGAGGTGGCAGTGATGCGTGAATGGAAGACACTGACAATGGAAGAATACTGCCGGCTGTTTGAGCATATCATTCTGGCAGAATATGATAACCTGTTCCGCAATGCCGGGCTGCGGCAGGACCTGGGACTGGAGGATACTGCAACCGCTCCATTTCTGATCGAATATCTCAGCGCCGCATTGTATCTGCTGGAGGATGTGGCGCCGGACAGCCGGCTGCCGGAACCGGTGGCCAGCGAACTGGTTTCCCGGGTGCGGGCACAGGTATTCCGCCGCATTCTGCCAGGGGACGCACCGGAGGGCATGGAAGCACCCTATATCCTGTATTCCCTCAAGCGTTCCGCAGAGTTTGCAGCATGGTATGCACGCAATGATGAAACCATGAAACAGCTGGTGGAACACTGTCTGGATCGGGCCGGGCAGACCGACCCGGTTTCCCGCATGCCCCAGTCGGTGTATCTGATGAATCTGCTGCCGGGTGTGGTACAGCTGTTCTGTGATCTGCTGTGCAGCGCAAAGCCGGCGGATGGGGAATCAACCTGCTTCCGCATCTGTGTACCGGAAGCATAACAGAAGAAGCAAAGAGTAACTTTCCCGTGCAGAACCCAGGTGCGGGAAAGTTTTTTTTGCCCGTATATTGCGGTGATTGCGCGCATAATGTATACTGTACATCCTGTACAAAAACAGAAATTAGCCTGAGCTAATAGCTGCACAGGAATAACAAAACATGGGATAGGGGCAAAAACTATGGAAAAAACGATTGACAAAACCGGGATAAGACGGTAAACTATCAGATAGTTAGCGAGAACTAATTAGAGTGGCACAACATCGTGTTAGATAAACGAATCGCATACAAATACAAAGGAGGAAGATGCATGATGACATTGACATTTGCCGCAGTGGGCGAAGATCACACCATCATGAAAATCGGCGGCAAGCCGGAGGTGAAAAAGCATCTGGAAAATCTGGGCTTTGTCGTCGGCGGAAACGTGAAGGTTGTCACAGCAATGGGCGGAAACCTGATTGTCAATGTGAAGGAAACCCGCGTGGGAATCAGTCGGGAAATGGCACAGAAAATCATGGTCTGACCCTGTTTTGACTGTCAGGAAAGGAGTAATGAGAATGACTTTAAAGGAAGCACGTGTGGGCAGCACGGTCACGGTGACAAAGCTGACCGGTACCGGCGCCGTCAAGCGGCGGATTATGGATATGGGCATTACCAAGGGCGTGGAAATCCATATCCGCAAGGTAGCACCCCTGGGAGACCCGGTGGAGGTCACCGTGCGCGGCTATGAATTATCCCTGCGCAAGGAAGATGCAGCGATGATTCAGGTACAGTGAATCCGTTGTTTTATTGATTCATGACAGATCGTTTCACCGCGGTCTTTCTTTTTTGACATGGGATTAGCGCAAGCTAATACTTTGCCATAGGAAATTAAGCCTGCAGAAAGGAAATACATGATGGAATTGAGAATCGCCTTGGCCGGCAATCCCAACAGTGGCAAGACAACGCTGTTTAACGGTTTGACCGGCTCCAATCAGTTCGTCGGCAACTGGCCCGGCGTAACGGTAGAGAAAAAAGAAGGTAAACTGAAAAAGCATCCGGATGTGACCATTACCGACCTTCCGGGTATTTATTCCCTGTCTCCGTACACGCTGGAGGAGGTTGTGGCGAGAAATTACTTGCTGGGAGAACGCCCGGATGCTATACTGAACATTATTGATGGTACCAATCTGGAGCGTAACCTGTATCTGACCACCCAGCTGACCGAGCTGGGCATTCCGGTGGTTGTCGCGGTCAATATGATGGACATTGTGGAGAAAAACGGTGATACCATCCGTGTGGAAGAGCTGTCCCGTGAGCTGGGCTGCAAGGTGGTTACCATCTCCGCACTCAAGGGCAAAGGCATCATGGAGGCTGCTGAGGCTGCCATGGAAGCGGCAAAGCATACCCGAACTATCCCGCAGCATACCTTTTCCGGCCCGGTGGAGCATGCCATTGCCCATATTGAAGAAGCCGTGCTGCATGACCTGCCGGAAAACCAGCAGAGATGGTATGCCATCAAAATCTTTGAGCGTGACAGCAAGGTGCTGGAACAGCTGAACATTGCACCGGATAAGCTGGCACATATTGAAAAGGACATTACAGCTGCGGAGGCAGAGGAGGACGATGATGCCGAATCCATTATCACCAATGAGCGGTATCTGTACATTGCGTCCATCATCCGGGGCTGCTATCATAAAGTGTCCGCAGGCAAGCTGTCGATTTCGGATAAAATCGACCGGATTGTGACCAACCGTATTCTGGCGCTTCCGATCTTTGCGGTTATCATGTTTATTGTTTATTATGTATCGGTAACGACGGTGGGTACCATCGCAACCGACTGGGCGAATGACGGCGTGTTCGGCGATGGCTGGCATCTGTTTGGCATTGGCTCCTCCGCCTATGGCGAGGTTGCCGAGGCGTACGGCGATGCCGCTACCGTGGCAAACGGTTTTATTGAATTTGCAGCCGGTAACGGCGTGGATACAGAAGCGGTAGAACAGGCGCTGGATACGGAAGCGGAGAGCTATGACCCGGCTGCGGCAGAGGCTGCCATGACGGAATTTGCAGCCCGGTTCTCTGACACCGATACCGCGTCCTATCTGGTTGAGGACGAGGAAACCCTTGCAACCGAAACTGTTACCTCTACCGGCGCAGACCTGCAGGACGCACTGGCTGTCCTGTCGGCGTACGGTTATGAGGAGCCGGATCCGGCTGACTATGGCATCTGGATTCCGGGTGTGCCGGTATTTGTGGAGCAGGCACTGACCAGCCTGCATTGTGCGGACTGGCTGTCCGGCCTGATTCTGGACGGCATTGTCGGCGGCGTGGGCGCAGTCCTGGGCTTTGTGCCGCAGATGCTGGTGCTGTTTCTCTTCCTGGCATTCCTGGAGGCATGCGGCTATATGGCACGTGTTGCCTTTATTATGGACCGGATTTTCCGCCGCTTCGGCCTGTCCGGCAAGTCATTCATTCCGATTCTCATCGGTACCGGCTGCGGCATTCCGGGCATCATGGCATCCCGCACCATTGAAAATGAGAAGGATCGCCGCATGACCATTATCACAACGACCTTTATCCCCTGCGGTGCCAAGACCCCGTTCATTGCCATGGTTGCCGGTGCAATCTTTGGCGGCGCGGCATGGGTGGCAACCTCCGCCTATTTCCTGGGCATCGCGGCAATCATCTGCTCCGGTGTCATCCTGAAGAAAACAAAGCTGTTTGAGGGCGATCCGGCTCCGTTCGTTATGGAGCTGCCGGCATACCATCTGCCGACTGTGGGCACTGTCCTGCGCAGCATGTGGGAACGCGGCTGGTCCTTTATCAAGAAGGCAGGCACGATTATCCTCCTGTCCACTATTCTGGTATGGTTCCTGTCGTTCTTCGGCTGGGTTGACGGCAGCTTCACCATGCTGGCAGAGGATCAGCTGGATCATTCCATTCTGGCAACGGTGGGCAATGCGATCTGCTGGATCTTTGCGCCTCTTGGCTTTGGCAACTGGCAGGCAACGGTTGCATCCATTACCGGCCTGATTGCGAAGGAAAACATCGTTGGTACCATGGGTATCCTGTACGGTGCCGGTGAAGGCACGGTATACCAGACCATGGCGGCTACCTTCACACTGGCAAGCGGTTATGCCTTTATGGCGTTCAACCTGCTGTGCGCACCGTGCTTTGCGGCAATGGGTGCCATCCGCCGGGAGATGAACAACGGCAAGTGGTTTGCCTTTGCCATTGCATACCAGTGCGGCTTTGCGTATCTGGTAGCGCTGGTCATCTACCAGGTGGCGAAGGCGCTTGGTGGCGGCGGCTTTGGCTTCGGAACCATCGTTGCACTGGCTGTTATCGTCCTGTTCTTTTACCTGCTGTTCCGTCCGTCGAAGGAGCGGAAGGCAGCAGAGGAGAAGCTGGCAGCTGTAAAGGAATGAAAAAAGAGAGATCTGACCAAAGGAGGAATTTGATATGCTTACATGGCTTGCAGCCAATATCGGAACCATTGTAGTACTGCTGGTATTGGTAGCAATGGTAGGAGCCATTGTCCGGAAGCTGTATACAGACAGGAAAAACGGCATTCACTCCTGCGGCGGACATTGCGGCGGAGGCTGTCCCGGCTGCAGCAGTCAGGGAGGCTGTGCAGGAAGCTGTACTTCCTGCCATCCGAAGCAGAAATAGAAGTTACAAGTGTAAAACAGGAAACGGTGCGGGAGAGGCAATCTCCTGTACCGTTTCTTTTTGCGTGCAGAAGGGGAAAAACAATGCCCAGAGCAGTAAACACATGGCTCTGGGCGTAACGTACAAAAATACGAATATTGTAGGTTTGTCAATGATGCATTACACATTAGAGAAAGCGAGAAGAACCTGTTTAGGAGAATGCCAGTTAAGAGGTCTCATAGGAAAATTATTGTATT
>SFJM01000089.1 GCA_004555915.1 Clostridiales bacterium | reverse complement strand
AAGCTGGATGGCATTGAAAAGCGGTTGAATGAACTGGATGCCCCTGTCAGGGAATATCAGAGCGATATGATGCAGATGCCCCTTGTCCGTCAGTTTATTACGGATGACGAGGTCAATGCTGACCTGACCCGTGGCAGCGGCTTTGCCGGTGGAAAGCGCCGTATCTATGAATACTGGCAGGAAAATCATTCGGTTAAGGATAAAGCCGAGTTCCTCAAGCACGAATACGGAACCGGAGGTCATTCCCATGCCTGTTCCGGTGCAACTCACAGTGGTCAGGATCACGATGCCAAGGGCGTTCGCTACACCAAAAGCGGCTGCGATAAAGTGCAGATGTCCTGGACACAGGTAGCACAGAGAATTGACACCTTGATGAAAAAAGGTCGCTTTCTTACCCCTGAGGAAGAAGCCGAGCGGCAGGCAATCGAAGATGCCAAAACAAATCCTCTGGAAGATGTCTACGAGCGTTTTGCTGTGGTCGATACCGAGGATGGCGAGTATGCCATCTGGGACGAACAGACCGGAACCTACTATGTAGACCATGAGGGTGTTACGGAATACTTCGACGATGAGTGGCTTGCTAATGACTACCTTGAGGAAGTCCGTCAGACTGTGGCGGCTATGGAAGCATTACAGCCCGAAGAATCCGCAGAAAATATCGCAGAGCCGATTGAAGAAACACCGGCGTGGAATTATCAGGTTGGCGATACGGTCTATCTGGACGATACCGCTTTTCTTGTGGAGCAGATCACTGACCGGGAAGTGCAGCTGAGAGACCCCTCTCTGCTTTATCCAATCTTTCGTGCAGAGAACCGTTCCAGATTCGAGGAAATGCTTTCTCAGGACGAGAGAAACCATGCGGTGAGGACTGGTGACGAAGCCGAAGAAAAGCCGGTTACAGAGGAAATCCAGAACGAAATCAGCCCCGAAACCGTTCAGCAGCCGGAACATTTCATTGACCACTTCTATGTGGCAGAGGACATCCAGAAGCGTGGTGCGCTGGACATTAAGGAATACAGTTCCTTTGAAGATGCTCTGAGAGCCTACCACGAACTACCTGACACACATAGAAAAGCTCTGGGTGCGATGAATACCGGGAGACCGTTACCGGGCAGTCTTGACCTCATTCATTGCAGAGACGGTCAGGACACGATTGTTCAGGACTACACCAAGGTAGACGGATGGCAGAATGCCGAAGTCATGGACATTATCGCTCAGATTGAGCAGTCCCTCGCAACCAGAGAAGTCCCTCCTGTTCCTGCGGTGAACTTCCACATCACGGATGACCATATCGGTGAAGGCGGGCCGAAGCAGAAGTTCGCAAGGAATATCGAAGCCATCAAGACCCTGTTCCAGCTGGAGAACGAGAACCGAAACGCTACTCCCGAAGAACAGGAGATTTTATCGAATTATGTCGGCTGGGGCGGTCTGGCAGATGCCTTTGACCCTGATAAGGGAAATTGGGCGCAGGAATACACCATTCTGAAAAATCTGCTTTCCGAGTACGAATATGCTGCGGCGAGAGCGTCCACGCTGAACGCTCACTACACCAGTCCCACGGTGATTCGTTCCATCTACGATGCGGTCGGACAGATGGGCTTTGAGACCGGCAACATTCTGGAGCCTGCCATGGGTATCGGCAACTTTTTTGGTATGCTGCCCCCTGAGATGCAGAGCAGCCGCCTGTACGGTGTGGAGCTTGATTCCATCACAGGCAGAATTGCTCAGAAGCTCTATCCCAACGCAGAAATCAAAGTCGCCGGCTTTGAAACGACAGACCGCAGAGACTTCTACGATCTGGCTGTGGGCAATGTGCCTTTTGGTAACTACAAGGTATCGGATAAGCCCTATGACAAGCTGGGATTCTCTATCCACAATTATTTCTTTGCCAAAGCTCTGGATCAGGTTCGTCCCGGCGGCGTGGTCGCTTTTGTGACAAGCCGTTATACCATGGATTCCAAGAATTCGGATGCAAGGCGGTATCTGGCACAGAGGGCGGAACTGCTTGGTGCAATTCGTCTGCCAAATGATGCTTTTAAGAAGAACGCTGGCACGGAAGTCGTGTCCGACATTATCTTCCTGCAAAAGCGTGACCATCCAATCGACATCGTTCCTGATTGGGTGCATCTGAACCGCACTGAAGAAGGACACACCATGAACAGCTACTTTGTAGACCACCCGGAAATGGTTCTGGGTGACACGGTTCTGGAAAGCACCCCTTACGGCAAGGATGATATTACCGTCCGTCCGATTCCGGGTGCGGAACTGTCCGACCTTCTGAAAGAAGCGGTTTCCCGCATTCAGGGAACCTATCAGGCGGCAGAGCTGCCAGTTGAAAATAGCAAGGGCAAGGAAGCCGAAACCATTCCAGCCACTCCAGATGTAAAGAACTATTCCTATACCGTGGTGGACGGTGAAGTGTACTTTCGTGAAAACTCCATCATGCGCCATGTGGAGCTGAATGAAAAGGCAAAAGAGCGTGTGGTTGGCATGGTGGAGCTTCGTCGTATTGTCAACGAACTGATTGAGTATCAGCTGGAAGATTATCCGGACGAAATGATTCAGGGCAAGCAGGCAGAATTAAATGCTGCTTATGATGCCTTTACCGCAAAGAACGGTCTCATCAACAACCGTGCAAACGGGCAGGCTTTCTCCGATGATTCCTCTTATTACCTCCTGTGTTCTCTGGAAAATGTGGATGAGGACGGCAACTTAAAAAGCAAGGCGGATATGTTCACCAAGAGAACCATCAAGCCGGAACGCAGAGTGACCAGCGTGGACACTCCTTCTGAAGCTTTGGCAATCTCTATCGGTGAGCGTGGTAAAGTTGATCTTCCTTTCATGGCACAGCTCCTGGGAACTCCTGAGGACTATGAAGCCATTCAAACCGGGCTGCGTGGGGTTATCTTCAAAGACCCGATGGCTCCTGATGATGTGGAAGTCGGTTGGCAGACTGCGGATGAATACCTCTCCGGTGATGTGAGAAGCAAGCTGCGTATCGCACAGATGGCAGCGAACCGTGATTCCGCTTTCAATATCAATGTGGAAGCACTGCAAAAGGCACAGCCGAAGGATTTGGATGCGTCTGAGATTGATGTCCGTCTGGGTGCTACCTGGATTGATCCCGGCTATATTCAGCAGTTCATGGAGGAAACCTTTGAGACCCCATATTACCTGCGCCGTTCGATTGAGGTGAAATTCTCCGAAATGACCGCAGAGTGGCGTATCAATGGAAAAAGTTCTCCCAGCTACAATGATGTAGCGGCGTATGTGACCTACGGTACAGACCGTGCCAATGCCTATCGGATTCTGGAAGAAACGCTGAACCTGAAAGACATTCGTATCTATGACACCATTGAAGATGCAGATGGCAAGCAGAAGCGTGTTCTGAATAAAAAGGAAACCACTCTGGCACAGCAGAAACAGCAGGCAATCAAGGATGCGTTTCAGGATTGGGTATGGAAAGACCCTCGCCGCCGGGAAGCGTTGGTTACGAAATACAATGAACTTTTCAATTCCACCAGACCCCGTGAGTATGATGGTAGTCATATCCGTTTCGGCGGTATGAACCCGGATATTACCCTCCGGGAACATCAGAGAAATGCTATCGCTCATGTGCTTTACGGTGGAAATACTCTGCTCGCCCACGAAGTTGGTGCGGGCAAAACTTTTGAAATGGCAGCATCCGCTATGGAGAGCAAACGACTTGGCCTGAGCCAGAAGTCCATGTTTGTGGTTCCGAACCACCTGACCTTGCAGTGGGCAAATGAGTTCCTCCACCTCTATCCGAGTGCCAAGCTCCTTGTTGCCACGAAGAAAGATTTTGAAACCGCAAACCGAAAGAAGTTC
>SFJM01000088.1 GCA_004555915.1 Clostridiales bacterium | reverse complement strand
ATGGATCATGACCTGCTCGTGATACGGGTATTTGTACAGCCTCGACGCGGTGGCGAGGAAGGACTGCCAGCGCTCCAGGCTTCCGGTCAGCTGCCGCTGAGCTTCTTCCGACATTCTTCGGTACTCCTGCAATTTGCTTGCCATAGATCACGTCTCCTTTCCAAAAAGAAAAGAGCGCCCACATGCCATGGACGCTCCCGATTTGAATTGTATTCAGTTTTTCCGTCTGATCTCAATCATCCGGCGCGGCTTTTTACCCGGCGCATTGTGCCGGAGTCCGAACACCATATCCGGCGTCCGTTCAAAAAAGCCAATATCTTTTTTCCAGCTCATCCCGCATTTGCAATGCTGCAGGCCGATGAACTGCTGTTTCATCTTTCGTCCGCAGTTCGGGCAGACCTTATTGCTCTTTCCCATCGTCTTAAATATCCAGACTGTTTTCATTCAGCAGGAAATCATAGACGCTCATAATCAGGACACCATTCTCATTATAATACGGTGCCGGAGTATCCTTGGTGATGATAATTCGCTTGAAGAAATCTCCGGTCAGCATCAGAGAACGCTGTTCCTGCTCCATCTTCGCCTGATCCGGAATCGCGTAAGCGGACTGGATATAGTAGCGTTTGGAGCCTTTGTTGCAGACGAAGTCAATTTCCAGCTGTTTGCGGATGCTGTTGCCCTTTTCGTTGGTATCATACTGCATGATAACACCCACATCCACATTGAAGCCGCGGATTTTCAGCTCATTGAAAATGATGTTTTCCATGCTGTGCGTTTCTTCCAGCTGTCTGAAATTCAGGCGGGCATTTCTCAGCCCCATGTCGGTGAAGTAGTATTTCACCGGGGTATCAATGTATTTTTTGCCTTTTACATCATACCGGACAGCGCTGTCGATCAGGAAGGAATCGCAGAGATAATCAATATACTTCTTGATCGTATTGCTGCTGATTTTCTTGTTCTTGACCGACCGGAAGGTTGCGGCAAGTTTTTCAGGGTTTGTCAGCGAACCGATTGCGGAGGATAGAATGTTCAGAAGCTCTTCCAGCTCCGCCTTGTTTCGGATGTTGTGCCTTCCGACAATATCCGAAATATAGGTCTCCTCAAAGAGAGATTTCAGAAACGCGATTTTCTGATCCGGAGTGGTAAAGCTCAGCACCAGCGGCAGACCGCCGTACAGCATATACTCATTCCAACCATCCTGCTTCGTGCCGGGATAAACCGACATGAATTCCGCAAAGCTGAGTGGGTACATATGCACTTCATCGCCGCGTCCTCTGAACTCTGTGATCACATCCTTGGAGAGAAAGCGGGCATTACTTCCGGTCACATACACATCCACATTTTTCATTCGGGTCAGGCTGTTCAGGATTGCCTCAAATTCCCCAAGCAGCTGCACCTCGTCAAGCAGCACATAATACATGCCGTCGTCTTTGATCTTCTCCTTCAGGTAAGGATAGAGCACATCGGGATCGCGGTACTGCTTGTTTTCATAAGCATCAAACGCAATCTCAATGATGTGGCTTTTTTCTATTCCTTCTGAAAGCAGGTAATCCTTGAAGAGAGTGAACAGAAGATAAGATTTTCCGCATCTCCTCATGCCGGTTATCACTTTAATCAATCCGTTATGCTTCTTGCTGATCAGCAGATTCAGGTAACGGTCTCTTTTAATTTCCATGCAGCGCACCTCCTATTGCGGATTTTTGCGGTTTACTGCAATTATCCGCAATAGTATTATACCACGCGCGAAGTCATTTTACAACCGGTCTACGAAAGATTTTTGCGGTTTCCCGCAAAAATCTGAAATAGGAATCAAGCCGTATTCCGAAATCCGGTGCGCCTGCACCTTTTTTCGGAATAGAATCAGATATCGAAATCGGGGTAGAGCTCCAGCTGCCCGAACTCCTCATCGGTCATTGTTGCCAGTTTTGTAAGCGTTGATTCGGTCAGCGACAACAGCTGCACCTCGTCGCGTTCCAGGTACTTCTTCATTTCCGTGAGCTTCTGTATCAGGCCGGTGCGGCTGCTGCCGGCGCTGTAGATGCACATCAGATTCATCTCGTCATTGGTGAAATTCATCATATCAGATCCCTTTCTGCGCTTTTCGTCTGCGCGGTCTTTTCGCTTCTGGACGGCGCGGGTGCATGGAGCATTGCCAACACGGAAGGCTTTTTGCCCGGTTCAGAAACCTGCTTATCTTCCTGAACGACCTGTCTGGCTGCTTCAAACAGAGCCGATAAATCGGGAGCCTTGGGTTTGGTCTCCGGCTGTTCCTTTGGACCGTTGTTGATGATGCCGTCGATCATCCCGTAATCGTCCTCCATGGACATCTCCGCATTTTTCAGGTAATTGTCCGGAAGAAACGCCGGAAACTGAACAAAGCCCACGCTGTCCACATAATGAGAGCTTACCGCACCCTGCTGCTTTAAGACAACAATGTCGCTGACAGACAGGCTGTGCCCGGTAAAATCCTGCGGGTGGGCAGTGTTGAACTTCATGTACAGGTCATCCAGGCGGGCTTCTGTACTGCCGTCAGACGGAAGAGAGCCGGAATAAACCGCCTCATAATGGTCAAATGCAGGCTCAAGACCATGTTCCCGGAGATACTGAGAATTCATAAAGCGAAGCTCGGCCAGTTCCGGATCTCTGCGGAGCTGATAAATGCAGTAGCTGTCTGCCGGATTCTGCTGGAAGGCTTTCTGCCATCTGTTTTCCGTGGCGACAGGAAACTGCTCCTTTACCGCCTCCCAGTCTGCGCGGTCAATGCCGAAAATGCCGTCATGATTCAGAATCTCCGTCTGTTCAAAAGCCATCGCCTCGGTATTGTCCCCATAGAGAAGATATACCGGCACATCGCGTTCAAACAGCTCCATGGCGCGTTCCTTTGTCAGCGGGAGCATCGCATCATCCGTATAGCCGTAAGCGTTCCGCGCCTCCACGGAAATTGCCGGGTCAGCCGGAGTATCCGTCTCCGGCTCCGGGTTTTCCTGCACAGGCGGCTCAATGGCAATCACCGCATCCTGCGCGGCCTGCAATTCATCCAGTATCCCGATGTCCGCAACCTGAAGCGGGGCGTTCTGCCCGATTCCATGGGAGTTGCAGATTTCCAGTGCCGATTCGGCCAGCGTGCTGATCTCCATATCCAGCTGACCGCCGTCGAGTTCCTTCATGGATGCCTTATCGTAAATCGTGTAATCCACGCCGGTGTCCGTGCGCTGAACATGAAGATACCGGTCATCCACGGCATAAAGGCGCTCCATCGCCATGGCAGGTTCAGCAGCAATCAGCTCCGCCTCGCGCTCTTTCAGGATTTCCGCATAGTGCCGGTCGATATCGTTGATAAGGCCGTCGGCGGTCTTGCTGATCACCTCCAGGCTTTCCCGCAGCTCCGGCAGGGTTTTATCCTTTGACCAGGACGCGATATAGCCGAAACTGTTATCACCGGTGGCGATGCCGTAATAGGCGCACACTGCATAGGAGATGCTTTCCGCCTGCACCTCTTCGGTACTGCGGGAGAGTTCTGGTGTTTTCTCCTCAGTATCTTTGGTTCGATTGTGAAGCAGCGCGTGCGCCATCTCATGTATGACCGCAGATACCGTCTGCACCTCGCTCATGCCTTTGCGGATGGCGATATCCTGATGCTCCAGATCAAAGTAACCGTCCATACCGCCGCCCATTACCTCAATGGAAATGGGAACCGGAGAGGAGCGGCGCAGCGCCTCCATGAACACATCGTAATTCGCCACATTGCCCGACAGGTCATGGGCCAGCTGAGGCAACGGCCTGCCCTCGGTCTGCGAAACGTCGAACACCGTCACCGGCTTGTACATGGGAATCTGGATGGTCTTTTCCTCCGTAATGATTTTCCCGTCCGCATCCAGCATGGGAAGCTGCGTA
>SFJM01000087.1 GCA_004555915.1 Clostridiales bacterium | reverse complement strand
ACCGTAGAGCCTGCTGTTCTGCATGGATTCGGGCAGACAGCCGAAGAAGTTCCCGACGCCCATGCTGGGCTCCAGAATGTTGCCCGATTCAAAGCCCATGTTTTCCAGTGCCTCATACATGGCATGAATGACGGTGGGACTGGTATAGTGAGCATTCAGCGTGGAGGCTCTTGCCGCCTCGTATTCCTCCGGTGTGAGAAGCTCCTTCAGTTCCGCATATTCCGCGCGCCAGTTTTCCTTATCAGGGTCAAAGGCGTCTGCCAGACCGCCCCAGCCCACATACCGGGAGAGCACTTCCTGCTGCTCCGAGGTAGCCTGAAGTCCCTCGGCTTCTAGCTGTTTCAGCAGCCGGATGGCGCTGATGTTTGCCTGATACTTGGTCTTGGCACCACCTGCTCCCAGGTCAGAATCCGTGATGCGGAAGTTCTGCGCGTTCCTGTGGGTCTGCGCCCTGTATTCTTCGTACATTGCCTGTTCTGCCGCACCGGTGTTGGGAAATGTCTGCCACTCGCCGCCGATCTGTACGGAAACCGGATTTGCATTGATAGCATCATCTGTGCTGACCTCCGGTTCGGGTGGCGTATGCTCCGGCTCTGTGCGCAGCCGTTCTGTAACAATATCGTAGGGAAGGCCGGTCTGCTCGCCGGGGTAAACCTTATCCGTTTCTGTTGAATACACGACCTCATCCGCGTTGTCCGGCAGCGCATCCAGCATATCCTGTACTTCCCGGTAGTGCTGGGAGGAGAAGCTGATGGTTCGTCTGTTGTACCCGGCATTGGCAACCAGGTAGTCAATACCCGCCGCATCCAGCTGCGGGCGCATAATGGCAAGCTCCGCCTCGGTCAGTTCGGCTTCCAGATTCACCTGGGGCACCGTCGTCTTTTCCGGGAAGAGAATCCCGCGCACGGTCTCAACCGGTTCATTGCGGAAGATAGGAAATCCGGTTCCGTCCTGGAATGTGATATCCCGCAGGGAGGCGCGGCCATCCCTGACCTCCTCCACCGCAAAGCGTCTGCCGTCCAGCGTCAGCTCCGCACCGATCAGGTCGTTATCGTCCTGAAAATGGGGTACAGACTCCATTTCCGCAGGCTCTGCCTTCTCCGGCGAAGCGATACCCGGCTGCACATCTGCCGCATCGTTTTCCTCGGTCTGCGCCTCGTATTTGGAGCGCTCCACATACTCCCATTCGGCAGCTTCCCGCTGGGCAATTTTCTCTTTCAGTTCGAGCAGATAGTTCTCTGCCACCCACTCGGAATCGAAGTCGGCCATCACGCCGTCCTCGTCCACATAAAGGCCGTCATGCAGATCATCCCAGATGCCGTAGCCCTCGTCCGTTTCAATGACTGTGAAGCGTTCATAGGGTGCGACCGCACTCTGCACAGCAATCTGTTCCGCCTGTGCCAGCATCCGGTCGGCCTCGGTAAAGAAGCGTCCGTCATTCACCAGAATCCCCAGCTGACGCTGCACTTTTGCCCACGGCAGTTCCAGCGTTCCATAGTCGGTGACAATGGAAAAGGTATCCGCACCGCCGAACTCATCTTTCAGCCATGCGGCAGCTCCGCGCTCCCGTCCATGTGCCAGCATGTAGTCGTTGACACGGGATTTGCTTTCAAAGCTACCGTTCCAGCGAATCAGGGCATCGCTGATTTCATCGGCCGTGACAGGCTTCGGTGCAGCCGCCGGTTCAGTTCCCAATATGGGTTCTTTCCCCGCAGGAGGCACAGAAAAAACAGATGCATCCTGAGTTGCCGAGACGGTCATCTCGGAGATGTCCGCAAACCGCTGAATCTGTTCCTTTATCGCATCCGGCAGACTGTCATCATAGAATTTTACCTTCCTGTCCGAGTCAATATGGGCGATGGTCTTGTAATCACCGTGTTCGGTCTCTTTCCGGTTCCAGACCGTCACGCTGTTCCCCATAGCGCCGTATCCGATGTCGTAGCGGGACATGTCATTCTCCTGTGCAAATGCCCGTAAGGTATAAACGCTACGCTCTTTGCTGCCCTCCGGGGCTGCGGATATGGTCACATCAAAGTGCGCCCGCAGCTGCTCCACATACCCATCGAGAGCATGGGACGGTACGCCGCACATTTCCACATGACCCACACCGGGGATGTTCCGGGTGGTCAGGCTAATGTCCAGCAGGTCGGCGGCTTGCCTTGCATCCTCGCCATACAGTTCAAAGAAATCGCCCACCTGGAACAGCACCATATCGTCAGGATGGTCGTGCTTTACCTCGTTATAGGTGTTGTAGATGGAATTGCGCCGCAGGTTCTGCTGATACAACTCCTGTTCCTTCGGAGTCAGATACCGGTCTTTCCGGATCAGGGAATCCACACGCTCGGCAACCTTCGTCCAGTTCAGCTCCACAGGGGCACATCCGCCTTTGGTCAGCCGGATACCCTTGGCACTGTGATCTTCGGAGGAATGGTCTGCTCCGGACAGCGCGTGGGAGCGTCCGCCGATCCCGTATTCCTGCTTCAGAAAATCCGCTTTCTCCTTCATGGGGTGGTCTGCGGTAAAATAGGCGTAGATTCTGCCCTTGCCGCCCTCCACAGAGCTGCCGCCTGCAAGCGCTTCGCTGATTTCATCCTCCGTGATAAAGCCCTGCGGTTCTGCAAGCTCGGCAGGCCCGTCCGGATATCCCCGGCGCTCGGCAGAGATGTCTCTGACTCCCTGCCACAGCTCGTCCATCCGGTGATAATGAAAGCGCAGAAGTTCTCTGTTTTCCGCGTAGTCATTCAGAAATGCCAGAAATTCGCCGCGAAGCGTATCGGCAAAAGCGTTGTCCTCCATCTTCTCCGCAAGCGCTGCGGTGGCGTCCGGATAACCGGCAGGAAGGTCGTCCATAGTGGAGAAGTAGCCCACCTGGGTCGCTTCCTCACTCAGGTCATGCTTCAGATAGAGCAGGCTCTGCGCCAGTTCGGAACGGACACGCCCGCCGGCCTCGGCAAGCTCCACATTGGAAGCAAAGCTGCCTTCTTCCAACAGCTGGCCGATTCTTTCCGCCGCAGTTTCCCATGCGACGACCTGAGAATCAGCAGCATATCTGGCCTCACGGCCTTTGTGCAGATGAATGCCGTCCCCGTCGTACCACGCGGCATAATCGCCGTGTTCACCCCGGACGCCGTAGCCGCCATGGAATTCCCTTTGCAGCAGCGCCGCGATTTCCTCTATCGGTTTTTGCTTCTGAAACGCATCTGCGATATGTTCTCTGGCATGGCTTATGTTGCTGCCGAAACGGAGCATATCGTCGATTTCCGACTGGGAAAAAGAAAAAGCGGACAGCACTTCGGTTGTGCGATCCGCTTCATCAATTTGGGATATCTGCTCCTGTTCCGAGAGGAAAAGGTTCATGGAGAGCTGTTCAAACTCTGCCACGGCAGGATATCCGCTATTCAGTTCTTCCGGAGATTCCGGCTCACCGGCTGTTAATTGTACACCAGCTCGTTCAGAATGATCTCTTCGGCCTGTGCCTTCAGCGTATTCATCATGCCCGCCCATTTCAGCGGGTCTCTGCGCTTCAGTTTCTCCGTCACGCCGGCCTGCTTCGCCATCTGCGCCATCAGCTCGTCCAGCCTCCGGTGTGCCGTCCCGTCGATCTCCCGCAGGTGCGGATACAGCTGCTCCGACAGCACCAGACGGTTCCACAGAATCGGGCGATGCTCCTTCAGGTACTGTTTCCGCATCTGCCCGTACTTCCCGATGGGTGTATCCTCCTGTTCGCTCAGTCTGATGTCCGGAATCATATAATCCCCGTTCTGCCTGTACGTCATTTTCATATGCCATGCTCCTTTCCGCAATCTGTTCGCGTTCATAGTTTCGGATGGTCGCTCCGATTTCCCGCAGCACCTGCTGATTGATGCCGCTGACCGCCGTTCCCAGCGCGCCCGCCGTTTCCGGGGT
>SFJM01000086.1 GCA_004555915.1 Clostridiales bacterium | reverse complement strand
GAAGAGCTGAAAGGCGCTATCCCTGCTTTTGGTTGCAGATATTCACTTATAGCTTTGGAATTACATTGCTTGCATTCCTGCTAAAACCGGAAAGCATAGGAATAACGACCGTAATAAAATCTTCCTTGCCCGTTGCTTCGGGGGCATACTGGTATGTCAGTGCCTATGCCGGATTGTTCTTTATTATTCCTTGGTTAAATAAATTAATGCGTTCCTGTAACCTAAAAGAGGCAACCCGTTTAATTACGGTGGTAATTTTTGCCTTTGTGGTTTATGTGACATTCGCTAATTGTTTAGGGGATTGTTTTAAGTTAGAGGGTGGATATAGCTTTGTTTGGCTTTCAATTTTATACCTTGTTGGGGCTTGGCTAAAAAAATGCGATATTCCAAAACATATACGAAATTCATATTTCTTGGTGGGTAGTGCAATTTGCATTGTTTTTTCGTGGTTTGCCCATGAGTTTATCCCGGTTTCTGTTTTTAGTGTATTTGTAAATTATACAAGTTTTACTATCGTTTTTGTCGCTATTTCTCTTGTTTCCGTTTTCTCTAAATTACATTTTAGCCCTAAATCTTCAAAAGTAATTGCTTGCTTCTCACCCGCGGCTTTTGGTGTTTACCTTATTCATGTTCAACCGATTGTTTGGGGACATTTTATGAGTAATGCTTTCGTTTGGATTGCTGATTTTCCCGCTTGGTTACTTCCAATACTTGTTCTGGGGTCATCATTTGTTATTTTTGTTGTTTGTCTTTTGATTGAAAAGATTCGACTGATTCTTTTCAAACTATTGAAAATCAATCAATTTACAGGTTTTGTAGAAAAGAAATTAGATTATATAGTAAATAGCATTTTTGATAAAACCGCATCAAAGATATAGTTTTGACTTTATGCTGACTTTGCATAGATTGTCAGGTCAGTTTTGTACCCCTCAAACACATCAACCCGCGTTATATCGTACAATACACCTTTGTAGCGTATAACGTGGGTTGTTTTTATATCTGCCCGATAGCCGATTTGAAAAAGAACGGTTTCATTCGTCTTTGTGGAAATACCCGTTTCAATTTCCTTGCCGGATAGCTGCCGGAAATATGCCCACACAGTCGCAACCGGGACAAGGGTTTTCAGACGATTGCCGTATTTGTCGCTTGAATAGGTATTCCCGACATTGACCTTTGACAAAGGGCCCGACAGCGTAGATTTTGCGCTAGTAAACCGCGTACATCCCGGTGACCTTGTAATCACGCAGGACTACGGACTGGCAAGTATGTGTCTGGCGCGCCGCGCCCGCGTGCTGAACCAAAACGGCTTAGAGTATACGCCCGAAAATATAGACGACCTGCTGTTCCGCCGCCACAAAAACAAAAAGCTCCTCCGTGCCGGAAAGCACCCCAAAGGGGCATCCAAACGAACGAAGGAGCAGGATATAACATATAGAAACGCTTTAGAAAGAATTTTGCAGAGTACGTAAAACTCTTTCTAAGTCATCTGAAAACGGTGTAACCGTTATTAAAAATTAAAGCCTGTTCTTACTGCAAGAGACCGTAAACCTACATCTACCCCCGTCAGCTCTTATTTTATGCCAAACGGGAACAACGCTCTTTTGATTTTGCATAGTGAATATCAGTTTACGGCCAGCGCCTTATCGTAGTTGCTGAACGCCAGCAGCCAGCCGGTGATGGCGGTGCCGAGACCGCCGCCCAGCTTGACACCGAGCGAGGTGCAGGAGTACATCGTGCCGTCCACGCGCTTGTGCTTCGTCAGCCAAGTGTACTCGGAGCAGGAGGCGATAACGGCGTTCATGTCGCCCTGCCACGGGCCCTGACCCAGTGCAGCAATAGCCGTGAAGAGAAGCATCATCTTGACATCGCCGGAACCCGTATAACCAGCCACAGCAACCAGCGCGCGGGCCACGGTAGCAAGGGCATAGCTGCCGACGTTCAGCTTGTACATACCGTGCATCTTGGCAACGAGGGTCGGGGTAAAGACCAGTGCGATGATCAAAGGAATGTTGATGGCCCAAGAGAACACGCCGAACAGGTTCTTGTCGCCAAGGATATGGGCGGCGTAGAAGGTACCCATACTGATCATGGCACCATAGATCTGCTGCAAAATATAGGTGGCGCAGATCATCAGGTAGTATTTGTTGGCGACCAGCAGCTTGGCAGCTTCGACAAGACCGTACTTCTCGTCTTTCTCGATTTCGGCTTTATCCGAGGTATTGACAAGTTCTTCCTCCGGCAGTTCCTTGACGGAAAAAACAGAGAGCGTGTTGACGATCAGACCGATAATGGCATAGACGATAGCCACGGTGCGCCATGCTTCGGCAGTGTCGCCCAGTGCAGAGACAGCCAGCAGTGTGAAAGACTGAATGGCAAGGCTGGTCGCGAATGCGAACATGAAGCGGTAGGAACCCATCTCCACTCGCTCGGCGCTGTTCTTGGTGACAAGGGAAGTCAAGGCAGAGTAGGCGATGTTGTTGGCCGTGTAGAACACAGCGTTCAGCAGGGAATAACAGATAAAGAACCATGCGTACTTGGCAAACTCGCTCATGCCCATGGGGATGGCGAAGATGCCGACCAGTGTGATGGCGCAGCCGATGTAGCCGTAGAGCATCCACGGGCGAGCCTTGCCCAGCTTGGAGTGCGTCTTGTCGATCATCGAGCCAAAGAAGATGTCGGTAATGCCGTCAAACAGCTTGGACACAGCAATCAGCGTGCCGACGATGCCGGGATTCAGGCCGACGGTGTCGGTCAGGTAAATCATAACGAACGAGGAGAGGAACGCATAGACCACGTTGCCCGCAACATCGCCGGAGCCGTAACCGACCTTGTTATACCATTTTAAATAACGTCTTTCTGTGTTTTCAGACATGAGATTTTCTCCATTCTTTTGTGTAGAGGTTATGCTTTTTCGGGAATCAGACGGATACTGAAATCGAAGGAAACGTCGTCAAGGCGGTACTGCTCCGCCAGACGCGGCCCGCAGCTGGCAGAGCCGATGCCGTTCTGTGCATAGTCAAGGCAGAGAACGGTGCTGTCACAGGGATGCAGCTCATAGTTGTGCGCCTTTTCAGTCAACTCTTCCTGCGTGTAGTGCGAGGCGTTGAAGCAGAACGGCTTTGCACCGACAGCGGTAAACTTGATGCCAGCGCCATCCAGCTGGACATAATCGCAATCATAGTGACTGCCGTTCTCCTGCGGGCGAATGTAGTCCTCGTGCTGCTGCCAGATGGTGGAACTGAAGTAGCCGTGGCTGGCAGCATGGTGCTTGTCGCAGTAGCTTTCCATCGGACCCATGCCGAAGTAACTGACGCGGGCCATTTCTTTTGGCAGGAACAGGCGCAGGCCAAAGCGCGGCAGTTCTGGGAATACCGTGTTGCGCTCAGCGTGCAGTGCCAGCGTTACTGCACCGCTGTTGGAAACCGTCCAGCAGACATCCAAATCAAGGAATTTCTGCAAGCTGATCGGTGCAATACCGACTTTGGCGCGCAGAGTCACACCGCTGTCCGTCACCTGATACTCGGTGCGGTAGGCGTTGGTCATACAGTGGTCATAGCGGGCAGCCAGCCAATCCAGCTTCAGCTTGCGGTCATTGTCCGTAGGAGCACGCCAGAGGTTGAACTCCATTTCCTTGTCCAACAGGACTGCATCCTCGTACTGCATCGCGGCGAACAGACCCGTCAGCTTATTAAAGTTGTAGGTGAAGTTCTTGCCGCGCAGCGTCAAATGGCGGTCCGTCTCCTGAACAGTGATCGTGCTGTTGGAAGGGGCATCACTCCACATAGCCAAGGTTTTCTGGTTGCGGCTGTCTTCGTTTTCCAGCAGGATTTCATCAAAACCCAGGAGATGACCTTCCGAACGCAAGGACAGGCCTTTATCGCAATGGTAGAAGATTTTCAGGAAACACTTGCCTTTATCGGGAATATGGACGGCCAACGGCAAGGCGTTTTCGCTGTGCGGCGGCAGGGTGAAACCGTCAGGGTAGGGGATGAAGCCGTTGTCGATGACCTCGCCGTCGCAACTTACCTGATAGGTTAGTGCGGCATACTCGGTCAAATCAACAAAGTCCATGTAGTTGTGCAACGTGAGCATGCCGGATTCCCGGTCGTACTTCACAACACGCGCCGGGCGATAGACGTTCTTGAACTCCAACAGCCCGGTGTGCGGGCGGCGGTCGGGGTAGACCAGACCGTCCATGCAGAAATTGCCGTCATGCGGCCACTCATTGTGGTCGCCGCCGTAATAATAGATGTCGCGGCCGTCGGGCATCTTCCCTTTATAAATACCGTGGTCGCACCATTCCCACAGAAAACCGCCGACTAAGCCGTCATGGCTCTGAATGAACTGGAAATAATCCTCCAAATCGCCGGGGCCGTTGCCCATGCAGTGGCTGTACTCGCACATGATATAGGGTTTGTCCGGCTCGTTGTCCAGATATTCCTGAATGCTTTCGAGAGAAGGGTACATATTGCTGAACATATCAATGTTCGAGAAATCGTATTTACGGTTCTTGCTGCGGTACTGGGCGCTCTCGTAGTGGGTCAGGCGGCGGGGGTCAAAACTCTTTGTCCATGCCAGCGCTTCCTCAAACGTGCAGCCGTAGGCGCTCTCGTTGCCCATCGACCAGATGATGACGCAGGGACGGTTCTTGTCACGCTCCACGCAGCGGCGGGTGCGGTCTACGGTGGCCTCGGTGAACTCCGGGTTGTCTGCGATGGGCTTGTTCCAGTTTTCAACGTGGTTGGGCCAGCTTTCGTTGCCCTCGCAATAGTATTCGGACGCACCGTGGCTCTCGTTGTCGGCTTCATCAATGACAAAGAAGCCGTACTGGTCGCAGAGCTGATAGAAGTAAGGCACATCCGGGTAATGGCTGGTGCGGATGGCATTAAAGTTGTGCTTTTTAATCATGAGCAGGTCTTTTTTCGTCTGCTCAAAGCCAACGGCATAGCCGGTGACCGGGTCGGATTCGTGGCGGTTCACGCCGTGGAACTTGATGGACTGGCCATTGACATAAATCTGATTGTTGGCAACGTGAACCTCGCGGATGCCCACACGATCCGTAATGGTCTCGCAGGGTGTGTCCAACACAAGGGTATATAAGTAGGGCTGCTCTGCGTTCCAGAGTGTCGGGTCAACAATGGTGATTTCTGCATGATAGGGGAATGCCGCATCATCCGGTGCTTCCACGGGCGTTACGCTGCCGACTATTGTGCCGGCTGCATCGTAGAGGGTGATGCGGGTGGCAACGGCGGAATCGTAGTAACGCAGGCGGACAGCAACCCCTGCGGTGCTGCCGTGGATGTCGGTAGTGATGAAATAGTCCTCGATGCGCTGTTCCGGGCGGTGCAGCAGGTAGACATCACGGAAAATGCCGTTCATGCGGAACATATCCTGATCTTCCATGTAACTGCCATCGCACCATTTCAGCACGAGGACCGCCAGATGGTTGGTGCCGTCCTGTAAAAACTTCGTTACATCGAACAAACTTCGTTACATCGAACTCGCTTGTGGAATGGGCGACCTGACTGTACCCGACAAACTGACCGTTGAGCCAGACATAGAAGCAGGAGGCAACGCCCTCGAAGTTCAGAAATGCACGCGGGGCGGTGGCATCTTTTTGGTAAGTGAAGTCGTAGAGGTAAACGCCGCAGGGGTTCTCTTTAGGAACATACGGTGGATCAGCGGGGAACGGATAGCGGATGTTGGTGTACTGGTGGTGGTCGTAGCCGTGGTTCTGCCACACGCTAGGGACCGGGATGCTGTCAAAAGCGGAGGCATCATAGCCGACCTCATAGAAAGCATCCTGCAAGTCATAAATACTGGCGTAGTACCGAAATTTCCAGCTTCCGTTCAAAAGCTGGAAGCGATCCGAGGTCTCGCGGTGCTCGACTAAAGTATCGCTGCGCTGGGATGCCGGAATGTAATAGGCACGATTCGGCATGGTACCCACATGCAGTGTGTGCGGGTCCTCGTAATAGTGCGGAATAATCATCCATTCTCCTCCTG
>SFJM01000010.1 GCA_004555915.1 Clostridiales bacterium | reverse complement strand
ACATTAAGCATAACTTCGATTTTTGCCCGCTTTCAGGGGGCTTGGTTTTGTGCGCTCTTTTTCGGAATGGTACTCAAATCACGATGTTTCAACCTTTTTCCTCCCAATACATCTTTGTAGACCCTATTGTAACATGGTTCGGGACATTTCTCTACTCCTGAAGGAGAAAAAACTTCAGAAACCAGTATATGGAAGGACGTGGTCTGCTTCTCATCAGATTCAGAATGGAAGCAATTATTATGTAGCCAATAAAATAAGTGATAAATTGGCGGCATATCCTGCTTTAGTTATCCGTTGCTAATGCAAGGTGCCCGATAACAACCGGAACGTTTTGCAGGACAAGCCCGGCTCGGAAAAAGTTTTCTCTGTATATTCTTATAACAGTCTGTCAGAAAGCGACGGCCTTGCTTTGAAGCCAATCAGAACAGACTGTAGTTCATGGAGGTGGCGGGAAACCACATGCAGTGTGCAGAAACGAGAAACTACAACAGAATCACAGCTTTATCAAAGTTCCTCTGCCTGAATGACACCGTCTATGGATAAAACATCCTGCAGCAGCTGCCGGATCAGGTAATATTTGTTCAAACGCAATGAAAAAATTGCACTGGCATTATGCTTCTTGCTGCCCGTAGGTCGTGTAATCTGCATATTGAGAATTTTTACATTGTGGTCACGATAGAGCGTCAAAACGCGATCCAGAGCGGCTTTTTCTGTATATTCCATATATAGATTCACCTCGGGTGCATGATCCAGAATCCGCTGCTCCAGCCTGGAAAAAACCGATTCGGCAAACAGAATCAGGATGGTAGTCAGGATGGCGCCTTCATAAAATCCGGCGCCGACAGCCAGACCGACAATTGCAGCCGCCCACAGGCCTGCGGCAGTGGTCAGGCCCTTAACGCGCTGGCGACGGGTTACAATAATGGTGCCGGCACCGATAAAACCGATACCGGCCACAACCTGTGCACCCAGCCGGGCAATATCGGTGTAATAATGCAACACCAGATACAGATACTGGCTGGTCAATGTGGTCATGGCCGCACCCAGGCAGATGAGGATATGGGTCCGGAAGCCTGCCGGACGGCGTTTATATGCCCGTTCCATACCGATTAAGCCGCCGCAGAGGAAGGCAAGAAACAGCCGGAGTGTCACGGATGCCAGTGTGATCTCGCGGAAATTCTCAAAAAGTGCCAGCATATGTGAAATCCTCCTTAAATCTCCTCAATCAGATAAATCCAGTCAAGCTCCGAAAGGGATGATAATATCTGTGTATGCGTCTGACGCCTGTGCAGGCGGATGGTAAACACTGCACTGTGCCGCTGGGAAAGCTTTTCGCGTCCACGTTCAATTTCCACATCAGAAATCTGTACCTGTAACGATTTCACTTTACTAATCAGGGAGCCAACCTGGTTCAGCGATTCAAATTCCACATAGAGATGCATAATCATCGCATTATCCTGAATAAAGTTGTCGATAATCGGAAGAACACGAATACACAGGAAAATCAGGATGAAAGCAATGGCCACACATTCATAAAATCCTGCGCCGATAGCAATGCCCATGCAGGCGGATGCCCAGAGCCCTGCGGCGGTGGTCAGGCCTTTTACCTGCTGCCGCCCGGTGACAATAATGGTGCCGGCGCCGAGAAAACCAATACCGTTGATAACCTGCGCACCAAAACGGGAAACATCTGTGCGCAGTCCGATTTCCTGGGCCAGATCTGCCCATCGGGTGTTCAGCATGGCAGCTTCATATTGGCTCAGCAGTACGGTCAGCGCTGCACCGAGACACACCAGCATATAGGTACGAAAGCCTGCTGCACGGCGTTTTCTTCCGCGTTCCATCCCAATCATGCCACCGCTGAGCATGGCCAGCACAAGCCGCAGTGCGACAGATGCCATATGAAATTCCCGCAGATAATCCAATGCTGCAATCATGGCAGGTTCCTCCTTTTTTAAAAACAGGCCGGAGCGGTTTCGCTGCCGCATTTGAATCGAATGCAGCAACATGTTGTTACCATATTCTACACCAACCGGGCAGGAATTGCCAGTAACAGCGCAATATTTTCTCATAGGACGAGAGAGAATAAACCTTTGGCTATTTGCAGCTTCATGTGACCAATATCAGCCGAAAAACGTCAGGAACCAGCTATCCATTGACAAAAGTCGGTTTTATGTGTATTATCAATGAGGTGGAGTTTTTTGTATATTGAATGGATATCAGGCTTCACTGTACAAAATATTATGAAAATGGAGGTCAGGTCACTTGGACAGTGATTCCGGCAAACCGAAAAGGAAATCCAAACCGAAACAGAAGCAGAACAGCGGCACTGTTAATGTGCGCTGGATTGCCACCATCAGCATTGCCAGCTTTGTGCTGTCTGTTGTCATGTCCTATACATCCAATCAGGCACTGAAGCATGTGGGCAATCTGATTGCATTTGTCATTCTGTTTGCGTTTATTGCTCTTGGCATTCTGTTTGACGTCATTGGCGTTGCAGCTACGGTTTCCACAGAGAAACGGTTTCATTCGATGGCTGCAAGAAAGGTAAGCGGTGCCAAGCAGGCCATCTGGATTACCCGTAATGCGGAAAAGGTAGGCAGCTTCTGCAATGACGTTGTCGGTGATATTTCCGGTATTATTTCCGGTGCAACCAGTGCGGTCATTATCACGCATTTGACAAATAACGGAACAGACCTGCGTTCGATTGCACTTTCTCTTGTCATTACCGGTTGTGTCTCCTCTCTGACCATCGGCGGCAAGGCAATCGGTAAAACCATCGGTATTTCACGCAGTGAGGACATTGTTTTTATGGTTGGACGACTGCTGGCCGTTTTTTCGTGGAAAAAATAAACGATATGGTGCAATATCGTGATACTATTATGGATTCGGGGTTTATAAGATGGAGAAAATGAATCAGGCAAGATATGGTCTGCTGGATCGGAAAGATCTCTCTTCGATACTCGGATCACTTTCAAAAAATAATCTGGATGAGCTGTGCGCGGAAATACGACAGTTTTTACTGGATCATGTTTCCAAAACCGGCGGACATCTGGCATCCAATCTGGGTGTGGTGGAGCTGACAGTTGCCCTGCATCGGTGCTTTGACACATCCCGTGACCGGCTGATTTTTGATGTAGGCCACCAGTGCTATACCCATAAAATCCTGACCGGACGGAAGGAGCAGTTCGATCACCTGCGGCAGTTTGGCGGTATCAGCGGTTTTCTCAAACCGTCGGAATCCCCCCATGATGCCTGCATCACCGGACATGCATCCGGTTCCATTTCGGTTGCACAGGGCATGGCACATGCCCGAACCCTGCTGCAGGAGGATTATTCCGTTGTTGCCGTCATTGGTGACGGTGCTTTGACCGGTGGTATGGCATATGAAGCGCTCAATTCCGTCGGAGCCAGCCAGGAACCGCTGATTGTTGTGCTCAACGACAATAATATGTCGATTGACCAGAACGTGGGTGCCATGAACCGGCATCTGCAGCGACTGCGCGTCCGTCCGAAATACCTTCGTATGAAGCGGGATGTCAAGCAGGCGCTGGATCATATTCCGGGCGGCAGCGGCGCGGCACAGTTTATTTCCAAATCCAAGCAGGCAGTCAAAACAGTTGTGCTGCCCGGCTCCATGTTTGAACAGATGGGCTTTACCTATCTGGGACCGGTTGACGGGCATGATGTCCTTGCCATCTGTGAGCTGCTGGAAGTTGCCAGAGATATGCATAAGCCTGTCATCATCCATGCACTGACACAGAAGGGCAGAGGCTATCCCTATGCGGAGAAAATGCCGAATAAATATCATGGCGTATCCCGGTTTGATGTGGCTACCGGCCTGCCTGTGAAAAAAGCCTCACCGAATTTTTCCGCTGTTTTCGGCAGGGAAATGCTGAGCCTGGCAAAGGAAAATCCAAAGCTTTGTGCTATTACGGCTGCCATGCCTTCGGGTACCGGTCTTTCTGCTTTTGCAAAGCAATATCCGAAACGTTTCTTTGATGTGGGCATCGCGGAGGAGCATGCGGTTGCCATGGCCTGCGGTATGGCAAAACAAGGCTTGCGGCCGGTCTGCGCACTGTATTCCACCTTTTTACAGCGTTCCTATGACCAGCTGATCCATGATGCCGCCATTGACCATGTACCGCTGATCCTTGCCATTGACCGCGCCGGCATTGTGGGGGAGGATGGTGCTACCCATAACGGTGTATTTGATGTGGGGTTTCTCCGTCAGATTCCCGGTATGACATTGCTGGCCCCGTCCAGCTTTGCGGAACTGCGTTCCATGCTGCGCATTGCGGTTTCCCATACCTCCGGACCGATTGCACTGCGTTATCCCCGTGGCGGGGAAGGAAGCTATCAGGCGGACAACAGCGGTGCGGATTGTATCTGTCTGCAGGAGGGAAACGATCTGGTACTGGTTTCCTATGGCATTATGATCAATGAAGCGCTGGAAGCGGCAGATATACTGCGGCAGCGGGATATTTCTGCTGCGGTATATAAAATCAACAACCTGACGGCGGATTTTTCCGTTGATCTGCTGAATCGGATTGCCGCATGCGGCAGACTGGCTGTGGTGGAGGATGTTGTCCATGCAGGCAGTATCGGACAGGCTTTGGCAGAAGAACTGAGCCGCCGGCATCTGGATACCCAATGGATTGGGCTGATGAATGCCGGGGACAGCTTTGCTCCCCAGGGTGCTGTACATCAGATTTATGAATATTACCATCTGGACGGCAAATCCGTTGCAGAAACCTGTTTGGAGGGGATACAAGCATGAAGAAAAGACTGGATGTCCTGTTGTTTGAAAAGGGCATGGTGCCGTCCCGTGAACGAGCAAAGGCAATTATTATGAGCGGAATTGTCTATGTCAATAACCAGAAGGCAGACAAGGCCGGTATGAGCATTCCAGAGGATGCGGAAATTGAAATCCGTGGCAAGACCAATTCCTTTGTCAGCCGTGGCGGACTGAAAATTGAAAAAGCACTGAATTATTTCCAGATTGACCCGAAGGATTTGTGTGTCATGGATATCGGTGCTTCCACCGGCGGCTTTACCGATTGCCTGTTGACCCGTGGCGCGCGCAAGGTATATTCCATTGATGTGGGCTATGGACAGCTGGCATGGAAGCTGCGGCAGGACCCGCGGGTTGTATGTATGGAGCGTACCAATATCCGGTATGTCACACCGGAGCAGCTGGATGATGTGCCGGATTTTGCTGTGATTGATGTTTCCTTCATCTCGCTCAAGCTGGTTTTGCCGGTTGTTGCCAATCTGCTGCAGGAGCATGGACGCATTGCCTGCCTGATTAAGCCGCAGTTTGAGGCCGGAAAGGGAAAGGTAGGCAAGAAGGGTGTGGTACGGGACCCGGAGATCCATCTGGAGGTGCTGCAATCCTTTATTGAGAATGCCCATGAAGCAGGCTTTCATGTGTACAGCCTGACATTCTCTCCGATCAAGGGCCCGGAAGGCAACATTGAATTTTTAGGTTATTTAGGCAAAGACGGTGAAGATGCAGAGCTTGACCCTGCCGCACTGGTCGCGGAAGCACATGGAGCACTGGCAAAGCATGAGGAACAATGATTTACAAACGCCAATTAAAAAGGTAATGATCTGGCCGAACACCGGCAAGAAGGGCATGGCATTTGCAGTGCGCCAGACAGCGGATGTAATCCGCGGTTTTGGCGCGGAGGTGCTGCTGTCTGAGCATGCACTGGAGCTGGGCATCCCGCAGGAGGGGCTGAAGGTTTATCCCCAGCAGAAGGCCATGTCGGAAGCGGATTTTATCATTGTCCTCGGCGGTGACGGCACCATTCTGGCAATGGCTCCGGTTGCTGCACCCTACCAGGTTCCGCTGCTCGGTGTGAATCTGGGCCATGTGGGCTTCATGAGTGAAATGGAATTTCCGGAACTGCGGCTGGTGGAGCGTATTTTCACCGGTGATTATACCATTGACGAACGTATGATGCTGGATGTGGCAGTGGTCCGGGGCGGAGAAATTGCTTTTCGGTCCATGTCGCTCAATGAAGCGATTATTAAAACCGGTTCGATTTTCCACATCAGCAAGCTGGAAATTTTATGCGACAATGAACCGGTAAATGTACTGCATGGAGATGGTGCGATTATCGCTACCCCTACCGGAAGTACGGCATATTCCCTTTCTGCCGGTGGGCCGGTGATCGAGCCGTCTGCGGAAAATATTTCCATGGTACCCATCTGTCCCCGTGCAGGACAGGCCAAATCCTACATATTTGCGCCGTATCGTGAAATCTGTGTTGTACCGCAGTTTTTCAATGGTGCACCGATTTTCGTGTCCTGTGACGGACGCCAGGGCTTTAAGCTGGAAGATGGTGACAAAATCTATATTTCCAGAGCACCATTCCGCACCAGATTGCTCCGCGTCAAGGACAACAGCTTTTATTCGGTTTTGAATGAAAAGCTGACTGTTGGTCACAGTTGATCGGCAGAAAGGGAATCGTTTTATGAAATTTCAACGTCAGGCAAAAATTCTTGAACTGATTGAACACAATGAAATTGAAACGCAGGAGGAGTTGTCCACGCGTCTGCGCAGTCTGGGCTATGATACGACGCAGGCAACCGTTTCCCGTGATATCAAGGATCTGCGGCTGATCAAAATCCTTTCCCCTTCGGGGAAATATCGTTATGCCACCTCCTCGCAGGAGGCAGAAAAAAGCTTTACCAGCCGTCTGCAGAATATTTTCCGTGAATGCGTCACCGGTGTTGACGCGGCACAGAATATCGTCGTCATCAAAACGCTGCCGGCACTTGGTTCTGCTGCCGCGATTGCCATTGATGCCATGCGGCTGCCCAATGCTGTTGGCTCGATCAGCGGCGATGACACGGTTTTCATTGCCATGCGTGACAATGACAGTGCGCTGGAATTCTGTGAACAGACCAGAAATATGCTGAAATAAAAGGAGTATACACCATGCTAAGCCTGCTGCACATTGAAAATATCGCAATTATTGAGCAGGCTGATATTGTCCTGCAGCCGGGCTTTACTGTCCTGACCGGTGAAACCGGTGCCGGTAAGTCCATTATTATCGACTCTATCGGCGCGATTATGGGACAGCGTACCAGCCGGGAACTGATTCGAAACGGCGCCAAAAAAGGCTTTGTCAGTGCCGTTTTTGAGGACATTCCTCCGGCATTGCAGAAACAGCTGGAGGAGCTGGGGCTGGATACCGGGGATGACGGCACCGTCCGCATTCAGCGTGAGCTGTCGGCGGAGGGACGCAGTGTCTGCCGCATTAACATGCGTCCGGTTCCCGCTTCGGTGCTCAAGACCATCAGTCCGTATCTCATCAACATCCATGGCCAGCACGATGGTCAGAAGCTGATGCAGGAGGAATATCATATTGATTTTCTTGACAGCTTCTGTGAATCAGAGTCGCTGCTGGAGCAGTTCCGGCCCATGTATACCCGGCTGCATGCCCTGCGCAGTAAAATCCGGGAACTGGAAAAAAGCGGGCAGCAGCGGGAACAGCGCATTGACATGCTGCGCTATCAGCTGGATGAAATTGCGGTGGCAGAGCTGCAATCCGGCGAGGAGGAGGAGCTGACGGAACGCCGTCAGTTCTTTGAAAATGCCGGCAAGCTGGCCTATTCCCTGCAGTCCGCCACCATGCTGCTGTCCGGCAATGAGGATGAGGACGGTGCGTATGATTTGCTGTCCCAGGCAGCTGACGAGCTGTCCGATGTCTCCACGCTGTCCAAGGAGTTGAACAGCCTTTCCAAAAAGGCGGATGAGCTGCGCTATCAGCTGGATGATCTGGCGGCATCGGTTGCCATGATGGCATCCGATGTGGAATTTTCCGAAGCCGAGCGGGATGCCGTGGAGGAGCGGCTGGATGTGATTTACCGTCTGCGCCGCAAATACGGCGCTACGGTGGAAGAGGTTCTGGCTTACAGCGATAAGGCTTCTGCCGAGCTGGAGGAGCTGGAAAATGCGGATGACCGCAAGGAGGAGCTGATTGCGGAATACCGTCAGACACTGGCTGCGGCACGTGACATTGCCGGCGAGCTGTCCCGCCGTCGGAGGGAGGCTGCGGTGGAGCTGGAGGCAAAGATTGTCGAACAGCTGAAGGATCTGGATATGCCAAAGGTGCGTATCAGCATTCAGGTATCCACCCAGACCAAGCTCAATACCCATGGTATGGATGAAGTCCGATTCCTGATTTCGACCAATCCGGGCGAACCGGTCAAGCCGCTTTCCAAAATTGCATCTGGCGGTGAGCTGTCCCGCATCATGCTTGCGATTAAAAATGTCTTGACGCAGTCGGAAGATGTGGGTACACTTATTTTTGATGAAATTGATACCGGCGTCAGCGGCAGGGCTGCACAGAAGATTGCATGGAAGCTGGGAGAGATTTCCCGCAGCAAGCAGACCCTGTGTGTCACCCATCTCCCGCAGCTGGCTTCCATGGGAGACCACCATTTGCTCATTAAAAAATCACTCTCAGAGGAGTATACCTATACGGATGTATTTTCTCTGAATGAGGAGGAACGTGTCCAGGAGCTGGCACGTATGCTGTCCGGCGATGCCATTACCGAGTTGTCCATGCGCAATGCGGCAGAGCTGCTCGAGCGTGCGGCATCCAGTAAAAAAAGTCAAACATCCGGCGCACAGCCGGTGTGATAAAGCGTTAATAGAAAGGGTTTCATTACGATGTCTCAAGTTTATGAAGAACTCCAGGCACGCGGCTTAATTGCCCAGTGCACCAACGAAGAAAAGGTACGTGACCTGCTGGATAACCATCAGACCACGTTCTATATTGGCTTTGATGCCACAGCAGATTCCCTGCATGTCGGCCATTTCCTGCAGCTGGTTGTTATGGCTCGCTTGCAGCAGGCCGGCCATCGCCCGATTGCGCTGATCGGCGGCGGTACCACCATGATTGGTGATCCCACCGGCAAGACCGATATGCGTAAGATGCTGACCAAGGAAGAGATTGACCACAATGCAGAATGCTTCCGCAAGCAGATGCGCCGTCTGGTTGATTTTGAAAATGACAAGGCAGTGATGCTGAACAATGCGGACTGGATTCTGAAGTTCAATTACATGGACTTCCTGCGGGAAGTCGGCGTACATTTCTCTGTCAACCGCATGCTGACAGCAGAGTGCTTCAAGACCCGTCTGGAAAAGGGCCTGAGCTTCATCGAGTTCAACTACATGCTGCTGCAGAGCTATGACTTCCTGCACCTGTACCGCACCATGGACTGCCATCTGGAGCTGGGCGGTGACGACCAGTGGTCTAACATCATCAATGGCGCGGACCTGATCCGTCGTGTGGATGGCAAGGACGATGCCTACGGCCTGACCTTCACCCTGCTGACCACCTCGGAAGGCAAGAAGATGGGCAAGACCGAAAAGGGCGCGGTATGGCTCGATCCGGAAAAGACTTCCCCGTATGAGTTCTACCAGTACTGGAGAAACATCAATGATGCGGATGTGATCCGTGTCATGAAGATGCTGACCTTTATGACGCTGGAAGAGATTGCGGAATATGAAAAGCTGGAAGGTGCCGGCCTGAACAAGGCAAAGGAGCGTCTGGCATATGAGATTACCGCAATGGTTCACGGCAAGGAAGAGGCAGAAAAGGCAATGAATGCTGCAAAGGCTGCATTTTCCGGCGGTGCATCCGCAGACATGCCGACTACTGCACTGACTGCTGAGGACCTGACCGACGGACAGATTGGCGCGATGGACCTGCTGGTAAAGACCGGCTTGGTTAAGTCCAAGAGTGAGGCCCGCCGTACCATCCAGCAGGGTGGCCTGACCATCAACGATGCAAAGGTAACCGATGTATACGCAATGTATGGTGCAGATGCGTTTGCCGGTGACGGCATGATTATCCGCAAGGGTAAGAAATCCTTCCGCAAGGTTACACTGTAATAGAGGCAAAAACTTCAACCGCTTTTCCCGGCATATGGTGTCAGGAAAAGCGGTTTTCCTGTGTTAACGCCTTTCGCATTTCAAACGGCACAAAAAGTACGGAAATCTCTGACATTTTTTGTATTTATCCACAGATTGGAAAGTAATTTACGCCTTGAAGCAATATGCCTTTGATGGTATAATAAAAGAATTGAGAATAAAAATCTGTATCAATTACTCCACAAAGGAGGCATTCCGATGGATCGAATTTCCATTCTTGGCGTACAATTTGATGCCGTCTCCAAAGCGGAAGCCGTGCAGCATGCCATGGCTGCTATCCGTCAGGGGGAAAAAGGCTATGTTGTTACGCCTAATTCTGAAATTGTCTATATGGCACGCAAGGATGTCCGGCTGAAGAAGCTGTTGAATGCGGCAGAGTTGGTTCTGCCGGATGGCATTGGCGTTGTCCATGCGGCGAAAATCCTCAAAAAGCCGATTCAGGAAAAGGTTGCCGGTATTGAATTTGCCGCAGACCTGATTGCTGAAATGGCAAAGGAGGGCCGGAGCCTGTTTTTATTCGGCGCAAAGCCGGGGGTGGCGGAGCAGGCTGCGGAAAATCTGAAGAAACAGCATCCCGGTCTGGTGATTACCGGCTGCCGTGACGGCTATTTCAAGGATGATGAAGAGGCTGTCCGTGATATCAATGCGGCAGGACACTCAGATGTTATTCTGGTGTGTCTCGGCGCGCCCAAGCAGGAGATTTTCATGCATGCGCACCTGCATGAGCTGAACGGCACGCTGCTGTGCGGTCTGGGCGGATCGCTGGATGTCTATGCAGGCATTGTGGAACGTGCACCGGATTTCTATGTGAATCATGGTCTGGAATGGTTCTACCGCCTGAAAAAAGAGCCATGGCGTGCAAAACGCATGACTGCACTGCCGAAATTCCTGCTGACTGTTATGAAAACCAGGATAACCGGGGAAAAATAAGATATAAAGGAAGAAACCATACATGAATGTGAAGCTGATTGCTTATACACCCTCACCGGAACAGCTGATTTCCGCAGCGGCAAAAACCTGTTATTCCGCCGCAACGGTGGACACGCTGCTGGATGGACTGGATGAGGAGAAAACCAGATCCTATCTGACCATGCTGACCGATATCGGCCACGAAAGCCCGATTGAGCATGCGTCGTTTACCTTTGCCATTGAAGGGGTATCCCGCTCGCTGCTGGCACAGATTACCCGCCACCGCATGGCATCCTTCAGCGTGCAGTCCCAGCGGTATGTCAAGGAGCATGCCTTTGAATTTGTCCTCCCCCATGAGATCGAGGCGGTTCCGGAGGCAAAGGAAGCCTTCCTCAAGGCCATGGAGGATGACCAGAAAACCTATGAAAAGCTGTCTGCCATTCTGCAGGAGAAGCATATGCAGACCTTCCTGGCAGAGGGATGCACAGAAGCGGAAGCCCGCCGGAAGGCGGAAAAGAAGGCCATTGAGGATGCACGATATGTGCTGCCCAATGCCTGCGCTACCAAGATGGTCATGACAGCCAATGCCCGTTCGCTGCACAATTTCTTCCGCCTGCGCTGCTGTAACCGCGCACAGTGGGAAATTCGTGAGCTGGCAGAGGAGATGTACCGGAAGGTGTATGCGGTAGCACCGACCCTGTTCCGCAAGGCCGGACCGTCCTGTACCTGCGGTGCCTGCTCGGAAGGCAAGATGAGCTGCGGAAAGGCAGCGGAAGTGCGGGAAAAATATGACCGGATCCGCAGGGAGTGTGCGGAATGAGGGGAAAGCTGCTGGTGCTGGAGGGCACCGATGCGTCCGGCAAATCCACACAGTTTGAACGGCTGTGCCAGGTACTGGATGAACGGAATATTTCCTACCGCCGTCTGGTTTTTCCGCGGTATCAGGAGGAATCCTCCGCACTGATCCGCATGTATTTAAACGGAAAATTCGGTTCCCATCCGGATGATGTGAATGCCTATACTGCGTCCACTTTTTTTGCAGTAGACCGGTATGCATCCTATCAGACCGAGTGGAAAGATGATTATGAAAACGGCGGCCTGATTCTGGCAGACCGGTATACGACCTCCAATGCGGTGCATCAGGCATCCAAGCTGGAGGGAGAGGAACAGGCGAAATATCTGGACTGGCTGTTTGATTTTGAATATCGGATTATGGGAATCCCTGCGCCGGATCAGGTATTCTTTCTTGATATGCCCACGGAGGCAGTACAGAATCTTCTGGAGCACCGGCAGGGCAAAACACAGGATATCCATGAAAAGGATATTCCCTATCTGAAAAAATGCTATCAGACTGCATCCCGGCTGGCTGACCGGTTCGGCTGGCATCGGATCCGCTGTACACAGGGAAATACCATCCGCAGCATTGCGGATATTTCCGACGAGCTTGTCACAGCGGTTTGCAGCGCAATTGTCTAAAGGAGATACCAATTTTATATGCTACCATTTCAACCTGTCAAATTAGGGGATAAGGGAAAGGCAGACGAATATCTGTCAAAACAGAACTACCGTATTTGTGAACACTGCTTTACGGATCTGTTTATCTGGAAGGATCATTATGATACCCAGCTTTGCTTTCAGAATGGCTTTCTGCTTGTCAAAATGGCAACCTTTCCGGAAAAGATACCGATGTATCTTGCGCCGGTGGGGGAAGGAGACCTGAAGCAGGTACTGCTGGCCATGGAGGCAGACGCACAGGAACGCGGCATTGACTTCAACCTCTGCTGTATTCCGGAACCAATGATTGCGGAGATTGAGGCTGTATTGCCGGGACATTATGTCATTCAGGATTATCCGGACGGTGCGGATTATCTGTATGCCGCTGACAAGCTGATGACACTTTCCGGCAAAAAGCTGCAGTCCAAGCGAAATTTTGTCAACCGGTTCAAAAAGACCTATGAAGGCCGCTGGTCCTATGAGGATATGACAGATGAAAACATGGAGGAAGCCTTCCAGTTCCATCTGCACTGGTGTGAAACCGGCAACAACTGTCCCAATGGTACCATGTATTCCGGTGAAACCTGTGCGGTATCGCTGGCGCTGAATAACCGGGAAGCTCTGGGCATGAAAGGCGGCCTGCTCCGTCTGGATGGCAAGGTCATTGCCTTTACCATGGGCTGTCCGGTCAGTGAAGATACGTATGTTGTCCAGCTGGAGAAGGCGGAAGCGTCGATTCCCGGCGCTTATCCGATGATCAACCAGCAGTTCGCCCAGCACCAGTTTGACGGCTATACCTATGTCAATCGTGAGGATGACCTTGGTCTGGAGGGCCTGCGCAAGGCAAAGCAGTCCTATCATCCTGTCATGATGGGCAAAAAATTTATGGCGGTGAAGGCATGATTCGTTTTGCAGAAGCATCGGATCTGGAAGCTGTCATTGCACTGTGGAAACGCTGTTTTCCCGGGGATGATGACTTCCGTGACTGGTTTTTCGGGCAGGTATATGATCCTGCCGTGACTTTGGTGGATGAGGAACAGGGAAACCTGTGCGCTATGGTACAGATGCTGCCCTACCAGCTGCGTGACGCCCGGGGCATTCGACCGGTCACGTATATTTACGGGGCCTGTACGGCGCCGGAATACCGCAGACAGCATCGGATGGATCGGCTGCTGCAGCATTCCTTTGCACTGGACCGACAGCAGGGGCGCGTGGCTTCCATCCTGATCCCACAGGAGGAGTGGCTGTTTGGTTTTTATGACCAGTTTGGCTATCAGACCGCATTTTACCTCGATACAACGACATATCAGCGTAAAACGCTGCCGGTTTCCGGCAGCATACGCCGCCTGACTGCCGCAGAGCTTCCGGCGATGCGGGAGCTGTATGAGGCTGCTCCCGGAGTACGGCTGATGCGGTCGGACACGGACTGGAAACGGCAGCTTGAGCTGTTTGACCGGCTGGGTGCGGGCGTTTATGGCCTGGAACAGGATAGCAGCCTCCGGAGCTATGCCTTTGTCTGGCATGACGGGGCGGAAAAGCTGTGGGCACAGGAGTGCTGCGGCACGGACACCGATGTGCTTGCACAGGGAATCCTGCAGGCCTGTGCCTGCCAGCGCATCCGTCTGACCTGCGGAAAACCGGTACAGAAGCTGGGCTGCATCCGCTATCATGATGATACACCGGTTGAACCCGGATATTTTAACCTGTTATTTAACTGAGGGAGGAATTTGCTATGGTATATGTTTTCCATGTAGACGGCTATGAAGATACGGAAATGATTGCTCCGCTGGACATGCTGTCCCGTGCGGGTATTCCGATGACCCGTGTGGGTGTTACCGGCAAGATCATTACAAGCAAAATGGGCTTTACCATTGAGGCGGATATCACACCGGAAGAGCTGGATTTATCCGACTGTGAAATGATTTTCCTGCCGGGCGGGCCGGGAACCAAAAACTATTTTGATAAGCCGGTCATTGACAGGGCAATTTCCTACTGTATGGAACATCACTGCTATATGGCAGCAATCTGTGCGGCACCGTCCGTGCTGGCGGCAAAAGGCGTGCTGGACGGCAAAAAGGCAGTCTGCCATTTCAGCGTCAATGAAAAGATGGGCAATGCGCAGCTGCAGGAGGATGCACTGGTCTGCGTGGATGACAATGTCATCACCGGCTGCGGCGCCGCGGCATCCATCGAACTTGGCCTGACCATGGTTGAGCTGCTGCGAGGCAGGGAAGCGGCAGACAAGGTGCGTCATGGCATTGCATACCGTGGATAAGTCTACGCTCCGCCGCCAGCTGCTGCACAGCCGGCATGCTGTCCCGCAGGCGGAACGGGAGGCAATCCATCAGGCAATCTGTCAAAGAGTGCTTTCCAGCGAACCGTATCGGAATGCCGGAACCATTTTTGCCTACTGGTCCACCGCGGATGAGATTGACACCCATGCGATTATTGCGGATGCGCTGCGGCAGGGAAAACGGGTCTGTGTGCCCAAATGCATGCCGGGACATCGGATGGAGCCGCGGCAGATTGGTTCTGAGGAAGACCTGACAGAGGAAACCTTTGGCATTCCGGAACCGGGTGTACACTGCGCGGTGATCCCACCGGAGGAAATCCAGCTCTGTCTGGTTCCGGCACTGGCCTGTGATGCTTCCGGCGCACGTCTGGGCTACGGTGGTGGTTTTTATGACCGGTTTCTGCCCAAAACACCGGCATATCGCATGGTACTGTGCGCACAGGATCGGATTCTGGAAGCGATTCCGGTACAGGAGCATGATATCCGCTGCAATTGTATCGTGACGGAAACGGAGGTAATGCTGATTCATGAAAGATAAATCAACCATTCTGCCGGGTCTGATGCTGTTTGCCTGCTTTATGGTACTGACGGTTTGCAGTATCGGATTTGATTTTGCATTTTCAAGGATTCCATCCATTGGCGTCATTATCGTGGAGCTGCTGGCATTTGTTCCGCCGGCCTACTGCCTGTATCGGGCACAGGATGATACATTCCGGATGAATTTCCGCCTGAAGCGCCATGCTGAAAAAATACCGATGTATTTTGGCTTTACCGTAAAATTTGCTCTGGCCGTTTCATTCCTGTCATTTTTGGCGAATGTCATTGTATATGTTGTCTGCGGCGCAAATGACATTGATGTCAGCAGCATGATTACCACCAGCGGCGTGGGAAACCAGTACGGGTTTATCAGCTTTCTTGGTATCGTGATACTTTCCCCGATTGTGGAGGAAATTTTTGTCCGCGGTGCGCTGTTTTCCTGCTTCGAGCGGGAGGCCGGTACGGTTGTCAGCATTGTGCTGAGTGGTGTCTGCTTTGCCATGCTGCATGGTTCGCTGTTTAACTTTGTTGGCCCGCTGATTGCCGGCTGTGCCTATGCGTTCCTTGTGTATATGTTTGACTCAATCTGGCCCGCAATCCTTGCGCATATCATCAATAACTGCTATTATTACATTATCAATTATTTGATTCATCTGTACAGTTCGTTCGGAATCTGGAAATACTTTACCTATATCAATGTAATTCTGTTTCTGCTGACGCTGTATCTGACACTGCGTTCACTGGAATCCCAGATTCGTCTGCACCGGCTGCGCAGTCTCCAGCCCAACAGGAGCTCCGCATTGCTGGCAGTCCGTGACTGTATCGTGAATCCCGGATTTTTTATTTTCATTTCCAGCTTTGTCGTCAGCATCGCGCTGAAATAGAGAAAATGCAAGGGCGTACCTGAAAATAAGGTTCCCTGTTTTCAGAGATCGCCTGCCCCTTTTACTGTACAGTAAAAGAGAAAGGATACTGATATGAAAGCGAATCACAACAATCATACGCCAGACCCGCAAAAAAAGCGAAAAAAGACTATTCGCAGGAAGAAAAAATCCCGTTCCGGCATCAGCAGTACCCTGCTGTATCTGCTCAGCATCCTGGTGATTTCCGCTGTGCTGGCAACGACAGGTATTCTGCTTTCCAATGATTTGTTTGCTCTGGCCAAGCCGGATCGTGATATCACGGTAACGATTCCGGAAAATGCATCGGTAAAGCAGGTTTCCAAGCTGCTGGATAAAAGCGGCGTTGTCAACTATGGTTCCTTCTTCCGCCTGTTTACCGGGATAGTATATAAGGATATCGAATTCCGGCCGGGCATGTGGACATTGAACTCTGACATGGACTATCGTGAAATTGTCAATGAAATCCGTCTGACCAGCAAGAGTACGACAACCGTTACCATTCCGGAGGGCTATACCATTGATGAAATCATTGATGTTCTGGTTGAAAACGGCCTCAGCTCGGAAAATGAACTGAAAACGGTTCTGCAGAACAGCTCATTCACTTATGACTTCCTGCCGGAGGATGTGGGCAATGAAACCAACAGCCTGGAAGGCTATCTGTTCCCGGATACCTATGAATTTTATCTGAATGACAGTGCTGAAACCATCATCAGCAAAATGCTGGGTAATTTTGAGAACAAGATCAATGATGATTCCAGCGGCAAGAGCCTGGCACAGCTGTGTGAGGAGCAGGATATTTCCATTTCCGATATGGTCATCATTGCTTCCATGGTGGAAAAGGAATCGGTGGACGCCAAGGATATGCTGAATGTATCCGGCGTTATCTGGAACCGTCTGAACCACAAGTCGGAATATCCATATCTGAACATTGATGCCACGATTCAGTATGTGGTGGGACATACGGATCTGACCGATGCGGATATGAAATATGACAGCCCATATAACACCTATACAAGCAAGGGACTGCCGCCGGGACCGATCTGTAACCCGGGTTATGATGCACTGCTGGCAGCCGTACAGCCTGCTGTACACGATTATTATTACTACGTTGCAAACGCCGACCACACCGCACATATTTATGCCAAGACGCAGGAGGAACAGACTGCCAACATTGCAGCTGTTCAGCGGGAAAAGGATGCGGCCGGCGATTAAGGGGATATTATGAACAAACCTGAAATTTTATCGCCTGCGGGCGATATGGAACGCCTGAAGTATGCCATTGCCTATGGTGCGGATGCTGTATATCTGGCAGGAAAGCACTTTGGCATGCGTGCCGCTTCCAGCAATTTTTCCGATGAGGAACTGCGTGAGGGCATTGCCTATGCCCATGCCCGTGGTGTCAAAATCTATGTCACCGTGAATATCTCTCCGCGCTCCAATGAATTTGCGGAGCTGGAGGAGTATCTGCAGCAGCTGTATGCCTACGGTGCGGATGCCATCATTGCCTCAGACCTGGGTGTGATTCGTGTGGCAAAGCGTGTGGTTCCAAAGCTGCCGCTGCATATCAGCACCCAGACCAGCATCCTGAACTATGAAGCGGCGCAGTTCTGGGTTGACATGGGTGCCGAGCGTATTGTACTGGCACGTGAGCTGTCCCTGCAGGAAATCAAGACCATCCGTGACGCAATTCCGCCGGAGGTGGAAATTGAATGCTTCGTCCATGGTGCCATGTGTATTTCCTATTCGGGACGCTGCCTGATTTCCAACTACACCACTGGCCGGGATGCCAACCATGGCGCCTGTGCACAGTCCTGCCGCTGGAAGTATGCCCTGATGGAGGAAAAACGTCCCGGGCAGTATTTCCCGGTGGATGAGGACGAACGTGGTACATATCTGTATAATTCCAAGGATATGTGCATGATTGACCATATTCCGGAGCTGATTGCCGCAGGTGTTACTTCGTTTAAGATCGAAGGCCGTGCCAAGACCGCCTATTATACTGCCGGCATTACCGCCGCATACCGCCGGGCTGTGGATGCCTATTTCGCCAATCCCACACCGGATTTCAAGGTGCCGGAGGATATCCGGGAGGAGATCAGCAAGATCAGCCATCGGGAATACTTTACCGGCTTCTATTTCGGACGGGATCCGAAGGGACAGTATTATCCGGATGTCATGTATATTCGTGACTGGGAAATTTCCGCTCTGTTTGAAAGCTGTGATGCGGAAGGCAATGCGGTTTTCGTGCTGAAAAACCGTTTCTTTGCCGGTGATACGCTGGAGCTCATGCAGCCGGGCAAGCCGGTTTATGCGTTCAAGGTGGAGAATATGCGCAACGATGATGGGGAGGTGCTGGATGCGGCACGCTCCGCAATGATGCGTCTGCATATCAAGTTCCCGTTCCAGGTATCGGACTTTGCCATCCTCCGCAAGGAAAAGGCTGCAAATCCAGTCAAAACGGTTGACAAACAGGCGTAAATATGTATAATAAAAGTGTTATACAGCTAAACTGGCGATGACGAAATGAGACAGGAATAAATTGCCTGATAGAGAGCAGGGGACGGTGGAAGCCCTGCAGCGCAAAGTCCTGTCAGCTGCTTCTGAGCCATCCGGGATAAACCGGATCGTCTGTCCGCGTTAAGGACACACTGAGATGCCAGTTATGTGGCAAATTAGGGTGGTACCGCGTAGCCAAGCCTTCGCCCCTATACCGGGGCGGGGGCTTTTTTGTTGCTGTAAAAAATTTTTTAATTATATGGAGGCATTTACATGCATTACATGGGTTTGAATGAAATCCGTGAAAAGTTCCTCACGTTCTTTGAGTCCAAGGAACATCTGAGACTGCCGAGCTTTTCGCTGATTCCGCAGGGCGACAAGTCCCTGCTGCTGATTAACTCTGGTATGGCGCCGCTGAAGCCGTATTTTACCGGCGAGCAGGAACCGCCGCGCCGCCGCGTGACAACCTGCCAGAAATGTATCCGTACCGGCGATATCGAGAATGTAGGCAAGACCGCACGTCATGGCACCTTCTTTGAAATGCTGGGCAACTTCTCCTTTGGCGATTACTTCAAGAAGGAAGCCATTGCATGGAGCTGGGAGTTTCTGACCGAAGTGATGGAGCTGGATCCGAACCGTCTGTATCCGTCCATCTATGAGGATGACGATGAGGCATTTGAGATCTGGAACAAGCAGATCGGTATTCCGGCAGAGCGCATTTTCCGCTTTGGCAAGGCGGATAACTTCTGGGAGCATGGCTCCGGTCCCTGCGGCCCGTGCTCGGAGATTTACTATGACCGTGGAGAAAAGTATGGCTGCGGCAAGCCGGGCTGTACCGTAGGCTGTGACTGCGACCGCTATATGGAAGTCTGGAACAACGTATTCTCCCAGTTCAACAACGATGGACAGGGCAACTATACGGAACTGGTGCAGAAGAATATTGATACCGGCATGGGTCTGGAGCGTCTGGCAGTTGTTATGCAGGATGTGGATTCCCTGTTTGATGTGGATACCGTCAAGAATATCACCAACCATATTTCCAGAATCTCCGGCAAGACCTATGGTGAGTCCTACAAGACCGACGTTTCCCTGCGTGTTATCACCGACCATATCCGTTCCACTGTCATGATGATCTGTGACGGTGTCATTCCGTCCAATGAAGGCCGTGGCTATGTCCTGCGCCGTCTGCTGCGTCGTGCAGCACGCCATGGCAAGCTGCTTGGCATCGACAAGCCGTTCCTGTATCAGGTATGTGATACCGTGATTCAGGAGAGCGGTGGCGCATATCCGGCTCTGGTGGAAAAGCAGGAATATATCCGCAAGGTCATTCAGGTAGAAGAGGAACGTTTTGACGCAACGGTTGACGCAGGTCTGGCCATTCTGAATGATATGATTGATGCTGCCAAGCAGGCAGGCAGCAAGGAGCTTCCGGCTGCTGACGCATTCAAGCTGCATGACACCTACGGCTTCCCGATTGATCTGACCATTGAAATTCTGGAAGAGCAGGGCATGAGCACCGACCGTGATGGCTTTGACGCGCTGATTCAGGAGCAGAAGGAGCGTTCCCGTGAGGACCGCAAGCGCATGGGCGATCTTGGCTGGGCATCGGAAGACCTTGGTCTGGACAAGTCTCTGAAAACAGAATTTTGCGGCTATACCACTCTGGAGGCAACCGGCAATGTACTGGCTCTGGTTGCAGAGGGTGAAAGCACGGATGCTGTCCGTGCAGGCTCCAAGGTAACTGTCGTTCTCGACAAGACCCCGTTCTATGCGGAAATGGGCGGCCAGGTACCGGACTACGGCACCATTTCCCACGGTGACTGTGAAATTGAGATCACCAATGTACAGAAGAACGGTGACGGACGCATTTACCTGCATTCCGGCGTGGTTAAGAGCGGTGTCATCAGCCGCGGCGATACCGTTACCTGCAAGGTAGATAAAGAACGCCGTCAGGCAATCTGCCGTTCCCATACTGCAACCCACCTGCTGCAGCAGGCACTGCGCGAGGTTCTGGGCAGCCATGTCGAGCAGGCCGGTTCCTATACCGATGCGGATCACGTCCGTTTCGACTTTACCCATTTCGCTGCCATGACCCCGGAGGAAATCGCAAAGGTTGAGGCAATTGTCAACAATGCGATTCTGGAAGGCATGGAAGTCCGCACCGATGAGATGCCGATTGATGAAGCAAAGAAGCTGGGTGCAATGGCACTGTTCGGCGAAAAGTACGGCGATATCGTTCGTGTTGTCCGTGCAGGCGATTATTCTATTGAATTCTGTGGTGGTACCCATCTGGACAACACCGCAAAGGCTGGTATGTTTAAGATTATCAGCGAGGCTTCTGTCGCGGCAGGTGTCCGCCGTATCGAGGCACTGACCGGCCGCAGATTCCTGCAGCTGTTTGATGAGCGTCAGAAGGTACTCAATGACACCGCTGCTGCACTGAAAACCACCCCGAATGATCTGGTACAGCGTGCAGAGCAGACCGTAGAAGATGTCCGCAGCCTGAACCGCAGCGTAGACAGCCTGAACGGTAAGATTGCTGAAATGAAGCTTGCTGAGCTGTTTACCGGTGCGCAGGAGGTCAAGGGCGTTGAAGTCCTGGCTGCCAAGCTGGAGGACACACCGGAGGTTATGCGTTCCATCGGTGATATCATCAAGGAACGCAAGCCGGGCAGTGTAGCTGTTTTGGCAGCTGTTACCGGTGAGAGCAAGATTCAGCTGCTTTGTGTTGCCGGCAAGGATGCTGTCAAGGCTGGCGCACATGCGGGTAAGATCATCAAGGAAGTTGCCAAGATGTGCGGCGGCGGCGGTGGTGGCCGTCCGGATTCCGCTTCTGCTGGCGGTAAGAAGCCGGAGAAGCTGGAAGAAGCACTGGAAGCAGTCAACAACATTGTGGATGCAATGCTGAAATAAATCTGTATTCATCTGGAAGGAGGATGTCTGATGGAGGATTGTCTGTTCTGTAAGATTATCGCAGGGGAAATCCCCTCCAAAAAGGTGTATGAGGATGACGATGTCTATGCGTTTTATGATATCGACCCCCAGGCACCGACTCATTTCCTCGTGATTCCCAAGCAGCATATTCCGTCTGCAGCGGCAGTCACGCCGGAAAACAGCATCGTTGTGGCAAAGTGCTTTGAAGCCATTGCCAAAATTGCAAAGGACATGGGGATGGAGAGCTTCCGTGTTGTTTCCAACATCGGTGAGCAGGCGCAGCAGAGTGTATTCCACCTGCATTTCCATGTACTGTCCGGTCGGGATATGACCTGGCCTCCAGGTTGATTGTCAAGTGTTTTGAGCTGAGGTGGTGCCATATGGTACCACCTCGGTTTGTATGTTATCTGGTGTGGAAGGGGGAAAGAAAATGCATCGGCCCTTGATCTGGTTTTGCGCGGCATTTGCCGTGGGCACGGCGTTCGCTATGTTTTCTTTTTCGCTTCTCTTCGCTGTAACAGCCGGCGTGCTGGCTTTGGCCGTGGTTTTGGGCTGGAAATTTTCCCGTCTGCGTGCCATCTGTGTGCTGGCAGCCGGACTGGTCTGCGGCGTGAGCTATACAGGAGCATATCATACGTATCTTGCCGATCCGGTGGCTGAGGTGGATGGGACACCGGTCACCCTCACCGTTACTGCTGCCGATTATGCGGAGCAGTATGACAGGGATCAACGCGTCAGAGTGAAGGTGACTGGCTCAGATGTTAACTGTCCGAGGGATTTTCATACACTGGTATATCTTCCCCTGACAGAGCAGGAGATTCAGCCGGGAGACCATATCACGGCGTCGGTGGAATTTTATGTTCCCGGTGATTCGGAGGGCTTTGACCGCAGGGCGTATTATCAGTCTGAGGGATATTATATTCTTGCATCAACTGCGGAAGGGCTTCCGGTAACCATTACAACGCCGGAACGCCGTCCGTTCTGGTATTATCCCAAACGGTTTGCCCATTCCCTGCGGGCAGTGTTTGCCGGGCATGGAACACAGAGGCAGGTGGCATTTTGGAATGCATTGACCACCGGTGACCGTTCCGGACTGACCATTCGGGATACGGATCATCTGCGCCGGGCAGGTTTGACACATGTGATTGCATTATCCGGCTTGCATGTGGGCTTTCTGGTTTCTATGCTGCTGTTTGTGTTTGGCAGACGGACAGGAACAGCTCTGAGCCTGATAGTTCTGCTTGCGTTTCCTGTTATGGTGGGCTGGTCGCCGTCCGTGATGCGTGCCTGCCTGATGTATGGTATCCTGATGGCTTCCTTCTGGCTGCGGCAGCAGTATGACAGCTTTACCGCTCTGTCTGCCGCACTGCTTGTGATTCTGGTTTTGCTGCCGGATTCTCTTGCTTCCGTCAGCTTGCAGCTATCCTTTCTGTCTACATTGGGAATCCTTTGCTTTGCAGGCCGGGTTCATGCTCTGCTTCGCCTGCCAAAAAAAGTACCAAGACCTCTGCGAAAACTGTACGATACGCTTATGATCGGCATGATCTGCACGATTTGTTCCACGGCGATGACTGCGCCATTCCTGCTGTACCATTTCGGCTATCTTTCGGTGTTTGCTGTTTTCTCCAATTTGCTGGCATTGTGGGCGATATCGTTGTTGTTTCCATTGCTGGTGCTTGGCGGTATTATAGGAATCTGGTTTTCCGGAATAGCGGATGTCATTTTGATTCCTGCCGGTTATCTGACAGACTATATCTATTGGGTGAGTGATACCATTGCCGGAATTCCATATGGTGTGTTATACTGTGAGAGCAATCCAGACTTTGTGATGGCGATTGCCCTGAGCGTGATTGCAGTATTGCTGCTGTGGCTGGCAAAACGGCGGACACTGTTGGTTTCGCTTCCTGTCCTGCTTGCAGCTGTGATTGGTATCAGTATCTGGCGCGGCGCCGCGGCAGCGGATGACCTGCGGATTTCCATTTTGTCAGAAGGACGCGGGCAGGCCATTGTGGTTTCCTGCGGGGAATATGCGGCACTGATTGACTGCAGCAGCTCCGGCTACCATCATGTGGTACAGGATGTGGAGCAATATATGGACTGGCATGGTATTGAGAAACTGGATGTTCTGATTCTCACCTCCGTGGATGTAACCCATGCACGCAATGCCTGTGAGCTGCTGGAATCGGTACCAGTGGAGCAGGTACTGCTGCCGGAAGTCAACCGTGAAACCAATGCGGTGTATCCGGAGCTGATGGATACGCTGGAACAGCTGGGTCTTTCCTATATCAAGACTGCACCGGAGACAGAAACAGTGGTGGGAGACGCTTCCCTGGGGCTGTCCATCCTTGGCGCTGTGGAACGCAAGCTGATGGTTCGTATTCATTCAGAGGATCAGGATATTCTGGTGCTCCATGCGCTGACACAGAACATGCTGCTGGATTATACGGAGCAGGCAGAGCTTTCTGCCAAAACGCTGGTGATTGCGCCGGGCTTTGTGGAGGATTCCGCAAAAATGCAGGAACTGCTCCAACGGCTTCAGCCGGAACAGCTGATTCTGGAAAACGGCTGGTACAGTGAGGAAGAATATGGTGGTATTCCCACACAGAATCCCTATCTGACGGGCACCATTGATCTGATTACAGTACGAAATACGGAAGGAGGATGACCATGCCGCCAAGAAAATCGAACAAACCGGATGGTGCGCAGCGGTTAAAAGCTGACCTGAAAAACCATACCATTGGTTCTCTGTATCTGCTTGGTGGAGAGGAGAGCTATCTGAAACAGCATTACCTTGCCGAGCTGGAAAAGGCTGTTGTGGATGAGACCTTTCGGGATTTCAATTATGATGTATTTGAAGGGGCAAGCCTGACTGCTGACCAGCTGACAACTGCCATTGACAGCTATCCTGCCATGGCGGAACGCCGGATGGTTGTGGTCAAGGATCTGGATGTATTTAAGCCCACAGCGGTGCTGAAGGAAGAACTTCCCTCTATTTTGAGTGATTTGCCGGAGTATGTCTGTCTGGTGTTTTATTATGATACCATCGATCTCAAGCCGGACAAACGCACCAGGCTGTATACAACCATCAATAAGCTGGGCTGTATTGCGGATTTCTCCCGGCTGGAACGGCATGACCTGATTCCATGGGTCAAGCGGCATGTGCGGGATGCGGGTAAACAGATTGACAATGATACCTGTGATTATCTGTTGTTTATCTGCGGCACTTCCATGACCAATCTGCTGCTGGAAATAGAAAAAGCCTGTGCACACAGTGCAACAGACGCGGTGAAACGCAGTGATATTGATGCAGTATGCACCAAGGTGCTGGATGCGGTTACCTTTGACCTGACGGATGCCATTACCGCACAGCGGTTTGACCATGCACTGGGACTGGTGAATGACCTGATTGCACAGAAAAATGAACCGATTGTGCTGCTGGCTGCCATTGCAAGGCATATCCAGCGGCTGTATGCTGCCAGACTTGCCATGCAGTCCCATGCCAGCGATCAGCAGCTCATGGAGCTGCTGGGGAGCAAATCTCCCTATTATGCCCGGAAAATGCGGGATTCCGCTGCACATCTGGAAGCAAAATGGCTGCGTCGAACTCTGTTGCTATGCGGAGAAAGTGATGTTGCCATGAAATCCGCAGGTGCAGATCGACAGAAAGTGCTGGAACTGCTGCTGCTGCAGATGGCGGCAAATTTTGGAGAAACGAAACGTAGAAGATGATTCATATTAAAGAAGCCATTATCGTCGAAGGACGATATGATGTCAACAAACTCAAACAGCTGGTGGATACAGTCGTCATTGAAACCGGTGGATTTGCGATTTTCAACAATAAGGAAAAGCTGGCTCTGATTCGCCGGATTGCGGCAGAACGTGGCATTCTCGTTCTGACCGACAGCGATGGTGCAGGCTTTGTCATCCGTAATTATCTGCGTGGGGCAATTCCGAAGGAACAGATTCGGCATGCTTATATCCCGCAGATTGCCGGAAAGGAAAAACGGAAAGCAAAGGGCTCCAAAGAAGGTACGCTGGGGGTGGAAGGTGTGCCGAATGAGGTGATTTTGCAGGCCCTGCAGCAGGCTGGCGTGGAATGCCTGCCGGAGGACAGCGGCAAGCCCAGGATTACCAAGGCGGATTTTTACGAATGGGGTCTGACCGGTGTGCCGGGCAGCAATGAAAAACGCAAAAAGCTGCTCAAGGCACTGGATTTGCCCTCCCATATGACAGCCAACGCGCTGCTGGAATTTATTAATGCCGTGGCAGATTATGAGCAGGTTCGGCGGGAAATCGAAAAGCTGTAATAGATTTGGATATACGAAAGCCGCAGGGGAAGAGACCTCTGCGGCTTCTTTTATGATGCTGTCAAATATCCCACAGGCTCAGCTGCGCCTGTCCCAGCTTGTCCTCGAATGTGTTCAGATACGTGAATATCCGATCATTGTCATGGACAATTCCATTTTTCTCACATATCCGGTGGAACAGCTGCATCAGTTCCGCATGGTGGGGGCTGTTGACCACATACTGATTGCCATAATGCCGGATATACTGTTCCTTCAAATGTGGAAATTTCCGGTCAAGCTGTGCATAAAAATATTCCCGGTTGCCCTCACGCAAGGTTAACCCCATTCCAAAACACAAAACGCCATAGACCTTTGCCTGAACGCAATAGTCCAGAATGCCAGCTATATTTTCTGCAGTATCATTGATGAACGGCAAAATGGGACAGAGCCATACGACCGTGGGGATTCCTGCATGATGCAGCTCCTTGAGCACGGCAAAGCGTTCACTTGTGGTACATACATTGGGTTCAATTTTCCGGCAGAGATCGTCATCATAAGTGGTCAGCGTCATCTGTACGACACATTTGGTTTTTGCATGGATTTTTTGCAGCAAATCCATGTCTCTGAGAATGCGATTGGATTTCGTGATAACGGTAAAGCCAAAACCATATCGGTCAATCAGCTGTAATACTCTGCGGAGTGTGCCAAGCTGCATTTCCAACGGGATATATGGATCTGTCATGGCACCTGTGCCGATCATGCATGGCTTTCGTTTGGATTTCAATGCGGCTTCCAGCAGCTCCACTGCGTTTTCCTTTACCTCGATGTCTTCAAATGGGTGCTCCATATGATAGCACCTGCTTCTGGAATCACAGTAAATACACCCATGCGAACAGCCGCGGTAGAGATTCATTCCGTTCTTTGATGATAAGATGCCTTTTGCCTTCACGTAGTGCATGGTTTTTCTCCTGTCACAGTAAGATTTGTTATGGATCGCATACACTGCATTCAGGATTCTTCGGACTGTTCTGTTTTTTGCGACCGCCGGAAATTGGAAAGCGGATTGCGTGCGGCGGCCTCCTGCATGTTTGCATCATTGATATGGGTATAGATCATGGTAGTATTAACGTTTTCATGGCCTAAAACGTCCTGCAAAGTTCGGATATCCACACCATTCTTATACATCATAGTAGCTGCCGTATGCCGCAGCTTATGGGCAGAAAATTTACTTGCATCCAGTCCCGCCTGTGCGATATATTTTTTCACCAGATGCTCTACTGTTGTCTTGCGGATTCGGTTTTTCTGCCGGCTGACAAACAATGCACCCGCTGCATCCGCAGTTTTATTCGGTTGGATTCGGTGGGGGAGATAGGCATTGATGGCATCAATGCAGGCTTCATTAAGGTAAAGCATACGTTCCTTGTTGCCTTTTCCGAGTACACGAATCTGATTTTCCTTGATATCCGATACATTCAGCCCGCACAGCTCAGAAACACGCAGCCCGCAGTTGAGAAACAGCATAAGGATGCAGTAATCCCGTTCCTTAAAGGCCCCGTCTACTGATTCCAGCAAGGCAATGCTCTCATCTACTGTCAGGTATTTGGGCAAAGACCGGCGGACAGAGGGATATTCCAGATTCTGAAGCGGATTATGTGCCAGCAGGTGGGCCTTATCCGTCAGATACTTAAAGAACGAACGCAGGGCGGAAACCTTGCGGGCACGGGAGGAGGACATCAGGCCAATCTCACTGTGATCGGAATTGTTATGCTTCAGACGGTCCTGTGCGGTATACATCAGAAATGCATAGGCATCGGAAAGGGTAATGCTGCGAATCAGCTCGATATCCACATCCGCGATGGGGATTTCATCAAATGGGAGATCATCCGCAAGCCCGCGCTGCTGCTTGATGTAACGGAAAAACATCCGCAGATCCAGATAATATTCCTGCGCTGTTTTTTCAGATTTTCCTTTGATTGTATAAAGATAAGCCATAAAATCCTTCAATACCTGAGGGGATTGGGTATCAGCTTTCATAAATCCATTCACGCTCCATTCTGTTCTTTGTCATTATATATCAGATTCCGTATGAAACGCAAGTAAACATATGCCTTGAAACCATTGCTGATGAGCGTGCCATAGCACAGTTTTGCAATACCCAATGCAGCAGCACCAACTTTTCCACCAGCGCAGGTGATTGCACCGGAATGACAGCAGGCAAAAGTATTTTTCATAATTAATTTGATTATTTTCTGATTATAAGATATAATTTTTATATGTCATTTTGGGCGGCATCCTGGTTTTGCCGTCGAACGCAGATAAAAACAAAGAAAAAAGTAGATGGGAGAGAAAAATGCTTCAGTTTGTTGAACAAATCAACACATGTGTGAACAATTTTATCTGGGGAATTCCGGCCATGATCTGTATCATTGGCGTAGGATTGTACCTGAGCTTCCAAACCCGGTTTATACAGATCCGTAAGTTTCCGCTTGCGGTAAAAACCGTTTTGGGCAGGCTTTTCCGGAGGGATAAAGCCGGTGATGGCTCCATGACACCGTTTCAGGCAGTCTGCACGGCACTTGCCGGAACAGTGGGAACCGGCAACATTGCAGGCGTTGCAGGTGCGATTGCAATCGGTGGCCCTGGCGCTGTATTCTGGATGTGGTGCTCCGCATTCCTTGGCATGTGTACCAAATTTGCAGAAGTTACGCTTGCCGTACATTTCCGTGAACGGAATACAGATGGTGACTGGGTAGGCGGCCCGATGTATTACATCAAAAATGGTCTGCACAAGCGTTGGCACTGGCTCGCGGCTGCATTTTCGCTGTTTGGCGTGCTCACTGTGTTTGGCACAGGCAATGCAACGCAGGTCAACACCATTATTACGTCCATTGATTCTGCACTTTTCAGCTATGGACTGCTGTCGGAGTCTTCCGCAGGCATGTTTAACCTGATTGTGGGCATCATTATTGCCGGTCTGGTAGCCCTGATTCTGCTGGGCGGAATTAAAAGAATCGGCAATGTCACCGAAAAACTGGTTCCGTTTATGGCACTGCTTTACATTGTCCTTGCGTTGGGCGTCGTCGCCATCAATTATCAGCGCATTCCAGACGTATTGTATTCCATTGTTTATGGAGCCTTCTCCCCGCGATCCATCACAGGCGGTGCAGTCGGCACATTTTTCATGAGTATGAAGAAGGGTGTTTCCAGAGGTATTTTTTCCAACGAGGCAGGTTTGGGCACTGGCTCCATTGCACATGCCTGTGCAGATACAAGTGATGCGGTGAAACAGGGCTTCTTTGGCATTTTCGAGGTATTCGCTGATACGCTTGTTATTTGCACACTGACAGCACTGGTTATTCTGTGCAGTGGCATTTCGGTCCATTATGGCGAAGCGGCAGGTGCGGAACTGACCATTCAGGGCTTTGTCTCCATGTATGGCAACTGGGTGACCATTTTCACAGCGATTGCCATGTGCAGCTTTGCGTTTTCCACCATTCTTGGCTGGGGACTGTATGGTGCACGCTGCATTGAATATCTGTTCCATTCCAACAAGGTGATTAAACCGTTTATGGTTGTGTATTCTCTGGTTGCCATCATCGGTGCTACCATTGATTTGGGGCTGTTATGGGATATCGCAGAGACCTTTAACGGCCTGATGGCTATTCCAAACCTGATTGCACTGTTCCTGCTGTCCGGTACAGTCATTCAACTGGTTAAAGATTATTTTGAGAAAAAACAGGTTAAAAACTGATTTTATGTGTATTTAACCTTATCACGAACCGTTTCAAATACAAAAGCAAAGGCTTCTCCTCATCGGTATGACCCGGCAGGGAGAAGTCTTTTTGCATCCATATATAATTGATGCTATATTATGCGTTTTCTGCAGATGACTCCTTTTCGACCAGCTTGCGGATGCCCATGACGGCAACGACAACGCCAAGTGCGAACAGCAGTACAGCGAATACCAGCTGGAGTCCATCGCCAAAAGCGTTGACAGAGGTGCCGGCAAGCAGACCGCCTGCCAGAGAGACAATCTTGAGCGTCAGCGCGGTAAAGGTGATGCCGAGCATGCAGATCATCGGGAACCACAGCATGAAGCCCTTACGGTGCGTGTGCTTGAGGAATACGGCGCAGGCGATGAGCGACAGCGCACCAAGCAGCTGGTTAGCGGAGCCGAACAGTGGCCAGATGTTTGCGTAGCCGATCTTTGCCAGTGCGAACGCCAGAATCAGCGTAGCAGCGGTGGCAACATACTTGTTGGAGAAGAACTTCACGGTTGGGGACAGGTTGTCCATATCGGTATCTGCATCCACAAAGAATTCCTGGAAGGACAGACGGCCGACACGTGCGACCGAGTCAAGGGAGGTCAGACCGAAAGCGGAAACTGCCAGCAGGATCAGCGTGGCGGAAACCGTTTCCGAAATGCCCAGCTTGCTCAGGAAGGTTGCAATTGCGGAGGCAAAGATCTGCGGAGGCGTACCTTCCGGCAGTGTGGCACCGCTTGCAAGAAAACCAACGCAAACCAGAGAGATGACTGCCAGCATGCTCTCCATCAGCATGGCACCAAAGGAAACCGGCAGCATATCACGCTCGTTTTTGATCTGCTTGCTGGCTGTACCGGAGGATACCAGCGAATGGAAACCGGAGATTGCGCCGCAGGCAATGGTGACAAACAGCGTCGGGAACAGATAGGAGCCATTGACGTTGAACGCAGTGAAGGTCGGCAGATTCATCGACGGGTTATAGACAATGATGCCCACAACGGCAGCAACAATCATGACAACCAGCAGATAGCTGTTGAGGTAATCACGCGGCTGGAGCAGTGCCCAGACCGGAACAATAGATGCGATAAAGATATAAATAAAGACGAACAGATGCCAGAAACTGGTGGTCTGGTAAACCGGCAGCGCAAGGCCGACAGCAATGCAGGCAACCAGCAGGGCAATTGCAATTGCAGTATTTGCAGCGGTGGGCAGGTGGGTATATTTAAGGAAGAAGCCCAGGCAGACAGCCGCAATGATAAACAAAATACTGGTGGTGGCAACCGATGCGTTTGCCGCAATCTGGCTGCCGTCTTCAGCGAAGCCATTGAATGTACCTGCTACGATGTCCGCAAAGGCTGCAACAACAAGGATAGAAAACAGCCAGCAGAACAGCAGGAACAGCTTCTTACCCAGCTTTCCAACGTACAGCTCAATGATGACGCCGATGGAGTGGCCTTTGTTCTTTACAGAGGCATACATAGCGGAAAAGTCCTGTACTGCGCCGAAGAACACACCGCCCAGCAGGCACCACAGCAGTACCGGTACCCAGCCGAAAATTGCCGCCTGAATCGGGCCGTTGATCGGGCCGGCACCGGCGATGGAGGCAAACTGATGTCCAAAGACAACGCCACGGTCAGCCGGAACATAATCGACGCCGTCCTCCATTTCATAAGCGGGCGTCTTTGCATTCGGATCGACGCCCCAGGTTTTGGCGAGCCACTTGCCGTACAGCAGATAAGCGCTGCCCAGTACGACAATGGCAATTGCCATCATGGTAAGACCATTCATAATAAAACACTTCCCTCATAAAATTCTCATCATTTCCAAAATCAGAAACAGCCCCCGCCTCCGGCGGGAAAAACCGCTGGAGACGGAGGCTGGAATTTTTCCTCCGCGATACCACTCCAATTGCCGTGGATTACGACCACTCTGCCGCAGCTGTCGACAGAACCTGCCGCAAGTGCGCTTCCCGGTAACGGTGGGATACCGAACTGTATTACTGAATTGGTGTGACCAATTGTTGTACAGCCTGCTCGCAGGGGATAAATCTGCCTGTGTCCTGCCGCCTTACACCCAGCCGGCGGCTCTCTGAAAGGTTGAATCAAGCAGATTCGTGTTCCTGTTCACTGCATTCTGGAACTCTGAGATTGTTTCTAAGTATACTCCGGTCAGATGAAAAATCAATGGAACAATTCACAAAATATTTACATTTTAAGGAAGCTGCGCGTGATAAATTGGCGAAATTGCCTGTGAAATGCTCAAAAAACCATCAATTCTGCGCCAAAAAGTACAAAGCTGCAGCAATCCATGCGAGCGCAGCCCGTCTTTCTATGCTGATATGCGATGATTCTTTGTGAACAGGCCAAGCAGGTTTTTGCCAGACCAATGGATTTCATTCACGCTATTCCCAGATTGTTCCCCATCAAACAGGAAATACTGATGTAATGAGATCTTGAATTTACCTTTACAACAACAGGAAATTGGTATACCATTTCATTGAAACAGAATCAAATGGAAGGGGAACAGGAAATGAAACAAAGGAACGATCAGGGAAAGGAAGATGCACCGTGTCGCAGACAGACGTGATCCTGGATGGGATTCTGGATGCAGGAGAAATACTTTTGAAGGCAGGCGCCGAAATCAGCAGGGTGGAAGATACACTGCGGCGTATGGCGGTTGCATATGGGTTTGTGCGTGTGGATGTCTTTGCGATTACATCCAATATCGTTGTAACGGTACATGCAGAAGATGGAAGCAATATCACACAGACCCGAAGGATAACCGGACGCAGTACGAATATGAGAAAGATAGAACAGGTCAATGCGTTATCCAGAAGAGTCTGTGCAAACCCGATTCCGGCGGAGGAATTCCGGGAGGCTGTCGCGGATATTTCCAAAATGCCTGCCTATTCCAACAGGGTTATCATGGCGGCATATATCATGATTGCAGCATCCTTTGCAGTTTTTTTCGGAGGGACTGCACTGGATGGAGCAGCTGCTGCCGTATGCAGTCTGGTTCAGTATGTCTTGTCGTATTATGGAGGAAAAATCCGGCTTCAGCCCATCATCCTGATTATTGTGGAATCTGCGGCGATTTGTCTTTTTGCGTTGCTTACTGTATGGATTGGCCTTGGATCCAATATCAATTATATCATTATCGGAAATATCATGCTGTTGATTCCCGGTGTCGCGCTGATGACAGCTGTCCGGGAGATGATTATGGGAGAGACCATCAGCGGCGTGCTTGGCATCTGTGAAGCGGTAGTGCGTGCCATTGCCATTGCAATCGGATGCGCACTGGTTTTGCTGGGCTTTGGGGTGAAGCTATGACAGCAGATATGATGACAGATCTGCTGATGGCAGCAATCGGAACAGCAGGATTTAGCATCCTGTTCCAGATCAGGGGCTGGAAGCTGTATGCCACCGCATGCGGAGGCGCATGGAACTGGCTGATTTACCTGCTGACGTACACATATTCCGGAAACAGAATCACAAGCTTTTTTGCAGCCTCGCTTGTTACCGCATTGACGGCGGAAATACTGGCACGTTTTTGCAAAGAACCGGTGATTACCCTCGTGGTGCCCATGGTTATCCCGCTTGTTCCGGGAAAAGATTTGTACGATACGATGCTGGCCTTGGTAGGAAATCATGCAGAAAAAATGATTGAGTGTGGAACACTTTTGTTCTGGGAAGTATGTGCCATGTCCATGGGTATGATTATTGCCGCCTGTATCATGCAGACAGCAGGGAAAATCATGATTTATTATAAAGCATCGAAACAAAGCCGGGGACAGAGAAAGGATACACCCTGAATGCATAACAGCGCTGTCTTGCTTTTGCTTCGGTTTGGTGGATGTTTATCCCGGTTATTTGACAAAAAATAACGATTCTGCTACAATCATAAAAGAAGAAGTGACTGCGCTGGAGATCGAATTCTTTGTGAATTTGGTCTCCTTTCTTTTTTGAAAAGGGAACCTTATAATCCGACAAAAAGTACAGGTGGAAGGAAGCATTGCTATTGCTGAAATGTAGTTTAAATGATATGATAAAAGTATCATACAGATTTAAAATGACGGGATATTGGAAAACAAAGGAACAGAAAATTGAGGAGAATATCTGAAATGGCAGATGAAATTGTATTTTGCAGAGGAGGAGGCTGTACAGCTAAGCTGGGAGCCGGTGTATTGAGCCGTGTTCTGTCGTGTTTGCCCAAAGGACCACACGATGACAACCTTCTGGTGGGGTACGACAGCCGGGATGATGCTGCGGTCTATCAGGTATCCGATGATTTGGCGATTGTCCAGACGCTGGATTTCTTCCCGCCTATGATTGAGGATCCGTATCTGTTTGGCCAGATTGCCGCCGCAAATGCGCTGAGCGATATCTATGCCATGGGCGGTGAAGTGAAAACCGCACTCAACATCGTCTGTTTCCCGGAAAAAATGGATTTAAATATTTTAGGCGAAATCATGCGGGGCGGCTCGGAAAAGGTGATTGAAGCCGGTGCAGCTTTGGCTGGCGGCCATTCGATTGCAGATGACAGTGTAAAATACGGACTTTCCGTCATGGGAACCATTCATCCCGGAAAGGTGTATGCAAACAACCACGGACAGGCGGGAGATGTCCTGATTCTGACCAAAAAGCTGGGTGTGGGAATTGTCTGTACAGCGAACCGTGTGGGGGAAGCATCGAAGGAAGCGATGGATGAGGCAATTCAGTCCATGACCACCCTGAACAAATATGCGGCAGAAATCTGCGCAAAATATGAGGTGCATGCATGTACCGATGTGACAGGCTTTGGATTTCTCGGACATCTCCATGAGATGCTGGATGGCAGGCTTTCCGCACGGATTCGCGCCCGGCATATGCCAGTCATGGAAGAAGCCCTGCATCATGCTGATGAATTTCTGCTGACTGCCGCAGGCCAGCGCAATCGCAATCATACCGGGCCGTTTGTACAGTTTCAAAATATTCCATTCGCAATGGAGGAAGTCTTATTTGACCCGCAGACCTCCGGCGGCCTGCTGATTGCCGTGGAACCGGTTCAGGCAGAAGCACTGGAAACAGAATTACAGAAGGCGGGACTTCCTGCCAGCATTGTGGGAGAACTCATCAATCGGACCGAACCGGAAATTCTGGTTGTCTGAGAAAGAAAAAATCAATATCATGGAAGGAAGATTTGACAATGGATAAAATCGTAAATGCAATGGGCGATGCTTGCCCAATTCCGGTAGTAAAAACCAAAAACGCCATTAAAGAAATCGGGGCAGAAGGCGGCAGCGTGGAAACGCTGGTGGATAATGAAATTGCCGTACAGAATCTCACTAAGATGGCAAATCAAAAGGGTTATCCGGTGCAGTCGGAAAAGCTGGAGCAGAACAAGTACCGCGTGGTCATGACAATCGGTACGCAAACCGAACCAGAGACAGAGAAGGAAGAAACCGAAGCTGTCTGCATTCCGGACCGCCGCGCAGGTAATACTGTGGTTGTCATTTCCTCCTCCTGTATGGGTGAAGGGGACGACGCACTGGGGACGGTGCTGATGAAGGGCTTCATTTATGCCATTTCCCAGCAGGACGAGCTCCCTGCCACCATCCTGTTTTACAACGGCGGTGCAAAGCTGACCTGTGAGGATGCGCCGACACTGGAAGACCTGAAATCACTGGAGGCACAGGGCGTTGAAATTCTGACCTGCGGAACCTGCTTGAATCATTATGGTCTGTCGGACAAGCTGAAGGTGGGTACCGTGACCAATATGTATGTCATTGCGGAAAAGATGACACAGGCATCCCTGATTGTCAAGCCATGATTTATCTGGATAGTGCGGCTACCTCATTTTTAAAGCCGCCGCAGGTCGCGGAAGCGGTCTGCCAGTCTTTTGGGCATATTGGAAACGCGGGCAGGGGCGCACATGCGCCAACGCTGAACGCTTCCCGGCTTCTGTACAGCACAAGGGAAAAGCTGGCACAGCTGTTTCACGCAGAACAGCCTGCCTGTGTCGCGTTTGCTTCCAATGCAACCCAGGCACTGAATACTGCAATCAACGGATTGATCGGCCCGGATGACCATGTGATTACCACGGTTTGTGAGCACAATTCGGTGCTGCGCCCGCTGTTTCGAAAGGAGCAGGAGGGGACACAGCTATCGATTGTGCCTGCGGATGAGGAAGGGAAGATCCATCCCAGTCAGTTGAAAGCATGTATACGGAAAAATACCCGTGCTGTCGTGATGCACCATGCATCCAATGTAACGGGAAATGTAACCGATCTGGCAAAAATTGCAGCTATCGCACATGACACAGGTGCATTGCTGATTGTCGATGCGGCACAGACAGCCGGAAGCATTCCCATTGATGTGCAAACAATGGGAATTGATGTGTTATGCTTTACCGGACACAAGGGCTTGTTGGGCCCGCAGGGAACCGGCGGCATTTGTGTGCGCAAAGGTTTGCATATCCCACCGTTTTTGGTAGGCGGAAGCGGTGTGCACAGCTTTGACCGGGAGCATCCATCCGATATGCCCACAGTGCTGGAAGCAGGCACTGCAAATGGCCACGGCATTGCCGGTTTGGAGGCCGCACTGGATTTTCTCCTTGAAACCGGTGTGGAAACCATGCATCAAAGGGAAACCAAGCTGATGCACCGCTTTGTGCAGGGCATCCGGGATATAGATACCATTACCGTGTATGGCGACATGGATGCTGCCGTACGGGCACCGATTGTCACGCTGAACATTGGCAATGCAGATGCCGCAGAGGTGAGTGATATTCTGTGGGAGGATTATGAAATCTGTGTCCGCGCAGGCGCACACTGTGCACCATTGATGCACCGGCATTTTGGAACGGAGCAGCAGGGCGCGGTACGGTTCAGCTTTTCCTATTGGAATACTGAGGAAGAAATTGACCGTGCTGTACAGGCCGTCCGGGAAATTGCCGCGGATTACGAGGAAACCATCCATGCGTGAGAAGAAGGATTATATGGTTCTGACCTTCCACACCACAACCGAAGCAATGGAAATGGAAAAGAAATGCGGGGAACGGCACATTCCCGGCAGGCTGATTCCGGTTCCCAGAGCCATTACAGCCGGATGCGGTCTGGCATGGCGGATTGCACAGGCAGAATATGAAAGCCATCGGGCCGCCATTGACGCTTTGGGAATTTCCTTTCAGCAGGCAGTAGCACTGAAGCTGTAATCCCTGCATCCGTGTGAGGACAATAATGTGATAACACAACAGTTTGCAGAAATTTTGAACAAAACCCGAAACCATCAAACCGCACAGTGGACGGTTGACATTGATGGAACGGCATATACACGTATGTTCCGTCCGAAGGAGCGGCTGATCCTGTTAGGCGGCGGGCATATCGCACAGCCACTGTGCTCCATTGCTGCCATGCTTGGCTTTGGTGTCACTGTCGTGGATGACCGGCCGTCCTTTGCCAACCATCCGCGGTTTCCGGAGGCAGAGCAGATTGTCTGTGATGCGTTCACCCATGCAATCCGGGAGCTGGACATACAGGTGGGAGATTATCTTGCCGTTATTACCCGTGGGCACCGATATGATGCGGATTGCCTGCGTACCGTGCTTTCCGGAACCATGCCCATGTACCTTGGATTACTTGGCTCCCGCCGGCGCACGATTGCGCTGTTAGCCATGCTGGAACAGGAAGGCTTTGAACGGGACAGGCTGGATGCCATTCATACGCCGATTGGCTTGGATATCGGTGCCCTTTCGGTACAGGAAATAGCGGTTTCCATTGCAGCCGAGCTGGTACAATGCCGCAGACAGGGATTAAACCGCAGGTCAAAATCCTGTATTCTGACGGAGGAAACCTTTGCGGAAGACGTTCTGGCAGACATTTTGGAACGGGATATTCCCAGGGCTCTGTTACTGGTGTATGAAACAAGCGGTTCCACACCGGTAAAATCCGGTGCTTTTATGACAGTAGATCAGAACTTTCAGGCAAAGGGCACCATTGGCGGCGGCTGCAGTGAGAGCGCGGTTCTGCGGGATGCGTTCCATCTGATTGGAACCGGAAAACGCCAGTGTGTGACGGTAAACATGAGCAATGATGTGGCGGCAGAGGAAGGCATGGTCTGTGGCGGGCAGATGAAGGTTCTTCTGATGGATTTGAGCCAATGAGAGATACAGCTGTATATCCCAATCGGATTCTGCTGCCGGATGGCAGACCTATGGAACGGATATCTGACATCATTCATCCGGCTCCGATTACATCCTTTGTGGGAGGCGGCGGAAAGACCAGCAGCATGCTTGCGCTGGGAACCGAGCTGGCGGAACAGGGGAATCGTGTTATTATGACCACAACAACACGGATTTTACCGTTTCATCAGCCGTTGGCAGCAAATCTGTCCTGTATTGGCGAGCGGGCAGAAAACGGCAAGCTGGGACCGGTTTCCAATCCGGATGGACTGAAACAGCAATGTGATGTTCTGCTGATTGAGGCGGATGGCAGCCGCGGATTGCCGTTAAAGGCACCTGCGGCACATGAGCCGGTAATCACAACGGGAACCGGACTGGTTATCGCTGTGCTGGGACTGACTGGCATGGGGAAGCCCATTGCCGAGGTATGCCACAGGCCGGAGCTGGTTTGCACCCTGCTTGGACTGAAGCCAGCCGATCGGATGACACCGGAGGCGGCAGCACAGCTTATCCTGAGCCGGAACGGACTGCGAAAACAGGCGGAGCATCGGCGCTTTGCCGTCATTCTCAATCAGGCAGACGGCAAAGCGGAGCAACAGGCAGGGCGACGGATTATGTCCCTGCTTCCGGCAGAAATTCCCTGTGTGATGACAGCGTATCGGAGGAACGAAAAATGAAGGTACTCATAAAAGGTGCGGGAGATTTGGCGAGTGGTATCGCCTGCCGCCTGCATCAGTGTGGTTTTACCATTGTCATGACAGATTTGACTGTACCCACAGCGGTACGGCGAACCGTAGCGTTTTCCCGGGCGATTTATGAACAAACCGCGGAAATTGAAGGAACCACGGCGGAACTGTGCCGTGACATGGCGAAAGTGGAGGCAGCGCTGCACCGTGGGAATATTGCCGTGGTGGTTGACCCGGAAGCGGAAATCCGGCGGGAATGGAAGCCGGATGTGGTGGTGGATGCCATTATTGCCAAGCAGAATCTGGGGACATCCATCCATGACGCGCCGATTGTGATTGCCGTGGGGCCCGGCTTTACTGCCGGAGAGGATTGCCACTGTGTTATCGAAACCAAACGCGGCCATTATCTGGGACGCTGTATCTATCAGGGCAGCGCCATTCCCAACAGTGGCATTCCGGGAAATATCGGCGGATATACAAAGGAACGGATTCTCCGTGCACCCTGTGCCGGCAGATTTGCGCCTGTGGTACAGATTGGCGACATGGTGGAACCCGGGGATATTTGCGGAACGGTGGACGGCATACCGATGCGCAGCCAGATTCCGGGCGTGGTACGCGGCCTGCTGCAAAGCGGCGTGCCGGTTACCGAAGGCATGAAATTGGGGGATGTTGACCCTCGCTGCGCACCGGAACACTGCCATACAGTAAGTGACAAGGCAAGAGCCATTGGTGGCGGCGTGCTGGAAGCTATCCTCCATTTGGATAAGATGATAAAATAAAGAGAGAGCAAAATGGAACATGAATTGGAGATAAAGGAGTGACGTGTCAATGATTACGATTCGAGAGTATTTGAAGGCGGCATCGTTGGAAGAAGCATGGAACGCCAATCAGAAACGCCCGAACCGTGTCTTAGGCGGAATGGGATGGATGAAGATGAGCAGCGGCAATGTTTCCACTGCCATTGATCTGAGCGGACTGAGCCTGGATCAGATTGAAGAAACTGACGATGCATTTATTGTCGGTGCAATGGCGACGCTGCGCCAGTTTGAAACCCATGAAGGCCTGGAACGGTATTTTCACGGCGCGGTGCGGGAAAGTGTGCGGCATATTGTCGGTGTACAGTTCCGCAATTGTGCCACCATCGGCGGTTCCGTGTGGCTCCGGGCAGGCTTTTCCGATCCGCTGACACTGCTGCTGGCATTGGACTGCACGGTAGAGCTGTATCAGGGCGGGGAACAGACCGTGCAGATTCCGATTGCGGAATTTTGCCGCATGAAGCCGGACAACAGCATCCTGACTGCTGTGCACATCCGAAAGACCGGACGTCAGATTGCCTATCAGTCCTTCCGTAATACCGAAACAGATTTCCCGGTTCTGGCCGTTGCGGTCAGCCGCCTAGATGGCAGCTATTGCGCAGCAGTGGGCGCGCGTCCCACACGGGCAATGGAAGTTAACGCAGAGCAGGTGGAGGAACTGATCGAAAAAGCACAGGCCCTGCCTTATGGAGACAATCTGCGCGCATCGGCAGAGTACAGAAGGATGCTTGCAGGGGTATTGATTCGCCGGGCGGCGGATGAACTGGAGAGGAGATGAACACATGGAAATCAAAGTGAAACTGAATGGAAAGCAGGTTGTGGATTCCATTGAGCCGGATATGCTTCTGCTGGATTTTTGTCGTGCTCATTATTGTAAAAGTGTCAAGCGGGGCTGTGAAACCTCCAATTGCGGATTATGTACCGTATGGCTCGACGGCAAGCCGGTACTCAGCTGCAACGTGCTGGCGGCACGGGCAGACGGTCATGAGGTCACCACATTGGAGGGTCTGCAGGAGGAAGCCAGGGAATTTGGCATGTTTCTCGCACGGGAAGGCGGCGAGCAATGCGGATTCTGCAATCCGGGTTTCATTATGAATGTACTGGCGATGGAGCGGGAGCTGGACAATCCGACGGATGAGGAAATTCTGGAGTATCTTGCCGGTAATTTGTGCCGATGCTCCGGATATGCAAGCCATATGCGTGCCATTCATAAATGGCTGGACAGCAAAAAGGAGGCGGCACAATGAGAAAACCAGATTCCAGAGAACCGGGAAAGTATGTTGGCACCCCCATCGTAAAAAAAGATGCGGAAGCACTGGTAACCGGAAAGCCGGTATATGCAGAGGATCTGGCACCGGAAAACTGCCTGATTATTAAAATCCTTCGATCTCCTCATGCCCATGCCATGATCCGGGACATTGATACCTCAAAGGCAAAGCTGGTGCCGGGCGTGGAATGTGTGCTGACCTACAAGGATGTACCGCAGCACCGTTTTACCCAGGCTGGACAGACCTTCCTGGAGGCGTCTCCCTATGACCGTTATATTTTGGACCGGCATGTCCGTTTCGTTGGTGATGAAGTAGCCATTGTCGCAGCAGAAACCGAGAAGGCAGCCAATAAAGCACTCAAGCTCATCAAGGTAACCTATGACATTCTGCCTGCCATTCTGGACTACAGGGAATCACTGGACAATGAAATCCTGATCCATCCGGAGGAGGACTGGACAGAGAGCGACTGGAGCCATGGCGACAACAAACGCAATTCGGTATACCATGAGGATATTCATGTGGGCGATGTGGACGCGATTTTTGCCGAATGCGATGAAGTCATGGAGGAATCCTATCATACGATTGAAGATCAGCAGGCAATGATGGAACCGTTTACCGCAAACTGCTGGATGGATACCTTTGGCAGACTGGTGATTCAGAGCGCCACACAGATTCCGTTCCATGTACGCAGAAACATGGCAAATGCGCTGGGTATTCCGAAAAGCAAGATTCGTGTTATCAAGCCTCGCATTGGCGGCGGTTTTGGTGCCAAGCAGACCGCGGTTGTGGAGCGGTTTCCTGCCGTTGTCACATGGCTCACCGGCAAGCCGAGTAAAATCTACTATACCCGTGAGGAAACCATGATTGCAGGCAGTGCCCGTCATGAAATGAGCGTCCGCGTCAAGTTGGGTGCGATGAAGGACGGAACCATTCGTGCCATTGAAATGCATGTATTGTCCAATACCGGCGCGTATGGCGAGCATGGCCCTACAACCATTGGTCTTGCCGGACATAAATCCATTCCGCTGTACGGCGGCAAATATGAAGCCTTCCGATTTGTGGCGGACACGGTTTACAGTAACCATCCCAGTGCAGGAGCCTATCGCGGATATGGCGCACCCCAGGGCATTTTTGCGCTGGAAAACACCGTCAATCTGATGGCGGCACGGCTGGGCATTGATCCGACCAAAATCCGGGAAATGAATATGCTGCACGAAGGCGACATCATGACCGCCTACAACAATGAAACCGCCAATGCCTGTGCGCTGGACCAGTGCATGGCACGCTGCAAGGAAATGATGGACTGGGACAACAAATTCCCGGCGAAGGTCCTGCCAAATGGCCATATCCGCAGCGTTGGTGTTGCTATGGCAATGCAGGGCAGCTGTATCAACTATATTGATGAAGCAAATGTCACCATCAAGATGAATGATGACGGCTTTTACAGCCTGCTGGTGGGCAGTACCGATATGGGCACCGGAAGTGATACCATTCTGGCACAGATGGCAGCGGATGTACTGGAATGTGACGTAGATGACATTGTTACCTACGGCGTCGATACCGATGTATCCCCCTATGATTCCGGTTCCTATGCGTCCTCCACCACCTATCTGACCGGCAATGCGGTGGTAAAGGCGGCAGAACAGCTGCGTATGAACATCACGGAGCAGGCGGCAAAGGTGCTGGAATGCCAGAAGGATGAAGTGGAATTTGACGGAAAGGTGCTGACCTGTGTTCGTACCGGTGCCAGCATCACGCTGGGGGATCTGGCAAACCAGCTGCAGGGCGGCTCAGACAGCTGGCTGAGTGTCACAGCCGGCGGCAACAGCCCGGTTTCTCCTCCGCCGTATATGGTTGGCATGGCAGAAATTGATCTGGACCCGGAGACCGGAAAGGTTGTACCGATCAAGTATACCACCTGTGTGGATTGCGGCACGGTTATCAATCCGAATCTGGCCCGTGTACAGACCGAAGGCGGCCTGATGCAGGGTCTGGGCATGGCGCTGTATGAAGGACAGAGCTATACAGACATCGGTGTGAACCGCATGAGAAACTTCATGCAGTATAAAATCCCGACCCGCATGGATATTCCGGAAATTGAAGTGGATTTCCGGGAAAGCTATGAACCCACCGGTCCTTTCGGCGCAAAGAGTATCGGTGAAATTGTCATCAATACTCCTTCTCCGGCCATTGCCCACGCGATTTTCAATGCAACCGGCGTGATGCATCATGAGCTGCCGATTACGGCAGAGAAAGTATGGCGCGCCATTCAGCAGAAAAAGCAGGAGGAATCCAGGGCATGATCTGCTGCGTGCTGCTGGCTTCCGGCTTTGGACGGCGGTTTGGCTCCAATAAGCTGCTTTACGAAGTGGATGGAAAGCCGTTGTATCTGCATGCACTGGACATGCTTCTGCAGCTTTCACAGCAGCAAATCGCCGGGCAGGAAATCCGTGTGATTGTTGTCAGCCAGTATGCGGAAATTGAGGAACAGGCCGGAAAGATGGGCGCACAGGTGGTACACAACCCGGATGCCATAGAAGGCATTGCAGCGTCTGTCCGATATGGCGCACAGGCTGCCGCAGGTGCAGAATGGATGGCGTTTTTTACCGCAGACCAGCCGCATTTGCGTGCAGATACCGTTACCCGTTTCCTGTATGCGGCAATCCGAAGCGGGAAACCCATGGCTTCGGTTGTATCATCAGGAAAACCGGGGAATCCCACCGTGTTTCATTGCAGCAGGAGAGAAGAACTGCTGCAGCTGACCGGTGATGTGGGTGGACGCAGCATCATGAAACGTTATCCGGAGCAGGTCTTTTGGTTTGAAATCCCGGAGGAGGAACGATGGGATATGGATGAGCTGCCATTGGCTGATGTAAATGAACCGCGTATGGTTGACAAATCGGCAGATGTCAGGTAAAATATTGTTATAAAGAAGTGACTACATGAGAACTCGTATTCTTTTGGTGGAATGCGAGTTCTTATTTTCAAACCGAGTGTTTTATAAAAAACATTCGGTAACAGAGAACATGGAAACAAACCGGAGGATGCGTATGAACAACTTATACCGTTTTAATCCTCTGCTGCATGCTGACCCAAAGGTTCGCCTGTGCGCGGGAGAGGATCGGTTTTTCGGACCGGGAACAAGAGATCTGCTGGAAGGCATCCGCCGCACAGGATCGGTACAGCAATCCTGCACCGATATGGGGCTTTCCTATTCCAAGGGGCGGCATATGATACGCCATATGGAAGCCGCTTTACAGACAACGCTGGTGCAACGTACTCGGGGCGGTACAGGCGGTGGGAGCGCCACATTGACACCCGCCGGCGTATACCTGCTTGACCAGTTTATCGCCTATGAAACATGTGTCAGGGCATATGCGGAGCAGCAGCTTTCCCGCTTTTTCCCTGTCGGGCAGGCAGCAGACGAAGAAGAAAAAGGAGGCTGACGCAAGATGAAGCTGATGAAAACAGAGGATGCCGTGGGACAGGTACTTTGTCATGATATCACACAGATCATCAAAGGCGTGACAAAGGACGCCGTGTTTCGCAAGGGGCATATCATCCGGGAAGAGGACATTCCTGTCCTGCTGCGCGTAGGTAAGGAGCATGTCTATATCTGGGAAAACAATGAAACCATGCTGCATGAAAACGAGGCAGCGGAAGTTCTGCGCACGATCTGTCAGGGCAATCATATGCATGCTTCCGAAGCAAAAGAAGGAAAGATTGAACTGATTGCGGACATAGATGGCCTGCTGATGATTGATTTGGAGCGGTTGCGTGCGGTGAACAGTCTGGGCGAAATGATGATTGCCACACAACCCTCTGGATTTGTCGTGAAACAGGGGGCGAAGCTGTGCGGGATGCGTGTGATCCCGCTGGTGATTGAAAAAGAGAAAATGGAACGGGCAAAACAGGCTGCAGGCGATCAGCCGCTGATCCAGCTGCTGCCGCTGAAAAAGAAAACCTATGGCGTTGTGACAACCGGCAGCGAAATTGCCAAGGGATTGATTCAGGATACCTTTACCGATGTCATTGTGGAAAAGCTGCGGGAATACGGCTGTGAAATGACAGCGCACGCCTGCCCGGGAGATGACACGGAGGCCATCACGGCAGCCATTCAGACGATGCTGGCACAGGGCTGTGAGATGGTATTTTGTACCGGCGGCATGAGTGTGGACCCGGATGACCGGACACCACTGGCCATTCGCAATACCGGCGCAGAAATCGTTTCCTATGGTGCGCCGGTGCTGCCGGGAGCCATGTTTCTCGCGTCATATATGCCGGATGGAAGACCGGTCTGCGGTTTGCCGGGCTGTGTCATGTATGCCAGACGGACGATATTTGATCTGGTTCTGCCGCGTCTGCTGGCAGATGTCCCGGTAACAGCGGAATGGCTGGCCGGACTTGGAAACGGCGGATTGTGTATGAACTGTCCCACCTGCCATTTCCCCAATTGCAGCTTTGGCAAGGGAGTGTGAGCATGGAAAATGAAAGACCAGTTTGCCAGAACAATCAATTATTTGCGCATTTCCATTACAGACCGGTGTAATCTGCGTTGCTTTTATTGTATGCCACATCAGCCGGAGCATCTGTGCCACAGGGATATTCTGAGCTATGAGGAAATTGCAAGGATTGCAGCATTGGCGGCTTCACTGGGAATCACAAAAATTCGGATTACCGGAGGGGAACCGCTGGTGCGGAAGGGCTGTGCAGAGCTGGTTGCCATGCTGAAACAGATCAGCGGGATCGAAACAGTAGCCATAACCACAAATGGTACGCTGTTGGAGCATGCTTTGCCGGAGCTATGCCGGGCCGGGCTGGATGCTGTGAATATCAGTATTGATACAACACAGGAAGCAACCTGGCGCAGCATTACCGGATATGATGGCAATATGCCGGACTGGCCTGATTTGCTGCAGCAATGCATCGGGTATGGATTGAAAACAAAGGTGAATGCCGTTCTCCTGAGCGAAACACGAAACCAATGGACAGAACTTGCTGCACTGGCGGAGCATCTGCCGGTGGATATCCGATTCATCGAACAGATGCCGATTGGACAGGGGAAAAGCAGCGAAAGTGAAACTGCGCAGAATGTTTTACAGGAATTAAGGAAACAATGGCCGGATTTACATCCGACGGAGGATATGGAGAACGGCAGTCCGGCGCGTTATTATCAAAGCAAGAAGCTGTCGGGAAGAATCGGACTGATTGCGGCAATGTCGAATCCGTTTTGCAGTACCTGCAATCGCATTCGTTTGACCAGCACAGGACAGCTGAAGCCGTGTCTGAGCTATGGACAGTGTACCGATCTGCGCACACTGCTGCGTTCCGGCGCATCGGATGAGAAACTGCTTTCCGTCATGGGGCAGTGCATCTATGAGAAGCCGCAAAGACATTGCCTGGCAGCAAAGACAGACAAGGCGGAACAGCAGACTATGAATCGGATTGGAGGATGAGAAATGGGAATCGTAACGGCAATCTGCATCAGCAAACAGCGGGGAACACGAAAGGAACCGGTTTCCTCTGCGCAGTTCGAGCCGGATTATGGCATCATAGGCGATGCCCATGCTGGCAAATGGCACCGACAGGTCAGCCTGCTGCAGCAGGAGAAAATTGACGCATTTCGGGAAACCGGAGCTGCTGTCACACCCGGAGCCTTTGGTGAGAATCTGGTCGTCAGCGGCATAGATTTCCGAAGCCTTCCGGTTGGCACGCTGCTGCGGTGCGGGGATGTCCTGCTGGAAATGACACAGATTGGTAAGGAATGCCACACGCATTGCGCGATATATCACCAGACCGGTGACTGTATTATGCCCCGGGAGGGGGTGTTCGCCAGAGTCTTGCAGGGCGGTACCATCGCTGTGGGAGAGGAAATGCATATCGAACAGCGGCAGATCCCCCTGCCTTGGCAGGCAGCTGTCATTACCCTGAGCGATCAGGGTGCGGCAGGACAGCGGGAGGATAAAAGCGGTCCGGTTATCGCGGAACGGCTGAAACAAAACGGATACGAAGTGATGGAACAGCTGTTGCTGCCGGATGACCGTACAAGACTGGAACAGGAACTGATCCGGCTCTGTGACCAGCGTCAGCCTGACCTGATCCTGACCACAGGTGGAACCGGCTTCTCAGCGAGGGATATTACGCCGGAAGCAACACTTGCCGTGGCAGAACGTAATGTTCCCGGCATAGCGGAAGCCATCCGTGCCGCTTCCCTGCACATCACAAAACGTGCCATGCTGTCGCGGGCGGTTTCCGTTATTCGGGGCAAAACCCTGATTATCAACCTCCCTGGCAGCCCGAAGGCATGTATGGAGAGTATGGATGTCTTTTTGGATACCATTCCCCATGGACTTGGACTTTTGCGCGGTACGGTACACGACTGCGCGCGAGTATAAATTTTATCTGCTTCAGAAAGGAAAATGACACCATGAAACACTGGACAAAAGCTGCGATTGCAGCACTGCTGGCACTGTCCCTGACAGCGGGTCTCACCAGCTGCGGCAGCACAACAACCACACCGGACAAAGGCTCTGCTTCATCAGACACCAAAGAGACAGAACTTGTCGTCTTTGCTGCTGCATCTATGACAGAAACACTGGAAGAAATCAAAGAAACCTATGAAGCTGCGCATAAAGGCGTTACGCTGACGTTTAATTTCGATTCCTCCGGCACACTGAAAACGCAGATCGAAGAAGGTGCAGACTGTGATGTTTTCATTTCTGCCGGGCAGGAGCAGATGGATCAGCTGGATATCACGGCGGATGCAGCGGTCAACACGGACGGCCTTGACTTTGTCGAAAACGGCAGCCGCATTGACCTGCTGGAGAATAAGGTCACACTGGTTGTTCCGGAAGAAAATGAAAAGGGAATTGAGAGCTTTGATGATTTGAAGACTGCGCTGGAAAGCGGTGACATCATGCTGGCTATGGGCAACAGTGATGTACCGGTTGGACAGTATACGCAGAAGATTCTGCAGTATTACGGACTGAATGAGCAGGAGCTTGCGGATGCCGGAAAAATCACCTACGGTTCCAATGTAAAAGAAGTTACCACGCAGGTTGCTGAGGGCAGCGTAGACTGTGGCGTTATCTACTGCACCGATGCATTCAGTGCTGGTCTGACGGTGGTAGACGAAGCAACTGCCGACATGTGCGGACAGGTCATCTATCCGGCAGCAGTCATGAAGAACAGCAGCGATATTGACGCAGCACAGGAACTTCTGGATTATCTGACAACCGACGAAGCAATGAAGGTATTTGAATCGGTTGGATTTACACCGGCAAAATAAAAAGTAGCAGAGGGAACAGGTCGCCCGGAAATTCTTTCCGACGATCTGTTTCTCCTGTTTGCGCGGCAGAGACGCCGCAGGGAGGATGGTATGGACTGGTATCCATTGTGGAACTCACTTCGAATCGCGGCAATCAGCTGTATTCTGGTCTTTTTTACCGGTATTTTTGCGGCATATTATGCGTCAAAGCTTCCAAAGACCGTCAAAGGTCTGCTGGATGTCGTGTTGACACTGCCCTTGGTACTGCCGCCGACCGTATGCGGTTATTTTCTTCTGGTGCTGTTTGGTGTAAAACGTCCATTGGGCAGATTTTTAGCCCAGTATGGCATTCAATTTGTCATGACATGGTATGGCGGCATTCTGGCGGCGGCAGTTGTGGCGTTTCCTCTGATGTATCGCACGGCAAGAGGTGCCTTTGAGAGCTTTGATGAAACCCTGGCCTATTCTGCCATGACGCTGGGCTTATCCAATACCTATATTTTCTGGCGCATTCGCATGCCCGCCTGCCGGCAGGGTATCCTGGCAGGAACGGTGCTTGCCTTCGCGAGAGCACTGGGAGAATATGGTGCCACAAGCATGCTGATTGGTTATACACCGAGGCGGACGGCCACCATATCCACAACGGTATATCAGCTGTGGCGGACGAACGACACAGCCGGGGCATTCCGATGGGTATTGGTGAATCTTGCCATCAGTACGGTTGTTTTGCTGGCGGTGAATCTGCTGGAGGACAGACAGAAAAGGACGGTGAAAAAATGAGCCTGGTGGTGGATATCCGGAAAAAGCTCGGCAGCTTTACCCTGCAGGCTTTCTTTGAAACCAGGGGAGGCATCTTAGGGTTACTTGGTGCATCCGGCTGCGGAAAAAGTATGACGCTGAAATGCATTGCAGGAATTGAAAAACCGGACAGTGGGTATATCGAACTGGATGGAACCGTGTTATTTGATGCAAAAAAAGGCATCAATCTGACACCTCAGCAGCGCCGTGTCGGATATCTGTTTCAAAATAATGCGCTGTTTCCCAACATGACCGTGCGTCAGAACATTCTGTGCGGTCTGCATCGGGAAAACAACCGTTCCATACGGGAAAAGCGACTGCAAAAGGTGCTTCAGCTGCTGCAGCTGGAAGGGCTGGAGCAGCACCGACCGCACCAGCTTTCCGGTGGACAGGCACAGCGCACCGCGCTCGCCCGTATTCTGGTGAATGAACCCAGGCTGCTCATGCTGGATGAACCTTTTTCCGCCCTTGACAGCCATTTGCGTGAGAAGCTGCAGCTGGAGCTTCGGAAATTGCTGATGGACTATGGCCATGATGTGCTGATGGTGACACACAGCCGGGATGAAGCCTATCACATGTGTGGACAGCTTGCCGTCATGCATAACGGCAGGGTGTTAACACAGCAGGATACCCGGGAGTTATTTGCCAATCCACGTTCGATCCATGCGGCGGTGTTGACCGGCTGTAAAAATATCGCCCATGCAAGGAAAGTCGGCAGCTATGAGGTGGAAGTGCCGGAATGGGGAATTCGGCTGCATACACAGCAGCCGGTTGAGAACGGACTCAAAGCAGTTGGAATCCGGGCACATTCCTTCCAGCCGGAGGAACAACAAAATGCCGCATTGGTACAGTGGGTTGGAGAGATGGAAGAACCGTTTGAATGGATTACGGAATTTCGGTTTGTACATCAGCCGGCACAAACGTCGGCGGTATGGAGACGGTTTTCCAAAAACAGTTCCACAGAAAAGTATCCGGATCGGCTGGGTGTCGCGCCGGAACATATCCTGCTCTTATATGAACCATAAGCACATATGTAACTTTTCAGATACGTCCTCCTTCTTTTTTTGAAAAAATACTATACATCCTGACGAAAAAATGGTATTCTTAAAAGTAATAAGTAAAAAAATACTTTTTGATAATCTATTTCGAAAAAGGACGACGCGTATGGAACTGCTTAAAGAGAGAATCCGAAAAGATGGTGTGATTAAAGAGGGCAACGTGCTGAAGGTAGACAGTTTCCTGAATCATCAGATGGATATCAAGCTGTTGAATGAGATTGGAAAAGAATTCAAACGTCTGTTTGCCGGGGAAAAAATTGATAAGATTCTTACCATTGAGGCTTCCGGTATTGGTATTGCCGCAATCGTTGCACAGTATTTTGATGTGCCGGTGGTTTTTGCAAAAAAATCCGAGTCGATCAATCTGGATGGCGAAATGCTTACCGCGCCAATCACCTCTTTCACGCATAAGAAGGAATACCAGGTCATTGTTGCCAAGCGCTTCCTGCATGCAGGCGAGAATATTCTGGTAATTGATGACTTCATGGCAAATGGCTGTGCCGCAGAAGGCCTGTGCAAGATTATTCAGAGCGCGGGTGCCAATATTAAAGGCATTGGTATTGTCATTGAAAAGGGCTTTCAGGACGGCGGTAAAATGCTGCGTGAGAAGGGCCTGCGAGTTGAATCTCTGGCAATCGTGGAAAGCATGGATGCGGAAAATCAGACCATTGTATTCCGTGATGATACATAATATAGATAAGAGATGGTCCGTGTCTGGAAAGGCGCGGACTTTTTTCATTTCGTGAAAAAGGACCAAAAATAAACCGGCGCATGCCGGGAAAGCATCCAAAACAGAGAAAACGGCACAGCATGTAACAGCAAGAGAGAAAACCATAGGAAATGCTCGAAATATGTGGTATAATGTATTTTAATGTTTACATTTTATTCACATATTTGAACAACTGGAGGAAAACATGGAAAAAGAAAAACAGTATTCATCCCCCTATGAGTTCAAGGGAAAGATTCCGCTGAAACAGGCAATTCCACTTGGCCTGCAGCACGTTCTGGCTATGTTTGTCGGTAACTTAACACCGCTTCTGGTCATTATGAGTGCATGTTCTGCGATTGGTGGTGCAGATGATTTTGCAGCCATTCAGGTTTCTCTGCTGCAGAACGCCATGCTGGTTGCAGGTATTGTTACGCTGATTCAGCTGTTTTCCATTGGACCCATCGGCGGACAGGTACCGATTATCATGGGTACCAGTTCAGGCTTTATCGGTGTATTCAGCAGTATTGCCAATGTGATGGGCGGCGGTGTGATTGCATATGGCGCCATGATGGGAGCATCCATAATTGGCGGTCTGTTCGAGACCGTGCTGGGTGCGTTTCTTAAGCCGCTGCGTCGATTCTTCCCGGCTATTGTTACCGGTACCGTTGTACTGTCCATCGGCTTGTCACTGATTAGTGTTGGCGTTGGTTCGTTTGGCGGCGGCTCCAGTGCAAATGACTACGGTTCCATTGAGAATCTGCTGGTTGGCCTGATTGTTACGATTATCATTCTGGTTCTGAAGCACGGAGCAAAGGGAATGGCCAGCTCCTCCTGCATTCTGATCGGTATTATTTGTGGTTATATCATCTGTGCGATTATGGGTCTGTGTCTGGAAACCACTGCTGTCAATGCGGATGGTGTGGAATATACAAAGGCATGGGTGCTGAATTGGAATAAGGTAGCGGATGCATCCTGGTTTGCTGTTCCAAAGATTCTGCCGGTAAAGCCGGTCTTTGATCTGCGTGCAATCCTGCCGGTTTCCATTATGTTTATTGTAACTGCGGTGGAAACGGTGGGTGACATTTCCGGCTGTGTGGAAGGCGGCCTGGGTCGGGAGGCTACCGACAAGGAGCTTTCCGGCGGTGTTATGTGTGATGGCATGGGTTCTGCATTTGCAGCACTCTTTGGTGTTCTGCCGAATACCTCTTTCAGCCAGAATGTAGGCCTGGTTACCATGACAAAGATTGTCAACCGTACCGCACTGGGCTGTGGCGCTGTATTCCTGATTCTGTGCGGCCTGTGTCCGAAGCTGTCGGCGATTGTTTCTATTATGCCGCAGAGCGTACTGGGTGGTGCAGCAATTATCATGTTCTCGTCTATCGTATTGAGCGGTATCCAGCTGATTACGAAGGATCCGATGACTTCCCGCAACATGACCATTGTTTCTGTCGCACTGGGCCTCGGATATGGTCTGGGTGCAAACAGCACCGTACTCGCTGGTCTGCCGAGCTATGTTACCCTGATCTTTGGCGGTTCCGGCATCGTTCCGGCCGCTTTGGTTGCGATTATCCTGAATATTTTACTGCCGAAGGACAAAAAGCCGGCAACAGAACAATAAACCATTCTGTTTTTGAACTTTTATTGTATTTGAAAAGATCTTACTTACTGTTCGTATCACGAGTACAGCGGGTAAGGTCTTTTTTTATATGCTTTCCTGTATGGATTGGAAATCCATGGAATGATTTTTTCTGCAATCTGTGTTACAATATAGATAAACAAAGGGGAGAAGTCATACAAGGAAAGATATGACGGAAGCAAACACATGTCAGTTTAGCGATTGGAGAAGGGGTTAACTATGGTTCAGCTGAATGATTATCTGTATTCCGGATATACAGTGCCTCAGATTTTACATAAGTATATGGATGATTTGCATACCTCTGCCATTCAGAATCAAAATGAAATCGACCAGGTTCATGCCAACTTCCTGATGCAGATTACAGGTGTACTGGAGCATACCGAATTTCTGACTGCCCAGTCTGAACGTATTCGAGAATTCTACTACCTGATGGCAGAGGAATATCCTTATTTAGCCTTTTCGTTCAGAGGGCGGATTAAATCCTTAATCCGTGCGGAAGGAAAGTTTAATGGATATATTGTGGAATATGTATATGACTATTACCAAAAGTATGATACGTTCCCGCCAGTCTCAGAGCTCAAACAGAAACTCAGTCTGTTACGTGACTTGCTCGCCTATCGTATCGTAATTTCGTTGCCTCAATCCTGTCTGAGGGAAGGGGAGGATAAGAATCAGGCGGAATGCAGGCTTCTCTATGAGATTGCCAACCAAATGGTAGGGTTTATGGAGGAGCATGGCTTTACGGCGGAGCTGTCCGGAGAAGCAATACAGTCATCGCAACTCAATGATGCAGTTCGCCCATACTTCAAGGATTACATTGTGAATCAGACGCCCTTTGGCTATCAATCGCTGCATATTACCTTTTATGATACGCTTGCCAGGTGCTTTATTGAAATGCAGCTGCGCACCAAGGAAATGGATGATTATGCTGAAATCGGTCCGGCAAATCATCTTGGGTATGAAAAACGCCAGGAAAGAGCCCGGCTGAGGCGCAGTGCCATTCCCAGAGGAGAGTACCTCTATTTTGATGAAGCCTATGACCGAGGCTGTACGCTGCAGCAGATCGAATTAGCCAAATTGGATGTCAATATGTTTTCTGCCGCAGATCATTATCTCATCAATGATTGCTGTGGGCTATACCGGGGACGGGTGGTTCTGCCATACATACATTTGCCACGGTTATAAAGGAATGAGGCCGGAGCCGGCTGTAAACAAATCACAACAATAAAAGGGCATCTGTCAGCAATGGCAGGTGCCTTTGCTTGCTTTGCGGAAAAGCAGAGGGACAAAAAAAGTACCGGCATCCCGTGAAAATGGGATGCCGGCGATGAAAGAGTTGAAAAAAGTATTGAAAGAAAGAGATAGTTTTATGTGAATGGATTAGCCGCCTACGCCAAGCGGAGAGAAGAATGCGTATACTGCGAGAACACCGATGACAACAATGGCAGCAGCTACCCAGCGATATTTCCACGGGGTCATATCGACTGCCTTGACATCTTCCTGAACCCAGGCTTCCACACCAGCCTTATTCTTATTCATGCAGTTCATGATGAACATGATCAGAATTTCAATCGGCAGAAGTACGGTGATCGCATACAGATAATGCATGTCGCCGCCGGTCGGATACTGCGGAGCAAGGATAAGGAATGCACCATAGAAGACGATATGGAAGACCAGAATGAACTTCGCTGCATATTTCGGCAGATACTTGAACACGAAACCGCCGAAGATACCGGACAGCACCGGCAGACCGATCAGCATGACCAGAGAATCCAGGAAGGTCTTCAGACCGCCCGGGAAGAAATAGATCATCGGGCCAACACAGGTGGTGATGACAGCGAAGACAACGCCAGCCTGCTTACCGACCTTAACCAGCTTGGGACCATCTCCATTCGGGTTGATAAAATCTGCGTAAATATCCATGGTAAACATGGTGTTAATGGAGTTCAGAACGGAATTGAACGAAGAAATGATGGCACCGAACATAACTGCTGCGAAGAAGCCCATGAGCGGAGCCGGAACAACCTGAGCAACCAGCTGCGGATATGCGTCATCCATGGTGTTAACCTGATTGCCCTGAACCTCAAACAGTGCATAAGCGATAACGCCCGGCAGAGCCAGATACAGGAAGCCCAGAGTCTTCATGAATGCACAGAACAGAGCGCCCTTCTGTGCTTCTTTCAGACCGTCAGCAGCGAGTACACGCTGGATGAAGGACTGATGGGTACACCAGGACTGGATGCAGAGGAATGCAAGACCAGTGAATACGGTGGGCCATGGAACAGCCGGAGCCTCGACATTTGCAGCGGAGACGGAATTCAGCTTTTCCGGGTAGTTTTCTACCAGATAACGGAAGCCATCGCCGATTGCAAGGCCCTCAGAACCGGAAGCAACACCCAGTACGTGCAGTGCGATAAACGGAATCATAAAGCCGCCGACAATCAACAGAGCACCGTTTACAGTATCAGATACAGCAACGGCCTTCAGTCCGCCAAAGATAGCGTACAGAGAACCGATGATGCTAATTGCAATGCAAAGAATAATGACAGACTGGAACTTTGTGCAGCCCAGAATGCTGGATAAACCGAAAATATTCTCAAATACCAGAGAACCGGAATACAGGATAACCGGAAGCTGTACGATCAGGTACAGGCCGATGTAAGCGATGGAAAACCACAGCTTGGTGGAACGGTCATAGCGAATGCCCAACATCTGTGGAACTGTTGCAACACCGCTCTTCAGATAACGTGGTGCGAAATAAAGTGCCATAAAAATCAGGGCACAGGCTGCAACAACCTCATATGCCATCGGGCTCATGTTGGTAGACCATGTCTGGCCATTGGTACCTACGAGCTGTTCGGCTGAAATATTTGTCAGAAGCAGGGAACCTGCAATGACGATACCAGGCAGACCACGTCCTGCGAGGAAATAGCCCTCTGCAGTTGTCTGGTCATCGCCTTTGGTTTTTAAATAAGCGATAACGGCAACCAAAACGGTAAAGCCGACAAATGTTATTACTGTCCAAAGCATGTTTTTTCTTTTCCTTTTCCTTTTTTTATCTTATTTTATCTTTTATCTTATCTATCTTATTTATCTTTCCCTCGGCTTTTCCCGTATCCGGTACTTGGCTGTACCGGACACGGGAGACAAGGATATATATCAATATTGATATACGAAACAGGTATGTATCAAACAGCTGAAGCTGAAAGAATCTTACTCAACCTCGGAAATCTTAACCGGGCGACCTTCCTTGATGGACTTGTTGGCAGCAGCTGCCATCAGTACCGGGTACAGGCCGTCGAGATCGGTTACCGGCGGAACCTTGTCGTTGATGACAGCATCAGCAAATGCCTTCATCTCATCAATGAATGCCTGCGTATAGCGATCCCACATAACCTTGTAGCAGGTGCCGTAGGAGGTACCGTCTGTACGGGATACAACAACGGTGTTGGGGATATCGTTTTCGTCCTGGACAGAGCCTTCGGAACCGAATACTTCCAGTCTCTGGTCATAGCCGTAAACTGCCTGACGGCTGTTGTCAATAACACCAATTGCGCCATTTTCAAAGGTCAGCGTAACCAGTGCGGTATCGACGTCGCCCTCAGCGCCAATTGCCGGATCAACCAGAACGGCACCCTTTGCATAAACTTCGGTAACTTCGCAGCCAGCCAGGAAGCGGATCATGTCGAAGTCATGGATCATCATATCATAGAAGATACCACCGGAGCGGCGAACATATTCAATCGTAGGCGGCTGAGGATCGCGGGAGCTGATCTTCAGAATATGCGGCGTGCCAATCTTGCCGCTGCGAACTGCATCATATACGCCGCGATGGTTGTGGTCGAAGCGGCGGACAAAGCCGATCTGCAGCTTTACACCAGCCTTCTTGACAGCATCCAGAGCCATGCGTACACGCTTTACGTCGTGATCAACCGGCTTCTCGCAGAAGATGTGCTTGCCAGCTTCACAAGCCTGCATAATCAGGTCTGCATGGGTGTCGGTGGAGGAACAGATCAGAACTGCCTCGATTTCCGGGTCTGCAAAAACGGAATCCACATCCTTGGTAACGTTTGTGATACCAAAGCTATTGCAAAATGCAACTGCATCGTCGTTCAGGAACGGATCAGCAACTGTCTTGATCTCCATCTCACGGACACCTGTGCTGATGTTTTCGATGTGTACGCGGCCAATACGTCCTGCGCCAATAACTGCTACTTTCATAATCATTTTCTCCTTTCGTATTACAAAGAATTCAACATGGAATTCACTTTGACTGAATTGCCTTTTTCAGGATTGCAATGTCCTGCCGAAGCAGATCGTACGGGTTTTCCCCCTGCAGACGGAGCGGAAGCTGGTCATAGTAATTTTCCAGCAGGATATAACCGGTATAATCATGCTTGTCCAGCCAGTCCATTGTATCAAAGAAGCGGGAGGGGCCGGTGCCGAGAAGTCCGCCGCTCATTTCCTCGCCGTCCTTTACATGCAGCTGATTGCACATATATGGATACAGCCCTTCCAGAATCTCCGTTTCCGAATAGCCGCGGAATACATTGTAATTCTGGCTGTCGAAATACAGATAGAAATTCTTGCGATCTACCATCTCATGCAGCGTCTTGAATTCAGATTCTGTCATGAGGTTTTCGCCTGCAACCGAGATGCCGTATTCACCTGCGGCATCACAGAGGTACTGGAATGCCCGTGCACTGTGCTGCATATCAGCTTCTGACCGGATCTCGCTGGCTGCAAAGCCGGGAACCTGGATGATTTTTACGCCGAGTGCCTTTGCTGTGGGGACAGCCCTCTTGAGAAGATCCCACACAATGTTGTATTCCTTTGTGCCTTCCCGTGCATGCATCGGGATGTTGTCGAAATCATTCAGCGCGATGGCACAGTACTCAATGCCGTACTTTTGCTGCTCACTCAGATAGATTTTTTGCATTTCTGTGTGGGTAATCGGGTAATCGTTTTCATATAGTCCGATTTTCAGGGACAGAGCATCCAGACCGACAGAAGCCGCAATCTGTGTTGCGTACAGACCAGAGCCGGGAAGTGCCCAATCACATGCGCCAATCTTGATGTTTTTCATAATATTTCCTCCTTTTCACAACTTTTTCCTTTGTTTTGCTGTATTCGCTTTATGAGTCTATTATATGGAAAAAATACAGCAAACGTTAGGAAATTCTTGTCTGATTTTTATGGAATTTCTCTACGGATTGCTTTGGGATTTGTATTTTCTTGCTTTGGAGGCCGAAAACCTCCCGGTTATTTTTGTCGAAAACATACAAAAAAAGGGAAGCGGTTTTTGCGCTTCCCTTAAAACAGAGCATAAATGATATTATTTTGAACTTCGAAAATACTGTCGATATTTTGATGGAGTGACACCAATATATTTTTTAAAAGTACGGCTGAAATGGCCGTTGTCATTAAACCCAAGGCTGTCGCTGATTTCAGAAATCGGCAGGCTGGTATTCATCAGCAGATTCTGAGATTCACCGATTTTCCGGTTCATCAGATATTTCATCGGCGGCAGGCCAATTTCTGTTTTAAAAATATGAGACAGATGGGATGGGCTGATATGGAATTCCTTCCCCAGTTCCTGGAGGGAGATGGATTCCTGATAATGTTCATCCAGAAACTGCAGAATATTCTGAATGAATTCCTCGTTATTTTTCTGAATCAACGTGCCTGTCTTCTTGCGGCTGACGATTTTTACATAAACAAGGTTCAGCAGTGCATTGGCAAGCAGGTTGCAGACGCTGCTGAATTCCGGGGATTGTGTGCGCTGCTCATCCAGTGCCAGTATAATATGTTCCACTGCAGATCGATCCTCCGAAAAATAGTATACCGGAGGATCGGAAGGCTTTGAGAGCGTATTGGGCGGAAGCTCCGGCAAAGACAGATCCTTCAGGACAAGACAGTAACTCTCCGCGCAATGCTTCAGATACGGCGCTTCACCGTGCATCACGCCAGCGTTACAGATAATCAGATTTCCGGGCTGAATCGGATACACCTTCCCGTTGACAATATATTGTCCATCACCATGCATAATATAGAGCAGCTCCAGGACATCATCATGCCGATGCATGAGCTGCGAATGGTCTTTATGGTATTTTTCATTTACAAAGTGCATATTCACAAACTTTGCAGACAAAGTCGCGATAGCTTCTTTCATGCTGTGCCTCCTTGGAACAATATATGTAGAACGAAACCAGATACACCATCCAGTAGCGATGGGATAAGAATATCTACAAAATAACATAGCCTGCGTCGGAATGCCAGTCATTCCATGCAAAAAAAGCAAGAAATTTAACAATTGAAGAAAAGTTCCGCTTGCCGGACAGTCGGAGACAGCATGAAAGCAGGCCTTTGCTTCATAGAAAAGCGGAAAATCTAAAAAACGGTCAAACATGTTCGATCATACCGCCCGGCTACGGGACGATATCATTTTCCAGTCCCTGGATTTACGCGATGATTTGTGTGTAAATTCAACAAAAAACGAGAAAAACAGGCGTTCTCTGTGCAAAGTGACAAAAGTCAAGATGTTGAAAGAAACATTTCGGGGGGTCTGGTAAACTATTACCATCGTAAGAAACACAAAGAAAAAACGACACAGGAGGAAAAATATGGGAATCAAAATATGTGGCGCTCCCTGCTGCTGGGGTGTCGATGACATCACAAACCCGAATCTCCCTACTTACCAGCGCGTACTGCGCGAGGCACATGAGGCAGGCTATCGGGCAATTGAGTTGGGACCGAACGGATGGATTCCGACTGATGATATTGAAGCAGTTACCGAGGAGCTGAACAAGAACAATCTGTCCATCGTTGCCGGCACGGTTTTTGATGATTGCCTCAGCGATGAGAACTATGAAAAGATTCTGAAGCAGGTCGACGGCATTTGCTCGCTGATTACCAAGCTGCCGCCGCTGCCGCGTGAAGATGGCCAGCGCTGGCCGACTCCGTATCTGACCGTCATGGACTTTTTCAGCTCGGATGAGCGTGACTATGGCGCAGGTCATTCCGACCGTTCCCCGCGTCTGGATGATGCTGGCTGGGCCAAGCTGATCTCCCACTTCAAGGGAATCTGTGAAAAGGCTAACAGCTACGGCGTTCGTCCAGTACTGCATCCGCATTGCGGCGGTTACATCGAATTTGCAGATGAAATTGACCGTCTGGCAGAAGAAATCCCCAACGACCTGGCAGGCTTCGTCCTGGATACCGGTCATCTGACCTATGCAGGCATGGATCCGGTAGAATGGCTGAGAAAGTACAAGGATCGTCTGGATTATGTCCATTTCAAGGATATTGACAAGAAGGTCTATGATGAGGTTATGGGCGAGCACATCCGCTTCTTTGAGGGCTGTGCAAAGGGTTCCATGTGCCCGATCGGCAAGGGTATGCTGGATTACAAGGCTATCGCTGACGTTCTGGCTGAAATCAACTATAACGGATACATTACCATTGAGCAGGAATGTGATCCGCGCAATGTAGAAAACAGCCTTGCCAATGTCAAGGCAAGTGTAGAATACCTGAAGGGTATTGGATACGACATCTGATATATTTTCATAAAATACAACGATACACATTGATAGTAAAGGAGAAATCATTATGAAGCAGGTTAGAATCGGCCTTTGCGGCTCCAACTGGATGGGTAGCTTTCATTCCATCGGTCTGACAAATGTACGTCAGGCATATCACGATGTTGAGCCGGTATTTGAGATCGTAGCAGACGTAAACGAGAAGGCTGCTCAGCTGGCAGCAGAGCGCTTTGGCTACAAGAAGGTTACCACCGACTGGCATGATGTTGTCAATGATCCGGACGTTGATCTGGTTATCATTGCAACCCCGAACTTCACCCATGCTGAAATTGCCATCGCAGCAGCGAAGGCAGGCAAGCATATTCTGTGTGAGAAGCCGATGGCAAACACACTGGAAGAGGGCCAGAAGATGGTTGACGCTGTAAAGGAAGCAGGCGTTAAGACTCTGGTTGACTTTATTTACACCAAATGCCCGGCAAATATCCTGGCAAAGGAACTGATGGAATCCGGCAAGCTGGGTGATTTCGTTACCTTCCGCGGCGAGTTCGACTGCTCCTACTGCGCAGACCCGAATACACCGGCAACCTGGAGACAGCTGGCAGCAACCGCTGGTACCGGTGCGCTGGGTGATCTGACTGCACATGTTGTCAGCCTGTCTGACATGATCGTCGGCAAGAAGATCGTAGAAGTTTTCGCATCCTGGGATACCCCGTACAACAAGCGTCCGGATGCCCGTGATACCACCAAGACCCTGGATATTGATACCGATGACCAGATTTATGTTATCGTGAAGTATGAGGATGGACGCATTGGCTCCATGTCCTCCAGCCGTGTTTCTGTTGCACGTCCGGTCAGCCTTGCATATGAGATTCAGGGCAGCAAGGGCAGTGTGAAGTTCGAAATGACCCGCATCAACGAACTGCTGTATTACTCCAACGACTGCGATCCGAAGGAGCGCGGCTACAAGATCATCAAGGGCAACACTCGCAACGGCGATTATGCAAACTTCTGCGGCACCGACGAGCAGGGCATTGCTTACAATGAGATCATGTCCATTCAGGCACATGACATCCTGACCGCCATCACGGAGGACCGCGATGTTGCCATCGACATGGCATATGGCCACGAAGTAGACAAGATTCTGGAAGCAATGGCTACCTCTGCAAAGGAAGGCAGATGGGTCAAGGTCTCTGAAATGGGCTAACATCTTTCATTATAATTTCATTTCCACCTAAAACAGCAAGCCCACCTGCATTTTTGCGGGTGGGCTTGCTTGCATATTACAGCACTTCATTTAAAATACATTAGTCGGAACCCTTTTTTGTACGGGGCTTTCTGGTACGCGTATTTTTTTCTTTTTCAGAAACAATGTAATTCTGGCGGAATTTTTTCGGCGGCATACCGACATGCTTGGTAAACTGCATATTAAAATAGCTCTGGGTATCATAGCCGACCATGCCGGCGATTTCCGTGATGGAATAATCGGTTGTAATGAGCAAGGTTTGCGCTTCTCCGATACGTCTGCGCAGCAGATACTGTATGGGGGAATAGCCACTCATTTCCTTAAAGACATGAGATATGTAATAGGGACTGGTATTTAATGCTTCCGCAATGGTCTGCAATGTAATCGGCTGGGCATAGTTCTGGTCAATGAACTTCTTGACGCGGTGTCCGAGAATGTTCGGCTCATCTATTTCAGAGGAAGCTGTGCCTTCCTCCGCCGTGCCGGTATTTTTACGGACTACCGTGAGTACCTTTCGGAGAAGGGCATGCATCAGGCTGTTGCAGAAGGCTTCCGCATCCGGTTCCTCCTCCGACAGGTTGCGGAACATCAATTCGAGCAGCTGGCGAATGTCCTCAAAGTTGTGCCCGGTCTCAAACAGATATCCCGCGTCATCTGGAATGAGCGCATTTTCACGCAGTCCGGGCATACGCAGTCCGCCGACCGCAATCGTAATAAAGCCAAGCTGGGAGCCTGGCCCGGACATTTCGTCGTGCACGACGCCGGAATTGTAGATCAGCAGGTCACCCGCCTTGACGGTACATTTTTTATCGTGAATGAGATAGTCGCTTGTGCCGCTGTAAATCAGCACCAGTTCAACCAGATCGTCATGCGAATGCATAATACGTGGGTGACGGCTGCTGATATCCGGACGGACTTTGCAGACATAAAGCAGCTGTGGGTTGTTGTTATCTACAAAAATCGGATGAAACTCTTTTTTCACAAAACACTGCGCATTGAGTGGCTGATGCTGTGCCATACAAAATCTCCCTTCTCTATGATAATCATGATTTATGTGTATATTATACCGCATTTACGCAAAAAAAAACAACTTTACCCGGAATGGCATCTTCGGACTGAATGGAAGCCGCCGTGAAGTTGCTGTTCTGGGTCAGAAGGCAGAATCCACTGCGGATGTTGAAAACAGGGTGAAAATCCGCTATACTATGTTGCATAATCCTATGATTTTATTTTTATAGACATATAATATGTAAGAAAAGGGGAGAACTCTTTTATGATACAAACCGAACGACTGGTTCAGAATTTTTGCAAACTGGTTTCCTTTGACAGCCCCTCCTATGGTGAGCGCAGGATTTGTGACTATTTGAAAACAGCCCTGCAACAGCTTGGGCTGACTGTGACAGAAGATGATGCAGCGAAAACAATTGGCGGAAATGCCGGGAACCTTTATGCTGTTCTGCCAGCAACTGCCGGAATGGAGGCACTGCCGCCGCTGCTGTTTTCCGGCCATATGGACACGGTAGAGCCATCCCATGGAAAACAGGCCATTGTTCATACTGACGGTACGATTACCTCCAATGGGGAAACCGTACTCGGTGCAGATGACTGTGCTGCGCTGGCGGCAATTTTAGAGGCCCTTTCTGTGATTCAGGAAAAGCATCTGCCGCACAGAACACTGGAGATACTTTTTTCCGCCGCGGAGGAAACCTATTGCGTTGGCATTGGTGCGTTTGATTTTAACAAACTACAGGCAAGGGAAGCATATATTCTGGATATGTCCGGTCCGGTAGGCGGAGCTGCAATCCAGGCTCCTACGATTCTTTCCTTCCGTATCACCGTACAGGGAAGGGCAGCACATGCCGGGTTTGTACCGGAGGCTGGTGTTCATGCCATTGCCACGGCAGCATCTGCCATCCATGACCTGAAAAATGGCTGGCTGGATGAGCAGACCACCCGTAATATCGGCACGATTTCCGGTGGTACTCAGACCAATATTGTGCCGGAAACCTGCATGGTGTCCGGGGAAATCCGCAGCTTTTCTCACGCTTCGGCTATGGCAGCATGGGAGGAAACCCAGGCTGCCTTTCGCCGTGCTGCCGCACAGAATGGTGCCACACTGGATATGACGCATACCATGCATGTCCATGCATATCACACACCGGAATCCCATCCTGTAGTCAAACGATTTGAAGCTGTTTGTCAAAAGCAGGGGATTCCCTGTTCCCTGCGCAGCACCATGGGCGGCAGTGACAATAATCCGCTGTCAGAGCATGGCATTACCGGCATTGTCCTTGCCACTGCTATGAATCACACCCATTCCTGCACAGAATATACATCGGTGGACGAACTGGAACGTATTTCTGCCATTACTGTGGATTTGATGTGTTCGGAGGTATAACAGATGAAAACGCCTTTACACTATCAGATTTCTGAATATGATTGCGGCCCTACAACCATGATGAATGCCATGAGCTTTCTGTTTTCCCGGGAACAGCTGGTGCCGGAAATTGTGCAGCATATCATGTTATACAGTCTGGATGCCTACAACGCAAAAGGTGAAATCGGTAAAAATGGTACATCCCGTGTGGCAATGATGTTCCTATCCAGCTGGCTGACCCAGTTTGGCAAGGCCTGCAATTTCCCGATTGTGTGCCAGTATTTGTCCGGCCAATCGGTGTATCTCGGAGGAAACAGTCTGCTCACACAGGCATTGCACTGTAATGGTGCGGTGATTGTCCGGCTGAACTACGGCGGAGATCATTATGTCCTTTTAACCGGTCAGGAGGACAATCAGGTTTCCATGTTTGATCCGTATTACCGCAAGCGTTCCTTTATCCAGTCGGATATTCAGCTCTTGGAAAGCGAACCCTTCAGCCGAAATCGGATTGTGACGGCTGATCGTCTGAATGCGGAGGAAAAACAGGGGGTTTATGCCCTTGGCCCCATGGAGGGACGGGAAGCGATTTTACTGTTTAATCAGGATACCAGACTGACAGCAGAAAAGACCATTGAGTATTTTATTTGATCTTTCATAGTAGAAAAGGATAAGCCGTGGTATAATTTTATTATTCGAATTGACCAACAACCCGGAATTGAACGGAGGTAACAGTTCATGTGTACAGCAGCAACGTATCAGACAAAGGATTTTTATTTTGGCAGAACATTGGATTACGAATTTTCCTATGGTGATGAGGTTGTCATAACACCCCGCAATTATCCGTTCCATTTTCGCCATATGGGAACCATAGAAAGCCATTATGCCATGATTGGCATGGCATATGTTGCCCAAAACTGTCCGCTGTATTATGAAGCGGTAAATGAAAAAGGGCTTGGCATGGCAGGCTTGAATTTTGTCGGGAATGCATATTACAGGGAACCGGCACCGGATCAGGATAATATTGCACAGTTTGAATTCATTGCATGGATTCTCAGTCAGTGCGCTTCGGTCAAAGAGGCAAGGGTTCTGCTGGAAAAAATCAACCTCACCAATACGCAATTCAGTGAGGATTTGCCATTGGCACAGCTCCATTGGATTCTGGCAGACCGGAATGAAGCAATTACTGTGGAATCGGTCAAAGAGGGGCTGAAAATCTATGATAATCCGGTGGGAGTGCTGACCAACAATCCGCCCTTTGATGAGCAGATGTTCCAGCTGAACAATTATATGCATCTGTCTCCCAGAACACCGCAGAATCAGTTTTCAGAAAAACTGCCGCTGCATGCGTACAGCCGCGGTATGGGCGCACTGGGACTTCCCGGTGATGTGTCCTCCCAGTCCCGTTTTATCCGCGTGGCTTTTGTCAAAATGAATTCCGTTTCCGGCGATTCGGAATCGGAAAGTGTCAGCCAGTTTTTCCATATTCTGGGGTCTGTTGTCCAGCAGCGCGGATGCTGTGATGTAGGTGAGGGGAAGTTTGAGATCACGATTTATACCTGCTGCTGTAATGCGGATAAGGGAATCTATTACTACACCACCTATGACAATCATCAGATCACAGCAGTAGATATGCACAATGAGAATCTGGATGGAACACAGCTGATACGGTATGGGCTGATTCAGGGAGAGCAGATCCGGCTGCAGAATCCAGTCAAGGCATCATTCTAATCCCAATTATCCTTGTTTCATTCAACCAACCTAACGGCTCGGAATACAGCGTGATGTAAAACGCCTTATTCCGGGTCGTTTTTGCATACAGAAGGATTTATGTTTCAACAGGATAGCAGATGGAACATCTGAACAGGGATTGACCATGGAGTTGAAACGTGGTAAAATATAAAAAGTGACCATATGGTCAATAAATAGATGGAGCAGGAGATATGAAACGGGAAGAAAAGAACCAACAGACCCGCATGAAAATTCTTAACAGCGCAATAAAAGAATTTGCACTGCATGGATATGAAGCGGGTTCCCTCAATACCATCAGTCAGGCAGGCGGAATATCCAAAGGAATCATTTATCATTATTTTGATTCAAAGGATGACCTATATCTCAACTGTATCGAAACATGTTTCCACAATCTGACCGCATATTTATCAGAACATCTGGCAAATCATAATAAGGCAGAGGCAGTTGAACAGATCCTGTATTATTTTGATATCCGCATGGATTTTTTCAGGCAGCATCCGGATTTTGCAAGGCTGTTTTGTGAAGCGGTTATTATGCCGCCGATTGAGCTAAAACAGGCGATTTCTGACAAAAAACGTTCTTTTGACCAATTCAATCAGGAGCTGTTGCGCCATATGTTAAAACAGAAAGCCCTGCGTCCGGATTTTACCGAAGAGGAACTGATACGTATTTTCCAAAAATATCAGGATTTTCTGAATGCCAGCTATCAGACAAGCGGTCATGGTTTGATTGACATTGAACAGCATGAGAAGGATTGCCGAAAGGCATTGGATATTTTTTTCTATGGTATTATGGCGAGGAAGTGAACTGGATTGATATTCCTATTACGATGGGTTAGTACCCTGGTGCTGGCTTTCTTCGCAGGAAAGCTGATGACAAAACTGAAAATGCCGGCGATCCTGGGCTGGCTGATTGCAGGCATGGTTTTGGGACCCAATGCCGTTGAACTGATGCCGCAGGCTGTGATGGATGCTTCATGGTATAAAATTATCATTACATGGATGCAGTGTGCTTTTGGACTGATGCTGGGCACAGAACTGATCTGGAAAAAGATAAGAAGCTATGGTAAGGCCATGCTGGTGACAACACTGGCGCAATCGCTTGGTACCTTTGCCGTTGTATCTCTGCTGTTTGCTGTTGTCTTTTCATGTACCGGTGTGCCGCTGTATCTTGCCGTGGTTTTTGGAGGCATCGCGCTGGCAACTGCGCCTGCACCGGCACTTTCCATTGTACAGGAATTCCGTACCAAAGGACCGGTGACCGATACATTGCTTCCCATGGCAGTGCTGGATGATATTGTGGGAATTACGGTTTTCTTTACTGTAAATTCTTTTGTGGCAAAAGCGGTATCGGGGGGCGCTGTCCCGCTGTATATGATCCCGGTTATGATTCTTTTGCCTGTCCTTATTGGTATTGTGACAGGCATCCCTGTGGGTGCATATCTGAAAAGAAAGCCGGGGAAAGCCAGAACGCTGGGGGCGTTACTTGCAGGTATTACCATTACGGTACTGATCGGATTGTTTTTCAATACAAAAGTATTGTCCAATATCACGCTGAATTATATGTTGATGGGTGTAGCTTTTTCAGCAGCATTCTCCAATATGATACCGGAAAAGCAGCTGGAGGAGCTGACAGACTGGTTCCATCCGATTCTTGGTATCAGTCTTTTGGCAGCAATTGTTGATCTGGGAGCACCGTTGGATTATCATTTGATTCTTGGTGCCGGATTGTACACGTTTGTATATATTGCGGCACGTGGATTTGGCAAGTATTTTGGGGCAAGACTGGGAGCAAAGGCTACCCGGATGCCAGACACCGTACAAAAATATCTGGGGTTAACGCTGCTGCCGCATTCCGGCGTTTCTCTCGTATTCACCGGAATCATATGCTCTGTTCTGACTGGACCGGAGCCGGAGCTGGCCGTGATCGTGAAGGGGACGATTGCGGCGGCAGCAGTCATAAATGAAATCATCGCGGTAATCGCCGCGAAAAAAGGATTTGAACTGGCAGGTGAAATTAATACAGGGACGCAAATATAAAATGCAGTATAACAGTATAAATGCTTTTCTGTTATTCAACTGCAGACAGATATGTATTTCGAGGTCTCATGAAAGAAGCGATTGTATCAGTGTGCCCGGCATATGCCGGGCATTTTTTCTTCCGATTGATATATGGAATGGTATTCGGATGGTATCAAAGAGAACACAAATTTTTTTCTTGACTTTTTTGAATCTATGATGATATACTAAAAATAGTAAATTATAATTAAATAAGCACTTGACACGATACAGGCAATGAATTGCACGTAATGCTGATACGAAATGATGTGCGATGCTTTTGCATGTGTCGTTTTTTTGAGGCACATGTATATATGTGCCTTTTTTTGTTGTCAAAAACAGAGTAGGAGGTTATTTTGATGAATGAAACACGAACAAATGATTTCCTTGAGAAGGAACATCTGGGCAAGCTAATGCGAAAATATACAATTCCATGTGTTGTTTCTCTGCTTGTGGCAGCACTCTATAATATTGTAGATCAGATTTTCATTGCAAATGCAAGCTATCTCGGATCTTACGGAAATGCGGCCAATACAGTTGTCTTTCCGCTTACTGTCGTTGCGCTGGCAATTGCAATGATGATCGGCGATGGGTGTTGCACCTTCGTCAGCATCAGCCTTGGCGCAAAAGAAAAGCAGAATGCTCATCGGGGCATAGGAAGCGCTGTTTTGAGTGTGATTGCTGTGGGTATCATTCTAATGCTGATTTATCTGGCTTTTCAGGATCAGATCCTGACCATGTTCGGCGCGAGAGTGAATGACCAAACCTTTCAGCTTTCCAAAGACTATTTTTTCTGGATTACGTTAGGTATCCCGTTTTATATGTTTGGTCAGGCAATGAATCCTATCATTCGTTCCGACGGAAGTCCCGGCTTTGCAATGGCCACACTGCTTACAGGGGCCATACTGAATATTATCTTTGATCCCATTTGTATTTTCGTATTAAAATGGGGGATGATGGGAGCTGCTGTTGCAACGATATTTGGACAGATCGTCGCTGCGTTGATGTCGCTTCTGTATCTCTGCCGGATGAAAGCGGTCAGAATAAGCAGGGACAGCTTGAAACTTCGGGTGAGTCTGATGAAAAAAATCATTCCCCTCGGTATTACAAGTTTTCTCTCGCAGATCTCAATTGTTCTTTCCATGGCGGCTGTATTGAACATGGTAACCAAATATGGAGCAATGGATCCGATTTTCGGGCAGCCGGAATATTCCCAGATACCAACTGCTGTTGTGGGTATCGTCATGAAATTCTTCCAGATCAT
>SFJM01000085.1 GCA_004555915.1 Clostridiales bacterium | reverse complement strand
GCGGACATATCGTAGTAGGAACCAAGGCTCCTGAGATCTGCCCTGTCTGCAAGCATCCTCAGGCATTCTTCGAAGTGCGTGCGGAAAATTACTAAGAATAATATTATTCTCGTCATGTCAGATGCACCCCACAAAACAAGAAGTGCACCCCACGTGTAGAATTGTATCAAAATGGCCTACCTTTTCCACATCAGAACAAGCTCGCACCGTTCCGTTTCCGCCTGTCGGCGAAAACTGTACTTTGCTCCCTTGTTCTTCCTTTCAAACTCGAAGCGCACAGGCTTCGAGTTTGTTTTTTGACGCAGGTGTTTCTCTGCTGGTACAAATCCAGCGAAAACACGGTAACCAATTTCGGCATGGTTCTGTTTAATGAATGAAAAGCCTATATTAAACAGCCGTAAACACGGGAAATATGCAGGCTTCCATCCCCGAAATCCTTGAAAGCCCGGGAAAAATCTGATATATTTAATATAGTAATAGTTGTTTTTTCAAAACACAGTGCAAAGGAGGCAGCTTATGAAAGTCTATCAAGGCAATGTTCTGAGCGTGAACAGCAAAAACGAGGTGTTCCGGTTTCTTGTGGAGGACAAGGGGAAAATCCTTTTTGTAGGGGACGAGTTGCCTGAGGAGTACCGTTGCTGTGAAATCGTTGCGCTAGGCCAGCGTGCCTTAATCCCCACGTTTTGCGACACACACCAGCACTTTGCATCCTTTGCGCTTTTCAATGCGGGTCTGAATGTGATGGAGGCAAAGTCCAACACAGAGATTCTGGAAATGGCTTCCCATTTCTATCAGCGTTCCCACGCGAAAACACTGATTGCTTTCGGCGCTTCTCCCTATTCGGTTGAAGAGCGGCGCCTCGTTTCCCGGGAGGAGCTGGACCGGGTATGCCCGGACAAGCCTTTCTTCATGGTGAAGTACGACGGTCACGCCTGCGTTGTCAACACCGTGCTTCTCCGGCAGATTGAGGACAAATGCAAGGGGCTTCGGGGCTATCATCCGGACAGCGGAGAAATGAATCAGGAGGCGTTCTTTGCGGTCTCCGACCATATTACCGCCAGCATACCCGTGCCTGAGCTGATTCATGATATGATGCTGGCCGTAAACTACGAGGCGTCCATGGGCATCGGCATGGTGCACTCCGTTTCCGGCGTCGGTTTCCCGAAGGATCTTGACATCCACATGGAAACCTGGTTTGCCAGAGGGCTGTCCTCTGGTTTCCAGCTTCGTGTTTTCCCGCAAAAATTTGACGCGGAGAAGGCCGTGAAATTCAAGCTCGGCAGAGTCGGCGGCTGCTTCCAGTGCGCGCTTGACGGCTGCTTTGGCTCAACGGACGCCGCGCTCCTCTCCCCCTATGCAAACGACGATTCCAATTCCGGCGTCCTTTACTACACCGATGAACAGGTGACTAAATTCTGCAAAGCAGCAAACCGGGCCGGAATGCAGATCGAGCTTCACGCCATCGGCGACAGAGCCTTCGCTCAGGCGGCAGCCGCCCTGAAAGCCGCCCTGGATGATTATCCCCGGGATGACCATCGTCACGGGATTATCCATGCCTGCCTCACTACCGAAGAAAGCCGTAAAATCTGCGCTGATTACCACATCCAGCTCCCCATGCAGGTGTCCTTTGATAATTGGAGGCAGGAGCCTGCCGAATATACGGAAATGATTCTCGGTAGAGAGAGAAACACGGCGCTCAATCCCGTCCGCACAATGAAGGATTTGGGCTGTACCATCGGCTTCGGCTCTGATGGTCCCTGTACTGACCCCAACCCCATCGTCTGGCTGTACAAGGCCGTCAACCACAGCAATCCCAATGAGCGGGTTTCCATTCAGGACGCGCTTCGCATGTCTACCTATAACGGCTATTGGATCAGCTTTGACGAACAGGAAAGAGGTTCCCTGGAGGCCGGCAAGGTAGCGGACATGGTGATTCTTTCCCACAACCCATACAAGCTTGCGCCCGAGGAGCTGATGAAGCTCAGGGTTGAACAAACCATTTTGCGGGGCAAAGAGTTTTTACCCGAAACGGGAAGCTTTGTGCGTCCGATTCTCAAAGGCATTTTCAGCTCAAACAAGGCATAACAGGCGGGAAGAACGATGAAAACAGTAGCAGTCGCAGAGGATGAACCGATCACCCGGATGGATATTTACGCCATGCTTGAGGACCTGGGCTTTTCTATCGCCGGGGAAGCCTCCGATGGGTTTGATGCAATAGAGCTGTGTCGGCGCACAAGGCCGGATGTGATTCTGATGGACGTGAAAATTCCGATTTTTGACGGTCTTGCCGCGGCGGAAACCATAACCTACAAAGCATTCAGTATGGATTACTGGGAGACAAAAGATAAAATATTTTCCACAGACATTCCTACACCAGAAACGAAACGGCCTGTTTAGCTAAAAACCGAATAGGAACTGGCTTTGAACACATGAGTAGAAATTTGAAACGGTGGTGTACGCGCATGGGAAATAACGAAAAATTAGAATTATACGAAGATCAGCCGATCCGGACTGCTTGGAACGAAACTGAGGAAGAGACCTTCGAAAAGTTCAAGGACAGCACATCGGAGATCAGTAGTATGACAGAGGTAACAGCATTCACTCTGGGCTTCAAACTGGGGCTACGTCTGACCGCTGAGGCGTTTATCGGCGGGAATGATGAGCAAAAACTAATCAGCGAATAATTACACACGCGTCGCATCTAACGGATGCGATTGCGTTTTTCGAATGACAGATCGGAGGCATATTCCATGAATAAAACCTCAATACGCTTTTTTGAAGATGTTCCGGTGCGCGCTGTTTGGGACGATGAGAGTGCCAAATGGTGGTTTTGCGCCATGGATATTGCCGAGGCGCTTACGAAAACAAAGAACCCGCGTAAGTATTGGAATACGATAAAAACGAGAAAATCTGAGTTGTCCTCAATTTGTAGACAACTGAAATTAAAAGCAAAAGACGGAAAATTTTATAATACCGACGTGGTGGATGAAGGCAGTCTGAACACTGTTCTGGCCCTGATCCCGAGCAAAAAAGCGGACGTTTTTGCCAAGTGGATGAAAAATATGGAAACATCCCTCGACGAAAAGAGCAAGCAAAAGGCGTATGAGCTGTTTGAAAGCGGATTCATAGATAATATCGAGATTGGTACAGCCAAGGGGCTGCAGCAGATCCACGGATATATTTTCGGCGGTCTGTATGACTTTGCCGGGCAGATCCGCACATTGAACATTGCAAAGGGCGGTTTCGCTTTTGCACCTGCAGCATATCTGGACGGAGCTCTTGCGCATATCGAGGCCATGCCGGAAGACACGCTGGAAGCCATCGTGAACAAATATGTTGAAATGAACGTAGCGCACCCGTTCATGGAGGGTAACGGCCGCAGCACCCGTATCTGGCTCGACTTGATTTTGAAAAAGAATCTGAAAAAGTGTGTGGATTGGAGCCAGATTGATAAGACGGAATACCTTGATGCCATGAGGGAGAGCGTTGATGATCCGCATAGAATATTTGAGCTCCTGCAAGGCGCTCTGACCGACGATATCCATAGCCGCGAGATCATTATGAAGGGCATTGACTATTCGTACTACTACGAAACAGAAGAATGATGAACCAATACAGGAGGAACACCATGCAGTTTATTTGTTATCCGAAATGCACAACCTGTCAGAAGGCCAAAAAGTGGCTGGAGGAAAACGACATCTTATTCGACGAGCGGCACATCAAGGAAAACAACCCGACGGTCGAAGAGCTGAGGGCGTGGCACAAGCAGAGCAATCTGCCGCTGAAGAAGTTCTTCAACACCAGCGGTCTGCAATACAAGGCATTGCAGCTCAAGGACAAGCTGCCAACTATGAGCGAGAACGAGCAGTATGAGCTGCTGGCCTCTGATGGTATGTTGGTCAAGCGCCCGATTTTGATTGGCGATGATTTTGTCCTCGTCGGATTCAAGGAAGCAGACTGGGCAGCCGCACTCGGAAAGTGAGTGATTATGATGAGCAATAAACTGGTAGCATATTTCTCCGCCACAGGCAAAACGGCGAAAGTCGCTGAAAAGCTGGCGGTCGCCATC
>SFJM01000084.1 GCA_004555915.1 Clostridiales bacterium | reverse complement strand
GAATCGTTATCTGGCTACAACTTGTCGAAAGTTCAAAGGTTTGGAAGCAGACTGCGTTATTTTAACAGACGTTGATCGGAGTACATTTTCTGGACAAGATGTTTTGTTATACTACGTTGGAGCCTCGCGAGCAAGGTTAAGACTTGAAATCATTATAAAGATGTCTGACACGGATTGTGAAGAAGTCCTGCGTAATAAGTTCAAGGTAAACCGTAGAATTCGTCATCCAAAACGCGATTTGGCATCAGCGCTAAATGCAGTAGTACAGTGAAAAGAGCTGTTTTATAATTAAGCTGATGCCCAGCATCTATCAGATTGGTGTTCCTCATATAGAATTGTACCTGTTATATCTAAATCAATTAAACCAGCGATATTCTTAAAATCTTTTTTACTTTTCATAAAACGAAAAAGCGGGTCTTTCGAGACCCGCTTTTTTGATGGCATGCAAAGACCTTTCCAAAATCACATTTCATATTGCAATTTAATCAATCACTCATTTCAATCAATCAAAATGAGTGATTGAATGAGCGATGCCCCCATCGTTGTTGTGTGATTTAGTTGACATATTAAATCTAATCTATAGATCACTAAAACTCAATTGCCCATCCTCGCAGGTCTTAACCAGAGCTGGCGGTACAATAGTGAGAAGCTGCAGGGCATCCTGGTCGCTGGTGAGCCAGGGCCGCACCTGTTCGTGAGTGAGGATTAGCGGCATCCTGTCATGGATGTCCTGGACCGTGGTATTGGGCTTTGTGGTCAGGACCACGAAGCAGTTTATTCCTTCCACATTGTCATAGATGCCTGCCAGGTACAACGGTTTACCCGGAATTTGAAAGAAATACTTGTGCTTTCCGGCATCCCATTCATAGTACCCCGTAGCGGGTACTACGCACCGCTGCGCCGCCATGCTGCGGCGGAACATAGGTTTTTCACAGACCGTTTCAGCCCGTGCATTGATCATCAGGCCGCCCCGCCAACCGGGAATGCCCCACCGCTGGAACTCAGCCACCACCTTGGAGCCGCTGGCGATCAGAACGGGGGCAGTGGCCGTAGGCGCTATATCGCCCGCCATGGGAAAGTTCAGTTCGTTGTGCTGATGACTGCGGCGCTGGGCATCCCGCACGATCTGCTGAAACTCCTTGTATTCGCTGGTAGAAAACTGGTATCTGCCACACATCCAAACCGCCCCCTTTGTACGTTTACGGTTTAACCAACAACAATGCCCATGATGCGGAACTCATCCTCTGCGCCGACGGGAATCGGCTGATAAGCGGGGTTCAGCGACACCAGCGCAACGCCATGGCCATCGCAGCGGAGCTTTTTGCAATATCCTTGCCCGTTAAGATAGCAAAGAACGATGGTGCCGTTCTCCGCTGTTTCGGCAGACTTTGCCCAAACGATCTGACCATCGGCAAACCGAGGAGTCATGGAATCGCCAGCCAGACGAACGCCGAACTGGGCGCTGGCCGGGACGGAATCATCCACTTCCATCTGTTCGGCCTCATCATCGTCCAGCCATTGGCCTGTACCGGCAGAAGCGGGCTGGAGATACACCGGTAATACCCGAAGCACAGGAAGCGTTTCCTCCCGAAATTGCGGGGAACGCAGCAGCAAAGCACGATACTCTTCCAGCCGGTCCAGCCCCAACTTATTCAGTTTGGGACCGTCCGCTTCACAAAAGAGTTCAGAAACCTCGTTATACCCCAGTGCCCGGGCAAGGGCAATGGCCTGTGTCACACGGGGTTCAGATTCTCCGCGTTCCCAGGCAATCAGAGTGCGCACGGCGATCCCTTTCCCATGCCCCATGTAAGTCCGCATTTTGTTTACGACCTGCTCACGGGTCAGCTTCTGCTCCTCCCGGGCCTGCCGGATTCTTGTCTGCCAGCTCATAAGATAGATCACCTCACACTCAGTATATCCCCCTGACACTGTAAAGTCAAGAGTACAATTACATGGATTTGCAAAAATAAAGTATTGAAAATGCAGAATCATGTAATTATAATGAAAATGAAAGGGGGTATCTGCGTGTCCGGACAGCGTCATATCTTACACATTGATGCCAACAGTTATTATGCCTCGGTAGAAATGCAGGAAAACCCTGCGTTGCGGGGCAAACGGATTGCCGTCTGCGGCTCCAAAGAGGACCGCCACGGAATTGTCCTCACCGCCAGTTACCCGGCCAAACGTATGGGAATTAAGACTGGCATGGCCATCTGGCAGGCACAGCAGTGCTGCCGGGACCTGATTATCGTACCACCCCATTATAGTGAGTATATGCGGTACAGCGGGTATGTGCGGGAGATTTTGCAGGACTATTCCGACCAGATCGAAGCCTTTGGCCTGGATGAAAACTGGGTTGACATTACCGGCAGCGTGGGGCTTTTCGGCAGCCCCATGACCATCGCACAGGAGATCAGTGACCGGGTGAAGCGGGAACTGGGCATCACGGTCAGTATTGGGGTGTCCACCAACAAGATCACGGCCAAGCTGGGCAGCGACTACAAAAAGCCGGATGCCATCACCCGTATCGAGCCGGACAACTACAAAGAGATCGTTTACCCTTTGCCGGTGCAGGACCTGCTGTATGTAGGCCCTGCCACCCAGCGGAAACTCAATGGGTACGGCATCCGCACCATCGGCCAGCTGGCCGAAACCGACCCCAAGGTGCTGGCGGGTTGGTTTGGGAAGGTGGGATATTCTCTGTCCAGCTTTGCCCGGGGCACGGACCATTCCCCGGTGTGCAACCAGAACTATCATGCTGCTGTGAAAAGCGTGGGCAACAGCGGAACCACCCCCAGGGATCTGGTCAACGATCAGGATGTTTGGCTTATGCTGGTGGTGATGAGTGAGAGCGTAGCCATGCGAATGCGGGAACTGGGGATGAAGTGTACGGTGGTGGAACTATCTGTGCGGGACTGTGACCTTTCCGGGTTTACCCGGCAGCGGAAGATAGACACCCCGACCAATGGCGGGCTGGAGATTGCCCGCATTGCCTTTGACCTGTTCAAGCGTACCTATCGCTGGGGTAAGCCTCTGCGTGGAGTGGGGGTGCGGGGAGCATCGCTGGTTCCCCAGGACTGCCCCATCCAGCTGGGCTTTTTCAGTGGCGAGGAAAAGCGGGAGCGAATGGAACGCATCGACAAAGCCGTGGACACCCTGCGCCAGCGGTACGGATACACCGCTGTCCAGCGTGCGGTTTTATATACAGACCGAGGGCTGGGCACCATCAATCCCAAGGATGACCACACCGTCCACCCGGTGGGATTTTTCAATGCAGGTTAAGGAGAGAAAACTATGTCGCGTATCATAGTGGGGCGAGAAAAAAGGTATGTGGCGGTGGATGTGCGGTTCGAGCCGGACGGCCACCTGCGGCCTTTGGCCATCGTGTTTGGCCCGGAGCAGGTCTACGCCATCGACAAGATCATGGATGTCAGCCGCCGTGCCGCCGAGGTGGGCGGGGTCGGTGACCGCTATGTCTGCCTCATAAACGGCCAGCAGACCAATCTTTGGCTGGAAAAGGGCCGCTGGTTTGTGGAGGCCAAAGTGGTGGCGCAGCGGTAGCGGTCCACTTATCTTGTGTGGCGGCGAAGTGTTGCCCGGGCAAATTGGGGGATCATGTGGCCCTGATTTCAGCCCCAAATATCCGATTTTTTCCGAAACGGGTACTCCCAAAGGGCGATTTATGATATAATGACCGCAAGGCGGCCATTATACTGCTGATTTAAATTGCCCTTTTCTCGCCCCTGACAGGGCAACAGAAAAAGATGGCAAATACCATAGGGCATGGCCCTATGGTATAAGAAAACGATACTAACATCCCTTATTAAAACAGTACAATTATTTCTCCTTCTTTCAATATTCCAATGCAAAACGACGGTCTGTAAAGTCAGACCGTCGTTTTGCATTTGTATAAGTGTTTTATTCATTGGAACTGTTGGCTATTGCTTCTCCCTGAAGCATTTTACGGTACTCAGAAGGGGAAACACCTTTCTGCTTCTTGAAAATACGGCTGAAATAAAGAGGATTCTCATAACCGACAATAGTGGATATTTCTGTCACATTGTAGTCCGTGGT
>SFJM01000030.1 GCA_004555915.1 Clostridiales bacterium | reverse complement strand
ACACTTTCTATTATGAAAAATGGAGAGCATTGGTTTCATACGGATGAACAAATGAAATTTCTTGATGAATGGATAATAAAATCTTCCAAATAAATTCCAGTTTGTCGATCTACGGCAGCCTTTCAACAGGCTGCCGTATTCGCTTTTCGGAAGATTTTCATTTGCACATTTGCTAGGATGCGCATCTGCGGATACAATGAAGTCAGGCAGGAATGGAGGTGCTGTAAATGTTTCGCCGTAAAGCAGAGAAACGAATGGTTGAGCTGTCCCCTGACGAGGCGCGGCTGTTGCGGGGAGCGCTTCTTGCTTTTCGCAACAAGCTTCTTTCTGCCGGAAAACCGACAGAGGATGTGAACGAGCTGATCATCAAGGTGATGAAATGAGGTAGAGAAATTTCATGCCTTCTCCCAAGAATACTCGAGACTTTTCGAGATTTGTTGTAAAAAATTGAACTTCTATCTTGACAACTATATAATCAGGAGTATAATGATATGATTTATGCTAGATCATAAATGGGCGGCGTGGGAGAAAAAGGAGAATGTTATGGCCTATGAAATTGTTTGTGAATCCGAATCGAAGCGATATCGTTCCGATTGCGCCTCCGTTCTGACTAAGACTTGTGAGATACTAAAGAGCAAGAATATTATTGCTCAGTTTTCGCTTGTCGGAAGCGGTGCAAAAAACTTGATAACAAGGAATGGAAATGGACCTTACGATCTTGACTACAACCTCGTTGTCATAAAAGCGGACGAAAGATATTGGAAAGACTTACGGCTACTGAAAGATACAGTTCGGAATGCGCTTAATAAGGCTGAGAGAAAGGATTTCTTTTCGGATGCTATGGATTCAAGATCCTGCTTAACCACGCTTTTACATTTCAATGATTCGCCAAATGTTGAATTCAGCTTCGATGTTGCAATTCTAACTAAAAATCGCAACGGAGATTATATGAGACTCATTCATAATAAAAACGCTTTCTGTTTTGGCTACGATCAATACACATGGAATGAAGTCCCAAAATCTCACGATGTGAAGGAAAAAGCCGATGCAATAAAAGCAGAGGGACTATGGCAAGAGGTCAGAGATAGGTACGTTGGGTTGAAGAACATGTATCTTTCTCGCCAAGACAACACGCATCCTTCTTTTATCGTATATGTTGAAGCGGTCAACGAAATCTATTACAAATACTTCAGATAAGGAGATATTCTGATGGGAAAACACTTTTTTGACTTTGAAGACGGAGATTTTGCTTTTTCGATTTCAGATAATATGGCAATGGATTCTGACGGTGACCTTATGATGAGAATGGGTAACAATATGGCAATGGATATGGATACCGGTGATATTCACATGATCTCATCTTGGCCAAACGACGATGATGAAGATGAATAACTAACCATATTGCACATCTGAAAGAACAATGAAGCCTCCGTATTATTGTGGCCATCGCAAGAATACGGAGGCTTTTTATGGCATTCAAAGACACAACAGAAAGGAACGCAATGAATTACTATATTTCTGATTTGCATATCGGGCATGAAAATATTCTGCGGTTTGATAACAGGCCCTTCGCGGATGTCAATGAGATGAATAACAAGCTCATAGAAAACTGGAACGCCAGAGTACGCAGCGATGACACGGTATACATTCTTGGCGATTTCATCTGGGCAAAGGAAAGCGAGTGGCCGTATATTGTTGGTTCGCTTGGCGGCAACAAGGTGCTGATACGGGGCAATCACGATCCCAAGCAATTCAGCGCTGCCACAAAGCGTATGTTCCAAGAAATTACGGACTTGAAGGAAATCAAGGACAGCGGCAAGCATGTTGTGATGTGTCATTATCCGATTCCCTTCTTCCGTGCCAGCTTCGCTTCGACAGCGTTCATGCTCTACGGGCATGTCCATCAGACGATTGAATATGAATATATCGCAAAGCTGCGCTGTGAGGTAAAGGCAAATTCCACCGGTTACGGCACGCCGAACGGTAACTTCATCAATGTCGGTTGCATGATGCCGTATATGGATTACACGCCGAGAACGCTGGATGAGATTATAGAAGGAGATGCAAGGTACCATGAAGAAAATCCCGACGCTCTTTGATGGGGGGAATGACAAGTGCCGTCTGCTCAGTCGCCTGATTTGAAATCGGGCGACTTTTACATGAATGGTGAAAGCCTGTGCAGACACGCATAATTGCTGCCCATATAGGCTAAAATACAAGTGCATCGTATTTTAGCCTAAAATCTATTGATTTTTCCTCTCACTTAGGCTATAATAAAGGTGCATCGTATTTTGGCCTAAAGGAGGCAGGGTAATGTATATTGAGAGACAGCTTGAAAAGAAGTTTATAGCGGTAAGCGAGGAGTATGCTTGTGTGCTGCTAACCGGTCCGCGTCAGGTGGGAAAATCCACCATGCTGCGGCATCTGATGGAGGGGACGGCACGAGCCGAGGTTTCGCTGGACGATTTGGAGGAGCGCAGGCTTGCCAAAACCGATCCTGCCATGTTTCTGAAGCTGCACCCCGCGCCGGTTCTCATCGATGAGGTTCAGTATGCACCGGAGCTGTTTTCATATATTAAGATCGCCGTGGATAACGGCGCTGCACCCGGCTCCTACTGGCTGACCGGTTCTCAGGCGTATCGCCTGATGGAGTTGGCGCAGGAGTCGCTGGCCGGAAGAACCGCCATTCTTCATATGTCGGCACTGTCACAGTCGGAGCTTTGCGGTGCAATGGAGGTTTCACCCTTTTCGTTGGAGCTTGACGAATTGCAGAAGCGCAAGGCGTTGCTTTCCCCAGCCACACCGAATGAGATCTATCAAAGGATTTGGGACGGCGCACTCCCCGGCCACAGGAGCGGCAAGTATAAAGACCGGGATGTGTTTTACAGCAGCTATATTCAGACCTATATCGACCGGGATGTGACCACCGACATTCCCGGTGTGGATAAGGTGATGTTTGCCGATTTCATCCGTGCTGCCGCCTGCAGAAGCGGCCAAATGCTGAACCTGCATGACATCGCCGGGGATGTGGGGGTCAGTGACGATACCGCAAAGCGCTGGATGAAGGAGCTTGAAAAATCGGGGATCGTGTTCTTCCTGCACCCCTACTCCAACAATCTTCTGAAGCGGACGATCAAAACGCCGAAGATGTATTTCTTCGATACAGGGCTGGTCTCCTATCTGACCCGGTACTCAAACCCCGAAATTCTGATGAACGGCGCAATCAACGGAGCTGTCTTAGAAAACTATGTCGTGTCGGAAATCATCAAGACCTACAGCAACAGCGCCAAGGATTGCCTGCTGCATTATTACCGGGACAAGAACAGCAACGAGATCGATCTGATTATGGAGAGCGACGGTCAGCTGCACCCCATCGAGATCAAAAAAAGCATCAACCCGCCCACACAAATTACGGGCGCTTTCAAGCTGCTGGATAAGGCCTCCGTACCGAGAGGGACAGGCGCGATCATCTGCCTTCGGGAGACATTGAGCGCAATCGACAGCAGCACATACATTGTCCCCGTGTGGATGATCTGATTTCGTTCCAAAATAAATATTCTATACACAGCCGCTTGGTTTCCAAGAGAAATCAAGCGGCTTTTTCTATAGAGCGTGTTATTCAAAAAACATAAATGAAGGAGGAAGCAAAATGACAAACGAAGAACTGAACACCGCTTTATATAAGAAGGTGTTCGCAGAACAGGAGAAGTATCGGGAATGGCTGCTGTCCCAGCCGCCCGACGAAATCCTGAACCATTGCTACGAGTACACGGTGCGGGAGGACATCGTGCTGGCGCTGGAGGAATACGACCTATCCGATAAGCAGTGCAAGGCGCTCCTGAAATCGCCCAGTCCTCTTGCGGATGTATTCAGGGACTTCAAAAAGCGGGAGACCGACCACATGGACAACATCCGGGACACCATCGAGTGCCGAGCCAATGCGGTCATCCGGGCCGATTTCCTGAGAGACCGGCGTGAAGCGAGGTGATGCCCTATGCGCTATATTGCCGCGGAGGATGTTGCCAAGGCCAAGGAAATGGACCTTTTGACTTACCTCCGCAATTATGAACCCCAAGAGCTCGTCCATGTATCCGGAAACACCTATTGCACCAGAGAGCACGACTCCCTGCGAATCAGCAACGGCAAGTGGTGCTGGTTCTCCCAGGGAATCGGCGGCAGATCGGCGCTGGACTATCTCATCAAGGTGAAGGGCATTCCTTTTACGCAGGCAGCAGAAATCATTCTCGGACGGGAGGCGGAAAAGCCTCCCGTTTTCTATCGTCAGAAGGAACGAAAGCACATGGAATTGCTGATGCCGGAGCTGTCCGAAACAACGGACCGCGTGGAGAAATATCTGTACGGTCGAGGGATTCACCCGGTCATCATTCACTACTGTATAGAGAATAAGCTGCTCTTTGAGTCGGCAGATTACCACAATGCGGTATTCGTGGGGTATGACAAGGACGGCAAAGCGAGATATGGTGCTCTGCGCAGTACGGTCAGCAGCTACAAGGGAGAGTTGACCGGCAGTGACAAGCACTTCTCTTTTTTCTTGGAGGGAAAGCCGAATGCGGAGCACATTCATGTGTTTGAATCCGCCATTGACCTGCTGAGCTTTGCAACCTTGGCGCTGCTTGCCGGGCGGGACTGGAAAAGCGAAACCTATTTGTCTTTAGCCGGTGTGTTCCAGACCAAACGAGAAAATGTTGTGCCGGTGGCTTTGAGCAGATTTCTTGACGAACACCCATCTGTCCGCAAAATCCATCTGCATCTGGACAACGACGCCGTCGGTCGAGGCGCTGTGAAAGGAATTGTTGGCGGGCTGCAAGGAAAATACCAGGTCTATGACGAGCCGCCCGCCCATGGGAAAGATGTAAATGACGAGCTGAAAATCCGTGTAGGACTTATGAGAGAAAGAAAGGAGCGGGAACGCACATGAACATTGCAATTTATCAGATCAACCCGGACCGGGACGAGAACAATGTGGCCTTCTTGAACTACGAAAATCTGGAGCGCTTTCAGGGCTCTGCCGCGCTTCGCAGCGAGATCTACGACAAGGTGTTCGAGGGCGAGGTGGAATGCGGCACCCTGGAAGAAGTGTACCAGATGTTCAACCTTGACCATCCGGACGGATACCGGGGCAGGTCCCTTTCCGTTTCGGATGTGGTTGAGGTCGTAGGTGAGGAAAAATCCACCTTCCATTTTTGCGACAGTATCGGCTTTCGGGAAGTGGATTTTGACCCGGATATGACCGAGCCCCTGAAGGAGAAGAAAATCAAAGTGGTGCTCTGTGAACCGGGCAAGGTTGCCAGAGTTGCAGAGATCGGGACGGAGCTTTCCAATTTGCAGAGGGTGGTCGGCGGGCTGATCGAGCCCTATTATCCCTTTGAAGAGCAGGTCTGCATCGTCTGCAACGACGAGGGCAAGTACAACGGCATGCGGCCCTGCCGCGCCATCTACGGAGAAGACAGGGAGATGATGGACATTATCTTCGGCCCCTTTTTCATCTGCAATTGCAGCACGCCGTACTTCGGCTCCCTCAACAAGGAGCAGCTGGAACGGTACAAGAAGCAGTTTCAGAATCCGGAGCACTTCTTTCGGGTCGGCGGGGAAATCAAGGCCGTCCCCTATAAGCCCGAAAAGGACCACGAGCGCTGATGGAGGTGATGGCATGAAGATGATCGACGATGTAATCATAATTGGAATCGACAGCGGTTACGGCAATATGAAAACCGCAAACTGCTGCTTCCCGGCAAGCGTTTCCACCTATGCCAAGGAGCCAGTGTTCAAGGAGAATCTGCTTGTCTTTGAAGGCAAGTTCTATCTGATCGGTGAAGGGCACAAGGAGTTCCTTGCGGATAAGACGAAAGATTTGGACTACTATGTGCTGGCGCTTGCGGCCATCGCGCGGGAACTGAATATCCGAAAAATGACCTGCGGCAAAATCAGAATTGCGGCAGGTCTTCCTCTTACTTGGGTCAGTGGTCAGCGGGACGAGTTCAGGGACTATCTGATGCAGAACAAAGCCGTGGACTTCTCGTTCCGAAATGTCTTCTACCATGTGGAGATCGTGGGCGTGGATGTGTTTCCCCAGGGCTTTGCGGCGGTGGCAGACCGGCTTTCTGACTTTCGGGGCGTAAACATGATCTGCGATATTGGGAACGGCACCATGAATATCATGTTCATCAATGACAAGAAGCCGGTTTCCGGGAATATGTTTACGGAGAAATACGGTACGCACCAGTGCCTGCTGGCCGTGCGGGAGAATGTCATGCGTGCGCATCACACCACCGTGGATGAGGCGATCATCAACCGGGTGTTCCGTTTCGGTACGGCAGACATCAAGGAGGATTATCTGAAAACCATTACTGACACGGCCACCGATTATGTGGAGGGCATTTTTCAGAGACTTCGTGAGCACGAGTACAATCCGGAGCTGATGAGGCTGTATGTTCTCGGCGGCGGCAGCTGCCTGATCCGCAACTTCGGTGTGTACGATGCTTCCCGTGTGACCATCAACGATGACATCTGCGCTACGGCGAAGGGGTATGAATATCTCGCAGAGCTGAATGCCCGCAAAGGCAATTCGCGATGAGTTACAAGAGAATCAGTGTGCGTTTCAACATGGATGTGGATGCCGAGCGAAAAGCTTGGGAGATCATCCATGAAAAAGGAAATGGACTTGTCGGCAAAGAGGTTATCAGCGCAATCAATACTTCAAGCGAGCTTTCCGGCTTGGAAAAGATGATCAGAAAAGTCGTTTCTGAAGAATTGAAGAAAGCCATGTTTATTCCTCCTGAGCCAGCTGCCCGTAATCCCGAAACAGAAGAATCTGAAACCGATATACTGAATTTTCTTGAGACTTTTTAATGGCGCCAATTTGGAGCCATTTTTTCTTGTCCAAACAATCGGTGGCTCCAAAATGGAGCCACTTTGGAATGGAGGTGAAAACGATATGGAAAACGAAAAGCGCGCATTGTCCTGGCGGGAGTTCGTGGAGTCCGGCTTTGACGGTCGCGAATATCAGTTCCCTGATTTTGAGGGGACTTTTGCAGCGACGATCGCCTGTAAACGCTGGGATAGGAACAAAAACCTGTTGGCATATCTTGATTTCGATGACGGAAGAAAGATCATGACATCAGCATGGAGCGAAAAGAACTATTTGGGTTTAGCTGATATTTCTCTTAATACCCGTGTAAGGGTTTCGTTCCAATTCTCTGCAAAGGGCGTTTCGTACCTCAGAAGTGTCGAAGTAATTTGAATCGTGGGGTTGGTGGCATTGTCTTAACAAGCAACGAATCTGTCCGTACAGATTCCGCTTGTCTGGGGCAATGCCCCTGAAACCCCAACGGAAAGGATGAGTGTTTTTGAGAAAAAGAAATTGTAGAGTGGAGGTTTGCTTCACAAAGGATGAACTGTCCGTGCTTTCCAAGAAAGCCAAGAAAGCAGGGCTGTCCATCGGCGGCTTTGTTCGCCGCAGCGTAGCAGATAAGGAAATTAAGGAAGCGCCGCCTGCGGATATCCCCACGCTGCTTCGGGCCATGCGGCAGGCGGGGTACAATCTGGATCAGACCTTGAAGAGATTCAACACCACCAATGTGCCGGATATGCCGCAGTTTCGGAAGGGATTGGAGGAAATCAGAGCCGCCACGAAAATGGTGTCTGATGCGTACACCTCCGATTATCAGTAATGGCGGTTACATCAATCTGGCCCATAAAAGGACGGGTGGACAAGGTCATCAATTACGCCCGCAATCCAGAGAAAACGCATGACAAGGAAAGACTCTCGGAGCTTCATGAAATCGAAGGTGTGGTAGAATATGCTGCCGACGAGATGAAAACCGAGAAAAGAGCCTATGTCACCTGCCTCAATCTCCACAGCGAGGAAACGGCGGCGCAGGAGTTCATGGAGACAAAGCGGCTGATGCATAATGAGGGCGGCAGGTCCTGCTATCACGGTTATCAGTCCTTTAAGGCAGATGAAGTGGATGCAGATACGGCACACAGCATTGGAGTCGCCCTTGCCAGAGAGCTGTGGGGCGACCGCTTCCAAGTGGTGATTGCTACCCACTGCAACACCGGGCATTATCACAATCACTTTGTCATAAACTCCGTTTCCGATGTGGACGGTAAGAAGTTCTATAACTCACCGGCGGATTACAGACGGATGCGGGCGGTCTCCGACCGGCTGTGCCGGGAAGCCAAGATTTCCGTGATAGAGTACCCTGCCAACCGCAGAACCAATTACGGAGAATGGCTGGCCGAAAAGAACGGCAAGCCGACCATGCGCGGCAGAATACGCGAGGATATTGACAGGGCGATCCTCGCCTCGACTACGGAGCGTGAGTTCCAGCGTGTCATGAAGGAAATGGGCTACGAGGTGATTACAAAAACGCCGAAGGGTTCTCCGAGAGTCCACCCCATTGTAAGAATTGTGGACGGCGGGAAGAACTTCCGCTTGGACAAGCTGGGTGAATATTACGAGCTGGATTCCATCAAGCAGCGGATTCAGAACAACTATCGCCGCAGGACGCCTTTCCCCGAGGTGGCGGAGGACACGAAAGCGCCCTATTACCAATACAAGGAGAAAGCAAAGAAGGCCACCGGCCTTTACGCCCTGTACCTATATTACTGTTATGAGCTTCACATCATTGTGCATAAGCCGGCATCTGTAAAAAAGGTGTCGGCTTTTTTGCGTGAGGATGTGACGAAGCTCGACAGATACATTGCTCAGGCGGATTTCCTTGCCAAAACAGGAATTGAAACTGTGGAGGCCCTTGCCGGCTATAAGGCCGAAAAGGAACAGCAGGTGGAAGCTTTGACACAGCAGCGCACGGGACTGAAAAATGAATTGAAGCGGCACATAAGAAAAGAAGATTTCCAAAGTGCCGAAGCAACAAGAGCCCGGATCGCAGAGCTGGCCGCAGAGCTGAAAGCCTGCCGAAAGGAAATCGCGCTGTGCACCGACATCGCTGACAGGTCGGAACAGGTTCGTAAGAATCTTGAGCAAATCGAGCAGCAGAAAATCGAACGAAAGGAGAGAACGGAAAATGAGTTACTCGTCAGGAGAAGCAGCCGAGCAGGTCGTGAGGATGACACTCAACGGCGTTGAGGTGGCTGCAAAAATCAGTGGGAAAGCCGCTGAGCGTTTGGCGGTGCTGCTTTATGCGGTGCTGAAGGACCAGAAAAAGACGCGCGGGAAAACAAGGCTTAACAGTATGCTCCGCAGCGGAAAGGAACTCAAGGTTTTTGCCATTGGTGACAGAGACATGGAAAAGTTCTGCCGTGAAGCGAAGAAATACGGCATCCTGTATTGCGTTTTGAAGGACAAAACGGCGAACGACGGCCACACCGATGTGTTTGTCCGCGCAGAGGACGCAAGCAAGATCAACCGCATTTTCGAGCGCTTCGGCATTGCCACCGCAGACATCGGCTCGGCGCGTACCGAAATCGTCAAGGCACAGGAGGAACAGAAGAACGCGGACATTCCTGTTCCCGACCGCAATACTACGGAAAAGGACAAGGAGGAAGCCTTCCTGGATGCGCTTCTTGCCCCTGCGCCCAATAAGGAGGAGGCGCAAACGCAAAACCCCACGCAAGGCCCGGCTGCGAAATCCCGTCCGTCCGAGCCTACATCAAATCAGCGCGAGAAAACCGTCAGGGGTATCTCTGATCCTATGGAACGCTCCCGCCCGTCTGTCCGGCAGGAAATGAAGGAGATCCGGGAGGAGCAGAGACAGAGGACGAGCTCCGCGCAGAAAACCAAGGACGAACCCAACAGAACCTCTGAGCACAGGCCCGTGCCGAAAAAGAAAAAAGACAAGGAGAGATGACCATGGCAAACTATGATGATATTTTCAATGCCTCCGCGCAGAAGGATATGGAGGATAAGAGCTTCGTTTCCTTCAATAAGGAGGAGTGGGCTGCACAGAAGAAGCAGGAGCGCGAGAGCGCTTTTGCCATGATTGATGAGACTGCACAGCACATGGCAAATGACGGCAGCCTCTTCCAATCCTATCTGGATGTGCAGGCGCGTTTTGACCGCTACTCTGTGGGCAATGCGGTTCTGATCACCGCCCAGAAAGCCGACGCCACCCAGCTTTCGGATTTTAAGGGCTGGAAGAATAACGGCGTGTTCATCAAAAAGGGCGAAAGCGGAATCGTATTGCTGGAGCCCGGCGAGGAATACACCAAGGAGGACGGCACCGTGGGTGTCAGCTACAACTCCAAGAAGGTGTTCGACATTTCCCAGACGACCGCAAAGGCCAAGGACCGCCCCGCAATGAAGCGGGACGAGCGGCTGCTTCTGAAAGCCATCATCCACAATGCACCTTGCCCCATCGAGATCAGCCAAAAGCTGCCGGAGAACATCAACGCGGTATATCGTCCCGACGACAAGAAAATCTATGTTAGACCTGGGCTGGAGGCCGGTGACATTTTCCGCGGCATTTCTCAGGAGCTTGCTCACGCGCATCTGGACGACGGCGCATATAAGCGCAGTGATCATGCCTTTACCGCCTACTGCGTGTCATATGTGCTCTGCAGCCGGTACAATGTGCCAAAGGATATGTTCCGCTTTGACAGACTTCCCGAAGGATTCTCTACGATGGATGCCCGCAGTGTGAGAAACGAGCTGTCCAAGATCAGAGATGTGGCCAATGAGATCTCGTCCGACATGGCGAAGGTGCTGGACAAGAGCATGAAGCCCAAGGAACGCAGGGATGAAGCAAGATAAGGAGGTACCCCAATATGGCTGAGGAAAAGAAAGTCGTCACGCTGGACGATTTTGAGCAGCGTCTGATGGTCAGCGGACTGATGGATTTTCGGAACGATCTTCTCCGGGACGAAAAGCCCACAGAAGACATTAACGATTTGATCCTGAAGGTCATTGATGCCCGATCCTTTATCTTTGCGGCATAATTCCGGTTGTGTGGCTCGGCCTGTTGATTGCTCCCTGCTTAAAGGATGGATTGCCCGGACTGGTTCAGCAGTTCGGGACGGTGATGGAAAACCCGTTCCAAATACAGCTTTGTGAGGACAGCGTAAAAACTGTCCTCGTTTTGCTTTTGGTGTACGGAATTGCCATCGGCGTCTATCTTTCCACGGAGCACAATTACAGGCGGCGAGAAGAGCATGGATCGGCCAAATGGGGCACGGCTGGTTCGGTCAACAAGAAATATGCCAACAAGGATAAGACGGAAAACAAGCTGCTGACGCAAAATGTCGCCATCGGCCTGGACGGAAGAAAGCACCGCAGAAACCTGAATGTGTTGGTATGCGGCGGTTCCGGGGCAGGTAAAACACGCTTCTACGCCAAGCCCAACATTATGAATGCGAATACTTCTTTCGTCGTGCTTGACCCAAAGGGTGAACTGCTCCGGGATACCGGCCATCTGCTGGAGGAGAAGGGCTATGAAATAAAAGTCCTTGACCTTATTGATATGGAGAAAAGCCATTGCTACAACCCGTTCGTGTATATCAGCAGCGATGATGATATTCAGCGGCTTACCACAAACCTCTTTAAGAACACAACGCCCAAAGGTTCGCAGACACAGGACCCGTTCTGGGATCAGACGGCAGCCATGCTGCTCAAGGCCCTTGTCTGCTATCTCCATTATGAGGCTCCGCCCGATGAGCAGAACTTTTCAATGGTCATGGAGATGATCCGAGCCGGCGATGTGAAGGAGGACAACGAGGAGTATCAATCTGTTCTCGATGAGCTGTTTGAGAGATTGGAGGAAAGAAACCCGGAGCATATCGCCCTCAAGTATTACCGGGCATATCACTCCGGCAGCGCTAAGACGCTGAAATCCATCCAGATTTCCCTTGTCTCCCGTTTGGAAAAGTTCAATCTGGATTCGCTGGCCGGCATTACCCAATGCGATGAAATGGATTTGGGGCAAATCGGCGAAAAGAAAACGGCGGTATTCGCCGTAATTCCCGATAACGACAGTTCCTTCAATTTCATCGTGGGTATGCTTTATACCCAGCTGTTTCAGCAGCTCTACTATCAGGCCGACTCTGTTCACGGTGGCAGGCTGCCCGTGCATGTGCACTTCGTCATGGACGAGTTCGCCAATGTCGCTCTGCCTGATGAGTTTGATAAGCTCCTGTCCACCATGCGAAGCCGTGAGATTTCTGTTTCCATCATCATTCAGAACCTTGCGCAGCTGAAGGCTCTGTTTGAGAAGCAATGGGAGAGCATCGTGGGTAACTGTGACGAGTTTTTGTATCTGGGCGGCAACGAGCAGAGTACCCATGAGTATGTTTCCAAGCTGATGGGCAAGGAGACCATCGATACAAATACCTACGGACGGTCTCGCGGCAGAAACGGAAGCTATTCCACCAACTATCAGCTTGCCGGTCGAGAGCTGATGACACCCGACGAAGTGCGTATGCTGGATAACCGGTACGCACTTCTTTTTATACGCGGGGAGCGCCCCATCCGGGATCTCAAGTATGATATCCTTCATCATCCCAATGTGGCGCTTACGACGGACGGTTCCGCACCGGCCTATACCCACGGTGAGGATACCAGAAGCATCGCTTCCATGGCGTTCAGCTTCGACAAGAAGGCTGTCAAAAACGCTGAAAAGCTGGAGGCAGAAAAACATGAATTCTTGCTCTACTCGGAAGAGGAGCTGGAAGAACTACTTGATGAAAAGGAGAAAAAAGACAATGAAGAAGCTTAATGCAAAGAAGAACACCAACAAACCGGAGATCCCCGGCAAGGTCAAGAAGGGCTACCGCATTTATGTGATGGCTGTCCTTGCCCTTACGCTTACCATGAGCATGGGCGTGACCGCCTTTGCCGCAGGCGACCCCATTACCGTCGTCAACAACCTCAGCGACTTTATCTTTGGCCTCATCCGTGCGGTCGGCCTGATTCTGCTTGGCTGGGGCATTGTACAGGTCGGTCTCAGCTTCCAGTCCCACGATCCCAGCCAGCGTTCCAACGGTTTCCTGACCCTGGCCGGCGGCGTCATCATCACCTTTGCAAAGGAAATCCTCAACCTCATTGTTGGCTGATCCGGTTTCCGCAAAAGGGGCGGTCGTAAAGACCGCCCCGAAGGGAGGTGTAACGAATGTCGGATAACTGGGTTGTGCAGAACCTTGAAAATGCACTGGAGGTTTGGAACGATAAGCTGTCGGAAATCTGGCAGCTGATCACGCAGTCACCGCAGACATTCAAAGGCGGCTCGATTTGGTCGATTATTTGCAGCATCCACGGAGCGCTGCAGGCCATCGGCTATGCTCTGCTGGTGCTGTTTTTCGTAGTGGGAGTTGTGAAAACCTGCGGCTCCTTTGCAGACCTGAAAAAGCCAGAGCACGCTGTGAAGCTGTTTGTTCGTTTTGCGATTGCAAAAGGACTGATTACCTATGGCATGGAGCTGATGATGGCGATTTTGGAGATTATCCAAGGTGTCGTCGGTACGATCATGAATTCAGCCGGCTTTGGAAGCCCACAGGCAACGGTGCTGCCGCAGGAAATCATCACGGCGGTGGAGGATTGCGGCTTCTTCGAATCCATCCCGTTGTGGGCGGTAACGCTGATCGGCGGCCTGTTCATTTGGGTGCTGTCCTTCGTGATGATTCTGAGTGTCTATGGCCGCTTTTTCAAAATGTACATGTACACCGCACTCGCTCCGGTTCCGCTTTCCGCCTTTGCCGGAGAACTTACGCAGAACATCGGAAAGAGCTTCCTGAAAAGCTATGCGTCTGTGTGCCTGGAGGGAGCAATCATCGTTCTGGCCTGCATCATCTTCTCGGTGTTTGCCTCCAGCCCTCCGGTTGTCGATCCGGACGCAGCGGCAGCTTCTATGGTGTGGAGCTACATCGGTGAGCTGATTTTCAACATGCTCATTCTGGTCGGCGCGGTGAAAATGGCAGACCGGCTTGTGAAGGAGATGATGGGCATATAATTTGAAATCAGAATGATAAAATCAAATATTTTGATTTTATCGGTTGTATTTCCGAGAGAACAGTGATATACTATAGATGAAATATACGGAGGTGATCTTGATGCTGATTGAATTTCGCTTCAAAAACTATCGTTCTTTTCGGGATGAGGCGGTGCTTTCCATGGAAGCGACCGGACTGAGTTCCTTCAAAAGTTGCTTGATTCCGCTGTCGTCTACAGTAAAGCTGCTTCCTGCCATTGCAATTTACGGCAAAAACGGCGGTGGTAAGAGTAATGTGATTCGTGCCTTTTGGCTGGCCGTTCAGTTTATCCGAAATGCGCAGAGAACGCAGCACGAGCGCGCCGCGATTCCTGTCAATCCGTTTGCGCTGAATGACTACTCCAAGGATGAACCTACGGAGTTTGCATTTGAGTATACTTCGGGCGGCGTGAAATATTGGTATGGCTTCGCCGCTACGCGCGAGAAGATTTACGCAGAGTATCTCTACCATGCGCCGAAGGGACAGAAAGCTTTGGTGTTTAAGCGTACAGAGCAGCACTTCGATTTCACAGAGGATAAATCAAAGCGAGCGCTGATCGGCGAAATGGTCGCTGAAAACCAGCTGTTCTTCTCAGTGGCATGCACCATGAACGATGCGGCTTGTGTTGCTGCTATGCGGTGGTTCCGGGATCAGGTGTTCTTTTCACGGGACTATTCTGATATTCCGCGGCAGTTGATCGAGTATTCGGAAGATAAGAATATGCTGAGGGCAATTTCAGATTATGCAAAGGCAGCAGACTTGGGCATCTTGGATATGCAGTTTGAGTTCAACAGCAATGAGATTCAAGATGATGAAAGCCTGCCGGATAACATCCCGGAGGGGATCAAGGCTGCACTGGTGCAGTTTATGCATACTCTCGCCGAAACCTCCAACAATGTAGAAGTACACTTGAAAATGGGTGAGGTTTCCGCAAAGGCCAGCCACCAGGGTGAAAACCGTGATGGCCGGAAGGCGACCTATTCGCTGGAGCTTTCTGATGAGTCGGACGGTACCAGAAAGCTGATGGCACTGGCCCCTGCAATCGAGTCTGCGCTGCGCACCGGTGGCATCTTACTGGTGGATGAGCTGGAGCGTGAGCTTCACCCCATGCTGGTGAACTATATCATCGCAAAGTTCCAAAGCAAGACCACAAATCCGAATGGCGCACAGATCGTTTTTACAACACACAATACGGAGTTGATGAATCTGGAGCTGCTGCGAAAGGATCAGCTGTATTTTGTTGATAAGCGTGACAAAGACGGCGCTTCTGAGTTGTATACGATTAGCGAGTTTTCCACCCGAACGACGGAGAATATCCGCAAAGGGTACCTTGTTGGCAAATACGGTGCAACCCCAGATGTTGAAATCGAGGAGGTGGAGTAAATGCCACGTCCTACAAAAAAGAGCAAACCATATATCGTGGTGTTCTGCGAGGGGGAAAGTGAACAGGTCTACACGGACTTTCTGAGAAAAGAATTCAAAGATGTTGCGTCCATCAAGCGGCCAAGCTCCACCGGGCTTTTTGAAGAAGCGGACAGCAAATTTCAAAAGGACAAAGCCTATCAAGGCTACGCCGAAGTCACAGATGAGATTTGGTTCTTTTTTGATGTGGAAACAAAGGATATTGGCTCATGGGATGCCCGCATGAAGATCATCAAGCGGCTTCGCTCACTGCGAAAAAGGCCTGGGATCAAGGTCCGCCTTCTGATGACGACAGGCTGTATTGAGTATTGGCTGATGCTACATTACGACATGTATGCGCCATCAATTCAAACCGTTGCCGAAAAGCAGCGGGTGATGGATCGCTTGCTGGCCAAAGAACCGAATTACCGGAAGGGTGATGCTGCGGTAACAGCGAAGATTGCGCAGAATTATCCTACGGCAGTTATCAATGCGCGGCAGACGGTTTCTAATTTGCGTCAGCATGGGTTACCCGGCTTGGAGGACACAGACGAGCGAAACCGCTGGCTTTGTCAGAAATGCCTGACTTTTTCCACTGTCTATGAAGCAATCGACTTTTTAACCAGCCTGCAATAATCATTTATCAAAGTGCCATAGGAGAAATCCGATGGCACTTTTTCTGTCTAAACCTAAACCGCCCGATAAAACCATGTAGGGAACTGTTGACTCCGTACTTCTACAGTAAAGTTCCCTACACAAGACTTTGACGCCTTCCGGAAGGAGGGCGTTTTTCTTATCTGAAACAGAAGGAGGTATCCTCTTGGAGGTCAAAATCAATAGAGAGATTCGGAACTATACCGAGTCTATGTTTTTCGGACTGTCCCTCAGACAGTTCGTTTTTTCTTTACTGGCTGTCGGCGTTGCGGTGCTTTTGTACTTTGTTTTGAAACCCTATTTGGGAACGGAAACGGTTTCGTGGATGTGCATCCTTGGTGCTGCTCCCTTTGCGGCAATGGGCTTTGTGAACTACAACGGTATGACCGCAGAGAAATTTGTGTGGGCTTGGCTCCGCAGCGAAATGCTGGAGCCCAAGCAGATCAAATTCGAGCCGGTGAATATCTACTACGAGGCGTTGAAGGACGCGATCGATGAACATGAAAAGGAGGTTTCCAAGCACAATGATTAAGAGTATCAAAGCGATCCTTGCACAGGACAAGGAAAAGTTTAAGGTTCCGAGAAAAGTGCAGGACCTTATTCCGATCAAGAACATCTGGCCGGATGGCATTTTCAAGGTTGGGAATAAGTTCTCTAAGTCCTTCCGATTCTCGGACATCAACTATCTGGTGGCAAGCCGTGAGGATAAAGAGAGCATGTTTCTGAGATACTCGGAGCTTCTGAACAGCTTGGACAGCGGAGCTACCACGAAGATCACCATCAACAATCACAGGCTGAACAGGTCTGATTTTGAGGAATCCATCCTGATGCCCATGAAGCAGGACGGGCTGGATGAGTACCGCAAGGAGTATAATGACATGCTCTTGGACAAGGCGACGGGAGCAAACGGCATTACGCAGGAAAAGTATATTACCATCACTGTGGCCAAGAAGGACATTGAGGAAGCGCGGGCATATTTTGCGAGAATTGGAGCGGATTTGACCGCTCATTTCGCCAATCTGGGGTCCAAGTGTGTGCCCCTGAACGCCGTTGAGCGGCTGCGCATTCTCCACGACTTTTATCGCCCTGGTGATGAGGCGGCATTCTCGTTTGATATGAACCGGAAGGCGCGTCTGGGGCATGATTTCCGTGACTACATCTGCCCGGACAGCATAGAGCGTACTGCGGATCATATCAAGCTGGGCGAGAAATATGCCAGAGTGCTTTTCCTCAAGGACTACGCCAGCTATATCAAGGACAGCATGTTCTCGGAGCTGACCGAGCTAAACCGCAATCTCATGCTGTCCGTTGATGTGATCCCCATTCCCACCGATGAAGCCGTCCGTGAGGTGGAGCGCCTCTTGCTGGGCGTGGAAACGAACATCACCGGCTGGCAGAGAAGGCAGAATCAGAACAACAACTTCTCCGCGGTGGTCCCTTATGACATGGAGCTTCAGCGCAAGGAATCCAAGGAGTTTTTGGACGACCTGACCACCCGTGACCAGCGCATGATGTTTGCGGTGGTCACAATGGTGATTACCGCAGACACCAAGGAGCAGTTGGATCTGGATACGGAAACGGTGCTGTCTACGGCGAGAAAGCACATGTGCCAGATGGCGACGCTGAAGTATCAGCAGACGGATGGGCTGAATACGGTGCTGCCCATCGGGACGAGGAAAATCAACGCATTCCGAACGCTAACCACGGAGAGCCTGGCGGTGCTGATGCCTTTTAAGGTGCAGGAGATCATGGACAAGGGCGGTATTTACTTCGGTAAAAATGCCATTTCCCACAATCTCATCATGTGCAATAAGGCAAATCTTCTGAACCAGTCTGCATTTCTGCTCGGTGTCCCCGGCTCCGGTAAGTCGTTCTCGGCAAAGGAGCTGATCACCTTCCTCATTCTGAACACCAACGATGATATTCTGATCTGTGACCCCGAGGGAGAATACGCGCCGCTTATTGAAGCCATGGGCGATCTCGGCTCGGTGATCCGTGTGTCTGCCGGCGGCAGAGACAGATTGAACGCCATGTACATGGTGGACGGGTACGGTGAGAACAACCCCATTGTCGTAAAGTCCGAGTTCATTATGTCTCTGATCGAGCAGATCGACAAGAAGGGCGTCGGCCCGCAGCACAAGTCTATCATCGACCGCTGCATCACCAATGTGTACCGCAATGCGGCGGACACCGGGACGATTCCCACTCTCTGCACCCTACGCGATATGCTGCTGGAGCAGCCTGAGCCTGAAGCGAAGCAGATCGCGCTGTCCCTTGAGCTCTATACCACCGGTTCTCTGGACATCTTCGGCAAGCAGTCCAATGTGGACCTCGACAAGCGTGTCGTGGTGTTCGACATTCACGGTCTCGGTTCCCAGCTCAAGCCCACCGGTCTGCTGGTGATCACGGACACCATGCTTAACCGCGTGACGCTGAACTGGAAGAAGGGCAAGCGCACCCATGTCTTTATTGACGAGTTCCATGTGGTGTTCGAGAACGAGTTCTCGGCGCAGTTCTTCAACTCTGCATGGCGGCAGTTCCGTAAGCGCAACGCATACCCCACGGCGATCACGCAGAATGTGGAGTATCTGCTGGATTCCGTTCAGGCCAGCACCATGCTTTCCAACTCGGAATTTGTGGTTATGCTGAATCAGGCTGCCTCCGACAGAGGGCAGCTTGCCAAGCTGCTGAACATCTCCAATGAGCAGATGAGCTATATCACCAATGCCGACGCCGGCTGCGGACTGATCAAATACGGCTCTGCGCTGGTACCCTTCATCAATCGGTTCCCGCAGAACACCAAACTCTATCAGCTTATGACTACACGCCCCGGTGAGGGCAAATTTGCAAGAGGACGGGATTAACCCCGTCCTCCATTCTTTTGGGAGGAATACAAAATGAAAAAGAAAACCCTTGGAATCATCATCGTTTCCGTACTCGGTGCGGCAGCGATCTTTTGCAGCGCCATGTTTACGCATCAGTATCTGGATGCCAAGAACAGCAAGGCGGCATTTGACGATCTGACAAATCTGATTACGGAAATCGACGAGCCGCAGAAGGATACCGAAGCGGAGGAAGCAGATCTGAGCGCAGAAGAACTGGCGGCAGCAGAGGCGGCGCTGGCCCGTGAAAAGTATGCGGCGCTGTTTGCGCAGAACAACGACTTTATCGGATGGATCAAGATCGATGGTACGAATGTCAATTACCCCGTCATGCAGACCCCGAACAAGCCGGACTTCTATCTGAAGCACAGCTTTGATAAATCGTACAGCGACTACGGCGTTCCCTATATTGACGAGGCCTGCATGACCGGGATCAGCAACAACCTTGTGATTTATGGGCACCACATGAACGACGGCTCTATGTTTGCCGACCTCTGCAAATACGCTGATGCTGACTTCTGCAGGGAGCATCCGACGATTGCCTTTGACACACTCTCCAGCCTCGGCAAATATGAGGTCGTTGCCGCTTTCAAATTCAATACGAACCGCGAGTCCTTCAAGTACAACGAATACACGCTGATGGATGAGGCGCAGTTTGCCGAGTTCATGGAGAATGTCCGCGCAAGACAACTCTATGACACGGGCGTTACTGCCGAATACGGAGATCAGCTTTTGACCCTTTCCACCTGCGAATATACCTATCCCAACGGTCGCTTCGTTGTCGTAGCGAAGAAGGTGTGACTTGTCTGCTCTGAAGGGAGGCGATGGCTTTGGGCAGGATAAAAACAAGAGAGAGCGTTAAGGATATCAAGATTCTTGATAAAGCGGCGGTTGTCTCCGAGCGCATGAAGACGGCGCTCGTCCGCTCCAAGGATCAGGTGGAAAACCTGATGGACGATGGGCAGATTTCCCCCTCCGAGTACGCGGAGGACAAAATCCGCTATGCCGCTGAGGATGTGACCGATCAGGTTTGGCACGAGGTTTCCGGCCAAACGAAAAAAGCCATTGAAAAAGGCAAGGAGGCGCACCGGGAGCACCGCAATGAAAAGCGCATCCACAAAAATGAAGAACGGGTTCGCCGCTATGAGGAGGAGCTGCGTAGGGGCGCGCCAAGCAGAACGCCGCGAGAGGAGGCTGCACGGCAGGCAGCGCGGCAAAATACGGAGGCCACACGGACAAGCATCCGGAGCAGACGAAACCAGACCATCAAATCTGCGGAGCGTACTGAACGCACCATCAAGCAGTCTGCTCGCTCTGCCGGGAAACAGACAGTAAAAGCCGGTGCAAAGGGAACGGTAAAGTCAACAGAGAGGGCCGTAAAGACTGCGGAGAAAACCTCCAAGGCTGCCATCAAAACCGCAGAGGCAACAGCGAAGGCAACGCAAAAGGCAGCGGCTGCGGCTGCAAAGGCCGCACAGAAAGCGGCGGAGATTGCCCGCCAGACTGCCATAGCCGCCTACAAAGCGGCTGTTGCGGCGGCGAAAGCTGTTGCGGCGGCAATCAAGGCCATAGCAACGGCGATGAAAGCACTGGTTGCGGCTATCGCTGCCGGTGGCTGGGTTGCGGTCGTGGTCGTCGTGGTTATCTGTCTTGTTGCCTTGATCGCCTGCTCCTGCTTTGGTATTTTCTTTTCAAGCGAGGATACCGGCTCAGAAAAGACGATGCGGCAGGTCATTCAGGAAATCAACATGGATTACCAGAACGAGCTGGATGCCATTAAGGATTCCGTTGAATACGATGCGCTTGAAATGTCCGGTTCTCGGGCCGTGTGGCCAGAGGTGCTGTCGATCTATGCCGTCAAGACGACCTCCGATCCGGATAATCCCCAGGAGGTAGCAACGATCACTCCGGAAAAGGAACAGCTTCTGAAGGACCTGTTTTGGGAGATGAATGAGATCACCCATCGGACGGAAACAAGGACAGAGACGGTCATTGTGGAGACGGACGACGGCAACGGCAATATTCTTGAGGAAGAGGTACAGGAGACGATTACGACGCTCTATATTACTGTCAGCCACAAGACGGCGGATGAGATGGCTGCGCAGTACGGCTTCAATGAGGATCAAAAGCAGCAGCTTGCAGAACTGCTTGCACAGGACAGCAGCATGTGGGCAGCGGTGCTTTACGGAATCTACGGAGTGGATGACCAGATCGTTGCCGTAGCGCTTTCTCAGGTGGGCAATGTGGGTGGAGAACCCTATTGGGCATGGTACGGCTTCGGCAGCCGCGTGGAGTGGTGCGCCTGCTTCGTCAGCTGGTGCGCAAACGAATGCGGCTATATCGACACCGGTGTCATTCCTAAGTTCGCAGGCTGTGTCAACGGTGTCCAATGGTTCCGGGAGCGTGGGCAGTGGGCGGATAACGCCATGGAACCCTCGCCCGGCATGATTATCTTCTTCGATTGGGATAATAAGGGCAACTCCGGCCCGCAGGACGGTCAGTCCGATCATGTCGGTATCGTCCAGAAGGTCGAAAACGGCATCGTCTACACCATTGAAGGCAACTCCGGCGATAGCTGCCACGTCAATCAGTATCCGGTTGGCTATTATGAAATTCTCGGCTACGGTGTAGCCGCCTACTAAGCAGAACACGGTGTCACCCTTTGCGGGTGGCACCGTGTTTTTTCATTTTCGCAGGCCCTTCGCCAGTGCGATCAAATTATCCAGTTGCTCATTGCTCAACCCTTTTGCGATAGAGTAAAGCTCGTTTGCTTTTGACGGGCTGGCTGCATCTATATCAAAGAAGTCTTTGGGCGTTATCCCAAGATATTCGCAAATGTAAAATATCCCGGAAAGTGACGGCATGGATTTTCCGCTTTCAATGTTGTTGATATAACCGGGATTTTGTCCCATGGATAGGCTCATATCACGGGCAGAAACGCCCTTTTCCTCCCGGAGCTTTGCCAAACGCAAGGAGAAATCTTTCTCAGTCATTAACCACTCACCGCCCTTTATTATATTGTAGCCTATAAATGCAGAAATAATATTTGCTCACAGGCTGCAATTATGTTGCGGTGATGGTTTGTGGACGTTATTATATTGACAGGTGGTGGTTATCAGATGATAGACATGAAATCCAGAACGGCTTGTTTCACCGGACATCGGGAATTGCCGACAGATGATCTGCCCGAAATTTCCAAGCGCTTGGAGGATACCTTGGCCACGCTGATTGAGCAGGGCTATCGCTATTTTGGCGCAGGCGGTGCCTTGGGGTTTGATACTCTGGCAGCGCAGGCGGTCCTCCGCCTGCGGGAGCGTTATCCGCAGATCCGGCTGATCCTTGTACTGCCGTGCCTTAACCAAACTCGGGGCTGGCCACAAGCGGATATCGACGCCTACGAAGAAATCAAGCGCTGCGCAGATAAGGTGACTTACACCTCGGAGCACTATTTTTGGGGCTGTATGCAAAAACGCAATCGGCATCTTGTGGATAACAGCAGCGTCTGCATTTGCTATCTGACGAAACCCACCGGCGGCACGGCCTATACCGTGAACTATGCCCGCCGTAGTGGCCTGCGGATCATCAATATCGCAGGCCCAGATAGCTTGTAAGAGTGCCTTGTACGCAAATAAGCCTCCCGAATTGCCTTTCCATAGGTGAACGGTTCGGGAGGCCTTTTCAGGTGATGGTCAAAATCGACACCATAGCTGCTGTTTTTACAGAATTTGTTCGTATTCTGTTGTAATTTCGGAGGCGTTATGGTAGAATATACTCTGTAAAGTTATAAGCACTTTGGGAGATTTTATTTTCAACAGGAGGAACCCCATGACGGTCCGTTATGACAAACTTTGGATTTTGCTAATTAAGAACAAAATGAAAAAAGGCGAGCTGGCAAAGGCTGCGCACCTATCGTCCCATACCATGACCCAGTTGAACAATAACCGCCTCGTCTCCATGTCTGTCATGCTCCGATTGTGTAAGGTGTTCCATTGTGACATTGGGGATGTCATGGAAGTGGTCGAAGACGAGTGAAATTTTGTAAAGAATTGATGCGGTATAAATGGCTATGTGAATGGTGGCCAACACAAGTGGCATAGCAACGATGCTCTATAACCTCCCCGGAGCACATGCATATCTGTTTATAGTATGGCTAATTTGGAAAGCAGAACCTGACAAACGTAGGAGGAACTAATATGGCAACTACTTTTAACGAAGATAACACCATTGAGCAGATGATTATTTCAACCCTGAAAAGCAACGGTTGGAAGTATATCCCTGCCGAGGAGCTCCCTCGTATGCATTCGGATGTGCTGGTCGAGCCTATGGTGAAAGAAGCCCTGATTAGATTAAACCCTGAAATCGCAGAGGACCCGTCTCGTGCAGATGAGGTCATATATAAACTGAGAACTGTTATCCTCTCCGTTCAGCCCCACAACCTCGTTACCCAGAACGAGGTTTTCAAGAAGATGATATTTGAGGAAAACTCCTATCCCTTCGGCAAGGATGGCCGTATGGTACCTATTCGTTTTTTCGGAACAATGCGTAAAGAGGACCTTGCTCTAAACGAATACGTCGTCACAAATCAGTGGGTATACCCGCAGGCCGAAGGTGGAAAGCGACTCGATATTGTTCTCCTTATCAATGGTTTCCCGATTGCCGTTGGTGAGCTTAAGACTCCCGTCCGCAGCGCAATCACATGGCTGGACGCTGCCGGTGACATCTCCGCTTACGAGAAAAGCATCCCTGCTATGTTCGTAACGAATGTGTTCAACTTCGCTACCGAAGGGAAATGCTATCGATACGGTTCTATTAACATGCCCATTAACATGTGGGGCCCGTGGCATACAGCAACCCACAAAGCTGAGGGCGGCCTTGCTGATGTGAAGATCAGCATCGAAGATATGATTACGCCTGAAAAGGTAATGGACATCTTCCAGTTCTTCACCATGTTTGCAACGGACAAAAAGTATCGCAAATACAAAATCATCTGCCGCTATCAGCAGTTTGAAGGCGCAAATATGATCGTCGACCGTGTTGTGGCCGGGTATCCTAAAAAAGGCCTGATCTGGCATTTCCAAGGTTCCGGAAAGTCGCTGCTGATGGTGTTTGCAGCTCAGAAGCTGCGTATGATTCCAGAACTCAAGAATCCGACAGTGGTTATTGTGGACGACCGCATTGACCTTGAGACACAGATTACTGCCACATTCAACGCTTCCGACATTCCTAATCTTACAAGTGCAGCCACGAAGGAAGAATTGCTTTCCTTCTTCCGTGGCGATATGCGTAAAATACTCATCACTACCATCTTTAAGTTTGGTGAAGTCAGCGGCGAACTTAATGCTCGTGACAACATCATCGTTATGGTCGACGAAGCACACAGAACTCAGGAAGGCGACCTCGGTGAAAAGATGCGTATGGCCCTTCCGAATGCATTCTTCTTCGGCTTGACAGGTACTCCTATCAATCGTGTGGACAAGAACACCTTTGCCACATTTGGTGCTGAAGAGGATCGTACCGGGTATATGAGCCGTTACTCCTTCTCCGATTCTATTCGTGACGGTGCAACACTGCCACTTCACTTTGAGCCCGTTCCTGTTGAGCTTCACGTGGACAAGGACAAGCTGGATCGTGAATTTGATGCCATGACTGACGAGGCCGGTCTTTCAAGAGACGAAAAGAATGAACTGTCCCGCCGAGTCAATATGAAAGCCATCATGTATAACCCGGCCCGTATTCGTAAGGTGTGCGAGCATATTGCCAAACACTTCAAGGAAAAGATCGAGCCTAACGGCTATAAAGGTCAGGTAGTTGTATATGACCGTGAATGCTGCCTGATGTACAAGGCCGTCCTTGATGAGCTCCTCGGAGAAGATGCTACCACCATTGTCATGGATACGAATAATGACAAAGAAGATCGCTATAAGAAATACCGCCGTGACCGTGATCAGGAAAGCAAAGTTCTTGATTATTTTCGTGATCCTCACAGCCCTCTTAAGCTCGTTATTGTTACCGCAAAGCTGCTGACCGGATTTGATGCTCCTATTCTTCAGGTGATGTACCTTGATAAGCCTATGAAGGACCACACTCTCCTTCAGGCCATCTGCCGCACTAACAGAACCTATGATCAAGGTAAAACTCATGGCCTAATCGTTGACTATATTGGCATCTTTGACGATGTGGCAAAGGCTCTCGACTTCGATGAAAACAGCATGCGACGCATCATCACAAACATCGAAGAAATCAAAAAGCAGCTTCCTGCCCTTTTCAAAAAGTGCCTGAGCTATTTCATGGGCATCGACAGAACCGTCGAAGGCTGGGAAGGTTTGATGGCAGCGCAGGAATGTCTCCCGACAAACAAAGAGAAGGACGCTTTCGCTGCAGACTATCGTGTATTGAATCGTGCGTGGGACGCTCTTTCTCCCGATGGTTTCTTGAATCCCTACAAGGTAGACTATCAGTGGCTTTCCCGTGTTTATGAATCGGTCAAGCCGACTGATGGCCGTGGCGGTTTGATTTGGGCCTCTCTGGGTGCAAAGACCATCGAGCTGGTCCACCAGAATGTCACCGTCGGAGAGGCTGATGAGGACATGGATATCCTCTCTATGGACGCCGACCTTATTGATGACTTTTTGGAGAAACAGAAAGACTTGAAGAAGACCACTAAGAAGGTCGAAATTAACCTTGTCGCTAAAATTCTGAAGCATGCCAACGAACCGAAGTTTGTGCATCTTGGTGAGAAACTGGAAGCTCTGCGTGAAAAGCATGAGCAAGGCCTCATCACCAGCATTGAGTTCCTGAAGCTCCTGCTCGAACTTGCAAAGGAAGCGGCACAGGCAGAAAAAGAAGTTGTGCCGGAGCAGGAGATCGACAAAGGCATCGCTGCTCTTACCGAGCTCTTTAATGGAATCAAGAATAAGAGCACACCGGTTATCGTCGAGCGCATCGTGGCAGATATCGACAGCATCGTTAAAATCGTCCGCTTTGATGGTTGGCAGAGTACGACCGCCGGTAAGCAGGAAGTCAAGAAAGCTCTGCGTAGCGTGGTCTGGATCAAATATAAGATCAAAGACAAAGAGGTCTTCGATAAGGCCTACAACTATATCGAGCAGTATTATTAATCCTTTGGAAAGCGAGGTTTTTAGATGATTGGTGCAATAATTGGTGACATCGTCGGATCACGCTTCGAGTGGGATAACCACCGGTCAAAGGATTTCGACCTGCTCACTTACAAATGCTTCTTCACCGACGATTCCGTGATGTCTCTGGCTGTCTGCGATGCTCTCATGAAATGCCAAGGGGACTACAGCGACTTGGGCGAGCAGGCTATACGCTCCATGCAGAGTGTTGGACGTCCGTATCCCCACTGTGGATACGGCGGATCATTCCAACGCTGGATGTGCTCTGACAATCCAGAACCCTATAACAGTTACGGCAACGGGGCCGCAATGCGGGTCAGCGGATGCGGTTACGTTGGAAGAACTATTGATGAAGTTAAGCAGCTTTCAAGATCTGTTACCGAAGTGACCCATAATCATCCGGAGGGTATAAAAGGAGCCGAAGCTACCGCCGTAGCTGTATTCCTTGCCCGGACCGGAAAGAGCCTGATTGAGATACAGGATTACATTATAAAGAACTACTATCCGTTGGGCTTTACCCTTGACAGCATCCGTGAGACCTATTGGTTTAACGAGACCTGTCAAGATACCGTCCCACAGGCATTAGAGGCATTCTTTGAATCGACCAACTTCGAGGATGCCATAAGAAATGCCATATCCATCGGTGGCGACAGCGATACACTTGCTGCGATCACTGGTTCTGTTGCCGAAGCCTACTACGGTGTACCGACCAGCATTAGGAAACATGCTCTCACTTTCTTGGATGAGAGACTTCTAAAAATCCTGCTGGAATTTGAAAACCGGTATCCAGCAAAAATCGAGAAAAAGAACGAAACCGGTAGCGTAGGCATTTCCCCATCAACCGGTAAGAGAGTAAAAACGGGAGGTCGTGCAGAAATGATGGAATCGGCTATGGATGTTGCTGATTTTGAACTTGATGCCAGCACAGCCCATCCTGAAGAAACGACAAGTCAGAAGCTCTTTTCCCATCTGTTTGAGGCCTGCAACATTTTGCGTGGTCCTATCAATCAGGATGAGTACAAGAGCTACGTGACACCGATTCTGTTCTTCAAAAGGCTTTCTGATGTCTATGACGAAGAAACGCAGGCAGCCCTTGAGGAATCCGGTGGTGATGAGGAATATGCGAGCTTCGCTGAAAACCATCGCTTTGTCATCCCGAATGGATGTCACTGGCAGGATGTTCGTGAGGCAAGCGAAAACGTCGGCGTTGCTATCGTCAACGCAATGAACGGTATCGAGCGGGCTAACCCGGATACCCTGAGTGGCGTCTTTAGCAGCTTCGATGATGCGAACTGGACAGACAAAACAAAACTCTCAGACGAGAGATTAAAGGACCTCATTGAGCACATGTCCAAGCTCAAAGTCGGCAACAACAATTACTCTGCCGACGTCATGGGCGACAGCTATGAATTCCTGATCAAGAAATTTGCAGACTTGTCAAAGAAAAATGCCGGTGAGTTCTATACCCCTCGGTCTATCGTTAAGCTGCTCATCATGCTGCTGGCTCCTAAAGCTGGCGAAACTGTGTACGATCCAGCATGTGGAACGGGCGGGATGCTAATCGAAGCCATCCGATTCATGCATGGTGACAAACTCACCTATGGCCGCATATACGGTCAGGAGAAGAATCTTGCGACTTCTGCTATTGCCCGGATGAACTTGTTCTTGCACGGTGCTAAAGATTTCAAGGTCACGCAGGGCGATACTCTTCGCTCACCAAATTATCTGGAAAGAGGTTCTCTGCAAACCTTTGATTGCGTGGTAGCGAATCCTCCATTCTCTCTGAAGAACTGGGGCTCCGAACAATTCAGCAGCGACATCTACGGTCGTAATATCTGGGGCTGCCCGACTGACTCCAACGGTGACTTTGCATGGCTGCAGCACATGGTTAAGTCGATGAATCCAAAAACCGGACGTTGCGCTGTGGTTCTCCCGCAAGGAGTCTTATTCAGAAGCGGCAAAGAAGGTGAAATTCGCAAGCAGCTCGTTGAATCGGATAAGCTGGAAGCTATTATCACCATGGCCAGCGGCGTATTTTACTCGACCGGAGTGTCCGCTTGTATTCTTTTCCTGAACAACAATAAGGCTGTTTCTCACAGAGGCCGCATTTGTATGATCGACGGTTCCGGCATCTACACTCCGCAACGAGCGCAGAACATCATGACAGAAGCCGATATTCAGACCGTTTTCGATTACTACACCGCTTATGAGGATGTGATCGAAAAGGTCAAGATTGTCACGATTGCTGACATTCGAGAAAAGGACTATTCTCTGGCAATCAACAACTATATTGAAAAGAAGGAACAAGAAACAGTTCCTCCGGAAGAAATCCGCAGACAGTACTTCGAGGCCTATGACGAGATGATCGAGGCCGAAACCCGGATGAGAGAACTGCTGCTGAAAGGAGGCTACATCAGTGAGTAAGAGAATAACTATCGAGGAACTGCAGTCCTACCTCTGGAACTCTGCGGTTCTGCTCAGAACCAACATTGATGCCGGTGCCTACAAGCAGTATATTTTCCCGCTTCTCTTTTTCAAGCGCATCTGCGATGTGTATGATGAAGAAACAGCTAAGGCTGTCGAAGAGTACGGTGATGATGCATCCGAATTTGATGAGGACGAGATCCATACCTTCATTGTTCCGAAGGGCTATCACTGGAATGACGTCCGCGCCGTTTCTGAAAATGTAGGCGTAGCTATCGTTGAGGCGTTCAGAAAGGTTGAAAATGCGAACTCTGATAAGCTGCAGGGCATCTTCGGTGATGGAGCTTGGACAAATAAGAATCGCCTCCCCGACAGGCTTTTGAAAGACCTGTTGGAGCACTTCAGCACGAAAACACTGTCTATTGCCAACTGCCCTGAGGACGAGCTCGGTCAGGGATATGAGTACCTAATTAAGAAATTCGCAGATGACAGCGGTCACACGGCGCAGGAGTTCTATACTAACCGTACCGTTGTCCACCTGATGACTGAAATGCTGAAACCGGAATCTGGCGAGTCCATATATGACCCGACCTGCGGAAGTGCCGGCATGCTCATCTCCGCTATAGCGTACTTAAAGGAGCAAGGTAAGGAATGGCGCAATGTGGCAGTCTATGGGCAGGAGATCAATGCTCTGACATCAGCTATCGGCAAGATGAACCTGTTTTTGCATGGTGTTAAGGACTTTAGCATCGTCAACGGCGACACACTTGCTTCTCCCGCTTTCATTGAAAACGGGAAGTTGCAGCAATTTGACCTCTGCCTTGCGAATCCCCCTTACTCCATTAGCCAGTGGGATCGAGCCGCTTTTGAGAGCGATAAATACGGTCGCAACTTCTTAGGTGTTCCTCCACAGGGCCGTGCAGACTATGCTTTCCTTCAGCATATTATTGCAAGCCTCAAAGAGGATACCGGTCGATGCGCTATTCTGTTTCCGCACGGAGTCCTTTTCCGCAATGAGGAAAGCGCAATGCGTGAACGGCTGGTCCGCAGCGACCGAGTGGAATGCGTTATCGGTCTTGGGCCGAACCTGTTCTACAACTCCCCAATGGAAGCCTGCATCATGATCTGCCGAATGACAAAACGACCGGAGCGCCGTGGGCAAATCCTCTTCATTAATGCTGTTAACGAAGTTGAGCGGAAGAACGCTCAGAGCTATCTTGAGGACCGTCATATTCAGCGGATCGCAACTGCGTATAAGAATTACTGCGATGATGGCGACTTTGCTAAGATCGCAACCATTCAGGATATTGCCGACAACAACTTCTCACTCAGCATTCCGCTGTATGTTAAGCCGGAAGTGAACGAGGAAGAAATCGACACTCGCACGGTTCAGGAGCACTATGACAGCTGGAGAGCCGCCTCGGAAATGATGAAGCTGAGCTATGAGAAACTGAATGCCATGCTGGGAAAGGGGGTCGAAGATAATGAGTAAAGTGAAATTGGGTGAAGTTGCAATTGAACACAAGGAAACCTGCAAGGGCAGCAAAGACGGATATCCCATTGTCGGCCTTGAGCATCTGGTTCCGGAGGAAGTGACTCTCACCGCTTGTGATGAGGGCAGCGATAACACCTTCACAAAGATGTTCCGCAAAGGGAATGTCCTCTTCGGCCGACGCAGAGCCTATCTCAGAAAAGCTGCCGTTGCACCGTTCGACGGCATCTGTTCCGGCGACATCACGGTAATAGAAGCCATCCCAGATCGCATTCTTCCAGAGCTTCTTCCGTTTATCATTCAGAATGATGAACTGTTTGACTTCGCTGTTGGTAAATCCGCCGGGTCCCTCTCTCCACGTGTAAAGTGGGAGCATCTGAAAAACTATGAGTTTGAACTGCCTGATATGGGCAAACAGCATGAGCTTGCCGAGCTCCTATGGGCTATGGACGCCACAAAGAAATCCTATCAGAAATTGATTACAGCGACGGATGAGCTGGTGAAATCTCAATTTATCGGGCCCATAGCCTATAAGGATTTCTCCGGTCACACCGCTCCCATGAGGAGGTGTGCATAATGGCGAAATATCGATTTGATCAGATTGCTATCAACAGCACCGAGAAGAAAAAGCCTGTCGAAGAGGATCGCTTCACCTACCTTGGCCTTGAGCATCTGGATTCTGGGACTCTGAAGGTTACGCGGTTCGGCTCGGAGATAGCTCCAATCGGGGAAAAGCTGGTGATGCATAAAGGAGATGTTCTTTTTGGAAAGCGCAGAGCTTACCAGAAGAAGGTCGCCATAGCACCTTTCGACGGCATTTTCTCAGCTCATGGAATGGTGCTGCGGCCCAAAGAGGACGTGATTGACAAGGACTTCTTTCCGTTGTTCATCAGTTCCGACTATTTCTTGGATGCAGCCATCAAGATTTCTGTGGGATCATTATCCCCAACAATCAACTGGCGGGACCTGAAAGAGCTGGAGTTTGAGCTACCAGATATGGACACTCAGCGTAAGTTGGCCGAAGTTCTGTGGTCCATAAATGATACGATAGAGGCCTATAAAAGGCTGATCTCTGCTACCGATGAACTCGTTAAGTCTCAATTTATCGTTATGTTCGGAGAGCCCAAGAACAGCCCAGATGCAGTGAGTTTTGAGACCGCCTTTACGATCAGGGACGATCTTCGGAAACCAATCAACGATGCTGTTCGCTCTGAAATGCATACTGGCCAACTTTATCCCTATTACGGAGCAAACGGTCAGGTGGATAGTATCAACGATTACCTTATGGACTGCGATGCGATATGTCTTGCCGAAGATTGCGGTGCTTACGGTGCCGGAGAGCACACATCTTACATCGTTTCGGGAAAATGCTGGGTGAATAACCATGCTCATGTCCTGATTCCGAATGAATGCTGTGACATTGAGTTTGCAAACGTCTACTTCCGGATTTTGGACATGACCACAAGCGAAGATGAAAACGCTGCCCATGATCCTGCCCTCTTTGGAGCTGCAGCGAGAGTTTGCAGCCTTCGTCCGTCAGAGCGATAAATCAAAATTTGAACTGGAAAAAGCCCTCTCTGAGCTGACTGCGACCTATAAACGTATCATTTCAGAAAATCTTGGCTAAATAATAAGGTCATGAAGTTTCCTCCGGCTCGTGGGGACACCGGAAACGGAGGATAACGAAAAGGAGGAAACTACCATGATCAATCAAGTTATTACGAACATTCAGAACGACCTGCTCGGCATTCTGGACGAGAACCAAATGAAACTGCTTTCGGAAGTGCTGGCAAAGCATCTGCTGCCGTTAGAATTGGCCACAACCGAGAGCAAGAATGAAAAGAGCGACATGCTGCCGGTCTTTATTGCCGCAAAGCGTGTCGAGGGATGCTCTGAGAAATCCCTCCGCTACTACGAATCTACAATCCGGAACATGCTGGAATGCATCGGCAAGCCGGAATGTCAGATTACAACCGAGGACCTTCGCTTCTACCTCGATACATATCAGCGACGAGGAACTGTGAGCAAAGTCACCCTCGATAATGTGAGACGCATTCTCTCCTCTTTCTTTGCATGGCTTGAAGACGAGGACTATATCGTCAAGAGCCCGGTAAGAAGAATACACAAGGTCAAGACCGGCAAAACGGTCAAAGAAACCTACTCGGATGAGTCACTGGAGATGATGCGTGATCACTGCGACAACGCACGAGATCTGGCTATGATTGATCTCCTGGCCTCAACCGGCATCCGAGTCGGTGAGCTCGTAAAGCTCAATCGCAGTGATGTGGATTTTGAAAATCGGGAATGCATCGTTTTCGGTAAAGGAAATAAGCAACGCAAGGTCTACTTTGACGCCCGGACAAAGATCCACTTGCAACGCTATCTGGGCGAACGCACAGACAGCAATGAAGCACTGTTTGTATCCCTGCTGAAGCCATTTGACCGGCTTCAAATCAGCGGCGTGGAGATCAGGCTCCGCAAAATTGGTCGTGAGCTGAGTTTTCATAAGGTGCATCCACACAAGTTTCGACGAACGCTTGCTACAATGGCTATCGACAAAGGCATGCCAATTGAGCAGGTGCAGCAGCTTCTCGGCCACCAGAGCATCGATACAACGCTCCAATACGCTATGGTGAATCAGAATAATGTGAAGGAATCGCATCGTAAATTCATTGGGTGAGCTGTTTGCAATTCTCAATTTATGGAGCAGTTCGGAAATCCAATCACAAATGATCGAGGATGGGATTACGTTCTGTTGCCCGAACTGACTGAATTCGTTTTAGGAACCACGCCAAAGTCTTCTGAGCCAGAATATTGGGACGGTGATATCAAATGGATTACACCTGCAGAACTCGAAGATACATCATTCGTGATCTACGACTCGGTCCGTCATATCACAGAGGCCGGTGTAAAAGCGGCCGGCCTAAAGTCTTTTCCTGCGGGAACCGTGATCTTTTCTACAAGAGCACCTATTGGGAAAACGGCTATAGCAGGCTGCGAGATGTACTGCAATCAAGGATTCAAAAATTTTATTTGCGGTCCTCGTCTCAACCCTGTATATCTGTTTGCGCTGCTACGAATGAACAAAGACTATTTTGTTGGTCTCGGAACAGGGGCGACCTTCAAGGAACTCTCTAAAGCCCGGCTTGAAAAAATCGCCATCTCGGTACCACCAATGGAACTGCAAGAACAATTTGAGGAGTTCTATAAACAGAGCGATAAATCAAAATTTGCTGCTCTGCAGTGTTGTAGTCAGAGCATAATGCCCCGCAATGATAAATTATATGACTTTTTAGGCA
>SFJM01000083.1 GCA_004555915.1 Clostridiales bacterium | reverse complement strand
CCTGCAATCAATCCCCGTGCCACCGCAACGGTCATGACCGTATCATCGGTGAAGTGCGATTTCTCGCTCAGCAGCGGAAAATCCTTGTGCTTGTAATTGTTGTGGTCAAATTCATAGGGACTGCCCACGATGTCACCCAAGATTGCTCCTAACATGGCTGTTTCCTCCCTTACCCGTGATGCCGCTTCTGGAAATCAGCTTCGATTTGTTCTTTCCACTCTGCGCCGATGGACGCGCAGCAGGGTGCCTCCCGCATCCGGGAAACCGTCTCGCTGACAACGTGGTAGTTGACCGCCACGCCCTGTGCGTCATTCTCAAACCGCGCAGCCCGGTCGGACGAGATGCCGAAGCGGGCAGCTTCCTTTACGGCGTCCATGTTGGCACCGAGGAACAGGAACTCCCAGCCGTATTGCTCTTTTTCCCGCTCGATCATCCGGCGAATCTTCTCATAGCCAAACCGTTTGCTGGCGTTTTCCACGCCGTCCGTGGTGATGACAAAAATGACTTTTTCGGCGCGCTCACTCTCCGGCAGATGGCGCTGGATATTCACCATCTTTTCCATGCCATAACCAATGGCATCCAGCAGTGCCGTGCAGCCCCGGACGTAGTAGTCCTTTTCGGTCAGTGGCGCAACAGCCTTCAGCGGAAAACGGTCGTGCAGCAGCTGCACCTCATGGTCGAACAGGATCGTGGTCACATTGGCCTCGCCCTCCTGCTCCTTCTGCCGGGTCAGCATAGCATTGAACCCGCCGATGGTATCCTGCTCCAGCCCGCCCATGGAACCACTGCGGTCCAGAATGAAAACAAGCTCGGTAAGATTTTTCTTCACAACAATGCCCTCCGTTTTGTGGTGTATCGCTTTCGTTGGCAAAAGGATACCACAAACCGGAGGGCAAAAGGTCAACGGGCAGGCGACAAATTACGCACCCAGCTGTTCCTGATCGTATTCAAACAGCAGCGTATTGACCTGATTGATGTTATAGATTTTGTGTTCCAGGCAATACCGCACGATCCAGTCCCGCTTGGAGCCATCCGAAAAGGCATAGCCCGCGCTCTTGAGCAGGTCGATGGTTTCATCTTCGGACAGGTGCAGCCCAACCGCAAAGGCCAGCACCGTTTTCTTTTTGGGGTTGTAGTCGCGATTGCACTGAATTTTGGAGAAATGCTGCCGGGAGATGTTGGACTGCTTGTACACGGTGGAGTCTTTCAGCCCCCGCTCGTCAATGAGCCGCAGCAGCCGGGTGGTGAAGCTCTCGCCAAGGTTGTCCATCAGGCTTTCCAGACTGCGGGCTGTCCTGGGTGCCGCGGCGGGTGCCGGAACTGCACCTAGCATCGGCAGGGCGGCATCTTCTTCCAGAAGCCTCCGCCGCTCTGACAATTCTCTGCGCCGACGGCCAAATCCGTAGCTTTCATCGTTCTGTGCTACATAGTGGTCGTCAATGTACTCCTCCACCGAGGCGAACAGCTTCCGGCTCACGGCCAGCGAGTCCCGGTCGTAGAGCACCAGATACACGGTCAGGTCGTGCTCCATGACGTACTGTGTGATGGTGTCCACCGCAATGCGGAAGGCCTGTTCTTTGGGGTAGCCATAGTTTCCGCTGGACAGCAGCGGAAAGGCCACGCTCTCGCAGTGGTACTCTGCGGCTAATTCCAATGCGGAGTGGTATGCACCGGCTAATTGTTTAGCTTCGCCGAACCCGCCGCCGTGCCACGCCGGGCAGACTGCATGGAAAACGTACTTTGCCGACAGACCGAACGCCGGGGTACACACGGCCCTGCCCAAATCGCAGCGGCCGATGGCTTCGCAGGCGGCGGTCAGCTCCTGCTCCCCTGCCGCCTGATAGATGGCGCGGCTGGTGCCGCTGCCCTGCAAAAGGTTCCGGTTGGCCGGGTTGACAATGGCATCCGCCGCCACTTTGGTGATGTCATTGCGGATCATCAGAAACGGCATGGTAGTAGTTCCTCCCTCACATGGTTTTCTTCATCCTATCACATCCGATGGGGCGGTGCAAGGGGTGCTCTTGTTTCCTGTCCGCGCAGCTATTATAATAATAGGTACAGAAAGAGGGTGAGCTTCCTGCACGACATCTGGAATCCATGGCACGGCTGCGTCAAGTGCAGCGAGGGCTGCCAGAACTGTTACATGTATTTTCTCGACCGGATGCGGGATCAGAACGGAGCCGAGATCTACAAAACGAAAAGCGGCTTTTCCTATCCGCTCCAGAAAGACCGCACCGGACACTACAAAATCCAGAGTGGTGAGCAGATCCGGGTCTGCATGACCTCGGATTTCTTCTTGGAAGAAGCCGACCCGTGGCGGGCTGAGGCGTGGGACATCATGCGCCAGCGCAGCGATGTGGTGTTTTTCCTGCTCACCAAACGGCCGCAGCGGGTACGGGAGTGCCTGCCGCCGGACTGGGGCAGCGGTTGGGACAACATCTTTTTCAACGTCACCTGTGAAAATCAGCGCCGCGCCGATGAGCGCATCCCCATCCTGTCTGACCTTCCCTTCAAGCACAAGGGCATCATGTGCGCGCCCTTCATCGGACCGGTAAGCATCCGGCAGTACTTTTCCGCCGGGCAGATCGAACAAGTCATCTGCGGCGGCGAAAACTACGATGGTGCCCGCCCCTGCAATTTTGATTGGGTCAAGTCTCTCCGGCAGGAATGCGTGGATGCCAACGTGACCTTCTGCTTTATCGAGACCGGCACCGTGTTCATCAAGGACGGCAGGCGCTACCACCTGCCAAACAAGCAGCTGCAAAGCCGGATGGCTTATAAATCCGGCGTGAATTTTCAAGGCAGGCCCATTCATTTTGACCTCGTGGACGACTGGGGCTACCCCATCCCGCAGGAAGATCTCTATGTGCCTCATTTCCGCGCAAACTGCGAGACCTGCGGCAGCAAGTTGATCTGCAACGGCTGCAGCGATTGCGGAAAATGCTTATAAAATAAAGGAGTTCTATGAAACAGAAGAAAAAATCGTTTCCCCGCAGAGTGTTCCTCTGCCTGCTGGCTGTTTTGCTGGCCGTCTATGTTGCGTTCGGCGTTTACGTCAGCGACTACTACCACGCAGACCCCGCCGCCGAGGATGCGCTGGTATCGGATGACGTGGTGAGCGTCACCAAGCAGAACGGCAACTGGGTCTTTGCGCCGGAATCTCCCACCGCCGGGCTGATCTTCTATCCGGGCGGCAAGGTGGAAAACACCGCCTATGCTCCGGACATGAACGCGGCGGACAGCATCCCGGAACGCTTTTCCGAAGTCACAGACTGGTACATCGGTGGGCACTCGCTGGGCGGGGCCATGGCGGCAAGCTACGCGGCCAAACACACCGATGAACTGGACGGTCTGGTGCTGCTGGCGGCCTACTCTACCGCCGACCTGACCGACAGCGGCCTGCGAATTTATTCCACTTACGGCAGCGAGGATGGTGTGCTGAACCGCGAAAAATACGAAGCCGACCGCACGAACCTCCCACAGGACACCACCGAAACGGTCATTGACGGCGGCTGTCATGCCGGGTTCGGCAGTTACGGTGCCCAGAAGGGCGATGGCACACCCACCATCTCTGCCGAGGAACAACAGCGGCAGACGGCGGACGCGCTGGCGGCATGGATGAATCTTCAATAAAAAGCAAACTATCCCGGCCATTTTCCTGCAAATCACAGGAGAATGGCCGGGACTTTCTTTCGTATTCCGTAAATGCCGCGCCGATGCAGCTCCCGTATCTGTTCAAAGATCTCGCCTTCCAGCTCTTTCCTGCCGTATTGCAGCAGCGTACCGTCAATATCGCTGCAAATCAGTCTGATTGACATTTTCCGTCCTCATTTTTCAAGATAATTTTAGGCAATTCCCCAGCATCTAGAACACGGATGCCTTCGTCCATCAGCATCTTGGCAAAAACACCCTGTCCGGGAATCTTTGTCCCGGAAAACGTTCCGTCGTAGATTTCCTTCACGCCGCAGCTGGGGCTGCGGGATTGCAGGATGGCAAGCTCCACCCCATTTTCTTTTGCAATGGCAAGGGCCTTGGCTGCGCCCGCTCGGAACTCCCGGTCCACATTGATGCCCTCTTTGTTCGTGACAACGCCCTGCACGATTTCCGCCGGGCACCGCGGTGTGGGCAGGCCGCCCAAAACCTCCGGGCAGACCAGAACCACCTGATGCCCCCGCGCAAAATCACAGACCGCCTGATTGTAATTGTTTCCGCCGCTGTATTTGCAGTTTTCGCCCAGCAGACAGGCGCTGACCAGAATCTTCATTGTTGCGCGCTCCGTTTTTCAGATACTGAATCTTTTACCTATTCTACCACGCTTTTGGGCATTGAAAAAGAGGATTCTGCTTTTTCCTATCCCCATACCGGGAGGTCCGCCGTAATCTTTTCTAATTCCTGTGCAAGAAACGTCAGTCTTTCCCTCAGATGGTTGTTATGCGGTGCATCTCCGTTCAGCAGATAGTCCGTTCTGACATTCAGGCAGGACGAAAGATCCTGCAGCAACTCAATCGAGCAGCAGCGGTTTCCCGTTTCAACTTTTGCAAGATGGTTCGCACTAACGTTCAGCATTATACTCAGCTGTTCCTGTGTAATCCCCTTCTTTTTCCGCAAATCGCGGATACGTCCGCCGAATTCTTTTGCATCAAATCGCATTGTTCAATCCTTTCCTTTGCGCCGAAAACACAAACAGGCCGAGACTCCTTTTCCGAGTCCCGGCCTGTTTTCAGCTTGAAAATGCACAATGACCGCGACTCGATGGAGCTACTCTTGTGAGTAGCTCACGGAGTATTATCAGCCTTTAATGCATTTCAGGCAATTTTCCCTCTTGCGCAACTGAAACTTGCGCCATGGCGATATTATAGCAAGTACTTTCATTGCTGTAAAGCGCTAAAATATACTGTTTTTGCGGCAAAACCGATCATTTTTCTGCGATTTACTTTGACGGCTGCAATTTTTTCTTGAGGTCATCCAGCATCTTGCAAACCAATATACTGTTTTCAGAACAACCTTTCAGCAGGAAATCACTGCTGACTCCCATTGCATCCGACAGGCGTCCCAAGTGGTCTACTCCCAGATTGCGCTGTCCTTTTTCCAATGCGCGAAGCTGCTGCACTGAAATTTCAGCTTCTGCTGCAAGCCGTTCCTGCGTCCAGCCTTTTTCGAGGCGGCTTCCACGGATTCTGTTGCCGACTTGCACTTTGTCATAACTCATATTCGGTCGTCCTTTCTGCTGCTACGCAGCGGTTTGGGCGGAGGAACTGGGTTTTGTTTGCAATCCTCCCTGCGATAAAGATGCTTTCTCCTTTTCCGCATACCAGGATAATGCATGCGGATTCAAATTCGACTTTATTTCACAAAAGCGAATTTGCTCATAAATTACTACAGAGTATTTTTTCCGTCAAGTCCTTTTTTGCGGCGGAACGTGACAAATTCACACAACAAACTCACAAGAATGAATATCTGCACTCGAATTACACATATTTCACTATAAACTCGTTTCAAAAACATCAATATGTCTTAGTTTGCAGCGCAAACATATCAAATTTTCTACGTTTTTCACAGGTCTTATTTTCACGATTCCACGCAAAAAATTAAACGCTATCAGCGTTTAATAAACGCATATAGTGTGCCTACGCATTTTATCCATCCCATTTATACACAGTTCCGAACCAAAAGAACCGCATAAAGTTCTCATCAAAAAACAGGGAGTGACATCAAATCACTCCCTGTTTGCATTGATTGTATCAGAGTTTCGTCATCCAAAGGCCATGCAGGTTGCAGTATGCGTAAACAGCCACCGGCTTTTCACTTCCCAGTTCAAACCCCACGTTGGGAGCCTGCCCCGGATTCAGATAGCGGATCTGCCCGCCGTTCTCAGTCTCCACAAAAATCCACTGAATATAGTGAACATCCGCCATGGGATGCTCCACCGCGCCCACTGTGACCGTGAGACGACTGCCGGAAAGCTCTGCCACCGGCAGATGCTTCTCGCCGCTGGCTTCCACCGTATTGGGAACCAGCTCTTTCATTTTCTCCCCGCAGCAGACCAGCGGAACGCCTGCGTTATGGATGGTAGTGACGAGGTTGCCACAGTGATTGCAGATGTAAAACTTTGCCTTCATATCGAAATCCTCCATTGGAATGTTGTCGGTGTGTTTCTTGTGTCTATATGATAATATTTCCTAGTTATGATTTCTGTAACTGAATCACGCAAAGCGTTTTTGGGCTCACTTGCAATAAATCTCAATGGCTTTCTGCGCAAATTCTGCGGCACCGGCACCGCCGGCAGCATTGATGTTTTCCGTAAATGCTCCGCCTGCCCCATACATCTGCCCCAGCTGATTCAGGATCACCTTGGAACAGTTATAGTAGTGCTCTGTGATAAACTCCTGCAGCTTCTTCACCTGTGCCTGCACTTCAGAGTCCGCCGGGTCTTTGCTCTGCATCCCGCCGAATGCCGCCACGATGTCCATCAGTTGACTGCTCATGTCCTTGACCTCTTTCTCGGTCTTATGGGCAGTTTTTTCCTCAAACTCTTTGTATTCCGGCGTTTCGCCCCATTCCTTTTTGGCCTGCTCGGTATACTTCTTGATCTTCTGCGTATCAAATGCGGTAAAGTCCATAACCATTCCTCCTGTGGATCGAATTTTCTGCGCAAGGCCGATCAGATCTTCAAGATGCTGCTTTTTCAATGTCAGAAGTGTGATCTGCTGTTCCAGTGCTTTCTGCCGGTCAAAAGCAGGATTCTCCACGATTTTCTGGATGTCCTTCAGCGGAAATTCCAGTTCCCGGAACAATAAGATCTGCTGCAAACGTTCCAGCGCGGCATCGTCATACAGCCGATAGCCTGCTTCGGTGCGGCCCGCCGCGCGCAGCAGACCGATTTTATCGTAATATTGCAGGGTCCGGATGCTCACTCCGGTCCGCTTGCTCACTTCGTTCACTGTCATCATCTTGCTGTCCTCCCTTGCGACAGCCACAGTATACGCTATGACGCTGCGTCAGGGTCAAGAGGTTTTCTGAAAAATTTTTCAGCCTTCCCTCTGCTCCACGATTTCCAAGCTGTCACGCCCCACACGGCAGAGCAAAAACAGCACTTGCACACCTGCGGCCTTTGCTTCGGCCAGTGCCGTGCCAAACTCCGGCTGTGTGCTGACATTTGGCCGCACCTCGGTGATGCCTTCCATCTGAATCACAAAGGCCACAGCGCACTGATATCCTGTCCGCTGTGCCTGCGCCAGTTCGTGCAGGTGCTTCACGCCCCGTTCGGTGGGCGCATCCGGGAAATAACCAATACCGCCCACTTCCAATGTGCAGCCTTTGACTTCCAGCAGGTATTTCTGTTCGCCCTTTTCCATGTAAAAATCAATGCGGGATTTTCCGTATGCAAACTCCGGC
>SFJM01000082.1 GCA_004555915.1 Clostridiales bacterium | reverse complement strand
GCAGCTGACCAAGCTGTATAACGAGAAGTTCAACAGCATTCGCCCCCGTGAGTATGACGGCAGCCACCTGAATTTCGTGGGAATCAATCCGGAGATCACACTGAGGCCGCATCAGGTCAATGCCATTGCACACATTCTCTACGGCGGTAACACCCTACTTGCCCATGTAGTGGGGGCTGGGAAGACCTTCGAGATGGTAGCGGCGGCCCAAGAGAGCAAACGGCTGGGCTTGTGTCAAAAGAGCTTGTTTGTGGTTCCCAATCATGTCATCATTGGGCACAGCCAATTTGAAAAGATCCCCATGTCCCTGGAACGACAGCGTGCCATCCTGCAGCAACAGCTGGATGAAGTGCTGGACGGCATTTCTGAATTGAAGAAAAACCGTGGGGATAATTTCTCCATCAAGCAGCTGGAGCGAACCAAGAAAACGGTCAAGCAGAAGCTGGACAAGCTCAACGATCAGTCCCGCAAGGATGATGTTGTGACCTTTGAAGAGCTGGGCGTTGACCGTATCTTCATCGATGAGGCGCATTACTATAAAAACCTCGCCGCATTTACAAAAATGCGGAATGTGGGCGGCATCAGCCAAACCGAGGCCATGAAGTCCAGCGACCTGTATATGAAGTGCCGGTATCTGGACGAGCTGACCGGCGGCAGAGGCGTTGTGTTTGCCACCGGCACACCCATCTCCAACAGCATGGTGGAGATGTACAGCATGCAGAAGTATCTCCAGTATGGAGCGCTGCGCAGGAATGACCTTCTCCACTTCGATGCCTGGGCCTCTACCTTCGGTGAGACGGTGACAGCCATCGAGCTCTCCCCGGAGGGCACGGGCTACCGCGCCAAAACGAGGTTTGCCAAGTTCTATAATCTACCGGAGCTCATGGCAATGTTCAAGGAGACCGCAGACATCCAAACGGCGGATATGCTCAAGCTCCCCGTGCCGGAGGCTCATTACCACAGCGTTGTTTTGAAGCCATCAGAAACGCAGAAAGAAATGGTGGCGGGATTGTCTGAACGAGCCGAGCGTGTCCGCAATAAGATGGTGGATTCCAGCGTGGATAACATGCTCCTCATCACCAATGACGGCAGAAAGCTCGCCTTGGATCAGCGGCTCATGAACGATATGCTCCCCGACAGCGAGACAAGCAAAGTTGGGACCTGTGCGGAGAATGTTTTTGACATCTGGCAGCGCACCGCCGATCGGAAATCGACACAGATGGTATTCTGCGACTTGTCTACGCCCCACGGCGACGGCAAGTTCAATGTGTACGATGATCTCCGAAACAAGCTGATTGCCAAGGGCGTTCCGGCAGAGGAAATCGCCTATATCCATACGGCAAACTCCGAGGCGCAAAAGAAAGAGCTGTTTGGCAAGGTGCGCTCCGGTCAGGTGCGTGTACTCATCGGTTCCACGCAGAAAATGGGAGCCGGCACCAATGTGCAGACGAAGCTTGCGGCACTTCATCATTTGGATTGTCCGTGGCGACCGTCTGACCTGCAGCAGCGGGAAGGACGAATCATCCGCCAGGGCAACGAAAACAAGGAGGTCGATATTTACACCTATGTCACGGAGAACACCTTCGACAGCTACCTGTATCAGTTGGTGGAATCCAAGCAGAAGTTCATTGGGCAGATCATGACCAGCAAATCCCCGGTGCGTTCTGCGGAGGACATTGACGAAACTGCCCTGAGCTATGCGGAAATCAAGGCGCTGTGCGCCGGCAATCCCCACATCAAGGAGAAGATGGATTTAGATATTGATGTGTCTCGCCTGAAGCTGCTCAAGGCCAACCATCTGAGCCAACGCTATTCGCTGGAGGATCAAATCCTGAAGGAGTTTCCGCAGAAAATCAAATCGTTGGAGCAGCGCATTGAGGGCTATCGGGCGGATATTGACCAGCGAAAAAGAAACACCGAGCCCAACGAGGACGGCTTCTCTCCGATGTTTATGCCGGGCGGCACGGTAAGAGAAAAGAAGGCCGCCGGCGATGCCATCCTCGGTCTTTGCAAGTCCATGACAAGCCCCGACCCGATTCCCATCGGTCAGTACCGAGGCTTTGATATGGAGCTGTCCTTCGACACCTTCAGCCGGGAATATAAGATCACGCTGATTCATCAGCTGCGGCATACGGTCACGCTGGGAACGGACATCTTCGGCAACATTCAGCGACTGGATAACACCCTCAGTTCTTTTGAGGAACGAATGGCAGCGTGTGCCGAGCAGCTGGAGAACACCCGGGTTCAGCTTGAAAATGCAAAGGCTGAGGTACAGAAGCCATTCTCCCAGGAGGAAGAATTGAAAGCCAAATCGGAACGGCTAAATGAACTGAATGCGATGCTCAATCTCGACAAAAGAGAGAACGAGATCGTTGACGGTGAGCGAGCCGATGAAGAACCGAGCCGCTCCAGCGATGACAGGGAGCGATGAAATAATTCGCACATTTGCAGCACGGCACTTCCGCCGCTACAATAAAGCCAGATCAAAGGACGGAGGTGCCTGATATGTTCAGACGCAAAAATGATAAGCGAATTGTTGAGTTAAATCCGGAAGAACTCCGGCTCGCTAAATATGCGCTCCTTGGGTTCCGAAACAAGCTGGTCGCGCAGGGCAAACCGACGGAAGATATCAATGCGCTGTTGCTGAAAATCATGAAATAACCAATGATAGCCGCAGGGAGTAAAAACCTTGCGGCTATCATAAACTAATGAGGTCGATAATCTAAAATGTGCGCGAGGCAGCTTGGATTCGCCCATGAAATGTGCGAAACGGATTGAAAATCGCCCATGTTTTGTGTATGGAGTTTCCAGAACTGCCATTGGGAGGCAATTACGAGCCTGACACATTTAAGCTGTATTTTGCGGATATCATGAACGTATTTTCTGAGTTCATTGTGAAAAGTGCGTGTTCGCATCAAAAGTTCGCTGCAAAAAATGTGGTTTAAACCTGAAAGTTCGTTGCATTTTTTGCGATTCGGTGGTATACTATATTTGCAGTATGAGATAGGGGGTGCAAGTATGTACCGAATCGCAATGGAAAAGCTACTGAAATGGAAAGAAAGCAAACGGCGGAAGCCGCTGATTATCGAGGGCGCACGGCAAGTCGGGAAAACCTGGCTGATGAAGGAATTCGGAAAGCTCTATTATACCGATACCGTATATATCAACTTCGATTCCAATTCCAGAATGGCTGAACTGTTTGCCTCTGATCTGGACACAGAGCGTTTGATCATGGGGTTGGAATTGTATTCCGGTCGGAAAATTGATCCCGACCATACACTCTTGATTTTTGATGAGGTACAGGAAGTGCCAAGAGCGCTCAGCTCTCTCAAGTACTTTTACGAAAATGCGCCGGAGTACCACATTGTATGCGCAGGCTCTCTGCTGGGCATTGCCCTGCATGAAGGCACTTCTTTCCCAGTAGGCAAAGTGGACTTTTTGAAGCTATTCCCGCTCTCTTTCAAGGAGTTTTTGATGGCCACCGGCAAGGAACGCTATGCAGAGCTGCTCAGCAAGCAGGATTATCCAATGATCACGAGTTTTAAGCAGACCTACATTGATGCGCTCAAGCAGTACTATTTTGTAGGCGGTATGCCGGAAGCGGTGCAGAGCTTTGCGGAGAATAAGGATTTTAATGAGGTCCGTGAGATACAGAAAAGGATACTTGCCGCTTATGAGCAGGACTTTTCCAAACACGCACCGAATGAGATCGTTCCCAAGATCCGCATGCTTTGGAACAGCATTCCTTCGCAGTTGGCAAGGGAAAACAAAAAGTTCGTCTATGGCCTCGTTCGAGAAGGCGCAAGAGCCAAGGATTATGAAACGGCGATTCTGTGGCTTTCCGATTGCGGACTGGTTCATAAGATCAGCCGTGTAAACGCTGGCGGAATTCCCCTGAAGGCCTATGAGGACTTAAAGGCATTCAAGCTGTTCCTTGTGGATGTGGGACTGCTTGGGTGTATGGCAGGCCTTCGCCAGCGCACCCTGCTGGACGGAAACGACCTCTTTATTGAGTTCAAAGGCGCCCTTACGGAGCAGTATGTTTGCCAGCAGCTGAAAACCATTGAGGACCTGGGCGTTTACTACTACACCAATGACAGAGGGTCCTGCGAAATTGACTTCATCGTGGATACAGGCGAGCAGGTGATCCCGGTAGAGGTGAAGGCTGAAACCAACCTCCGGGCAAAAAGCCTGAAAACCTATCAGGAGAAGTTTGCGCCTGAAATTGCCGTCCGCACTTCGATGGCGGATTTCAAAAAAGAAGACCGGCTTGTGAATTTGCCGCTGTATGCAGTAGAGCAGATTGCCGAGCTATAACTCGTGATCTGCCGCACCGCCGCTGTGATACGCAAGCCGAGAAATGTACCGAGTGTGTGATAGAATGAGGCTGACAAATCGGGATTTGTGGAGGATAACTATTGTGGATAAAGCAGTTATTTATATACATGGAAAAGGTGGTAATGCTGAAGAAGCTATTCATTACAAACCGCTCTTTAGTA
>SFJM01000081.1 GCA_004555915.1 Clostridiales bacterium | reverse complement strand
AATACAAAAACGATCCGCAGCATATTAAACATGTAAAGGACATTTTTCCTGATGTACCGCAAAATGTTTACCTGTCCATGCTGGCAAACGAGTTTTTGAAGATAAACATTGCTCCGGATGTTGGCTTGTTTCCTCGGGCTTTGGCTGAGACAATAAAGGAATCGCAACTGTGTATTTTTAAAGCCAAAGGTTCCGTATTTGTTACAAGCGATATGCCGGTAGTCAATATTTACGGTGAAAAAGATGGTATAGAATATGACTTGCTTGGTATGCCAATTACGCCAGAATTATTTTTGGCGTTTGTCGATACTGTTCAGCGCGTTCCCAGAATAATCATAATTGATGACAACAGTGTAAAGCGCATGAACAGCAAGCAGATAAATAAAGAGCTGTTAATTTCTAACCGTATAGACTTATTATCGTATATTGATTTTTCAATAGATGCCGAAAAAGAAGATGATGAACAGGTTTACCAACTACTTCATACAGATAAGGAAACCGCGTTGAAACAATATGAGGACATGATGAGTTCAAAAGAAATAAAATACTGGAGATGATGTGATGACTAACTTCTCCTTTCTCAAAGCCAAAACTGAATATGCCCTCTTCGCCCCCGCCTGCATGGAAGCTGAGAAAATTTATGTTTCTGCTCCTGCCATGTGTGCAGTAGGCTGCCGTAAGGCATTGGAGCTGGCAGTAAAATGGGTATATGCAGCGGACAAGTCCATGAAAATGCCCTACAAAGACAATCTACAATCCCTCATTCACGAGCCAACTTTCCGCTTCGCTGTGGACTCCGACACTTGGGGCAAGATGCCTTTTATCATCAAGTTGGGCAATCTGGCGGTACATACCGAGCGCAGCGTTCAGCCAAGTGATGCGCTTGCTTCTCTGCGCGGTCTGTTTGAGTTTGTGCAGTGGATCGACTATTGCTATGGCGCGGACTATCAGGAGCGCACCTTCGACGAGAATCTTGTCCCCACCGGAAAGGTGGCGGTGGATACCCGGAAAATCAAGGAACAGGAAAGTCGGCTGGACCAGAAAGATGCCGAGATCGAGGCGCTGCGCAAGCAAATCGAGCAGATGTCCACCCGATACACCGCCGAAAAGGAGCAGCATCAGAAGGAACGCACCTTCCAGCCGGAGGACCTCTCGGAATTCAAGACCCGCAAAATCTACATCGACGTGGACCTCAAACTGATGGGCTGGAAGTTCACCGGCCCAGATGCTGATGTACAGGAGGAGTATCGTGTGGAGGATATGGCCGGGATGCCAGGTCAGCCTGGCTTCTGCGACTATGTGCTGTTTGGAAAGGACGGTCTGCCCCTGGCGGTGGTGGAAGCCAAGCGCACCAGCAAGGACCCAAACATTGGACGCAAACAAGCGGTTTTGTATGCGGATTGTCTGGAACGGAAATTTGGCCGCCGCCCCATGATGTTCACCACCAATGGCTTTGAAACCTACTTCTGGGATGACCAGACCGCCCCGCAACGGAAGGTCAGTGGCATTTTCAGCAAGGATGACCTGCAAAAGCTGATGAACCGGCGCACCGAGCGGATGGATTTGATGGGCGTTTCCATTGATGACAAAATCACTGACCGGTATTACCAGAAGGAAGCCATCCGAGCGGTGTGCGAACAGATTACGCAGGGGTTCCGCAAGCATCTGCTGGTGATGGCCACCGGCACCGGCAAAACCAGAACCGCGTCCAGCCTGACCGATGTGCTCAGCCGAGGCAAATGGGTGACCAACATTCTGTTTCTGGCCGACCGCACCGCGCTGGTGAAGCAGGCAAAGGACGATTTCAAGAACTATCTGCCGGATATGTCCCTGTGCAACCTCTGCTCCAACAAGGACGACCGAAACGCCCGCATTGTGTTCTCCACCTATCCGACCATCCTCAACGCCATTGATGACACCAAGTCCAAGGACGGGCGGCAGCTGTTTACTCCGGCGCACTTCGACCTGATTATCATTGACGAAAGCCACCGGAGCATCTTCAAAAAGTACCGGGCCATCTTTGAATATTTTGACGCCTTCATGGTGGGTCTGACCGCCACGCCGAAGACCGATGTGGATCGGAACACCTACGACTTTTTCGAGATGGAACACGGCGTGCCCACCTATGCCTATGATTATGAAACGGCGGTGCAACAGGACCATGTGCTGGTTCCCTATTACAACTACGAGGTCAAGACCCGTTTTCTGGAAGAAGGCATCTCCTATGATGATTTGTCCGAAGAGGACAAAGAGCGATATGAGGATGATTTCATCGAAGACGGTCAGTTGCCAGACTTTATCCCCTCTGCTGCCCTCAATAAATTTGTGTTCAACGAAACCACCGTGGACATCGTACTGCAAGACCTGATGGACCGGGGTATCAAGGTGGCGGGCGGCGACCGTCTGGGGAAAACCATCCTGTTTGCCCAGAACAAACGCCACGCGGAGTTTATTCTGGAGCGGTTCAATAAGCTGTACCCCCAGTACCGGGGCAGCTTCGCCCAGCGGGTCATTTGCGACGACGCCTATGCCCAGACCATCATTGATGATTTCAAGCAGCCGGAAAAAGAACCGCACATTGCCGTATCGGTGGACATGATGGACACCGGCATCGACGTGCCGGAATGCGTCAATCTGGTGTTTTTCAAAAAGGTTCGGTCAAAGGCAAAGTTCTGGCAGATGATTGGCCGCGGCACCCGGCTATGCAAAGGGCTGGCCTGCGTGGACCAGATTGACGGAACCTATACCGACAAGCGGCGCTTTCTGATTTTTGACTACTGCGGCAACTTCGAATACTTCCGGCAGCACAAAGAAGGCTACGAAACCAGAGAAACCAAAACGCTGTCGGAAAACATCTTCGGCAAACAAATCAAAATCGCCATGGCGCTGCAGGAAAGCACCTTTGCCGGTGAGGATTATCAGGCATGGCGCAAGGAGATTGTCAACACCTGTCACAAGCAGGTGATGGCGCTCAACTCAGACCTGATTGCCGTAAAATTGCGGATGCAGTATGTGGAGAAATATAAAAAGCCGGAAGCCTTCGTGTCCATAAGCGAAGGTGACAAGGGCGAGTTGCTCACACAGATTGCACCTCTGGTACGCTCAGACGAGGCTGACGAGTTTGCAAAGCGGTTTGATAATTTCATGTATGGCCTAATTCTGGCACACATCGAGCAGATGCCCGCTTTCCAGTATGCAAAAAAGCAACTGTGCGACACCGCTTCCCTACTGGAGCGTAAGGCCAGCATTCCGCAGATCAAGGCAAAGTTGCCCATGCTTCAGGAGATTCACACCGATGCATTTTGGGACGCGAATGATATTTTGCTGTTTGAGCAGGTTCGGAAGGAGCTGCGGGAGCTGATTCGATTTTTAGATGAAGGTGGCGGAGCACAGAGGCAGATTGTCACCAAGCTGACTGACCCGATTATTGACAGTCAGGAGGGCGTCCAGCTGGAAGCTGCCTATGACTTTGAAGACTACCGTGCCAAGGTCAATCGCTATGTGAACGAGCATGGGAATACGCTGGCCATATATAAGCTGACCCATAATATTCCGCTGGCTATGGGCGATTATCAGGAACTGGAGCGGGTGCTAACTAGCGAATTGGGCAGCAAAGAAGATTATGCCCGAGAGTTTGGCGACACACCCTTTGGCTTGCTCATTCGCAAGATCGCTAAGCTAGATCATGAAGCGGCTATGCAGGCGTTTTCCGCTTTTATCAATGACCAATCTCTGAATCAAAAGCAGATTGCTTTTGTAAACAAAATCATCAATCATATTGAGTTGAACGGATATATGGAAAATGTCGCAGAGCTGACCAAGCCACCGTTTGACAAGCCAATCAGTTTTATCAAATTGTTTGATGCAAAAACCAGAACCGCTTTGATGGAGACTATCAATCAGGTTCGAGAAAACGCGGTTCAAATTACAGCGTCATAAACAATGAACCAGGCACGGAAATTCACCCTTATTCTGGGTGGATTTTCGTGCCTGGTCTTTTCTGTTCGGGTATGGGGGCACCATTGTGCAGGAGCAGGATGGATAGCCACTGCACGGACAGGCGAGGTGTCCAGAGGGGCAAAGCCCCTTTGGCTCTGGGTCATCCAATAGGGGCGAGTAGCTTCCCTGTTGGCAAAGGGAGTCTAGAGGGGAACAGCGTTCCCCTTGGCGGGAGGTTTCCAAAGGAGGGCAGTGCCTTCCTTGGCACACGACTTTCCCTCGGAAAGTCTAGTGTGTTATACCTTTGCTTCCGGCTGACGCTGGAAAGGGGCTGGCTTCGCCATCTGCTGTGCGGGCAGATAGCGGTTGACAGACACTTTGAAAAGGAAGCAAAGGTATATCAACTCCCGTCCCGCCGCAGCGACAGCGCCCTCGTTAGTCTACTTCTCCCTTGGATTTCTCACGGCTCTTATAGACATTGTACTGGTTCTTGCACCGTGGGCTGCAAAAGGCCGCATTGGACCGGCTGCCCAAAAACACCTTCTGGCAGTGCTTGCACAGGCGCAGGGGCTGGTCATTGTCCACCAGCATGAAGCTGAACATCATCTGGATACCCAGCAGCAGCGAATGAAAGTCCCAATAAATGGTTGGCTTATCCAGCAGCTCGATGTGGTAGCTGGGAGCGATTCCGCCGAACGCAGCCATGGACTTGCGGTACAGCCCCCGTGCGTCCTCATCAAGGGAGTCATAATCATTGTAGTACAGGATTGAGGTAGACAGGGTGAATGCCCAGTCCTTGAACTGCTGGGCAACCCAGTCATAGGGTTCCGCATATTCCCGCTGGAAGCTCATGTTCTTTGCCATCGGCTCGTCCATGAAGGTCATGGTCAGGGCAACCATCGTCCGGTCACCAGACACGTTCCATGTGGATGTAATGCCTTTCTTCACCAAGTCCAGTTGGTCAAAGGGGTAAAACAGGGACAGATATTTGTCTGTCGCCATGGATTCTTCTTTGATGAAGTGGTTTTTCGGCAGGTACACCGCCTCATAGTCCATAAAGGACGGTGTGGTAGGCAAGGCGGTCATTAGCCCCAACAGACCGTACCGGGTGACAAACTCCATTATCGCCTTTTCCACTTCTGCTTCCGGCTTGCGCCCCATCATCAGCATCCCCACATTCAGCGCATCCAGCACAATGTTAGGGACTTCTTTCAGCGGATTGTAGACATCCGGCTTTGCGTGTTTGCCGGGGGTGATGTACCGCTTGCCATCTTCCGCTGTTTTCAGCTCATAATGATCGTACCGCACCCAATGGGAACGGGACTGTTCAAACAAATTTTTCATCATACACGCCCTTTCTCCTTAATCGTCCCAATTATCAGGGGCGGTTTTTCTTTTTTCTGCGCTTAGTCTTGTTCTCCCGCCGGATCACAGCATCCTTACCCTGTTTTCTTGCGATTTTCGAGTATTCCTCCAAAAACTGGCGCTCCCGCAAGGTCAAACTGCCGCCATGCTCCTGCTTGCCGCACAGATGGTCATACATCTGGCGCTGCAATTTCTTGTGGATGGTTTTCCGCAGCTTGCGGATGTTACGGTCAGACTGCCCACGAACAGCGGCAAGCTGGGTAGTGCTGTACAGCCGCAAAGAAAGAAAATACAAAACTTCCTTATGTTCTTCGCTCAGTTCCTCCACCATGCGGGAAATAAAGGCGTCAGCGGTCAGGTTGTGCATCTCATAGGGGCAATCCAACAGGATGTCCAGAAAGTTCCCGGCCATCAGCTGCCGGTATGCGGGGGTGTTCATCCAGCGGGGAATGAGCTTCGGCTCAGGCACTGCCTGATATTCCAGAGGCACATCCCCACGGAGATTTTCGTGGTCCCGCTCCCTGCGCTCCCGGTTCCGATCCAGCTTGTCCCATTCCCCTACGACAACCTGAAAGTCCTTTTCGGTGCGGGCCGCTTCCTCCAGCCGCCGCACAGCTTCCGCTCGAATCTCCCGTTTCAGCCGCTTTTCGCTGACCGGGGTGGCTTCTTCTTCCTCGGTTTCCAGTTCGGCATCATAATCGACGGGATGCTCGTCCTGCTCCAGCTCGCTTTCCAGCTCTGCCAGACGTTCTTCCGCAAG
>SFJM01000080.1 GCA_004555915.1 Clostridiales bacterium | reverse complement strand
TCATTCATACCATCCGAGAAATCATCTGAACTACATCGTAAACGAAGAGGGTTTGTTTCTTCTCCAATTTGGAGTAAGAAGCAAACCCTCTTTTTTTGTTGCCCAAAAGCCGCAATATTTGCTGGCGATGCGGCGAAAGAAAGGAGTTTTTAAGCATGAAACGCATGACAGCCGGTGATCTGCAAGCACTGGAATTGCTGATGCAGACCACACCCGGCTTTGAGCATTATGACAGCGGTGTGGATGGCATTCTCCCTGAGTGCCGAAGCTGCCGCTTTCATCGTCCCTTCTGGAAATATCAGTCCTGCGTGTTTGCGGAGTGTCCCTACTGCTGCAATCCCGTTTCAACCCTCAAAAATCAAAGTGGCACATCTGATGCCGGAAAGGAAGCCAGTCATGGATAACAAAATCGAAATCTTCAAGAATGAACAGTTTGGTGAGGTAAGAACGATCCTCGAAGGAGAAAAAGTTCTGTTCTGTGCAGCAGATGTTGCAAAGGCACTCGGTTACACCAACCCGAACAAGGCGGTCAACGACCATTGCAGGGCTATAACGAAACGTTCTACCCCTATCAGCGGGAAAGTTCAGAGTATCAACTTCATCCCGGAAGGAGACGTTTATCGGCTAATTATTCGCAGCAAACTTCCTGCGGCTGAAAAGTTTGAACTGTGGGTATTTGATGAGGTCATTCCTACCATTCGCAAGACCGGCGGCTACATGACGGACTCCCTTCTGGAACGCATTCAGAAGGAACCTGCGGTCATTGTGGAGTTTGCTCAGGCGTTGATTCTGGAAAAGCATCGTGTGAAGGCTCTTGAGTGTGAGCTGAACACGGCGAAGCCCAAAGCCGATTACTACGACGCCTTCATCAATCCGGATAACTGCACCAATATCCGAACGACGGCGAAGGAACTGAAAATCCCGGAGCGCAAGTTCGTCCAGTTCCTTCTCAAAGAAAAGTACCTGTTCCGCTCTCCTTCCGGGCAGCTTCTTCCCTACAACAAGGACAGCAATGCCGGACTGTTCATCGTCCGCGATTTTGTGACGTACTGCTACACCGGTTCTCAGACCTACTTCACGCCGAAGGGCAAGGAGGTCATCCGAATGAAGTTCCAGAAAAAGTGCGGCGAAGAGCTGCTTCCCAAGATAGCAAGGTGATTTTCGTGGCAGTCTATCGCGTAAACAAGAATCGTGGCTATACCGTCATGGCGAACTTCCACCTCCGAGACAAGAGCCTGTCACTCAAGGCAGTCGGGCTACTCTCAAAGATGCTCTCGTTTAATGATGGCTGGAAGTTCTCAACCAAGGGACTTTCTGCAATCTGCAAGGAAGGTCCGGATGCCATTCTCTCCGCGCTCCGTGAGCTTGAAAAGCACGGCTACCTCGTCAGGCACCGGCAGAGAGACGGTAAAGGCAGGATGAGCAGCACAATCTTTGAGATATACGAAGAGCCGCAGGAGTCCACGCCAGAACGGGAAATGCCACACACGGGAAATCCATGTGTGGAGAAGCCAGATGTGGATAATCCACGCGGGGATAAGTCCGCACAAATAAGTACTGACCAAGTAATTACCCAAGAAAGAAATACTCTCTCAAAGAACTATCAATCCATCAATCTTGATGGGATGGACAGGATGGATGAGCGAAGCGAGTATGAAGAGATTATCAAAGAGAATCTTGACTACAACATTCTCTGTCAGGATCCGAAGTTCGATAAAGACCGCTTCCGGGAGATCATGGACATCATGCTGGATGCCGTCTGCTCTACCGCTCCGACCATCCGTATCAATGGCGAGAATATGCCGCAGCAAGTGGTTAAGTCCCGCTTTCTCAAGCTGAATAGCAGCCACATAGAGTACGTTCTGGAAGCAATGAACAAGAACCCGTCAGACATCCGTAATATCCGGGCGTACCTGTTGACCGCTCTGTATAACGCCTCTCTGACGATAGACAATTACTACTCCGCGCTCGTCAATCATGATTTCTACGGGCAGGACAGATCGGCAGGGTCAAAGAAGCCGAAGACCTACGATTATAGCCTTTGTGAAGACACTCTTTAATGAATACCATCGTGAGCAATGCTCGGAAAGGAGGACAGTGTAAATGAAAATCATCTATCGCCGGATTGTGCCGCCTTAGCTTCGGCAGCAGTCCCCATAATCATTCCAACGAAAGGAGGTAAACACCGCAATGCAGGATGAAGTCAACACCAAAGTTGTTGCAATCATGATCAAGGGCGGCAAAATCTCAGCCGAGGTGCTGAAAAAGGCACTGGACAAGTTCGTGCAGGAGATTGAGAAGGCGCAGAAGCAGATGCAGCAGCCAAAAACCTATCGCGGCAAGCAGTCCATCAAGCATCTGATGAGCCAGAATGCCGCCATCTCCAACATTGAAGTGACGGACGGCAACATCAAGTCCTTTGAGCGTACTGCCAGCAAATACGGTCTGGACTTTGCGCTCAAGAAGGACGTTTCCGTTGAGCCGCCCAGCTATCTTGTCTTCTTCAAGGGACGAGATGTTGATGTGATGACCGCCGCCTTCAAGGAGTTCTCTGCCAAGACGGTCAAGCAGAAGGAACAGCCGTCTATCCGGCACAAGCTGGATCAGGAGAAAGCCCAGAGCAAAGCGCAGCACAAAGAGAAGGTCAAGGTCAAGACCAAGGATCGGGGTGTGGAGCTGTGAACAAGCCCGATGTGAAGAAGCTCGTTCTTCTGAACCTTCCGTATGTCTTTGCATTTTACTTTGCGGATAAGATCGCCGCTGTGTTCCGCCTTGCACCCGGCACAGCGTTCATCGACAAGCTGACAAACGGCTTTGCCGTGTTCGGCTCTGCCTTTGCAAATCCGCTGCCCAGCTTTTATCCTGTTGATCTGCTCATCGGTCTGTCGGCTGGCGTGTTGCTCAAGCTGGCGGTCTACGTCAAGGGCAAAAACCGCAAGAAGTTCCGGCAGGGCGAAGAATACGGATCTGCCCGCTGGGGCAAACCGGATGACATCAAGCCGTACATGGACCCGGAGTTCTCCAACAACGTCATTCTAACGCAGACGGAGTTCCTGACCATGAACAGCCGCCCGAAGCAGCCGAAATACGCCCGCAACAAAAATATCCTTGTCATCGGCGGTTCCGGCTCAGGTAAGACGCGCTTTTTCGTCAAACCCAACCTGATGCAGATGCACAGTTCATACGTTGTCACCGACCCGAAGGGTACAGTGCTGGTGGAATGCGGCAAAATGCTTGAAAAAGGCGGCTACGTCATCAAGTCGCTGAACACCATCAACTTCCGGAAATCCATGCACTACAACCCGTTCAGCTACATCCGCAGCGAGAAGGACATCCTCAAGCTGGTCAATACGATCATCGTCAACACGAAGGGAGACGGCGATAAGTCCGGCGAAGATTTCTGGGTCAAGTCGGAAAAGCTCTACTACACAGCTCTCATCGGCTACATCTGGTATGAGGCACCCGATCACGAGAAAAACTTTACTACCCTGCTCGAAATGATCAATGCCTCGGAAGCCAGAGAGGACGATGAGACCTTCAAGAACCCTGTGGATGTTATGTTCGACGAGCTGGAAGCCCGCGACCCTGACCACTTTGCGGTCAAGCAATACCGCAAATACAAGCTGGCGGCGGGCAAAACCGCCAAGTCGATTTTGATCTCCTGCGGTGCAAGGCTTGCGCCCTTCGACATTGCAGAGCTGCGGGAGCTGATGAGCTACGATGAGATGGAACTGGACACCATCGGAGACCGGAAGACGGCGCTGTTCGTCATTATTTCCGATACCGATGACACCTTCAATTTCGTAGTGGCAATCATGTATTCCCAGCTCTTCAACCTTCTCTGCGACAAGGCAGATGACGTTTACAACGGACGGCTTCCCGTCCATGTGCGCTGTCTGCTCGATGAGTTTGCGAACATCGGTCAAATCCCGAAGTTTGATAAGCTCATCGCCACCATCCGAAGCCGGGAAATCTCGGCGTCAATCATCTTGCAGTCCCAGTCTCAGCTCAAAACCATCTACAAGGATGCGGCGGACACCATCACGGGCAACTGCGACTGCACACTTTTCCTCGGCGGAAAAGAAAAATCGACCCTCAAGGAAATCAGCGAGGTGCTGGGCAAGGAGACAATCGACCTTTACAACACCTCAGAAACCCGTTCCAACAACAACTCCTACGGCTTGAATTATCAGAAGACCGGCAAGGAACTGATGTCTCAGGATGAGATCGCCGTCATGGACGGAGCCAAGTGTATTTTGCAGCTTCGAGGTGTGAGACCTTTTCTCAGTAACAAATACGACATTACGAAGCATCCCAAATACCGACAGCTCTCCGACTACGACAAGCGGAACACCTTTGACATCGAGAAGTACCGGCAGCACAAGCTGGTGGTCAAGCCCGATGACACATTCGACCTCTATGATATGGGCGAGGTCGATGCAGATTAAAGCCCCGTCGCTGCACTGCGCAGTGGGTAAAGCCTGATGGCTCATCCCAAAGCAGAACAGCGACGGGGCTTCTTTTTTATGCCCATTTTCAAAAATACACAACCAATCTTTTTCAAATCAAGGAGGAAAATCTATGGCTTTCATCAATCAGGCTGTCACGGTTCTTCAGAC
>SFJM01000009.1 GCA_004555915.1 Clostridiales bacterium | reverse complement strand
CTGTCAGCGAAGCTGACTGAGGGAGTTATATCTATCCTGCTGGCTCATACAGAGGTTACGGTTGATACTTTTTACTTCGCCTCTGAGGGAGGCTTTTTTGCGGGAACTGTTTCACTGGCATCTCAGCCGGTAAAGTTGGCGGTATGGTTTGGCAAACTCTTGCGGCGATTCCCCGGCTATGGTATACTGATAGATACGAATGGGCGCAGTTTCTGGCCCTGTGTATTTGTCAATATCCGCCGTATTTTTTGACGGCGTAAAGGAGAAATCATGAAAGATCAATCCCTTATCCGAAACTTTTCTATCGTCGCACATATTGACCATGGCAAATCCACACTGGCAGACCGTCTGCTGGAGCGCTGTCATACCGTCACACAGCGTGAAATGGAAAGCCAGCTGCTGGACAATATGGAGCTGGAACGTGAACGTGGTATTACCATCAAAGCCCGTGCCGTCCGTATGGATTATGATGCACAGGATGGCAATACCTATCAGATGAACCTGATTGATACCCCGGGTCATGTGGACTTTAATTATGAAGTATCCCGTTCCCTGGCTGCCTGTGAGGGTGCCGTACTGGTTGTAGATGCCACCCAGGGCATTGAAGCCCAGACCCTTGCCAACACCTATCTGGCATTGGAAAATGATCTGGAAATTTTGCCGGTTATCAATAAAATTGACCTGCCATCCGCAGACCCGGCACGTGCCAAGCATGAAATTGAAGACATTGTGGGTATCCCGGCAGAGGACGCGCCGGAGGTATCCGCAAAAATGGGCATCAATATCGAGGATGTGCTGGAGCATATTGTCACCGATATCCCGGCTCCGGAGGGCGATCCGGCAGCACCGCTGCAGGCTTTGATTTTTGACAGCCAGTATGATTCCTATCGCGGCGTCATTGTCTATATCCGTGTACGGGAAGGCTGTATCAAGCCGGGCATGAAGGTGAAAATGATGGCGACCGGCGCACAGTTCCAGGTAGTGGAAACCGGTTATATGCGTCCGCTGACACTGGAACCTTCTCCGAATGGCCTGATTGCCGGTGAAGTCGGTTATTTTACCGCTTCCATTAAAAATGTAGCGGATACCCGCGTGGGTGATACCGTCACCGGTGTGGAGCATCCGGCAGGCGAAGCATTGCCGGGCTACCGCAAGGTGCAGCCTATGGTATTTTCCGGTGTTTATCCGGCAGACAGTGCCCGGTATCCTGACCTGCGTGACGCACTGGAAAAGCTGCAGCTCAATGACGCGGCTCTGACCTTTGAGCCGGAAAGCTCGATTGCATTGGGCTTTGGCTTCCGCTGCGGCTTCCTTGGCCTGCTGCATATGGAAATTGTACAGGAACGTCTGGAACGGGAATATGACCTGGATCTGATTACCACCGCCCCCAGCGTTATCTATAAAATCAAGCGTACCGATGGCGAAGAGGAATATATTGATAACCCGCTCAATTATCCTGACCCAACTACACTGGAATATGCGGAAGAACCCTATGTAAAGGCAAGCATTATGTCGCCCAGTGAATATGTGGGCAATATCATGGAGCTGTGCCAGCAGCGCCGGGGTATTTATAAGGACATGGAATATATTGATTCCGACCGTGTGGAGCTGCATTATGAGCTGCCATTGGGCGAAATTATTTACGATTTCTTTGATGCCCTCAAATCCCGTACCCGTGGCTATGCATCGCTGGACTATGAACTGATCGGTTATCGGAAATCTGAGCTGGTCAAGCTGGATGTACTGCTGAATGGTGACCCGGTGGACGCATTGTCCTTTATCGTCCATCAGGAAAAGGCATATGGACGTGCCCGTAAGATTGTGGAAAAGCTGAAGGAAAACATTCCGCGCCAGCTGTTTGAGGTACCGGTACAGGCCGCTATCGGCAATAAAATCATTGCCCGGGAAACCATCAAGGCGATGCGCAAGGATGTCCTTGCCAAGTGCTATGGCGGCGATATCACCCGAAAGAAAAAGCTGCTGGAAAAGCAGAAGGAAGGCAAAAAGCGTATGCGTGCCCTGGGCTCGGTACAGGTACCCCAGGAAGCCTTTATGGCAGTACTCAAGCTGGATGAAGAATAATCTCGGCATTTATGTTCATGTGCCATTCTGCGCAGCAAAATGTGCCTATTGTGACTTCTATTCCCTTGCGGGAAAACCGGAATTGTGGGATGCTTATGTCACCCGCATGATTACGGAATTACAGCAGCAGGCGCCCGAATGCCGGGACTGGACCGTGGATACCATTTATTTCGGCGGCGGCACCCCCAGCCTGCTGGGTGGGGAACGCATTGCCGGTATGCTGCATACGATCCGTGACTGCTATGCCGTCCAGCCGGATGCGGAAATCACGGTGGAAGCCAATCCGGATTCCATGACCGATGTGTTCCTGTCACAGACCCGTGCTGCCGGCGTCAACCGGCTGTCCATGGGTATCCAGTCGGCACAGGATGACGCCTTACAGGCATTGGGACGGATTCATACCTTCCGGCAGGCACAGGATGCGTTTTTCCGTGCACGGCAGGCGGGCTTTGATAATCTCAGCGTGGATCTGATGTATGCCCTGCCGGGACAGACCCTGTCGCAGCTGGAGCAGTCGATTGACGCATTGCTCGCCCTGCAGCCGGAGCATCTGTCCTGCTATGGACTGACGCTGGCGCCTCATACGCCATTGGGCAGGAAAAATCCGGTTTTGCCGGATGAGGACACCCAGGCGGATATGTACCTGTTGTTGTGCCGGAAGATGGCGGAAGCCGGATTTGAACACTATGAAATTTCCAATTTTGCCAGACCGGGCTATCACAGCCGGCATAACAGCCGGTACTGGAAGCAGTCCCCTTATCTGGGCTTTGGCCCGGGAGCACATGGGGACTGGCAGAATATGCGGTATGAAATCCCGCGGGACTTGCCCGCATGGCTGGAGGGACAGCTGAAGCCCGTACCGGAGGATACCGAAGCCATTGACCGTGCCGCGGAATATGTGATGCTTTCCCTGCGTACCGCAGAGGGCTTTGACAGCGAATGGTATCAGAACACCTTTTTACGCAGTGCCGCACCCATTGAACAGATTCTTTCCGGTCTGCCGAAGCAATATATCGAAAACACAGGCAGCCGGTGGCATCTGACCGATACCGGCTTTCTGATTTCCAATGCCATTCTGGTTGCGGTACTGGATGGGGTGGAATGAAGCTCACATTGTCAGGCTACTTGCCAAAAGCCTCCCTCTTGGACGGAGGGAGTAAGAAGTATCAACTGTAACCTCCGTGCAAACCCGAAACTGTGATGGAACTCCCTCAGTCGCCTGCGGCGACAGCTCCCTCCTCTGAGGGAGCCTATGGTGCAAGCTTTTCCCATTTGCTGGATGAGATTTTCATGAAACGGTTCTGGCCAGAAGCCTCCCTCTTGGAGGGAGGTGGCATTTGCGTCAGCAAATGACGGAGGGAGTGGACATGTGACTCTATCGTATCAACTGTATCTCTGTGCAGACTTGTGAGGGAGTCAAAGGAAGACGATTCACAAAACCAAACCTTTAGGAGGAAAAAATATGCGTGCAATGTTAACTGTAGCGGGCAAGGACCGCACCGGCGTTATCGCCAGAATTTCCAATACACTGAGCAGCCACAATGTCAACATCGTGGATGTACGGCAGAACATCATGGGCGGCGACCTGTTTGCCATGATTATGCTGGTAGAGCTGGAGGGCTGTGACATCAGCTTCCCGGCACTGACCTCCAAGCTGGAGGCGGATGGTGTGGACCTGGGCATGAAGGTACACCTGATGCATGAGGATATTTTCAATGCCATGCACCGCATTTAAGGAGACCAACCATGTTAAACAGCTTTGATATTTTAGAAACCATCAAGATGATTGAGGATGAGCATCTGGATATCCGTACCATTACCATGGGTATCTCCCTGCTCGACTGTATTTCCGGCGATATCAATGTGACCGCACAGCAGGTATATGACAAAATTACCCGTAAGGCAGAGCATCTGGTGAAAACCGGTGAGGAAATTGAAGCCGAGCTGGGTATTCCGATTATCCATAAGCGGATTTCCGTCACCCCGATTTCCATGATCGGTGCGGCAAGCGATGCGACTTCCTATGTACCGCTGGCACAGGCACTGGATCGTGCGGCAGCAGCCTGCGGCGTCAATTTTGTGGGCGGTTTCTCTGCCCTCGTACAGAAGGGTTTTGCCAAGGGAGATGAAATCCTGATCCGTTCGATTCCGGAAGCGCTGGCAACCACAGACCTGGTTTGCTCCTCGGTCAATGTGGCATCCACTAAGGCAGGCACCAATCTGGATGCGGTACGCATGATGGGCGAAGTGGTGAAACAGACCGCGGAGCTGACCGCAGACCGCCAGTGCATTGGCGCAGGCAAGCTGGTTGTGTTTGCCAATGCGGTGGAGGATAACCCGTTTATGGCAGGCGCGTTCCATGGCGTAGGTGAAGCGGATTGCGTGCTGAATGTAGGCGTATCCGGCCCGGGTGTTGTGCATTCCGCAATCCGTCGTGCAGGTGAGGAATGCTCCATGAATGAAATTGCGGATATTATCAAGAAAACTGCCTTTAAGATTACCCGTATGGGCCAGCTGGTAGGTTCCATTGCATCCCAGCGTCTGGGCGTGCCCTTTGGCATTGTGGACCTGTCTCTGGCACCCACACCGGCTGTTGGCGACTCGGTTGCCCGCATTCTGGAGGAGGTTGGTCTGGAATGCTGCGGTACCCATGGCACCACGGCAATTCTTGCCATGCTGAATGATGCGGTAAAGAAGGGCGGCGTCATGGCTTCGGCAGCAGTTGGCGGCCTGTCCGGCGCCTTTATTCCGGTATCGGAGGATGAAGGCATGATTCATGCCGTCAATGAAGGCAGCCTGCATCTGGACAAGCTGGAGGCAATGACAGCAGTATGCTCGGTAGGTCTGGATATGATTGCCATTCCGGGCGATACACCGGCAGAGACCATTTCTGCGATTATTGCAGACGAAGCAGCTATCGGCGTGGTCAACAACAAGACCACCGCAGTGCGCATCATTCCGGCAATTGGCAAGCAGGTAGGCGAGGAGCTGGAATTTGGCGGACTGCTGGGTTCCGCACCGGTCATGGAGGTACATCCGTTCTCCGCAGCCAAGTTCATCCGCCGCGGCGGACGCATTCCGGCACCGATGCATTCCCTCAAGAACTGAGGCGGGCGGCATGAAACGCATGTGGAAGCTGTTCCGGTTCTTTTATGCTGTTGGCCGTGTGTGCACGGTGGAGCTTCTCGGCATTCTGGGAAGGAAAAAATGAAGCAATGAAGGGAGCACCGGTAAGGGCTCCCTTTTTTGCGATCTCAGTCGATGATGTTACTGGTTTTGTAAGAGCAAAGGCTCCCTCTTGGAGGGAGCTGGCGCCGAAGGCGACTGAGGGAGTAAAATGTCAATCTATTGTATCAATCGTATCTCTGTGCAGAACCGGACATTGACCTGCACCTCCCTCCGTCACAATGAAATTGTGAGAAAGATATACATTGGTTTGTATCCTCGTTTCGTTAGGACGGGGCCTCGCTCTCGCTTCGCTTGGCTGCATTCAGCAGCACGCGACCTCCTCTGAGGGAGGCTTTTTGGCGGAACCGTTTCATTGCTGTCTCAGCCGGTAAGAGAGAGCCCCTGTTCCAAAAACCGTTTGACACACCTTTCCATATGCCGTACAATACAAACAGAAGGGCCTGATTGGAAGTCCCTTCCTGAAAGGAGGAAAAGCGCATGTTTGAAACCTTCCGCCATATCCGCGGACAATTGCTGCTGGTTGCCATCGGCAGCCTTGCACTTGGTATTCTGATGCTGCTCCAGCCGGGGCTGTTTTTACAGATGATCTGTTATGTGATGGGCGCCCTGCTGATTGCCTATGGTGTCATCGGTATCCTGAACTGCCTGAAAAACCATCTGGCACGGGTGTTCCCCATAGTCTTTTATGTGATTGTCGCCGGTATCGGCATTTATGTCATTGCCGCACCGGAAACCGTCAGCTCTATCCTGCCGGTGATTTTCGGTATCCTGCTGATACTGGATGGTATACTCAACCTGCGGCACGGCATTGGCCTGCGCCGGTTTGGTGATCCGGGCAGTATCACGATTTTGATTCTCGGTATCATTACGGTGGTATTGGGTGCGGTGATCCTGTTCCATCCCTATTCCACCGCACAGCTGACGTTCCGTCTTGCCGGCGCGGCACTGGCGTATAATGGCCTGTCTGACCTGCTGGTATTGTACCGCATGAACCATGCCAATAAAATCTACCGCCAACGCAATCCGGAACCAAAGGACAATGTGATTGATGTGGAAGCGCGGCCGGTAGAGGAGGATAAGGAGGAGTAAACCCCGTGAGTCTGGACAGAAAGGAACTGGAACAGCTGCCGGAAGGCACGGATTTCTTTTCCATGAGCGATCAGGTGCCAACCGAAGAGGAATTATATGACCTTGCAGAGCTGTTTAAGGTATTTGGTGATTCCACACGCATAAAAATCCTGTATGTACTGGTGGAAAGTGATATGAGTGTGGGAGATATCGCCCAGGCACTCAATATGACCCAAAGCTCCATTTCCCATCAGCTGCGGGTGCTCAAGCAGAGCCGTCTGGTACGGTTCCGGCGGGAAGGCAAAAATATTGTCTATTCCCTTGCGGATGACCATGTGCATACCATCATGAGCCAGGGACTGGAGCACCTGGAAGAATAACATGCAAAAAAGAAGAAGGCTGCCCATCACAGTTTGGATGGACAGCCTTTTGTATTGGTTTCAATTGTGTTTTACCCGTTGGATGCGGTACTGCCCGCCTTGACTTTAATCCAAAGCTCGGACAGCCGCTGGCGGAGATATTCATTGTCACGGAAGACTTCGTCCTTGTCAAAGCCGGAACGGGGCACATAGGCTTCATTGCCCTCATAAATACCGCCTTCCCCATAGACATCTGCGGCAACCTCCGCATTGGAGGAGGTATAGCCGACTTCCTCTGTATTGTCATAGGAAGCGTCATAGGTCAGGACATAATTGAGAAATTCATTGGCAAGATCCGGATTGGGCGCATTCTTCGGGATGACCATGGCATCACTCCAGATATTGGTGCCCTGGGTGGGACAGTAATAGCCCATATCCGGATTTTCCGACAGGATATATGCCGCATCACCGCTGTAAACAATACCGATATCCTTGGTACCATTAATCATGTTATCAATGATTTCATCGGTGACATAGACCGGGTGCATGGTGTTATTGATGTTGCACAGCCATTCATATGCCGCATGGATTTCTTCCTCACTGTCGGTATTCATGGAATAACCCAGCGCTTTGAATGCCATCATGAAGGAATCGCGTTCGGAATCATATAAATACAGCTTGTTTTCATATTTCGGATTGGCAAGGATATTCCAGCCTTCCTTTTCCAGATCAGCATAATCCACATGGTTTTTGTTGTAGACAATGCCAACAGTGCCCCAGAAATAGGGAATGGAATAGGTGTTGTCCGGGTCATAGGGCAGGCCCACCACATTTTTATCCAGCAGGTCAAAATTGGTGATGACCTCCCGGTCAATCGGCTGCAGATAATTTTCCTTGAGCAGCCGTTCAATCATATAATCCGAGGGTACCAGTACATCATAGCTGTCACCGGAGGTGAGCTTGGTATACATCATTTCATTGGAATCAAAGGTTTCCATGATGACACGGCAGCCATATTCCTCCTCAAAATTCTCAATGATTTCATCACCGGTATATTCGCCCCAGATATACAGCCGGAGCGTATCACTGTTACCGGAGGATTTGTTGGTACCGTCAAATTCCGTACCCGGTCCGCCGCAGCCGGACAGCAGGCCGGTGAGCAGTGTCCCGGCACACAGCAGGGAAACAATACGATGCTTCAGGTTCATACAGCTTCCTCCTCCTTTTTGCGGTTTGCGGCACGGTCACGTACCAGCGGGATGAGATTGATGAGCAGCAGTACCGCGGTAATGATGACAATGACCAGGGTGGAAATCGCGTTGATGGACGGATTCACACGCTTTGCCATGGTATACACCAGAATAGAAATATTCTGCACACCATTGCCGGTGACAAAATACGAGATGACAAAGTCATCAAAGGACATGGTAAAGGCAATCAGCGCACCGGCAAAAATACCCGGTGACAGCTGGGGAATAATGGCGTGCCACATGGCCTGCCAGGGATTGGCGCCCAGGTCAAGGGCAGCGTCCGCCAGATTCGGGTCCAGTGTCCGCAGGCGCGGCGTGATGGACAGCATGACATAGGGGACACAGAAGGCAATATGCGCCAGCAGCATGGTCATAAAGCCCTTGCTGATTTCCATGGTGGCAAAAAACATCAGCAGACCGATTGCCGTGACGATTTCCGGGTTCATAATCGGCAGGTCATTCACCATGTTGACCGTCCGGCGCAGGGGCTTGCTGCATTTGGACAGGCCAATGACAGTAATCGTGCCGATAATCGTGGAACATACCGTAGCAAGAATGGCAACCAGAAAGGTGGTCCAGATGGCATTCATCGTCATGGACGAGGAAAACATTTTCTCATACCACCGCAGGGAAAACCCCGAAAAGGTAGTCAGGGAACGGGTGGAATTAAACGAGAAAACAATGGTATAAAGAATCGGAATATAAAAGAATACAATGACAGCCGCAAGCAGGATGCGGGTCCAGTGGAATTTTTTCAGCTTCATACTTCATCCTCCCTGTTTCTGTCCAGCTTGCGTGTGAAATACATGGAAATCATAATGATAATGACCATGGTCAGGGACAGCGCACTGCCAAAGCTCCAGTTGCCGGAGGTCAGGAACTGGGATTCAATGACATTACCGATGAGCACATACTGGCCGCCGCCCAGCAGCTTGGGGATAAAGAAGGAAGATACCGCAGGCAGGAATACCAGCGTGATGCCGGAAATGATGCCCGGAATGCTCAATGGCAGCGTTACCTTAAAGAATGCCTTCACATGGTCGGCACCCAGATCACTGGCAGCCTCCAGATAGGACGGGTCCATTTTAGACAGGGAGGTATGGATTTCCAGAATCATAAAGGGCAGGAAATTGTATACCATACCCAGCACCACGGCAAAATCCGTATACATAAACTGGAACGGGCCGATATGCAGCAGCCCCAGCAGGCTGTTGAGCAGGCCGTTGTCCTGCAGGATGCCAACCCAGGCATAGGTGCGCACCAGCATGTTAATCCATGTGGGCAGCGTGATAATGAGAATCAGCTTGGTGCTGCTCATGCCGGAACGGGAAATGGCATAGGCAGCCGGATAGCCCAGCAGCAGGCAGACAATGGTGGTGATGATGGCGGTACGCATGGAACGGATTAACACCTGGAAAAATACCGCGTCACTGAAAAATCGCGCGAAGTTGTCCAGTGTGAACTGGCACTGGAAAAATGCCGTGCCTTCTACCGTAAACGCATAGGCGATAATCAGCAGCATCGGCAGGATAATCAGAATGGCAATCCATGCCACATAGGGATACGCCATGGAACGGAACTGCTTCATGTGCTTACCCCTTTCTCATGATATGGATGTCATCCGGTGTAAACTTCAAACCTACCAGATCACCCGGCTCCGTGCGGTCGGTGGTAGCCACCTTATATTCCGAACCCTTGGTGGCAAAGGTGATGTCATATACGCCCGGGGTGATATGCTCCCAGTCGAAGGTATAAAGGACATCGGTGATACGGATACGTGCACCCTCATCCTCCGGCGCAAGGCTCCATGCGGAGGCATCTGCCCACATCATCAGATCCTGATCCAGTGTCAGGGATTCCTTGATGTCATCGACGGATTTAGAAAAGTTCACCGCATAAATTTCCTCCTGATACTGTTCGGAAACCACACGGTTGGCATCCTCTACAATCATATCCACGGTGACAGAGGTACCGGCAGCGGTGGCAAAGGTCACCGGATACCGCCCGTTTTCCGGCTGGATGTCATAGGAAATTTTGGTGATGGAGACCGGCTCCTCCGAATCCTTTTTCCATGCCTGTGCATTGGAACGGGCAATAATCATGGCTTCGGTCAGCTCGGCCACATCCTCTGTATCCAGATAGAAGCTGTCCGCATCCATCAGCTCACCGGCAGACTCGTTGATGACCGGCTTTTCCTCGGTAATGTTCATTTTGACCGTGATGGAGGTACCCTGACGGGTTTCCACGATGGTATCATAATGCACGCCCTTGAACAGGACAGATTTGACCTGTCCGCGCAGCAGGCCTTCCTCCGGCGGGACAATGTCCAGATCCTCCGGACGGATGACCACATCCACTTCCTCATCCGGTGCAAAGCCGCCGTCCACACAGGTAAAGGGATGGCCGTCAAAGATGACCCGGTTGTCACAGGGCATAATGCCATCCACAATATTGCTTTCACCGATGAAGTTGGCAACATACCGGTTTCTCGGCTCGTTATAGATATCCACCGGGGAACCGATCTGTTCAATTTCGCCTTCCTTCATGACGACAATCTTGTCCGACATGGTCAGGGCTTCCTCCTGGTCATGGGTGACAAAGATGAAGGTAATGCCTACTTCCTGCTGGATGTTTTTCAGTTCCCGCTGCATTTCCTTGCGCAGCTTCAGGTCCAGCGCACCCAGAGGCTCGTCCAGCAGCAGCACCTTCGGCTCATTGACCAGTGCGCGGGCGATGGCAACACGCTGCTGCTGTCCGCCGGACATCTGGTTGACACGGCGCTTTTCAAAGCCCCGCAGGCCTACCAGACGCAGCATACGCTTGACCTTCTGTTCAATGACGTCTTTTGGCTCTTTTTTCAGATTCAGGCCAAAGGCAATGTTGTCATAGACATTGAGGTGGGGGAACAGCGCGTATTTCTGGAATACGGTGTTAACCTCACGCTTGTACGGCGGCAGGCCGGAAATATCCTGCCCGTCAAACAGCACCTGTCCGTCATCCGCGTCCAGGAATCCGGCAATGATGCGCAGCAGGGTGGTTTTGCCGCAGCCGGAAGGGCCCAGCAGGGTGACAAATTCATTTTCATAAATATCCAGCGAAATGCCCTTCAGCACCCGCTGGCCGTCAAAATCCTTCACGATGTTTTTCAGTTCGATGAGTTTCTTCATTTCCCTCTCCTGATTATTTGTATGCTCCTAGAACAGCGGCGGGGTGCATACCCATAAAATCTGTGCTGTTCGTTTTTTGTCGTTGCGAATGTAATGGCTGGTTTTTCCGTCCAGATAAAAGGTCTCCCCCTGCCGGACGGCATAGGATGCGGTATCTGTCACCAGCGTAACGGAGCCGGTAAGGACATAGCCGAATTCCTCCCCGTTATGGGGGCCGGAAGAAAACGACTGTCCGCCCTCGGGAATTTCCACCAGCACAGGCTCCATGTCATTTTTCTGTGTATTTGGCACAATCCACCGGATGGTACAGCCGTCCCGCTCATCCTCGAAGAAATCCGACTGATGAAAGACCACCTGCTCCTGCGGGGAGTCATGGAAAAATTCCGACAAAGAAGAGCCCAGCGCTTCCAGAATATCCGCCAGCGTGGCAATGGACGGGCTGGTCAGATCCCGTTCCAGCTGGGATAAAAAGCCCTTGGTCAGCTCACAACGGGAGGCAAGCTCCTCCAGTGTCAGGCCATTCTGTATCCGCATCCGTTTGAGTTTTGAACCGATTTTCATATTGGACCGGCGGGAGTATGCAAAAAGCCGAAAAAAAGCCCTGCAGACTGCCATTTGCCGGCGCGGGCCCTCCTTTACTAATACTAAACTTTTTATTGCAGTTTATAAAACTACAGTACTATTATACTCAGCTTTTGCCTGAATGCAACAGTTTTTTTCCTTCCTCGAAAAAATACGGGGAGAATTTGCAAACATTTTACGCGAAGACGACTGCTATCCCTGGAAATCACGGTATATTTCCTCCATTCCCTGCCCATACTAGCAGAAATGGAAGGAGATGTTCACATGAAAAAATCAAACGGGGCACAGTGGTGGAATGAGGACAAGAGCTTTTACATGATCCTGATGCTGTGCCTGATGGCCATTGCCGTGGCAGCCTATGTGCTGTTTGCCCTGCCCACCTCCAGTGAGGAGCAGGACCCGATGGACGGCTATTTATATGAAGCGGATGACAGTATCACCGCATCCGAAGCCCTGGACCGCATGCCTGCCCTGGATACGGAACCGGCAGAGCAGGCAGAGGAGACGGCGGAACAGACAGAGGAACCTGCGGAAACAACAACAGAATCCGAACCGGAGGTACAGACCGCAGCAGAGCCGGCATTTACACCGCCCATGACCAGCGATATCCTCCGTGCGTATTCCAGTGACACGCTGGAATACGATGAAACCACCGGGGACTGGCGTACCCATGAAGCCGTGGATTACACCGGCCAAAAGGGCGATGCGGTGTGTGCCATTGCAGACGGCACGGTGGTAACCGTGGGCGATGACGCAATCTATGGCAAATATGTGGTGCTCAGCCATGCGCAGGATATGACCAGCGTCTATGCCGGCCTGGATGACATTTCTGTGGATGAGGGCGACACAGTTTCCGGCGGAAAACAGATTGCCACACTGGGAGACCCTATGCCGCTGGAGCAGAAGCAGGGGGTACATCTGCACCTTGCTGTCTCCAAAGGAGAGGATGCCGTTGACCCCACCGGGCTGTTTTAACACGTCAACTTTTTCGACACAGAATAAACACATGAATTTTTTATGAAATTTCAATAGAAGCGGATTAGATGTATTGACTTTTTCCAATGGAATGCGTTATAATAATGCCAAGCTCGTTTGGAGACAAACGGGCCCGACAAAATCCCAATTTTGTTTAAAGCACGTCATATCCCCCAGATAGTGCTTTATATCATCCCCAATTGTGCATGTTGTGTTTTTATCATCCCCCAAAACTTCCACGACATGCGAGAACTGCCAGTGCTTCCCCCGCATTGGCAGTTCTTTTTTTGCCCGGCAAAGCGCTGCCCTGTCTTGGGGGGAAAATAAAAAGAGGATGCCATTTTTTTCAGGCATCCTCTTTTTTATGGAAAAAAATCACATTTTTATCTGTTGCCCATGGCAGTGTAGCTGGAACGGGAGATAATCGGCTTGTATGCCGGACGGATGATCTTGCCGCCGGTGGTTACCTCCTCAATGCGGTGTGCCAGCCAGCCGACAATACGTGCAGCGGCAAACAGCGGGGTATACATTTCCTGCGGAATGCCCAGCATCTCATATACCAGGCCGGAATACATATCCACATTGGCACACATGATCTTGTGCTCGCCGCGGACACGGTAAAAGGCCTCCGGCGCCAGACGTTCGGTCAGCTCGATGAGGTTGAATTCCCGTTCAAAGCCCTTCTGTGCGGCAAGCGGACGGGCGGTATTCTTCAGTGCAACGGCACGGGGGTCAGACAGGGTATATACCGCATGGCCCATGCCGTAAATCAGGCCGGAGCCGTCACCGGCTTCCTTGCGCAGAATCTTGCACAGGTACGCCAGAACCTCGTCCTCATCCTCCCAGTTGGCGATATTTGCCTTCATTTCATCAAACTGCTTGCAGACACGCAGGTTCGCGCCGCCGTGACGGGGGCCCTTGAGGGAACCGATTGCAGCGGCAATGGCAGAATAGGTATCGGTTGCGGAGGAGGATACCACGCGGGTCGTAAACGCGGAGTTGTTACCGCCGCCATGCTCCGCATGGATAATCAGACAGCGGTCAAGCAGCATGGCTTCCTCACGGGTAAACATGCCGTCCGGACGGATCAGGCTCAGGATATTTTCCGCCGTGGTATAGTTGCGGTCCGGCATATGCAGGAACATGGATGCATTGTCGAAATACCGGCGCTTGGCCTGATAGGCATGGGAAATGATAACCGGGAACTTGGCAATCAGGTTGACGGCCTGCCGGACAATATTTTCCAGACTGGTATCATCCGGATTGGGGTCATAGGAATATAATGCCAGGGTGGAAACCGCCAGCTTGTTCATCAGGTCACGGCTGGGCGCGCGCATGATGACATCCTCGGTGAAGCCATCCGGCAGGGCGGTGTTATCCGCCAGAAGCTCGGTAAAGTCATCCAGCTGTTCCTGATTCGGCAGGGAACCGCACAGCAGAAGATAAGAGGTTTCCGGGAAACCAAAACGATCCTCTGCATCAAAGCCATCCAGCAGGTCATACAGGTTATGGCCGCGGTAGGTCAGGCGGCCTTCAATCGGTTCCACTTCACCTTCATTGACCATATAACCATGTACATTGGATACACAGGTAATGCCGGCGAGAACACCGGTGCCATCTGCGTTGCGCAGGCCGCGCTTGACACCATACTTGGAGAACATCTTCGGCTGAATCAGGTTATTTTCCTGGAAATTATTGCATAGATTGTCAATGACAGAAGAACGCATGTTTTTCATCATGTCAACCATAGGTATCACCTCGTCATTCAGGTATTCCATCTTCTGTAAAAAGTGGGTATATGCAACAAAAGACGGAACAGGAGTACTTTTGATGAATTATATATTACATCAATCCTGCAAGTATGTCAAATACGGACTGTAGCCGGAAAGGAAGGAAATATGTCATGAAACGCTTATTTTTATTGGTTATAATGGTCATATTTCTGGTATATATTGCACCGTTAGGATTCCAAAATTACCAAAAAAGAGGGGATACGGAAGAAAAAATCCATACCGTTCAAAATGTAGAAAATATTTTGGATTCGCAGGCTTCGGATGGGCAAAATGCAGAGGATGCCGGCGAAGATGCAGGAAGTGGCGCAGAGGTGCAGGATGATGCAGCAATGATTGCAGTATCCGTAAAAGGAACGGTAAAGGAAATGACACTGGAGGAGTATACGGCAGGCGCTGTGGCAGCGGAAATGCCGGCCTCCTTTCCGGAAGCGGCACTACAGGCACAGGCTACGGCAGCACGTACCTTTGCTGTCTATAAACAATCTTTGGGAAAGGATGAAACCCATCCGGATGCGGCAGTGTGTGATGATTATACCCATTGTGCAGCCTTTGTGGAACTGGATACACAGGCGGAGTCTCTGTGGGGCAATAAGGCGGAGGAATGGACAGAAAAAGTACAGGCTGCCGTCAAGGCGACAGAGGGGGAAATTGTCACCTATAACGGCAGCCCAATTGCGGCTGTATTTCATTCTGCGGCGGCGGAACAGACCGAATCGGCAGTCAGTGTCTGGGGGACAGATATCCCCTATCTGGTTGCCGTGGACAGCACAGGAGATGATGCCTGTCCGGAATATGATGCGTCAGAGACCTTTGGCGCAGAGGAATTCCGACAGATTATGCTGGCAGAATATCCGGATATCAACCTGACCGGTTTGCCAAAGACCTGGTTTACGGATATTGAGTCCTCTGAGGCCGGCGGCGTCACCACCTGTAAAATCGGCGGCAAGTCGTTAAAGGGCACACAGGTGCGGCAGCTGTTCGGGCTGAATTCCACTCATTTCACCATCAAAACCACCGATACGTCGATTACCTTCCATACCCAGGGCTATGGCCATGGGGTAGGCATGAGCCAGTACGGCGCAAAGAGCATGGCGGAACAGGGCAGCAGCTATCAGGAGATTCTGCTGCATTATTACACCGGGACGAAGGTGGAGAAGATTGCAACGAAATGACGGAGGGAGAGCGTTTAAACCTCAATCCCCAGCTCCCGGCAGATGGTGGTTACCACGCCGCCATGGTTGTTATGTCCGCTGGTGTTCGGGAACAGCTCCAGCAGCTGGGGATGGGCGTTTTCCATGGCATAGGGATGTCCGCTGGCCTGCAGCAGTTCGATATCATTGAGATAATCGCCGAAGGCCATGCAGTGTTCCGGCGCGATGTCCATCCGGCGGAGCAGTTCCTGCAGAGCGGCGCCCTTGCTGACGGATTTGTTCATGACATCCACCCAGCAGTCACCGGACAGGGCAACCTGCATCCGGTCGGCATAGGGCAGCAAAGCCGGATAGGAAACATGCTCCGCATCATGGTTGTGGAATACCGCAATTTTACAGATGGCATCATCCGAAATAGCTTCCAGTACATCGGGTACCAGCTTCAGCCGGGCATAATACAGGCCGGCATGGAATAACATTTCATCAATATCCCCGTTTTCAAAGTACGCACATTGTGCACCACAGAGAATGGGATAAGCGCCTTCTGTCTGACGAATGGTATGCACAATTTCCGTTACATCGGCGGCAGGCATTTCATCCACCCAGCAGATTTCATTGTTTTGTACGGTCATGGCGCCATTTTCCGCGATATAATCCACACGGTCTGCCATGCCGTCCGGCAGCTGGGCGCGGATGTTGTAATACTGCCGTCCGCTGGCAGCAATAAAGCGGATATTCCGCTGCTCCAGCGCATCCAACAGGGCAGGGAACTGTTCCGGCAAACGCTTTTCATCATCCAGCAGCGTGCCATCAAAATCGGATACAATCACACGAATCTTGTCTAACATAAAAACATCCTTTCGACAGAGGGTTTCTTTATCTGAAATGATTGACAAAATCACAGCAAAATGCTATGCTAAAGGTACAAAGAGGGAAAAGACATACCGATGACGGTGTTTCCCGAAAAGACGAATTAGCTAAGAAGTAATCGCTTTAGTGGGATTTAGCGGTTACTTCCTGCTTTTTATTGCAGTGTTATCTTAACAGAATCCGGTTATACCGTCAAGCGGAACGACAGAATGCGACCTTGGCTGACAAAGCCTCCCATCCTGGAAAGAGTAAACGTAAATCTGCCGTATCAAGCGTATCTCTGTACGAAGTTGAAAATGCGATGATACTCTCTCAGTCAGCTGCGCTGACAGCTCTCTCCTCTGAGAGAGCCTTTGGATTGAACCGACCATATTACTGTCCGAGATATCAATGAAACCATTCCGGGAAAAAGCCTCCCTCCTCTGAGGGAGGTGTCATTTGCGTCAGCAAATGACGGAGGGAGTAGCAGGAAAAAAGCAGGTTTTCTCCAAATTTACGATTGATACATCCAGACATAAACCCTGCTGGGGCATTAAAACGTAAATCTGACGGATTCATCGCAATGATTCAGCGAGATATTTTACACAATCAAACAAACGCTCCATCCGGCCAGTCCGAAGGGAGCGTTTTCTTTTTGGAAGCTATGGTGTAAATTTCCTGCTGTGGCTTAATTTTATGCGCCTGCCGTGCTATAATACAAACAGGGAAAACAGAAAGGACGGAGGAAATGGACAAACGGAAGCTGCCGGTGTCGGCACTGGTCCTTGCGGATTTGGCTGCCGCAGCGATTTGTGTGGGCCTTGTCCTATTGGTGCTGTATGTCATCCCACAGGGCACAAAGGTGGAACAGACCGAAGAAACAGCGGTCACACAGTTCGCTCTGCCATCCGAGGGCAGCGGCGTGGATCTGGGCATTACCGCAGCCAGCCAGAATGACTGGAGCCATGCGGATACCCTGTCGATTGCGGCAGACCAGGAGCAAATCGAACAGTTCCTCGCCGTGGAGAAAACACGCAAAACCCTGCAGGAATATGCCGGTACAACATCAGAAATCAAAATCGAACAGGTTTCCTGTACCGTAAACGGGGAACCGCTGGTTTATTATACGGCAGATATTTATGTATCCACCATACAGGCGGTACAGACTGCCTTTGCCGACAATATGTACGGCAAAAATATCCGGAGTTTTGTCAGCACCATGGCAAAGGAAAACCATGCCATTTTAGCGATTTCCGGCGACTCTTATGGCGAAAGTGACAGTGCCTGCGTGATTCGCAACGGCGTATTGTATGACAGCGATCCGGGCACCTCGGATGTGTGCGTGCTGTTCCGGGATGGCGTGATGAAAACCTATTCCGCATCGCAGTTTGATGCGGAAGCTGTTATGGCACAGGGCGCATGGCAGGCATGGACCTTTGGCCCCGCATTGCTGGATGGCAATGGCGGCATTCTGGAAGCCTTCCATTCCACCGAATATCTGAATAAAATCAATCCCCGTGCGGCAATCGGCTATGTGGCACCGGGACATTATAAATTTGTGGTTGTGGATGGCAGACAGGAGGATTATTCTGCCGGTGTCACCATGAACCAGCTGGCAGCTCTGATGCAGGAGGAGGGCTGTATGACAGCCTATAATCTGGATGGCGGCAAATCCGCTGTCATGGTGTATGACGGCAAACAGGTGAGCCAGCCCATTGGCGCAGGCCGTACCATCAGTGATATCATTTATATCGGTGAGGTCAAACAGGAGGTGCAGAAATGAAGTGGCTGAAAGCATTGCTGCCCCATGTGACCATTGTGTTGTCCATCCTGTTTGTGGTGCTGTGGATTCTGGATTATTTTAATCCGATGATGCAGTTCCTGACCTCCGGTCTGCCCAAAGCCCTGATGCTGCTGTTGCTGGTGTGTACCATTGCCAATGGCATGCTGACGGTTTATTATCAACGAAAATAGGAGGATTGCCATGGCATTACCCCAGGCATTTGAACAGCGGATGCAGCGGCTGCTGGGTGAGGAATATCCCGCATTCCGTGACGCGCTGGCACGCCCGCAGGCAAGAGGCCTTCGGGTCAATCCATTGAAAACCACACCGGAGGACTTTGCCCGTCAGGCACCCTTTACCCTCACCTCTGTACCATGGGCAGAGGAAGGCTTTTTCTATCCGGAGCAGCAGCGTCCGGGACGGCATCCCTGGTATGAAGCCGGTGTATATTATATCCAGGAACCTTCTGCCATGGCAGTGGGGACACTGGCAGATGCACAGCCCGGTGAACGGATTCTGGACTTATGCGCCGCACCGGGCGGCAAAACCACCCATCTGGCAGGCCGGATGCAGGGAAAGGGCGTACTGGTCGCCAATGAAATCCATCCGGGACGGGCTGCCATCCTTGCCCAGAGCGTGGAACGCATGGGCATTGCCAATTGCATTGTCTGTAATGAAACACCGGAGCATCTGGCACAGAAATTCCCCCATTTCTTTGATACCATTGTGGTGGATGCCCCCTGTTCCGGTGAGGGCATGTTCCGTAAGGAGGACAATCCGGCACAGATGGAATGGACCCCGGAATTGCCTGCCTTTTGCGCCGAACGTCAGGCGGATATTCTGGACTGCGCCGCGGAGATGCTGCGGGGCGGCGGAAAGCTGGTATATTCGACCTGTACCTTTGCACCGGAGGAGGATGAGGGCAGTATTTCCCGGTTCCTGGAACGACATCCGGAATTTGAAATGGTTGCGGTAGAACCTGCACCGGCACAGCTGTCACCAGCCCATCCGGAATGGGCGGAAAACGGACATCCGGATACGGCAAAGGCATTCCGGCTGTGGCCGCATAAGCTGGATGGAGAAGGGCATTTTGCCGCTGTCCTGCGCCGGACGGATACCGCAGAAGGCCATGTGGCGCAGGAACGGAAAAAACTGTCCCGCAAGGAACAGGAGCTGCTGGATACCGGCATCAAGCTGGTACAGGAGCAGGTCAAAACCTTGCCCGCAGACAGTTTGATTGTGCTGCGGAAGGAAAAGCTGTTCCTGCTTCCCAATGCATGTGCCTTGGATTTATCCGGTCTGCGGGTGAAGGCCTGTGGGGTGGAACTGGGTACACTGAAAAAGAACCGTCTGGAGCCTGCCCATGCCCTGTCTCATGCATTACCGGCAGAGGATTTTTGCCGGGTATGCAATTTACATGAGGCAGACGGCAGCGCGGAAGCCTATCTGCGGGGAGAAACCTTCCCCTATGACGGGGAAAAGGGCTGGACAGTTGTCACAGCAGATGGCTTTGTCCTCGGCTGGGGCAAGGCAGCAGGCGGGATGATGAAAAACCATTATCCCAAGGGCCTGCGCTGGGTAGGAAAATAAACGGAACATCAGGGCGTATAGGAGGAGAGAATCATGGGAAACGCATCCGCAGAAGCTTTTATTGAACGGCTGGAACGACACGATATCCGGCATATGCATGACGCACAGCCGGACGGCAGCCATTATGTTGCCGTGGAGCTGGCAGGCAAAACCAGTATTTTGTATAACATTGCCATGGTATTCAGCTCGGATGGCACGGAATTCGGTATCCGCTGCTACAAGCTGGGCAAGGTGCCCACGGACCGGCAGCGTCCGATGCTTAAGCTGCTCAATGACCTGAATGCGAATTATGCCTGGGTACGGTTTTTCCTTGACAGTGACAGCGAGGTGGCAGCGGCAGCAGATGCCGTGATTACCACGGCAAGCGCACCACGGGTATGCTGGGAAATGCTGCGCCGGGTATTCAGCGTGCTGGATGAGGTACAGGAAAAAATCGACAAGGTACTGAAATAATGCAAAATCCGTCAGGGAAACGGCACGAAACAGGTGCTTCCTTGACGGATTTTCTTTGTTCTGGTAAGATACAGATAAGGCATCATGATGGTAAACGGCAGAGTTCCTCTTCCATTTCTGGACAGAGGGCAGACTTCGCAGATGTCCTCTGGAGTAAATACAAAGGAGGACTGCCCTATGGTAACATATGAAGCGTTATTTACTTATACGCTGGTCATCATTGGCATTATCAATCTGATTCTTCAGATTAAAAAGAAGTAACCTGCCTCACTTCCACATAAGGCAGGTTATTTCTATAGCTTGTTGTTGAAATGAGGAAATCGCCGTTTACCGGGATGCCCCCTTTTGTTACTTCAAGGATACTATTTTCCCGGCGATTTGTCAAGCCGGATGGGAAAAAGAAGGAGGCAGAGCATCATGGCAGGAAAATGGGAACCGTTTGATCTGAATGGCTCAGTATTTCGTCCGCTGGCAAAGCTGTTGTATGTAGAGGAACCGGATTTCGGCTGTGAAGGTGTGCCGGAGGATGGTACCGTATATGGCAGCATTGTCCTGGAGGATAAAAACGGACAGCGTACCGTAAAAATCGCAGAGCAGCAGCTGTTTGCCAGCCGTCTGGATGACGGCATGTGGGTAGGCAGGCTGGCGGGCAAAACGGTGCTGCTGGACAAGCGGAAGCAGCATGTGTACCAGCCGAATGAAGCGGAGCAGAGCTGGCTGGAAACCATCGGATTGTCATAAAAGGATACGGTAACAATGATACAGCCGCAGGGTTCGGGAAGGAGCCTGCGGCTGTTTTTTTACGTTCCTTTTGTTTCCCGCATCAGGGAAAACAACGGTGTGATTCCCATGGCCGCGGTGATATACAGGAAAATCTGCGGCAGGAACACATACCGGGGCTGTACCTCAATGAGCAGGAATACGGCAAAGCATGCCATGACGGTCATGGGTGCCAGCACAGCGGAAAAGGTCAGTGTTTCCGGCTTGCGGCGCAGGAGGGACAGCATGCCAAGCAGGGCACACAAACCGGCAAAGCCAAAGACCGTCCGGTCCAACGTCACACAATACTGATAGAATCTGGGACCGGGAATCCCATGGACAGACACCTCCGGATTGTTGAGATAGCCCATGGGGAAGCTCAGGCCGGACTGCACCCACAGATGATATATCTTTTCCTTCATCAGGGACAACAGCTTGCCGGGAGATACAAGAATGCGGCTGCGAATCAGCTGATTTTCCGCGGCAGCGGTGGCTTCCGCTTGCTGTTCCGTGGTATCAATCTGGTGCGCATCATCGAATAAGGCGCGGTCATCCGCGGAGTACATGCCGCCGGTTTCATGATTAAACCCAACAATAAATTTCCATGACGGCCAGTTATTGGACAGGCCATACTGGTTGATACCACCGGCGGAAACTGCCCAGGACGCACCCGCATTGCAAACAGCATACACAACAGCAGCCAGCGCAATGCCGGACAGCATACGCTTATGCTGCCGCACAGAGCGTTTCATGATAAGGATAAAGATCGCTGTACCCGCAAGTCCGGCAAGGATGACGATGGCTTCCGGCCGCAGGATATTGCCAATGGATAACAGGATTCCGGCACCTATGGCACGGGGAACAGAAAAAGCATTGTTCCCATCGGTAAGAAGATAAATACCCAGCAGCAGGAAAAATGCAGATGCCACCTGATTGGTCAGCAGACAGTTGAGCACGGTGGGGAACAGTGTGACCAGATACAGCAGGGCAGCCGTCTGGGCAGCACGTTCATCGGTAAACCGCCGTGCCCAGAGGTAAATAAGCCCATTGATACCGGACAGCATGAGTGCATGGACTAATTTTATCGCCGTCATATGCCCGAATACTTTGAGCAGCAGGGCTTCCCATAACACGAATCCGGTCTGGTATGCCCAGATAAAGAAATACTGTGTATGCTGAAAGCTGAAATCACCCTCTGCCGCCTGCTGTGCGGCATGATACATGGTGGCAAAATCCTGTATGGGTTCCGGATTGACCAGAAACACCGCTGCCACATGGACGATGGCAGAAACCACCAACAGCAGCGGGAGAAAATGCGGGATAGAAACCTTCCTTGGAATCAGGACAGCTGCAGCAATCAGCAATACGCCCAGACCGGCGCCGTTCATGACAGCAATGCCCAGAAAACACAGGACAAAGCACAGACAGAACAGCCGCTGGATCCATTTGGGAAAAGCAGTCATGAGAAATACCATCCTTTCTGCGGTGCGGCTCAGCCCCGATAGCTGCGCTGATAGGGCTGCCAGGTACGGTCACTGATGATATACCGGGGGCGATGCTTGGATTCCATATAAATCTTCCCGATATATTCCCCGATGACACCCAGGGAAATGAGCTGGATGCCGCCCATAAAGCAGACAATACAGATGGTAGAAGCCCAGCCGGCAACAGAATTGCCCAATAAAGCCTGTACGACAGCCCAGATGACACCAATGAAGCTGACCATGCTGACCAGCATGCCCAGCGTGACAATGATGCGGATGGGCTTGACAGACAGACTGGTAATGCCGTCAAAGGCAAGCGCCAGCATTTTTTTGAGCGGATAATGGCTTTCGCCTGCCAGCCGTTCCGCACGTTCGTAATATACTTTGGTAGAAGGATATCCTACAAGCGGAACCATGCCGCGCAGGAAAATATTGACCTCCTCAAAATCCGCAAAGCTTTCAAGCACACGGGCACTAATCAGACGGTAATCCGCATGGTTGAACACGGTTTCCGCACCCATGGCATGCATGAGGTGATAAAAGCTCTCCGCAGTAAACCGTTTGAAAAAGGTATCGGTATCCCGTTTGGAGCGCACACCATATACCACTTCATACCCTTTCAAATATGCCTCCACCATGTCATCCATGGCATTGATGTCATCCTGTCCGTCACAGTCAATGGAGATGGTGATATCACAATACTCCCTTGCTTCCATGAGTCCTGCCAGAACGGCATTCTGATGCCCACGGTTGCGGCTCTGGCTGATGCCGATGAAATGCTCATCCTGCCGGGCAAAATCACAGATCAGCTGCCAGGTGTTGTCCTTTGAACCATCATTGACAAAGCAAATCCGGCTGCGGGAGCTGATTTTTCCGGCAGCTGCAAGGGCATGAATTTTTTCCAGAAACATCGGCGCTGTCACCGGCAAGACAGCTTCCTCATTGTAGCAGGGAATGACAATCCATAACAGCGGTTTGTTTTCCATATTTCGTTCCTCTTTTTTTGCAAATATCGAATGTATTATAACACAAAGGCTGTAGGGGAACAAGCAAGGCGAAATGCCGGAGCATCTGCCAGAATCCCCAAACAGGGAACATCCAGCAGATTTTGAAAATCTCATATCCGGGGCAAAATATTTGTTAAAAATGCATGAAAAAAAGCGCATTTTCGCTGTTCATGCGCAGGATTTTTCCGGAAGGGGCTTGCATTCCGGTGTCACCTGTGGCATAATAAATAAAAAGATTACAATTTGGTTACAAAAATCTGAATGTAAACGCAGAAAAGGATGACATCAATGAAGAAACAACTTTTGAGCGCGGTACTGGCAGTATGTATGACAACAGCCATACTTCCGACTGCCGCATTGGCCGTGAATACGGAAAAGACAACACAGGTGACCATTGCGGGAAAGACCCTGACGGATGGCATGGGCTGGAATAATGACGGCTCTACTACCACATCAGGCTCTTCTTCCAACAATGCCTATTTTAAGGATGGCGTCCTGTACCTGAAGGATGCGGATATCAAGGCACAGGGAACCGCATTGTCTGCTTCCAATGGCGCACTGACGATTTATCTGAATGGCGACAGCCATATTGATGCGGATGCAATGGCCAATAATGGCATGATTAAGGCTGTGGTATTCAATGCAGATGAAAACAAAAATACAGCAGGCAATGTCCTGATTCAGGGTGAAGGCATGCTGGAAATTGAAAGTGCCTATGATGGCATTATCAATGATGACAGCACCGGCACCACAATGGAAATCAAGGATGTTTCCGTCAGTGTGCGTGGCGAAAACAGCAGCATGAAGCTGGACAGCGACCTGTCTGTGACTGGCGGCGCAATGCTGGTGGCAACAGCACAGAACCATTGCATTGATGCAGGCAAGCTGACGATTACCGAATATGCTGCTGTCCATGCGGAAAGTGATGAAGGTGAAGGCGGTGACGCCATTTCCTGTACCGGCGTGGAAACCAAGGGATATCTTGGCGTGTATGGCGATGACAGCGCAATTACATGTGCTGGCGATGTATCGGTTACCGGTGGTACGGCAGAAGCACGGGTACGCCGCAAAGCAAATGTGCCGGCATGGAATGTGACAGACGGACATACAGTATCCAGCAATGGACTGTATGTGCATGCGGGCGTATCCAGCCTGGACGCAAAACAGGCAACAGATTTCGATACCAATCATGCCGCATATGGCTATGCTGTCATTGTGGAGGATTCCAACTGGCTGAAATGGGAAAACGGATTTGAGGATGTCACATCGTCAGACTGGTTTTATGAGCATGTGGGTTATGTCAACCAGCATAACCTGATGAATGGTGTAGAAGCCACCAAATTTGCACCATATGCAACAACGACCCGCAGCCAGGCGGTACAGATTCTGTATTCCCTGTCTATGCGGTATTGGGCACAGTATGGCATGGATTCCGGCAACCGGGTATCGTTTGCGGATGTACCGTCCACAGAATGGTATGCAAAGCCGGTACGCTGGGCAGGCGGCAATGATGTGGTCAGCGGCATGGGCAACAACCTGTTTGGCCCGAACATGCTGGTAACCCGCGAGCAGTTCGCCCAGATCCTGTATAACTTCGCCCAGAAGCTGGGTTATGATGTGAGTGCAAGTGCAGAGCTGACACGATTCAGTGATGCAGACCAGGTATCCGACTGGGCACAGACTGCCATGAAATGGGCTGTGGGCGCAGGCGTTATGAACGGTACGAATATAGGCACACTGAATCCGGGCGGAGCCATGACCCGTGCGGAAGCAGCTGCGATGATCCGTGGATTTATTCAGGTGACACTGAGCAGCGGCAGAGCGTAAGCAGAACCCGATGTGATTCCATTGTCATAAGAAACCGAAACCGTCTGTCGGAGGAGAAGCCGGCAGGCGGTTTTTTGACGGATGGAAAAATACTATTTGTATAATATTTTTATATTTATACCAATTACATCGGGGAACGTATGGTTTTCCTCTGAGGGAGCCGCCCTTTCCGATCTTCAGGGATCATTTCCCAAGGCGGAGGCAGGGGGATGGTGTAACATGTAAGTTTGAGGTATCAATCGTAACGTTGTGCAAAGTTGAACGAATGATGCTACTCCCTCCGGCATTTTCTGACGCAAATGCCACCTCCCTCTTCTGAGGGAGGCTTTTTGCAATGCCCGTAAAATGTACTCTTTATTTGTTTCCAGTGCGGCATGGTATAAAAAATCTCAGCCCTCTCTGTCACTGTTCGGCGTTGCATATTGGTTTATTCCTGCCGTGGAACGTGGTATTGTATCATTGTATGAATAAACCACGGAATGCAAGCCGAACTGCGGAAATCCCGGCGGTAACAGGCTGGCGTCGATGGGTCTGAAGTCACCCGCGGTGATTATTGGGGATTCCAAAGGGGTATCCAACCCCTTTGGCGGCAGAGTGGGATTCCTAAGGGAGAGACCCGCCGGTGGGTCTCTTCCTTGGGGGCTGTTGGCTTGCAGCGCAGTACCCCGCTGTCCTGTCGAAAAAATAAGGTTTGACGCGCTGTGCTGTTACGAGTACAATAAACGTTGAGACGATTGGAATCGGGAGGATATTGAATATGAATCATGAGAATGCCGCATGGTTTCGCCGCGGCATACAAAATGGCACGCCGATTGCGCTGGGATATTTTGCGGTATCGTTTACGCTGGGTATTGCCGCAAGAAATGCCGGACTGACAGCATGGCAGGGTGCACTGGCCAGTGTGACGACTGTTGCTTCTGCCGGAGAATTTGCCGGTTTTGAAGTGATTGCAGCTGGTGCATCTTATCTGGAAATGGCAATCATGATGCTGGTCATCAATGCACGGTATGTACTGATGTCCTGTTCCCTGAGCCAGAAGCTGGACCCGGATCTGCCATTGTTCCACCGCCTGTTGATTGGCTGGGGCGTGACGGATGAAATTTTCGGCGTATCGGTCTGTGTACCGGATAAATTGAACCCATGGTATAACTATGGCATGATGGCCATTTCCATTCCGGGCTGGACATTGGGTACTTTTATCGGCGTTGCCGTGGGCAATGTATTGCCTGCCCTTGTCGTCAATGCCTTGAGTGTAGGCATTTATGGCATGTTCCTTGCGATTATTATCCCGCCCGGACGGAAAAACAAGGTGATTGCCGGACTGGTGGCCATCTCCATGCTGGCCAGCCTTGGTATGGCAAAGCTGCCAGTGGTGTCAGGTATTTCCTCCGGCATGCGTACCATTATACTGACGGTTGTGATTGCCGGTATTGCGGCAGTCCTGTTCCCGATTCATGAGGAGGAGGAACAGCATGCATAATATCTGGCTGTATATTCTGGTGATGGCAGGCGTTACCTATCTCATTCGTGTGCTGCCGCTGACCCTGATCCGGAAGGAAATCAAAAACCGTACCATCCGGTCTTTTCTGTTTTATGTCCCCTATGTAACACTGGCAGTCATGACATTCCCCGCCATTCTGGAGGCAACCAACAGCATGTGGGCAGGACTGGCCGCACTGGCAGCCGGTATCCTTCTGGCATGGTTCGGCGGAAGCCTGTTTCAGGTTGCAGTTCTGGCCTGTGCAGTGGTTTTCGTACTGGAGCTGGTTCTGTAACAGCAGCTGATTGGGTAAAATACAGGAAATTCGGCATGATTTTGTAAGAAAATCGAAAGAAACTTGTCATATTGACGTTGAATTTAACAGGTATCATGGGAAGCAGGGAAAGGATGTGCTGACAATGATGTCTGTTTTGTTTCATGGATTGGAAAGCCTGCTGCAATATGCCGTAGTCTGCCCGATATTTTTTCTGCTGGAATGGCTGCTGTGCCGGTTATACCGCAGACAGGGCATTGCCTATGGCAAGGGCTTCGTGGTGGGCTGGCAGCTGCTGATGCTGTTGCTGACTGCCATGTTCTGCTTCACGGGAACTGCCGGTGTGGAAGATGTTTGGCGGTTTGGCACCAGCCTGCTGGCAAATGACGGCATCTGTGCCACCGTAGCAGACCGCCTGACGGCAGAGATGCTGCTCAATCTGCTGCTGTTTGTCCCATTGGGCGTGCTCCTTCCATTGCTGTGGAACAATCACGGCGCATTGCAGAATGTGGTGTGCGGTTTCCTGCTGTCCATGCTGATTGAATGCTCCCAGCTGTTCAACCACCGTGCCTCGGATATCAATGACCTGCTGATGAATACAATCGGAATCTGCCTGGGGTATGGGATTTTCCTGCTGTTTTTCCGCCGTATGGCTGTATTTCAGGCACAGACAGCGGACAAACTAACGATAGCAGCAATGGGAAGCATCGGTCTGGCATTTGCCTGCTATGTCCTGCTGGCATCACCACTGTGGACATGGCTGCTCATGCGGCTGTACTGATTTTTTCCCCCTGGGTCATTGACAACCGGGACCCGACATGATAAAGTAACTCCAATGGAATTATCCTGTCGAATGAGGGAGTAGTTTGCGGCAGCTTCTGCCGTGAGAATATCAACAATCGCGATAGCCGGGGCGGATCGGCGTTTTCTGATACCGTCCAGCGTGCTGTCTGGTATTTTCTTAAAAAATGAGACTCATAGACAATGTTGCTGCCTCAGGTGCAGTGTCATTGTCTATGGGTCTTTTTTCATGTTTCTATTTTATGATACCTGTTTGTGGAGGAAGTTTATGATTTATCTTGCGTATCTGATTGTTGCTGCCGGCGTGGTATGGTTTTCGGTAAAGGCCTCGGATTATGTGGACCTGCTGGACAAAAAAACCAACCTGTCCGGCGCGTTTATCGGCGGCATCATGCTGTCGGCCGTTACCAGCCTGCCGGAGCTGTTTACCAGTATTTCCGCTACTGTGCTGATCGGTGAACCGGGCCTGTGTCTGGGCAATATTCTGGGCAGCGATTTGTTTAATATGGCTATGCTGTCCTTTTTCCTGCTGCTGTTTACCCGTACCTTCGCAAAAGCCAGCCTGTCTGCCAGCCATCGGGCTGTCACCCTGTTTGTGCTGGCCTGCTATGTGCTGCTGATTCTGGACTGGCTGGATATTTTGAATGTGAATATCCTGTCTGTCAGCCTGACTTCTGTTTGCATTGTGATTCTATACGTGCTCAGTGTGCGGTATATGTCGGCAGAGGACGGCACCGGTGACGACACAGAGGAGGATACCAGCCCGCTGACGGTGAAGCAGGTTGCGGTCCGGTTTGTGGCAGTGAGCATTGGCATTGTGGCGCTGAGCATTATCATCACATATATTACTGACGCCATTTCCATCCGTCTGAATCTGGGACAGGGCATGGCAGGCGCCTTGTTCCTTGGCATTGCCACCAGCCTGCCGGAGGCAGCTTCTACGGTGACACTGCTGCGGATGGGCAATGTGGACATTGCCTTTGGCAACATTGTAGGCAGCAATATTTTCAATTTTATCATCATGGCAGTTGTGGACATCCTGTATCATGGCAGCGTGTATGATTTTTCTGACCCGCAGACGGTTGTACTGATGCTGTGCGGCGCGGCGGCTCTGCCGGTGATGTGGCTGATGATGAAATTCCGCAATAAATGGACCAAAATCGCCTGTCCGGTGTGGATTCTGGCATGTTATGTGGTATTCCTGATAGGATAATCTCGTTCCAGTCTATCAAGCCCTTTCCGGTCACCGGGAGGGCTTTTTTCCATGTCTCACTTTTTTTACGCAAAAGCTCACAAAATTACCAATATCTCTTGAACATGTATGCAAAAAAGTTGTATAATGAACATAACAACCGCAGAGGAACGACTGCGGAAAAGAAACGTATCGTTGGAGGGAATCACAAATGTTTGAGAATCTGATTGCTACACTGAAGGCAGATCGCAGAACAATTGTTTTCACTGAGGGCCCGGATGCCCGCATTCTGGAGGCTACTGCACGCCTGCTGAAGGATGACCTGATGGATGTTATCCTGATCGGTGGAGAAGAGGAAGTAAAGAACGCTGCTGCAGCTGGAAACTTTGATATTTCCGGTGCAACCATCATTGATCCGGCAACTTATCCGGAGATGGAAGAAATGGCACAGACCATGTTTGACCTGCGCAAGGGCAAGATGGACATGGATACCGTCAAGGCAAATCTGGCAAAGGGCAACTACTTCGGCACCATGCTGGTAAAGATGGGCAAGGCTGACGCTCTGCTGGGCGGCGCTACGTATTCTACCGCAGATACCGTTCGTCCGGCTCTGCAGCTGGTTAAGACCAAGCCGGGTGCACATCTGGTAAGCTCCTGCTTTATTCTGAGCCGCCCGGCAAAGGATGGGGAAGAGATGTACGCAATGGGCGACTGCGCCATCAACATTTCCTATGAGGATACCGTGGACAAGAAGACCGGTGAGGTTACCCTGAAGGCTTCTGAGAAGATTGCAGAGGTTGCCATTGAGACTGCAAAGACCGCTGCTGCATTCGGCATTGACCCGAAGGTTGCGATGCTGTCCTATTCCACCATGGGTTCCGGCAAGGGCCCGACCGTTACCATGATGCGTGAGGCTACCGAGGCTGCAAAGGCACTGGCTCCGGAGCTGGCAGTGGATGGCGAGCTGCAGTTTGACGCTGCATTCTCCCCGGTTGTTGCCAAGACCAAGGCAAAGAATTCCCCGGTTGCAGGCCAGGCAAATACCTTTATTTTCCCGGATATCAATGCAGGCAACATTGGCTATAAGATCGCACAGCGTCTGGGCGGCTTTGAAGCATACGGCCCGATTCTGCAGGGTCTGAATGCGCCGATCAACGACCTGTCCCGCGGCTGCAATGCAGACGAGGTATATCAGATGGCTATCATCACCGCAGGCCTGAAATAAGATTCATTTACTGCAAGTTTCACAACAGCCGCTGTCCGATCTGGCAGCGGCTGTCTTTGCAACAGGATCCATATGGGATAAGCGTGACAATGGGATAAGAGTGAAATGGAACAAAACACAAGAGAACAAAGCAAACTATACCGTTTTCGTAAAAAAATGTATGAAGTTCTGGATAAGGACCGGCGCAACAGCAGGCTCAGCCGGATCTATGATGCCTATATTCTGATTCTGGTCATTCTGAGTGCCATCCCACTGATGCTGAAACTTTGGACCGCGGAAATTGTGATGCTGGACCAGGTGGTTACCATCCTGTTTATTCTTGACTACCTGTTGCGGTGGATGACAGCGGATTTTATCCCAAAGCTGAGCCAGAGGTCTTTGGCACAGGCAATGATGCTGTATCCCTTTACCCCTATGGCAGTGATTGATTTGTTTGCCATTGCACCGATGTTCCTGTCTTTGCCATGGATACCAGCCATGCCATTGACACAGTATATCCAGATCCTGCGCATCATGCGGGTATTCCGTTGTATGCGTTTTTTCAAAACCGTCCGTTATGCCAGAAGTTTTTTATATATCTATCGTGCCATCCGGCGGGAAAGACGGCTGCTGGTCATGGTGATGGTATTGGCCTGCCTGTATCTGTTCGCTTCGGCAGCTTTTATGTTTTCTGTGGAACCGGATACCTTCAACAATTTCTTTGAAGCCATTTACTGGGCAACTGCTATGCTGACTACCGTAGGCTATGGCGATATTTATCCGGTCACAGAGGCGGGACGCATGGTCAGTATCGTGTCTTCGTTCTTCGGCACCGCTGTGATTGCCATGCCTGCCGGTATCATTACCGCCGGATTTATGGAGGAAATCAACAAGGTACGGTTTAAGGATGAGCGAAAGCTGGAGCAGGATGTGGCGGACCTGCTGGAGGAGATCAAACAGCTGCGCAAGGAACAGGAGCAGCGCGGCCTGGAGGAAAAAATTGAACTGATTGCCGCACAGGTCAGGCAGGTACAGCAGGACCGGGATACCGATGCCTGCCTGCTGCAGGATCTGTCGGAGGATTTGAAAAATGCACTGGCACGTGGTACAATAGAGCATATGGAAGATGAAACCGATGATATTTATTGAGAATGGAAGATATGGAGGATTTTCCCTATGGCAGTTTACAGTTCAATGAAGGAATACCATACCCATGCACATATGGGCATGATTGATGTAACCGGTGATTTCCAGCAGGCTGTTACCGAAGCATGCCGGACCTATGGCATCAAGAGTGGTACCGTTACCGGCTTTACCACCGGCGGCGTGGCAGGCCTGACCACACTGGAATTTGAACCGGGCATGGTTAACCATGACCTGAAGGCAGCAATGGATGTCTTTTCCCCTTATACCGATGAACGCGGACGGGTGATTCATTATGAACACCATAATACCTGGCATGATGACAACGGCTCCAGCCATATCAAGGCTGCCCTGCTCAGCCCGTTCATCACAGTCCCCTTTATTGACGGACGGATCACGGTTGGCCCCTGGCAGAACCTGACCCTGGTGGAGTGTGATACCCGTGACCGCCATCGTGAAATTGTCTTCCAGGTAATGGGCGAATAAATCGCAATATAAGAAAGAGACCGGCAAAACCGGTCTCTTTTTTTCTGTGGGTTCAGGAAACTCTGGAAATTTCTCCATCCTGCAGGTGCAGGACAACGGTTCCATCTGCCGAGGTTTTCAGCACAACCGCATGGAGCGATTCCAGCGCATCGGATACCTCCTGTGCCGGCGGTTCATGTTCCCCACAGGAAATGACCGCATAGGCAGGGGAGACAGCCTGCAAAAAACGCTGGCAGGAGGAGATATTGGCGCCATGGCTGCCGACCTTCAAAATATCACAGTTCAACGCGGTTTCATTTTGCTGCAGCATGGCCTGTTCCACACTGAAGGTAGCATCACCGGGGAATAAGGCACTGCAGCCCTCCGCATCCAGCCGGAACACCAAGGACCAGGCATTGGAATTACGGGAGCTGAAAATTTCCGCGCTGTCCGGCCCGGGAGCCAGCGTGGTCAGTGTTGCAGCGGAATGCCGGAAGGAAATCACATCACCGATATCGGGAAACTGTGGTTCCAGACCCTTTGCCGCTGCGGTATCCATCAGCTGCTGACAGATTGCCGTATCCCCGGGTTCATCGGATGCATAAAAGGCATCCACCGGAAAGGATTCCAGTACCGCAGGCAAGCCGCCGATATGCTCCTCATGGGGATGGGTGGCAATGACGGCATCCAGCCGGGCGATACCCAGCCGGGTAAGATATTCCACCACAATGCTGCCGGAGCCGGTATCTCCGCCATCAATCAGGATGGAGCTTCCGCCACTGCAGATCAGGATGGCATCCCCCTGTCCCACATTGATAAAATGAATGCTGGTACCCTCCGAAGTGGGAGCGAACAGATCCGCTGTATCTGCTGCCGGCTGAACCGGCGTGTGATACGGGAACATGTCCTGGGAAAAAGCAAGGCCAAACAGCATCATGGTAATGAATACCAACAGAACACTTGAATTCTTTTTCATAGACATAATCCCTCCTTTTTCGCGCCGATAGGATACCATTAGTATACCAAGAAATGGTTATTAATTCAAACATATGTAACGAAATTTCTCACACAAAAGTAAAAGGTATTACTTTTGTACCAAAGCAAACGGAAAACCACAGAATTTTCCACAGGCTGGGGAAAACTCTGGGCATCATCCGTCAATTTCCAGAAAGCTCCGGATTTCCTTTCCCGCTTTGCGGGTATCATAGACATAATACCATGCGCCGTCGATGGTCTGTCCTTCCGCTGCGGTCTGGTTGGAAGGAATGGCATATTGCCGGATTTCGGTATCCTTCGGTGCCAGCTGGGCAAACAGGGCCGTCAGCTGTGCACGGGATAAATTGGTGGTGCACTGCGCCAGCAGCCTGTCCATCAGGGCAAGACATTGCTCCTCGTCCAGATCCCGTATCTGGTTGAGCAATCCTTCCAGTACCTCGCGCTGGCGGGAGGTACGCATGTCATCATTATCCAGCTTGCGGATGCGGCTGTACGCAACCGCCTGTTTGCCATTCAGCCGGACCGCGTCACCGGCAGAAAGTCCCTGACCGGCACTGCCCAGATATGCCAGCTCGCCTTCGGACAGCGCTACCTCCACGCCGCCAAGCTCATCCACAATGTCTGCCATGCCGGAAAAATTCACCGCAACATAGCTTGCAAGCTGTAAACCAAAATTCTCATTTAAGGTCTGCACCGTCAGCTCACCGCCGCCGTAGGCATAGGCCGCATTCAGCTTGCGCTGTCCATAGCCTGCAATCTGTACACGGGAATCACGGGCCAGCGAACACAGATGAATCTGATTGTTTTCCCGGTCAATGGAAGCCAGCAGGATGGCATCTGACCGCCCGGCATTGCCTTCTTCGGTATCAATACCCAGTAAAACCACACAGTCCAGTGTACGGGCAGAATCGGTTTCCACAGTGGTATGGGATTCCAGCAGCTCCTGTACCGATGGATCGGATTCCACATCATGGAAAAAGAAATGATAGGCGCCAAACAACACCAGTCCCAGTGCCACAACCAGCCCGGTAATATATAAAACAATACTTTTTCCCTGTATCATAGCCGCATATTGCCTCCTTGCGCAAATATACTACCATCTTACGCTGCTTTTTGGAACGTGTCAAGCAGAGAGGGAGCTTGTTGCTCCTGAATTGATTGATCCAATTCCATCCATCTTTTTTGTATAGAAAATCAGTTGTCGGCATTCTGCCCCAGGTGCTATAATAGAGAGCAACCATAGGAAAAAGGAGAATGATCCGCATGAAAAAAATCTGCCATATGCTGTGCATGACGGTATGCATGGCAATGCTGTGCTGCGCATGCGGTTCCTCTTCCGGCAGGCCGGAGGCTGGTGCCGGTTCTGCGGAGCTGCCGGAGGAGCATCCGGCCTCTTCGACATGCAGCCATGACATTACGGATACACCCTATGTTGGCATTGTACTCAAGGCAACAGATAATCCCTATTTTTCCCTGCTCAAGGCCGGGGCGGAGCATGAAGCCGATTTACTGGGCATACAGGTCATGGTGGTATCCCCCAACCATGAGTCCAACATCCAGCAGCAGGCGGACCTGGTTTCCACCATGGCGAATATGGCAGTGGATGTGATTGCCGTGGCACCCAGCCATGAGGAGGATCTGGCAGATGCCCTGCAGCTGGCAGAGGACAACGGCAAGCTGCTGCTTTCGGTGGATACCGCACTGGAATATGAAGGCAGTGCCTGTTATATCGGCACGGATCAATATAAAGCAGGCTATCAGCAGGGACAATATGCGGCAAAGCTGGTGGAACAGAATGATACCGCCAGTGCCGTGGTACTCCGGGGCCCGGCAGAGGATAAAACCCATAACCTGCGGGAATATGGCATTGTGGATGCCCTTGGAGATGGCTGCGTGACAGTAGTCAGTGTGGAGGACTGCGGCTGTGACGAAGAAACCGCAGAACAGACCATGACCGAACTGCTGGAGCAGCATCCGGAAATCAATGTGGTATGCACAACTTCTGACAGTATGGCAGTAGGTGCCCAGCGTGCCATTGCCAATGCCGGAAAAAAGGATGTGCATATTGTGGCCTTTGACGGCATGCAGGAAGCGTCCGAGCTGGTGCGTATCGGGGAAATCGACGCGGTTTTTGCCCAGGATCCCTATGAAATGGGCAGGCTGTGTGTGGATTATGCCCTGAAGCTGTACCAGGGGGAAGACGTGGAAGCCTCAGTGCATACCGATGTGGAGCTGATTACCCAGGGCAATGCACAGGCACATATGGATGAAATCAACCGCCGGCTGAATCAGCGGGGCATCAAATGAAAAAACCTCCGTCCACGGAAACAATTCCGGGAAACGGAGGTTTTTGTGTTTTTTTGGTTTACTTCATCAGTTCCTCTGCCATAGCAGCAATCTGTGCTTCATTGGCAGCATTGACAGCGGACTTGATGGTAACGGTAGTGTCGAGCCAGGTGATTTCCTTGCTCTTTTCAAACAGGCCCTTGATGATACGGCCGGCAGTGGGTGCCCAGGTACCGTTTTCAATGATACCCATGGTACGCTTCTGGTAGCCGCGCTCCAGCAGGCCATGGACAAAGGTCTGCATGAACGGGAAGATACCGCCGTTATATGTAACGGAAGCCAGAACCAGCTTGCCGTAACGGAATGCATCCTCAATATTTTCCGCCATATCACTGCGTGCCAGGTCAGTCAGCACAACCTTCGGGCAGCCCTTTGCCTTGAGCTGTTCTGCCAGCATTTCCGCAGCCTTTTTGGTGTTGCCGTATACCGATGCATAGGCAATCATGACACCTTCGGATTCTACGCCATAGGAGGACCAGATGTCATACTTTTCGATGTAATAACCCAGGTTTTCGGTGAGGATCGGGCCATGCAGCGGGCAAATCTTCTGGATATCCAGTGTAGCTGCTACCTTGAGCAGTGCCTGTACCTGTGCGCCGTACTTGCCTACAATACCGATATAATACCGTCTTGCTTCGCATGCCCAGTCTTCGTCTGCATCCAGAGCGCCGAACTTGCCGAAGCCATCTGCGGAAAACAGTACCTTGTCCGCAGCATCATAGGTTACCATAACCTCCGGCCAGTGTACCATCGGAGCAAAGACGAAGGTCAGGGTATGGGTACCCAGTTCCAGTGTCCCCTTGTTGGCAACAACCTCACGGTTCGGTGCAATGTCTGCACCAAAGAACTGCTGCATCATGACAAAGGTCTTTGCGTTGCCGACGACGACGGTATCCGGATATACCTTGAGAAATTCTGCGATGCTTGCGGAATGATCCGGCTCCATATGCTGGATGACCAGGTAATCCGGCTTTCTGTCGCCGAGAACCTCTGCGATATTGCCCAGCCATTCCTGTGCAAAGTTGATATCCACCGTATCCATAACGGCAATCTTGTCATCCATGATGACATAGGAATTATATGCCATGCCATTCGGAACGATATACTGACCTTCAAACAGGTCAATCTCATGGTCATTTACACCGACATAAAAGATAGAATCGGTTACATGATTTAAAGCCATTGTATGTTGTCCTCCTTCAGATTTTTCAGGAACTATTCTCACTTTTTTTATTGTATCTTCAATGGACTGCTTTGTCAATAACCTTATGGAAGGGAGAGAGAATTTACAATTTTCTTACGGTACCGCCAGCTTTGCCGGCTGAGATATCCATAAAATGACTGGTACAAAAAAAGACACTCTGTCTCCAGAGTGCCTTTTGTCGATTTACAGTGCTGCGAGCTTGTCGCATGCCCTGGACAGATCCGGCAGGGTAACATCCTCCAGAGCGCCTGCATCGCAGGCAGCAGCCAGAGCCGGGTCAATCGGCAGTTTCGCCAGTACATCCAGATTGTGTGCCTGTGCAATTTCATCCACATGGCTCTCGCCGAATACGGAAATCTTCTTGCCGCAGTCCGGGCACTGGACATAGCTGTAGTTTTCAATGATGCCCAGAATCGGAATCTCCATCATCTCTGCCATCTTGACAGCCTTGGTAACCACCTGGGAAACCAGCTCCTGCGGGGAGGTCATGACAACAATGCCATCCACCGGCAGGGACTGGAATACGGTCAGTGGTACATCGCCGGTTCCGGGAGGCATATCCACAAACATAAAGTCAATATCCTTCCAGATAATATCGGTCCAGAACTGCTGTACTGCACCGGCAATAATCGGTCCGCGCCAGATGACCGGATCCTCGGCATTTTCCAGCAGCAGGTTGATGGAACAGACATCAATACCGGTTTTGGTAGCCATCGGGAAAACGCCTTCCTCTGTGGCACCCAGGGTACCGGTCAGACCAAAGCCCTTCGGAATGGATGGTCCGGTGATATCCGCATCCAGAATACCGCAATGTGCGCCCTTGCGCTGCATGGCAATCGCCAGCAGGGAGGTGCACATACTTTTACCTACGCCGCCCTTGCCGCTGACAACGCCAATAACTTTTTTTACATTGGACAGCGGATGCGGTTCCTTGAGCAGGGATTCCGGCTCACCACAGCTTCCGCCACAGCTTTCGCAATCATGGTTGCAGCCCATTGTTACGTCATCTCCTTGAATCAATTTCAGACAGGTCAGCGCTCTCTTGCCGCCCGAACCTGCTGATTTCTTTGTTGAATGGTGTCATTATATCATAAATCAAACATTTTTCAAGATACTCTTGCAAAACAGGTGGGAATTGCGGTATGCTTAGTAAGGCATAACTAACAAATAGAAAGGAAGCGAATGCTATTTTGTCCGAACAACATGGACGTACCCGTTCCACCCGGGAATTATTTGTCCGTTTTATCCCGTATTTCCGGCCGTATCTGCCGATATTGGTTGTGGATTTGTTCTGTGCGGGAATGACGACACTTTGTGAGCTGGTGCTGCCGGTCATTGTCCGGTATGTCACCAATCTGGCACAATACCACCTGTCCGAACTGACCGTATCCGTCATTGCCCGTATGGGTATCCTGTATTTTGTCCTGCGTGTGATTGACACCGCCGGCACCTATTTCATGGCGAATGTGGGCCATGTCATGGGCGCGAAAATGGAAACCGATATGCGGCGGGAATTATTTGCCCATTTACAAAAGCTGTCCTTCCGGTATTATGCCAATGCCAAGGTAGGACAGCTGATGGCGCGCATTACCTCGGATTTGTTTGATGTAACAGAGTTTGCCCATCATTGCCCTGAGGAATTCTTCATTGCCGGCGTAAAAATTGCCGTATCCTTTGCCATTTTATTACAGGTCAATATCCCGCTGACATTAATTACCTTCGCGGTATTGCCGGTCATGCTGGCCTGCTGCTACAAATTTAACCGCCGCATGCGGGAAACCTTTAAGGAAGCCCGCTGGCAGGTGGGTGAAATCAATGCACAGGTAGAGGATTCCCTGCTGGGCATCCGTGTGGTGAAATCCTTTGCCCAGGAGGAAACCGAACAGCAGAAATTTGACGAAGGCAACCGCCGCTGGCTGGAAATCAAAAAACGCAATTATTTCTGGATGGGCGGCTTTAATGCCACCACCCGGGGCTTTGACGGCCTGATGAATCTGGTGGTACTGGTATGCGGCAGTTTGTTCCTGCTGAACGGTGTCATTGTTGCAGGTGATTTTGTGGCGTATCTGCTGTATGTCCAGACCCTGCTGACCTCCATCCGCCGGATTGTGGAATTTATGGAGCAGTTCCAGCGGGGCATGACCGGCATCGACCGGTTTCTGGAAATTATGGACGAAAAACCGGATATCACGGATGCGCCGGATGCCATCGACTGTCAGGATGTCCGGGGTGAGATTGATTTTGACCATGTGTCCTTCTCCTATGAGGATGATGCGGGAGAGGTACTGGCAAATATCAACCTGCATGTGAAGGCCGGTGAGAATATTGCCATTGTTGGCCCCTCCGGCGGCGGTAAGACTACTTTAAGTAATTTAATACCAAGATTTTACGATGTGTCAAGCGGTTCGGTGCGGCTGGACGGCGTGGATGTGCGAAACATCCGGCTGCATTCCCTGCGTTCCCATATCGGCGTGGTACAGCAGGACAATTACCTGTTTTCCGGTACCGTGCTGCATAACATTGAATACGGCAGGCCGGGGGCATCACGGGAGGAAATCATAGAAGCCGCCAGACTGGCAGGTGCGGATGGATTTATTTCCGAGCTGCCCAACGGCTATGATACCTTCATTGGCGAGCGCGGCGTCAAGCTGTCCGGCGGACAGAAGCAGCGCATTTCCATTGCACGTGTATTCTTAAAAGACCCACCGGTATTGATTCTGGATGAGGCAACCAGCGCACTGGACAATGAAAGTGAACGGCTGGTACAGCAGTCGCTGGACAAGCTGGCCCATGGACGTACCGTATTTACCATCGCCCACCGCCTGACCACCATCCGCGGCGCGGATAAAATCCTTGTACTGACCTCGGATGGCATTGCCGAACAGGGAAGCCATGAGGAACTCATTGCAAAAGGTGGAATTTATAAAGAATTATACAGTATGTATTCTGATTTGCGGTGATAGATCCGACGGGAATACATTTCCTTTTTTTGCGGAAAACAGTCCGGAAATCCTGCATTTTCCCTCCCTGTCAGTCGTATTGGGCTGGCAGCGGAGGGATTTTGCTTTTTTCTGCGTCCATAGGACAGAGAGGCTTGTATTTTGTAACATACACCAAAAAGTGACGCGAAAATTTATATAAATTAACCATCATATTTTTGAGAAAAGCTGTGGAAGATTGCGCTATGCAAATATTACGATGTGTGCTACAATCTCAGACGAAATTAAAAGGATGCAGGAAATCAAACGCATTGCTGCATACCATCCATTTTGCATACGAAATATGAGGTAAGAGAACATGATGACTGACATGACCAAGGGGTCTCCGTTTAAAATTCTGCTGAAATTTGTCATTCCGCTGCTGCTGAGCATGGTATTCCAGCAGATGTACAATCTGGCTGACAGTGTCATTGCCGGACGGTATCTGGGCGTTGAGGCACTGGCTGCCACCGGTGCGGCATATCCGATCACGGTCCTGTTTATCGCTGTGGCGACCGGTGCCAGTGTGGGCTGTTCGGTTGTCATTTCCCAGCTGTTCGGTGCCCATGACCATGTAAGAATGCGTGGGGCAGTCAATACGGCAGTCATCACGCTGGTTACCCTGGCTCTGGTGCTGACCATAGGCGGTGAGCTGCTTTGCCCGGCGCTGATGCGGCTCATCAGCACGCCGAAAAATATCTTTGATCCCACGATGGTTTATCTGCGGATTTATATTGCAGGCCTGCTGTTCCTGTTCCTGTATAATACGGCTACCGCCATTTTCAATGGCCTGGGTGACAGCCGTACCCCGCTGTATTTTCTGGCTTTCTCTACAACCTTTAATGTCATTCTTGATGTGCTGTTTGTCAGCACGCTGGATATGGGCATTGCCGGTGTAGGCTGGGCAACCCTGATTGCACAGGGCATTTCCTCCCTGCTGGCCATCGTCACGCTGGTACGCCGTCTGTCCCGGATTTCCGTATCTCAGAAGCCGGCACGGTTTGACACCCATCTGCTGCGCCGTATGGCAATGATTGCCATTCCATCCATCTGCCAGCAGTCCTTTGTTTCCATTGGTGTATTCTGTGTCCAGGGCCTGATTAATCCGCTGGGTTCCAATGCGGTTGCAGGCTTCTCCGCGGCGCTGAAGATTTCCACCTTTGCGTTGATGGTTATGAATGCCCTGCCGAATGCCCTGTCCAGCTATGCCGCACAGAATATCGGTGCACAGGATATCCCGCGTGTCCGTCAGGGTATCCGCGCCTGCATTATCATGTCGGGAACCGTCATCGGCTGTATCATGGCGCTGTTTTTCTTCGCCGGCGAACATGTTTTACAGCTGTTCCTTGGCAGCACAGTCAATGGCGTGGTCATCAGCATCGGTATGGAATACCTGCTGATTGTAGCACCGTTTTATCCGCTGGTGGGGATCAAGAACTGCTGTGACAGTGTCCTGCGCGGCGGCGGTGCCATGGGACCGTTCATGGTTACCACACTGGCTGACCTGGCATTGCGTGTGGCACTGGCATATATCCTGGTTCCGATCCTGGGCTTTGCAGGTGTCTGCTATGCCTATCCGCTTGGCTGGATGATTGGCACCTCGATTTCCGTCCTGTTTTATATTTGTGATGTATGGGTGCCGAAGTATATCCGTCAGGCAAAGCACAAGGGCATTTCCCTGCATCCGATTCACCGGATTCGCATTTCCAATCCGGAGCCGAAGCAAAAGCCGGCAGTTGTCACAGAGAAGCAGCATCGCCACGCATAAAGATAGAAAACCCGGCTGGGATGGATTCCCGGCCGGGTTTTTGCGTTGATCGCAGGAAACAAAGACTGGCGGTAAGAGCAAAGGCTCCCTCAGAGGAGGGCTGCAGGATACGCGTCTGTTACGACAGATCATCTAAGACAGGGGCGCTATTCGGCTGTGGTTTTGCCATCTGCGGCCTGCGGAGCAGCAGCTTAAAAACAGTACGTACCAAGGGCTGGATAAAGAACAGCTGGGTAAAATAGGCAAAGGGGAAATTAAAACATACCAGCCGGAGCCAGTTGGCCAGCAGGGTAAGCAGATGGAACCCCTCATAATAAGGATAATACATCCATGCGGCAAGGAAGCTCATGGATGGGCACATCAGGCCCACGGTAGCACAGATGATGGCGCATTCAAACAGAACCGGATGGGTTTCACGCGGATTGAATACCCGGCATGCCAGACGGAATGAGCACGGGCTGCCCACCAGCAGCTCCAGTGCATAGGCAAAGCAGAATTCAATCAGGACAACCGCCCAGATCGGCAGATACCGTCCGAACATATACACGCCGCCCTGCTGGCGGATGGCATCCAGCACACTGGCTGCACCGGTGATTTCGCGCAGCGTGCTGCCGTTGACCACATACAGGCTGAAGAAAACATAGGCGTGGACGGTAATCACCACGGTGATAAATGCGAAGATCATTCGTTCCAATTGATTTTTTGGCATAATAGAAAACACTCCTTTGTGTCTGACGCAAAAAACGACACCTGCTTTACGGGCAAAAAAAGATCACGGACCATAACGTTCCGTGATCAGATTTACATACCCGGGGGTAAAACATGTGTCGTTTGCGTTTCATATGAATTTCCTGTATTGTATCACACCTGTTTCCGTGGAGTCAAAGCGGAAAAGTGATAAAAAATCGCAAAAATCCAGCATTATTTTGTGTGAAATATGAGATGACAACAGGAGGGAGGGTTATTCCTTCTTTGTCTGTTCCTCCGGCTGCGGGAGGACTGCCGGCTGCTGGGGGACAAGGTTAAAGGTAACCGCGCCCGGAATAATTTCCGCCTGGGAATAGCAGAAGCTGCCGCCTGCCTCGCCGTCCAGCGTCCAGGGCAGCGGGTCTTCCGCAACAACCGTGACAGACTGTGCACGGCGGAAAAAGATATGGTCACTGTTTTCCAGGTTCTGGGTCATCAGACTGCCGATGATTTCATTGAGTACCAGCAGATTTTCCGGCATATGGATGAGGATCACCTCAAACAGGCCGTCATTGAGCTGGACACCGGTGCGGCCGATATTCAGGATGCCGCCGATGGAGGTGGAATTGGAGCACTGGCCATAGATAAAATTGCCTTCGGTTTCCTCACCGTCACAGATGATTTTCAGGTGATAGCTCTTGATAGAGGCAAGGGATTTCGCACCCTCCAGAATATAGGCAGCATGTCCAAGCGTATTTTTCAGTGGCTGGGGGGTTTCATAGGAAACCTCGGTAAACAGGCCGAAGGCAGCAACATAGGTGAAATACCGTCCGTTAAACCGGCCGATATCACAGCAGAACGGTTCACCGGTACAGAATTCCTGTGCCGCAGTCTGCATATCACTGCTGATGCCGAGGGTATTTGCAAAATCATTGGTGGAACCGCCGGGGATATAGCCCAGTCTGGGACGGTGGTTGGGTTCACACATCATCAGTCCGGTAACCACCTCATTGAGGGTACCATCACCGCCCACACATACCAGCGCGTCGTAGGCAGAGGCATACTCCGCTACAAAATTGCAGGCATCGCCTTTGGCCTGTGTGGGGAACACCGTGACATGGTAATTATGGGTAAAAAAATAATTGATAAGCATGAAAAGGTTATCCCGTGCGCGGTTTTTTCCGGCAGTCGGGTTAATGACCAGCATCAGCTGCTGTTTACGTTCGGTCAGCATGCCAATAACCTCCTTTTGCATCCGGGTCAATCAGATAGAATACTTATTATAATAATGCTTTTTCCGGTACAATGCAAGCAGGAATACAAAGAAAACGATCCGCGGCAGACAGCTCCCGGCTTGCAATTCAGATGAAAATCAGGTATACTATCTATGTTGTCCATGTCTCTGTAGCTCAGCTGGATAGAGCGACCGCCTCCTAAGCGGTAGGCCGGGGGTTCGAATCCCTTCAGGGACGCCAGGAAAAAAGCACGCGCCAGCGTGCTTTTTTCAATGAAATCCATCCGCTGCCGCGGCTGGATGAAATACGCTTCGCATGTGAAAGATTGCTTCGCAATATGAAATGCCTGCGGCATGCGGGGCAGGGTTTCATGAGAGGCCATTCCGCTGCAGGGATGGCTGTTTTTTCTATGGAAAAATCTGTCGAATCCGGCGGAAAACCGGCAGAATCTCCCACATGCCGCATATTTTTACAAAATTAACACGGTTTCCTGTATATTTCTATGGGGAAAGTAATTGAAGTTTGCATATAAAAACGGTATAATTGCATTTGTAAGAATATATTCCGACAGAAATGTACGCATTTAGAGAAAATATATCATCTGAGGGGAGGATGCCGGCGGTTTGTACCGGCAGGCCGGAATGCGTCAGAATATCTGTCGGGAGCAGAAGGGGGGAACAGATATCTTTATGTCAACCGAAACGAAGGAGGAGCGCAACGCACGCTATGGCAGGCTTGCGGTCCGGATTTTTGTGGATATTCTGTGCATTGCGGTCAGCATGGGGGGCGCGTTGTGGGTACGCATGGATTTCCGCTTTGAAGCGATTGATGCCGTTTTTATCGAATCGGTTGCCCGGTATATGCCGGTCAATCTCTGCTGTACGCTGGTGCTGTTCCAGCTGTTTCATCTGTATAACAGCCTGTGGCAGTTCGCCAGTGTGAATGAACTGAAAAATATCACAGCTGCTGTGGCGGCATCGGCGATAGTGCAGTATATCGGTATGCACCTGCTGGGATGCAGCATACCCAGGAGCTTTGTGGTGCTGTATCCGCTGCTGCTGTTTGTGCTGACGGTGGGCAGCCGGTTTTCCTATCGGTTTCTGCTGGAGGCCAGGACAGCCCTGGCAGAACGGCAGGAGGATCATGCCGTACTGACGATGATTGTGGGTGCAGGCGACGCGGGACATATGCTGCTGTCGGAAATCATCAGCAGCCAGCATGTCAGCCGGAAGGTGGTATGCCTGGTGGATGATGACCTGACCAAGGTAGGCAAATATCTCAATGGAATCCCGATTGCGGGAACGGTTGCACAGATTCCCATGCTGGCGGAACGGCATCATGTGCGGGAAATCATTGTGGCGATTCCCTCGGTTTCCGGCACACAGCGCAAGCAGATTCTGGAAATCTGCAGCAGCACCGGCTGCAACGTGATGACTCTGCCGGGACTGTATCAGATTATCAACGGGGAAGTTCGTGTATCCATGCTGCGCAAGGTGGAGATTGAAGACCTGCTGGAACGGGAGCCGGTTCAGCTGCGGATGGACAAAATCATGGATTATGTGTCGGACAAGGTGATTCTGGTCACCGGCGGAGGCGGCTCCATCGGCAGTGAAATCTGCCGGCAGCTGGCGGTACATAACCCCAAAAAACTGATTGTATTGGATGTATATGAAAACAATGCCTATGAGATCCGGGGCGAGCTGATGAAGCATCATCCGGAGCTGGATCTGGAGGTATTGATCGGTTCAGTGCGCAATCAGAAGCGTATTGATACCATTTTTGAAACCTATCATCCGGAGCTGGTATTCCATGCGGCGGCACATAAGCATGTCCCGCTGATGGAGGACAGCCCGAATGAAGCGATTAAAAACAATGTGCTGGGCACATGGATCGTGGCACAGGCAGCTGACCGGTACCATGCGAAAAAAATGGTGCTGATTTCCACCGACAAGGCCGTGCGCCCCACCAATATCATGGGAGCTTCCAAGCGCATCTGTGAGCTGATTATCCAGAGCTTTGCCCAGACCTCCCGAACGGAATTTGCCGCGGTACGGTTTGGCAATGTACTGGGCAGCAATGGCAGCGTCGTACCCCTGTTCAAAAAGCAGATTGAAGCCGGCGGGCCGGTAACGGTCACCCATCCGGACATTATCCGGTATTTTATGACCATACCGGAGGCGGTGAATCTGGTGCTGCAATGTGGCGCACTGGCACAGGGCGGCGAAATTTTCATTTTGGATATGGGCGAGCCGGTGAAAATTCTGGATCTGGCGAAAAAAATGATCCGGCTGTCCGGGCTGGAGCCGGGACGGGATATCCAGATCGAATTTACCGGCCTGCGTCCGGGGGAAAAGCTGTATGAGGAGCTGCTCATCAGCCTGGACCACCTGAAGGAAACAGAAAACCAGCAGATTTTTGTAGCACAGCAGCCGGCAGTGGATGAAGCAAGGGTGCAGGAGCTTGTGCACAGACTGATTCAGGATGCCTTTGCAGAGTCATCGGATATCCGTGCTGAGGTACAGCAGCTTGTACCGGAATATATGCCGCAGGCGGATGCTGCTGTGCCGCAGACGGATGCAGCAGCTGTACCGGAAGCGATGGTGACGGTTTAACCGGCAAAAGCCCGGAACCAGAACAGATAGGAGAAGATTTATAGGAGAACATCTATGAGAAGGACACGAATTGCAAGTATCATACTGTTTGTGATAGCCGTTGCTGCCTTTGGACTGGTACGGTTCCAGCAGCATCTGGTGGACACAAGCGGCCCGACCATATCCATGGAGCAGGACAGCATTACCGTTCCGGCGGAAGCAGAGGAACGTGATTTGCTGGCAGGCATTACCGCAGAGGACCGGACGGATGGGGATGTGACCAAGAACCTGATGGTGGAGAGCATGAGCAACCTGATGGAGGGCAACACCCGGAATATGACCGTGGTTGCCTTTGATTCCGATGGTCATGTCACCAAGGTGCAGCGCAAGGTTACCTATACCAATTACAAATCCCCTCAATTTACACTGGACGGCCCATTGCAGTATACCATCGGTTCCCAGGACATTCTGGGCAATATCGGTGCCTCCGACCAGCTGGATGGGGATTTGTCCGCCAGCGTGAAAATTACCGATAAATATGTGATGCCGGAGGATGAAGCCGGTGAATACCCCATGGAATTCACCGTGACCAACAGTGCGGGCGATATTTCCACCATGGTGGCAACGGTTGCCCTGCTGGAAGCCTCGGAATACAACAGCATGACAAAAATCGAGCTGTCGGATTACATTGTATACACCCAAAAGGGCAATGCACTGAACCTGATGAGTTATGTACAGGCAGTGACCACCGGCGGGCGGACCTATGAAAAAAATGAGTCAGGTGAGCTGGTGGAAAAAAAGACTTCTGTCACCACAAGCCAGACCGGGAACAGCAAGGACGCTCCTCGCATGAGCAACATTGAAACGAGCGGTAAGCTGGATTACGACACGCCGGGCACCTATGAAGTAACCTATACCTATTCAAAGCAGTCGCAGCGGCTGGGCAGTGTACGGCTGATTGTCGTCGTGACGGAATAAGGAGATACCATGGAAAAAAATCTCAGAAAACAGATTGATATATTCAGTATCCTCCGGGATGTGGCACGGGAATGGGTAACGATTCTGCTGTTTGCCATTTCCGCCAGCCTGCTGACCAATGTATGGGTAACAGAAACCTATGTGCCGGTGTATACCTCCAAGGCAATTTTTACGGTTTCCTCCAAAAGCACCAACGGTTCCATTTACCAGAACCTTTCCTCCGCCCAGTCCCTTGCGGAACGGTTTGCCAAGGTGCTGGAAAGCAATGTCCTGAAAAAGAAGGTGGCGCAGGATCTGGGACAGGAAACCTTTACCGCCAGAACCTCCGTCAAGCAGATTGAGGAGACCAATATGGTGGAGCTGACGGTAACCGCAAGCTCCGCAATGGATTCCTACCGCACCATTTCCTCTATTATGGAAAACTATGACCAGGTCTCCCATTATGTTGTGGGCAATGTCATCCTGTATGTCATCCAGCCGCCGGTGATCCCATTGTCACCGTCAAACTCCAAAAGCCCGGTACGGCCCATGCAGTACGCATTTGTGCTGGGTGCACTGGCGGCGATTGCCTATGTGGCATTTTTCTCCCACCGAAGGGATACCGTCAAGAATTCCCATCAGATGCGGGAGAAAATTGATGCCCAGCTGCTGGGTACCATCTATCATGAAAAAACCAGACGAAACCGCAAAAAGCCGGGGGAGCATCCGTCCATGCTGATTGCCAACCCGCTGCGCAGCTTTGCCTTTGTGGAATCCAGCCGTATGGCGGCAGCCCGTGTGCGCAGCCGCATGGACCGCAGCCATGCAAAGGTTGCCATGGTCACCAGTGTGGCGGAAAATGAAGGCAAGTCCACAGTGGCAGCCAATGTGGCACTGTCCATTGCAAAGGAAGGCAAAAAGGTTCTGCTGGTGGACTGTGACTTCCGCAAGCCATCCCAGTATAAGATTTTCGGCCAGGCGGAAGCACCGGATTTCATCCAGCTGCTGAAGGACGGCAAACCGGAGCAAGCGGTGATACCCTACCAGCACACCACCCTGTCTGTGGTATGTAACCAGCAGGCAGACCCGTCGGCAGAACGCCTGCTGGAATCCGGTGAGCTGAAGCAGATGATTGACCGGTATCGAGCAAGCATGGATTATATTATCCTGGATACCGCGCCGCTGGCACTGGTATCGGATACAGAGGATCTGGCCCGGCTGGCAGATACCACCATCCTGGTTGTCCGGGAGGATGCCATTCTGGCAAAGAAAATCAATGACACCATTGATGTCCTGAATCAGACCAATGCGCAGGTGCTTGGCTGTGTACTCAACAATGCAGTACAGGGATTGACCGCAAAGGCTGGTTATCACGGATATTCGGCATATGGAGGACATTATGGAAAATACGCAAAATAATCTCCAGGAAGACGAACTGTATCAGATTGACCTGCTCATGATTGTGGATGACATGTGGCGGGCACTGAAAAAGTTCTGGCTGTTTTTCCTGGTTTTGATCGTGACCTGCTCCATGCTGTCGGCATTTTCTGTCATTCTGGTTTATACGCCACGATATCAGGCCTATGCCACCTTCGTTGTCAATGCAAAGACAGCGTACAGCAGCAGTGATACCTATCAGGAATATTATAATGCCACAAGCGCCGACCAGCTGAGTAAATCCTTCCCCTATATCCTCACCAGCGGCGCACTCAATGATGTGGTTGCCAAAAGCCTGGGGATGGAAACGGTTCCGGCAACCATTACCGCACAGTCCATAGCGGATTCCGCTTTGTTTACCATTCAGGTGGAAGCAGCGGATGCCCAGACGGCATATGATGTGCTGCAGGCCGTCATTGAGAATTATCCATCGGTTGCAGAATATATTATCGGTGATACCGAGCTGACCCTGATGGATGAAAGCGGCGTGCCGGAGGACCCGGTGAACAAGCTCAGCTTCAAACGTACCGTTGCCAAAGGCATCCTGTTCAGTACAGCTTTGTGTGTGCTGTTCCTGTTTATGTATTGCGCCCTCAGCAAAACCGTACGGCGGGAAGAGGATTTGAAATTTGTCCTCAGCATTACCTATCTGGGCAACATCCCATTTATCAAGGTAAAAAAACGCAGCGATGCATCCAAGTCCAGAATCCTGCTGGACAGCCAGAATAATGGCGATATGCTGAGTGAAAGCGTGCGTATTGTCCGAAACCGTATTACAAAGGAAACAGATGAGCAGGACAAGGCACAAATTCTGGTTACCAGTGCGGAGGAAGGGGAAGGTAAGACCACCATTTCCGTAAATCTCGCTATTTCCATGGCACTCAAGGGTAAAAAAGTGGTTCTGGTGGACGGTGACCTGCGCAACCCGTCGGTTACCATGGCATTGGGCCTGCCGGAAGCGGAATTCGGTACCGTAGATGTACTGGCAGGACAGCCACTGACCGAACAGCACATTCTGACCTATGGAGAACAGCCATTATATGTGCTGCCGGGCAGAAAATCCACCCCGCAGGAACAGAACGTCCTGCAACAGGAAAATATTGAGCGCATGCTGGCAAAGCTGCGGGAGAACTATGACTGCATTATCGTGGATACCCCGCCATGCGGCATGCTGGCAGATGCTTCGATTTTTGCCCGCTGCATGGATCATGCGGTGATGGTGGTACGGCATGACCATACCCGTATTCCCAAAATCCTGAACGCAGTGGAGCTGCTGGCAGAAACCGGCGTCAATATTCTGGGCTATACCATCAACGGCGTTAAGACCGTGATCGGCGGTTATGGCTACGGCTACGGATATGGCTATGGTTACGGTTATGGCTATGGTTACGGCTATGGCAGACGCAGAAGCCACTATGGCTACGGTTATGGCCAGAGAAAGAAGTCAGACGAGCCAAAGCAGTCCGAAAACAAACCCGATACCCAATAACAGAAAAAACGCATATCAGGCGGAAGCACAGGGGAAAGCCTCCCGTGTTTCCGCCTGTTTTTTCGGAAACCGTTTGTACTCACCTGCAAACAACGATATAATAAACAAAGAAACACAAAGGAACACAAAGGAACAAACCAAGCGGAGAGGAACATAAGCATATGTATGATTATCTGGTAGTCGGTACAGGGCTGTTTGGCGCGGTATTTGCCCAGCAGATGAAGGCGGCAGGCAAATCCGTGCTGATGGTGGACAAACGCCCCCATATTGGCGGCAATATTTATACACAGCAGGTGGAAGGCATCCATGTGCATACCTATGGCGCACATATTTTCCATACGAATCATCAGCGGGTGTGGGAGTATATCACCCAGTTTGCGGCATTTAATCGGTTTACCAATTCACCGGTAGCCAATTACCATGGCGAGCTGTACTCCCTGCCCTTTAACATGTATACCTTCAACCGGATGTGGGGCGTTGTGACGCCACAGGAGGCAGCAGAGAAGATTGAGGAGCAGCGCAGGGCTGCGGGCATCACCCAGCCGCGCAATCTGGAGGAACAGGCCATTTCCCTTGTGGGTACGGATATTTATGAAAAACTCGTCAAGGGCTATACGGAAAAGCAGTGGGGACGGCCCTGCCATGAACTCCCTGCCTTTATTATCAAACGCCTGCCGGTACGGCTCACCTTCGATAACAACTACTTTAACGCCAGATACCAGGGCATCCCGATGGGCGGATATACCCGGATGGTCGAGAATATGCTGGAGGGCATTGAGGTACGCCTGAATATGGATTATCTGGCACACAAGGCAGAGCTGGACGCACTGGCCCATACGGTAGTCTATACCGGCGCAATTGACGCTTATTTTGCCTATCAGCTGGGGGAACTGGAATACCGTTCGGTACGCTTTGAGACCGAGGTGCTGGACATGCCGAATTTTCAGGGCAACGCGGCGGTGAATTATACCGACCGGGAAACCCCATGGACCCGCATTATTGAACATAAATGGTTTGAATTCGGTCTGGATGACAACGGAAATGAACTGCCGAAAACCGTCATCAGCCGGGAATATTCTTCGGAATGGAAACCGGGAGATGAACCCTATTATCCGGTGAATAACGAGCGCAACGCCGCTCTGTATAACGCATATAAGAAGCTGGCGGAGCAGGAGAAAAACGTGATTTTCGGCGGACGGCTGGGAGAGTATAAATACTACGACATGGATGCTGTCATTGCCTCGGCGCTGGAGCTATGCGACAGGGTGAAGGGGGAAGTGCAAACGTAAATTTGAGGTATCAATCGTAACTTTGAGCAAAATTAAAAACGGGATATAACTCCCTTCGGCATTTGCTGACGCAAATGCCACCTCCCTCCTCTGAGGGAGGCTTTTTGACGCAGCCGTTTCATTGATGTCTCAGCCGGTAAAAGTATCGGCAGGGCTTCGAACTCTCTGTCCGCTCTGTTGCTGTTCGGCGTTGCATATTGGTTTATTCCCTCTGCATGCAGTGGTACCATAAGACTATGAGGAATAAACCAGTGATTATTGGGGATTCCAAAGGGGTATCCAACCCCTTTGGCGGCAGAGTGGGATTCCTAAGGGAGAGACTCGCCGGTGAGTCTCTTCCTTAGGGACTGACGACAGCAGTTTATGATATTTCTGAAGGCATATGAAAAGCCCATCGGATTACTCCGACGGGCTTTTGCTGTTTATACAAATTTCACTGCCGTACCGTAGGCCACAACTTCTGCCGCACCCTGCATGACAGAGGAAGAAACAAACCGGATATTGACAACCGCATCGGCTCCCAATGCCTCTGCTTCCTGTACCATTCTGCTGGTGGCAAGCTCCCGGGCATCATTCATCATTTCCGTGTACGCCTTCAGCTCGCCGCCTACCAGCGTCTTAAACCCCTGGGTAATATCCCTGCCTACATTTCTGGTCTGAATGGTACTGCCCTTTACCAGACCCAGCATTTCCAATTCTTTTCCTGTGATGTAATCCGTATTTACCAGTAACATGTTCCTTCACTCCTTTTTTACTCAATATCCAATTCAATGGGTTCATCCAAATGCTCGGATACATATTTTCCGTTTTTCTTCCGCTGCCGGACGCATTCGGTGAGCAGATATTCAATCTGCCCATTGACCGAACGGAAATCATCCTCTGCCCATGCCGCAATGGCATTGTACAGCTTCTCCGACAGCCGCAGTGGGATTTGCTTCTTTTTTGCACTCATATTAATACAGACTTCCTGTGTTTACAATAGGCTGGGTGTCATGATTGCCGCACAGGACAACCAGCAGGTTGGAAACCATGGCTGCCTTGCGTTCCTCATCCAGTTCGACAACCTGATTCTCATTCAAACGCTCCAGCGCCATTTCCACCATGCCAACTGCACCATCGACAATCATCTTTCTTGCGTCAATGATAGCAGAAGCCTGCTGTCTTTGCAACATCACTGCTGCAATTTCCGGTGCATATGCCAGATAGGTAATGCGTGCTTCAATAATTTCCAGACCGGCATCGGTTACACGACGCTGAATCTCATCCCGAATCCGTGCTGCCACAACTTCGCTGGAACCACGCAGACTGCCTTCGTCGGCAACGCCATCACCGGTGGTATCCACATTGGGTGCCACATCATAGGGATACAAACGGACAATGTTGCGCAGAGCGCTGTCACACTGCAGCGACAAATATTCCTTATAGTTATCCACATTGAATACTGCCTTGGCGGTATCGGTGACACGCCACATGACAGCAATACCAATTTCCACCGGATTGCCCAGACAATCGTTGATCTTCTGCCGATTGTTGTTCAGTGTCATGACTTTCAGAGAAATCTTTTTGCTGGCCATTTCCATATTGGCACTCTGCCCGCCGCTGAGGATGGTCAGCCCCTTGCGGGAACCAGCGTCCACATCACCACTCTGGTTCAGGCGGGTCTTTGCTGCCGGATTCACACTGGTGCAGAAGGGATTGACAAAATAAAAGCCTTCCTGCTTGAGTGTGCCGATATACTTACCGAACAATGTGAGCACCAATGCTTCCTGCGGTTTGACGACCTTTAAGCCACACCACGGAATCCAGCCGATACATAACCAGATGATGCTGACAACCAGCAGCACCGGACTGTTGCCGTGATCCACTGCAATACCGCCGAAAATACAGCCTGCCAGTGCCGCTGCATACAGCAGAATGATGATAATCATCGCAGGCATACCATTTTTTCTATTGTTGAGAATCTTTTCGTTCATCCGGATCCCCTCCTTGTATTTGATACTTGAATGATATCACAATGATATCAGATTGTCAATAACCAATACAGGGAAAGATTTCCTGTGCGGACAGTCCATACAAATGGTTCCGCACCCATACATCCTGTTGCGCATAGGATGACGGTATAAGCCCTTCGGGCTGACATTCTTTGAGAAAGGATGATGGATGTATGGCAATGGAAAAGCCAAATGGTGCAAAAAGTGCCGTGAATACGCAGCATGCGCAGACCGGACCGGGATTTGTCATCAATCATAACCTGCTGGCGCTGGCTATGGGCTTTGTTCCGGATCAGGTATGGCAAAATATTTATAACGATGATGTTGCACTGGCGCGCGGGACGATTTTTGCTGACCTCGACAAGCCATTTATCGGAGAGGAGGCGGTTTCCTGTGACTGAAAAGGAAAAAGCCCTGCAGGATGTCCGCCGGCACAAGTTTGCCATGATTGACGCGGGCATGTATCTGGATTCCCATCCGGAGGATGAAATGGCATTGCAGTATTTCCGGATGATGCGCAGGAAAAAGCAGCAGGCAGAGGAGCTGTATCAGAAGCATTTCGGGCCTCTGACACTGTTCGATGCCAGCACCGACAAACGGTGGAACTGGATTGATGAGCCATGGCCATGGGAGGTGTAAGAGATGTGGGATTATAGTAAGAAACTAATGTATCCGGTTCGCATTGCCAATCCGGACCCGGCAATGGCAAAGCTGATTATGACCCAGCTGGGCGGGCCGGATGGTGAGCTGGGGGCAGCAACACGGTATCTGTCCCAGCGGTTTGCACAGCCCTATGCACAGGGCAAGGCGATTCTGACGGATATCGGTACAGAGGAGCTGGCACATACGGAAATGATCGGTGCGATTGTATACCAGCTGACCCGCTGCCTGACACCGGAGCAGATCAAAAAAAGCGGCTTTGATGCGTATTTTGTGGATCATACCACAGGTATTTATCCCCAGTCCGCCGGCGGCGTGCCATTTTCCGCAGAAACCCTGCAGTCCACCGGTGATGCCATTGCGGATCTGTTTGAGGATATGGCAGCGGAACAGAAAGCACGCCTGAGTTATGATAACCTGCTACGGCTGATTGATGACCCGGATGTCCGTGACCCGATTAAATTCCTGCGGGAACGGGAAATTGTACACTTCCAGCGTTTCGGCGAAGCCCTGCGGGATGTACAGGAAAATCTGGACGCAAAGAATTATTATGCCTATAACCCGTCCTTTGATACCTGTTGTACCAGGAAAAAAACGTAATACAGCGATCCGGTACGGCAAAATGCTCCTGCCGTACCGGGGAAATAAAAAAAGCACCCGTCAGATGCTTCTGACAGATGCATGAGATATACCGGATGGATGGAATGGGAGAACCGGATTCATCTCTCGGCATGGTCTTTCCCTTGCCGACAGACATGACATACGAAAAAGGGAAGCCGGCCAGGTATCCCCCTGCCCGGCCGGCTTCATCGGATAAAAAATGTTGTGTTTTTATCTGGCGGAGTTTCGGTTGCGGAAATCCGTTTCAATACGGGATTTCCAGTCGGCGCCCAGCGGCGCGGCGCAGGCACGAACCTGTGTAATCGCTTCACTGAGTACCTCATAATTCAGCTGTGTGCCCAGGCTGTCCGCATGATAGTTGACAGCACGGTCTGCATCAATGCCAAACCGGTTTGCCACGGCAATGGCATCAATGTTGGCGCCGAGGAACAGGAATTCCCAGCCGAATTCAGCTTTTTCCCGTTCAATCATGTCGTGAATCTGTTTATAGCTGTACTTCCGGCTGGCATTTTCCATGCCGTCGGTGGTGATGACAAATAAAACTTTATCTGCACGGTGCTCCGGTGCGGTATGCTTCTGGACATTGGCAATCTTTTGTATGGTGCGTCCAATGGCATCCAACAGGGCAGTACAGCCGCGGACATAATACTCATACTCGGTAATCGGTGCCATGCTGTGGATATCCAGACGGTCATGCAGCAGTTCATATTTATCGTCAAACAGAACGGTGGTGACCCGGACATCTCCCGGTTCTTTTTTCTGCTTTTCCAGCATGGAATTGTAGCCGCCAATGGTATCTGCTTCCAGACCGCACATGGAACCGCTTCGGTCGAGCAGGAAAACAAGCTCTGTCTTGTTGGCTTTCATATGGGATTCCTCCATTCATCTGCTTTGCAGTTGCTTTTTCTTTGTGAATACAGGATACCATATTCAACCAGCGGACAGGTCTCTTTGGAAGCGACATTACAGGAAACTCCGTCAGGCAGCATTATGCGCCCAGTGTCTTCTGTTCAAAGGAAAACAGGGCTTCATTGATTTCATCAATATCATAAATCTGCTCTGAAATAAAATATTCAATGATAACATCAAATTTATTGCTGCGGGACAGGGCATAGCCGGCACGGCCAAGCAAATCTTTGGTTTCATCCAAATTGAGCCGCAGGGCAATTGCCAGTGCAATGGCAGTCTGCTTGCTGGGATTATAGCTGCTCTTGCGGATTTTGGAGAACAGCTTGCGGTCGAGATTTGCCCGTTTGTATACCTCCACATCGGTCATACCCTTTTCATCAATGAGCCGGAGCAGCATCTGGGAAAAGGTATCATCCAGCCGGGAGACCAGATCTTTTAAGGAACGCTTTTTCGGTTTGGATACCGGAGCAGGTTCAGATGAAGCTGATATGGATGGCAAAAAGGGAAGCAGATCATCCTCTGCGGATGTACCGGGCATAAAGCTCTGTTCCGACTGCAGGGTCTGCTGTTCCCGCAGCTGCCGTTTCTGGAACAGATAATCGGTTTCCATCCGTCCATGACAGAACATCTGCTCCACATAATGGTCATCAATATACTGCTGAATCTGCCGGTACCGTTGTTCACTGAGCAGCACCGCATTGCGGTCAAATACCGCCAGATAGACCTGCATGTCATTTTGCACCAGAAAATCCCGGATGGCCTGTACCGCAATCCGCAGGGCTTCCGCTTTGGGATAGCCATAAATGCCGGAGGAAATCAGCGGGAATGCAATGGACTTGCATTTATGCTTCTTTGCCAGCTGTAACGAGCTGAGGTAACAGCTGCGGAGCAGATGGGCTTCATTCTGGCTGCCACCCTGCCAGATGGGGCCGGGCGTGTGGATGACATATGTTGCCGGCAACGCAAAGCCCTCTGTGAGCACCGCTTTTCCGCAGTCACAATGCCCGATGGCACGGCAGGCACGCTGCATTTCATTCCAGCCTGCTGCATGGAAAATTGCACCGCATACACCGCCTCCCGGTGCCAGTGATGTATTGGCAGCATTGACAATGGCATCCACATCCATGGTGGTGATGTCATTGCGTATGATTTCAAATGGCATAACAATCCTCTCTTTCTGATATCTGTTTTCTATTATAAAGCATGAAACAGCCGGAATCTACAACATACTGCAAATTCCGGCTGTTGATTTTATGTGTTCTCCTTGCTATGATGCCTGCTGAAATTTCGCTTCAAAAGTTTCCAGAATCGTCAGCAGATCCTCCGGCAGCAGGGCTTTGGCCGCCTGTGCCATTTCCTCCGGAATGCCGTAAAAGGCTTCTGCTATGCCGCCAGTGATGCAGGCCAGCGTATCACTGTCACCGCCAAGGGAAACAGCGGTACGGATGGCATCCTGAAAATCCGTGGCATCCAGAAATGCCTGAATCGCCTGGGGCACTGTACCCTGACAGCTTTCATTAAACCGATAAACAGGGCGGATTTCATCCACACTCCGATCCAGCGTGTAATATTCCGCTTCTACAAACGCCTTGATTTCTTTTTTATCTGCCCCATGCAGTGCCAGCCAAATACAGCCTGCCACTGCTTTGGCACCTTTGATGCCCTCTGGATGGTTATGGGTCACAGCGGCGGAAATTTCTGCATATTCCAGCGCCTGTTCCAGTGTATCTGCTGCAAAACCACAGGCAGCCACGCGCATAGCAGAGCCATTACCAAAGCTATTGTATGGCTGTGGATGGTCGGAACGCAGCCAAGCGCTGAACCGTCCGCCATATGCACCCATAGGATAGGGGTATTTGCGTCCCAGACGCTGCATTTCGGTTGTCACAGCCTCAGATAAATTGGTTCCTTTCCCACGGTGCTCCAGCAGGGCCTGTGCGATCGCAAGGGACATGATGCTGTCATCCGTATAGTCCATTTCCGGGGAGAATAACGCAAACTCCTTGGTTTTTATGTTGTCAAATTCATAAATTGAACCGGCGATATCGCCAATTATCGCACCTAACATATGCATCCACCTCGTTTTTATTTCTATTAACAGTATATCAGGACCAATCTTTTGACGGGTCGCTGAAAAAGCGACATGTACCGGACAATCAAAAACGGACAGAGATATCTCCTCTGCCCGTCAAAGATTTAATCCTGATACCCATTCGGATTGTTTTTCTGCCAGTTCCAGGAATCCCGGCACATATCCAGCAGACCATACTGTGCCTTCCAGCCCAGCTCCCGTTCCGCTTTCGCCGGGTCAGAATAGCACGCGTCAATGTCACCGGCACGGCGGGGCTTGATGGAATAGGGAATGGTCAGGTGATTTGCCTGCTCAAAGGCATGTACCACATCCAGTACGGAATATCCCTGTCCAGTGCCCAGATTGTAAATTGCCAGCCCGCAATTCCGCTCAATGGCAGACAATGCCTTTACATGGCCATTTGCCAGATCTACTACATGGATATAATCCCGCACGCCGGTGCCGTCCGGGGTGTTGTAATCATCGCCAAATACCCCCAGCTCTGCACGCTTGCCCACGGCAACCTGCGTGATATACGGCATCAGATTGTTGGGAATCCCATTGGGATCCTCACCGATTTTGCCCGACGGATGGGCACCGATGGGATTGAAATACCGCAGCAATACCACATTCCATTCCGGATCCGCCTTCTGCATATCGGTCATAATCTGTTCCAGCATGCTCTTGGTCTGGCCATAGGGATTGGTACACTGTCCCTTGGGACATTCCTCTGTAATCGGAATCACAGCCGGATTGCCGTATACCGTGGCAGAAGAAGAGAAAATGATATTCTTACAGCCATGTTTGCGCATGACATCCAGCAGCACCAGCGTGCCGGAAATGTTGTTGTCATAATACTCCAGCGGCTTGGCTACCGATTCACCCACTGCCTTCAAACCGGCAAAATGGATGCAGCAGTCAAAGTCATACTGTTCCATGACCTGTTCCAGACCAATACGGTCACGGATATCCACCGGATAGAATGGTACCGGCTTGCCGGTGATTTCCTGTACCCGTTCCAGAGATTTTTCCGATGCATTGCATAAATTATCTACCACAACGACCTCATGGCCTGCCTGCTGCAGTTCAATGACGGTATGGCTTCCAATATATCCGGCACCGCCGGTTAATAAAATTGTCATTGGTGTTTGTCCCCTTTCCCGTGACCAATTCAAAAAATAAATGATTCCGGCTGTCTGACAGCCTACGCCTTGTATTATACAGAATTTCCCGGCATACTGCAAACAGAAAAACTGCCGGCATAACAGCCGGCAGCCTGATTGGGGGGATTGAAATACAGATTTTTTTGATTATTCTTCCATTTCACGATGCAAGATATCCAGCAGGTCCATCATATCCTCATAGGTACCACGGCCATCATGGAAGGCATTTGCCGAAGCTGCAGCCAGAGACAGCTGGAATGCCTGTACCATGTCGTGATTCTGATGATAGCCAACGAGAAAGCCTGCCAGCATGGAATCACCGCAGCCAACGGTATTATGTACCTTGCCGGTCATCGCACTGTGACGATAGATTTCGCCGGTTTCCGTTACCAGGACGGCACCGTCCGCACCGAGCGACACCAGAACATTCCGTGCGCCCATGTCCTGTAAATTCTTTGCATATCGGATGATATCATCCATATTTTCCACATCGAGGTAGAAAATATCAATCATTTCCTGTAAATTGGGTTTAATCAGGAACGGTCTGTATTTCAGGGTATTGAGCAGCAGCGGACCCTTGGCATCCACGACTACATATAAATCCTTATGTTCTACGGAACGGAGGATATCACTGTAAATGGTATCCCGTGCCCCGCGGGGGACTGCACCGGACAGTACCAGTGTATCGCCATCCTGCAGCTGCTGCAGCTGCTGGCACAGGGCATCAATATCCTCCTGTGTAATACATGGGCCCACGCCATGGATGGAGCTTTCGATGCCATCCAGCATCTGGACATCAATCCGGCTGTTGCCATGCTTCAGATGGACAAAATCATGGCGGATGCCATCTTTATCCATCAGCCGTTCAATTTCGGCACCGGTAAAACCGCCCACAAAACCAAGGGCAAGATTATCCTGCTTTAAGATATTCAGCACATAAGAGACATTGATTCCCTTGCCGCCGGGCGTAATCCGTTCATAGCCTGCACGGTTCACACGGCCGGACTGGAAATTCTGTACAGCAACAAGATAGTCAAGACAAGGGTTTAATGTCACGGTATAGATCATAACACGCGAACCTCCTGACGCAATAACAAGGGGTGAGGGAAAAGGCAGACATTACAACATGCACAAAATACTGACACTTTTCTTATCAACAGTATAACATAGCACCCAAACAAATGCACTGTTTTTTCAAAAAGTTAATCATATATTTACAAAACTTTTTTTCTGTTAAAACCGAAAATTACCGGAGAAAAGCAGTTGACAGGCGAGAAGTCATATGCTATAATATTTCTTGCTTAACGCGAGAGAATTCGATCCGGAGAGGTATCGAAGTGGTCATAACGAGGCGGTCTTGAAAACCGTTTGTCCGAAAGGGCGCGTGGGTTCGAATCCCACCCTCTCCGCCACATTTTTTCGTTAAGCCGAGCAGCCTTTGGAGAAGTACCCAAGTGGTGAAGGGGCTCCCCTGCTAAGGGAGTAGGGCGCGAAAGTGTCGCGAGGGTTCAAATCCCTCCTTCTCCGCCAAAGTGAAACCACCGAAATGTGATGTTTCGGTGGTTTTTTCTATTCTCAGAAGGAGGGATTTGAAGCGGCGAGGGAGTGAATGACATGCCGGTGGCATGTCAGAGCCGAGCCGGGATCGAGCCCGCAGGCGAGACCCAATCCCGCCTTCTCCGCCAAAGCAAAGACCGTTGCATCGTCAGGTGCAGCGGTCTTTTTTGTTATATGACAGATGGGTTGGTTATGATTGCCGGCGCAAAGGGAGGCAGAAAGGATAACCGGTTACAGGATGTGGCAATATATGCAGAAAGGAGACAAAAGACTGACAGAATATAAAGGATGATTTTTTTAAATATGAATTGCAATTTCACAGTGAAGAAGGTATAATGGACATAAATATAGATACAGAATAGGTATCCGTGTAAAAATGGGTAAAATTTTGCAAAAAATATGAAAAATGGCGAAATTTACCACTGTATATATTAAGGATACGGGGAATTGGTTTATTGCACAAGGGGAGTTTAAACCGTATCGTCTGCAGACAGAGGGCCTGCTTAGGGGAGACGAGGAAAAATGGACAATTATACAGGACGACAGAGTAAACGGACAGCATGGATCGATACCCTTTGAACGGACAGAGGGGATTCGGTCTGTTTGTCGTTCCTGAAAGCCGGGACAGACGGCTGCAGGAAAATAACGGAGGACATATGAAGGCAAGAGAAGAATTTATGCTGCGTGAGATCGCAGGAGAAGCAATTCTGGTACCCACAGGAGATGCGGCGCTGGAAATCAATGGACTGATCAGCCTGAATGGCAGTGGCGTGATGTTATACCGTATGCTGCAGCAGGGGACAACGGAAGACGCGATGACAGCGGCCCTGCTGGAGGAGTACGAGGTCACAGAGGAAACGGCAAAGGCTGATGTCCGGAAATTTATTGACAAAATGCAGAAAGCAAACATTCTGCTGGATAACGGTGAATAAAAAAGAAGGGAGGATGCGGCATGAGAACAGCGAATCTGGTTCGAGGCCCCTGCACCGAAGGACCGGAAGCAATTTTAATATAAGGAGGTAAAAACATGAAACACAGTAGATTTCGTAAGCCTATGGCGTTTTTGCTGGCATTGATGCTGTGCGTGACGATGGTTTCCCCTGCATTTGCAGCGAGAATCACGTTGCCCGGCAGCAGTTCGAGCAGCAGCTACAGCTGGAGTGATCTTTGGAACAAGATCTTCGGCAAGGGCGATGATAATACAACGGACACCGATACATCGGAAGATACCAGCGATCTGGAACTGACACTGATTGAAGACGAAACCACGGTTGCCGAGGGAACGAAGCTTCGTGCAAGCACCTATGAGGCAACACCGGCATCCACGGATGATGATGTCAGCGCACAGGCGGGCAGCACCACACTGAAGTACTTCCCGGTTACGATGTACAACTATGATAAGACTACCATCAACAACGCAACGCATCAGGTGGAAGTTGACAACGGTCTCGGCAGCACTTGGAATGGTATCTATTTCAACGACGGAGAGCCAGATGCAGAATCATATGACGGTGTTTTTATTAAAGAAGGCACCTATATCATCCAGAATGCCCGTGCCGCAGCCAATAACGTTGGCTCGTGGCTGGTAGGCAATACGAGCGGAATTACCAGTACGAACGACCAGAACGACGCCACTCGGTGGACGGTTCAATCCAATGGTGACGGCACCTACACGCTCAAAAGCACCAGCGGCTTTATGACCATTGGCGAGGGCGAGAATGGCGAAAAGACTGCTACGACTGCCAGCAATATTGAAATTGTAGGATATAGCGGAACGACGTATCAAGACTGTGTCCAGCTGAAGAGCGGCGGCTATTATCTGAACCAGTGGGGCGGCGGGGATAAGACTGTCTATGGCGGCTATAATAAAAACAATGACGCCGGCAACGCATTCTACCTGTATAAAGTCACAGATTCCAGCACAGAAAAGGTTACTTTTACAACCACAGCATCTCTTCCCTACGCTGCTTGGAACTGGTGGAACAAGAACACCGGAAACAATGATAATGGTCAGAAAATGTACACCGGTCTTGTAGAGCCAACACTGACTGCGAACAAGGATATCAAATTCACCAAGCCGGACGGTGGTATTTTCAACTCTGATGCAACTGTAAAGCAGATCTACACCGGTGTAGAAATGCCGTTTGTATACAAGAACGGCACATATACCTTTGATGCAAGCCAGAACGCTGTTTATTTTCATGAAGATGAGAAACAGCGTTCAACTGCCGCGCAGTCCCATGGCAGACTGTACTTTGATGAAGGAAAACAGCAGGCATGGAACAGCATCAGCTTTGGCGACGGCAGCAAGACAGTATGGGCTCCTTTTGATGACACAAGTACGACTAATTTGACCGGGTCTAGAGAAAATGGCAAAATGGACTACCACTTTGGTATGAGAACCACCATTCCGTTTACGATGACTGCAAACGGACGATTGAATCCGAATGATGACACATCTACACCGATCACCTTCAGCTTCTCCGGCGATGATGACGTTTGGGTCTTTATCGATGGTCAGCTTGTCATTGATTTGGGCGGTATTCACAACCGTTTGGACGCAACCATTGACTTTGCGGCAGACACGATTACCTATAGCGAGAGTAATACCAGCACAGTAGCAGTTGGCAGCTATAACGACAGTAGTTTCCAGACGAAACAGACGCTGTTTGGTGGTGCAATTAACCAGACCCGTGAGACCTTCGCAGCAAGTGACAGCCATGAGCTGACCATCTTCTATCTGGAACGCGGCGCTGGCTCGTCCAACTGTAAGATTCAGTTCAACCTGCCGATGAAGGACACCGTATCCGTCACCAAGCGTGCAACCCAGTCGATTTCCAGCGACGGCACACTCTCTCCGCTGACTGCAAAGGAGCAGGAGACTGTCAATAACATCGACTTCGGCTTCACGCTGACCAAGAACGGCACTGCGGTTGCTAACACCAATTACAGCCTGCTGAACGCAAACGGTCAGGTTATTGACACCCCGTCTACGGACGCGAACGGAAAGTTCACGCTAAGGAACGGACAGACGGCCAAGTTTGTCGGCGAAATTGCCGCTGACGGCGCAGTGTATAAAGTTGTTGAAGATGACCCCAATAATGGCGAAACAGAAACAACGAAAAAATCGTTCACAAAGACTGAGTATACTTATGGCGGCGAGTCCGCTGGAGGTTATACGGTAAACGCTACATCGTATGAGAAGAGTGCAGATATTCCTAGCCCTACGGTAGGCTTGGAAAGTGAAGCGGTTACTGCTAAGGGCAGCACAGAGGCAGAGGATTCCCTCAAATTTATCTGCGAGAACTACATGAATGCGAACCTGCCGAACCCGAGCTCCCGTCCGGTTGATGACAAGATCGTCATTGACTACGGTCTGCCGGTAATCATTGATGCTCTGGCAAATGACGTTTACCGCGGCGACAAGATCGAACTGACTAACGTTACCGGTGCGCAGTATGGCACGGCTGAGATCGAGAATGGTAAGATTACCTATCAACTGACCAAGCAGCTTACCGGCGTGGAGGTTTTGACTTACACCGCAAGAGTAACTGGTACGACTACCAACGCTGGAGGTACGGTGCAGACTGCTGATGAGTCAAACACTGCCAAGGTCTACATCATCCCGGCAACTACCATGTACTATGAGGAGAATTTCTCCAACATGGTAACCTTTAACAAAGGTAAGTCTGCTAATGGTTGGCAGGCAGTAGGCACAGCGCAGACTGACCCGCAGGAACCGGGCGTAGTTGGTACCGTAGGCGACAGCCCGTATGGTTCTGATGCGGCTTATCTGAACGATTCCGGCGATTCCAACGGTTCGTCTATGTATGTTGATACCACCAACGGCGCAGCTTCCTTCTCGTATACCTTCACCGGTACCGGCACTTCCTTCTTCGCTCGTACCAGCGGTACAGCGGCTTATATGCGTGTTGTGATTAAGGATAGCGACGGAAAAACAATTTACACCGGCTTCCGCAAGAACATTTATAAATCGGTAGAGGGTACGAACGTAGGCACGCTGTACAATGTTCCGGTATTTACGTATGAAGCGGAAAATTACGGTACCTACGCGGTAACCGTTACCCTCGCTAAGGCAAACGCAGAGATGGACTATGGTAAGGACTTTTATCTGGATGGTATCCGTGTTGTAAAGCCACTGGACGAAAAGGATACAAATGTAAATGTGGCTAAGTCTGCTTATGCAACTGATGGCGAAGCAAATATGACAGTTGAAACGCTGCGCAATAAGCTGATCGGTGAAGCACAGTTAAATAAGGAGGACAATACCATTTCGTGGAACGAAGGCGATAACTTTGTTCTCTTCACAGATACCAACGGCGAGCTTAGATCCGCTGAGGACTACAAGAGCAACGGTCCGAAGGAAGAGGTTTATCTGAATAATGGTCAGAGCGTTACTTTCTCGCTGAAGAACTGGGATGCCAACACCAACAAGATTTACCTCGGCATCAAGGCACCTGTCGGAAGCGGCACAGTGAGCATCAATGGCAACACATTGAACATCAACAATGCAACGGATTGCTATTATGACATTTCCAGCTATGCCAACATTACCTCTGATGAAGACGGCGTAAATACCGCAACCTTCGAGGTGAAGGCAACCAGCAGCCTGATTTCCGTTACCAACATCAAGGTAACCGGTAATGCGGAGTTCACGATTGTCAATCAAGACAATAAAGAAATTCCAGACGGTGAAGGCAGTGGTGAATCCAACAATGGTAGTAAGGAGGGGTGAAAATGAAAAAAGTGTATGAAGCCCCTGAGGTGGAAATCGAGCTGTATGAGCTGGACAGAAGTATTGCCAGCAATTGTCATACTGTTGTAAACAATGGCCCGGAAGCACCGGGACATATACAGTGCGATGACTATCCTGACAATACGTTTGATGATACAATGGCTGCTAACTATGGAGCGAGACCGCATAATGTCAGCTTCTATGATGAGAGTACTTGTGACTGCTACTACACTGCTGATGGTAACGGTTACTGGCAGTCCTGATTTTTCATCAAACAATTTCAGCGGACAGTATGGGGCGGCGGCTTAGCCGCTGCCCCGTCCTCCGGGAATGTGAGGCATCCATATGGAATACAAATTACAATTTGCTGATGTAGTGTTTCACATCCTCTCGGAGCGCGAGATTGAGCTGGAACCTCAACTACAGCCTTTTCTTGCAGCGGAAACGGAACCGGCAGATCTGACCGTACAGGTTTCCTGGGACTGGGAACATGCGAAATTGCCGGACAGTGACAGGATAGGAGAGGATCCACTTTCCTATTATTATATCGAAGGTGCGGAACGGTTTTGCGTCACCCGTGGTGGTCCCAAGGGTGCAGTGGCCTGCACCCGCTACAATGCGGATTTCAGAGAGGTTGTTTGTACGTACAATGAAAAACCTTTTCTGATGCCACCCAAAACGATGGGGAGTCTTATGCGCATGCTTCCCATGCGGGAGATCTTTCAGCATTTCCAAACCTTATTCCTGCATGCGTCACAAATTGCCCTTCGGGGGAAGGGCATCCTTTTCACAGCACCCTCGGGTACAGGAAAAACGACTCAGGCAAAGCTGTGGAAGCAATATCGCGGTGCGGAAATCATCTGCAATGACCGTACCCTGACAAGAAAGCTGGACGGGGTCTGGCACACTTATGGATATCCAATTGATGGCTCTGAGCCGGTGAGAAGTGAACAGGTAAACAGACTTGGCTGTGTGGTTTTGTTGAGGCAGGGCTTGACAAATACCATACAGCGGCTTCCACCGGCTAAAGCTGTCAGTTTGCTTATGCGGCAGGTGGTATTTGATACATGGAGCGGTACGGCACGTGCCACGGCGATGCAGCAGCTGCTGTCCCTTGTGGAGGATATCCCGGTATTGTTGCTTACTTGTACCCCGGATGAACGGGCTGTTGAAACGCTGGAACAAAAGCTGAAGGAAATTGAGGATTGAAATAAAATGACAAAGATTTCGGATAAATTGTGGAATCGTGCGGGTGAGATGCGGGTACCGCTGACTGGTGCCTTTGAATTGCTCCCGATTTGTAATCTGAATTGTAAAATGTGTTATGTCCGCAAAAGTCCTGCGGAGGTAGAACAGCTGGGCGGTCTGATTCCGGCAGGGCAATGGCTGGACTGGGCCAGACAGGCACGGGATGCCGGTATGCTGTATCCATTGCTTACCGGTGGAGAACCGTTTGTCCGGCAGGATTTCTTTGAGATTTATGCAGGCATGCAGGAAATGGGCCTGCAGATCAGCATAAATTCCAATGGTACCCTGATTACAGAAGAAATAGCGAAATGGCTGGGAAAACATCGGCCTGTCCGCATCAATATTACCCTGTATGGCGGCAGTGAACAGACCTATGAGAACCTTTGCGGCAATGGGGATGCTTTCCGTCGGGTTCATCAGTCCGTGGAATGGCTTCGGCAATATGGCGTCCCGGTGAAATTCAATGCCAGCATTACACCGGAGAATGTCCATGATTTAACGTCGATGATGGAGTTTGCAAAATCTGTGGGCAGTCCGATTCAGGTAGCAACCTATATGTTCCCACCCATTCGCCGGGATGAAAGCATGATCGGTCAGAACCATCGCCTTTCCCCGGAGGAAGCCGGACATGCCCGGGTAGAAGCGGATTGGCTGCAAAGTGAACCGGAATGGTTTATGGGACAGGCTGCACGATATCGTACCTTTGTACCGCTGGAGGAAGCTTTACAGCAGGCAAAAGAAACCGGTGAACCCAAAGCCATGGGCTGCCGTGCCGGACGATGCTCCTTCTGGCTGGACTGGCAGGGCAATATTGCCAACTGTGGCATGTATCCATCTGTCAAATTTCCAATGAAAAACCAGAGCTTTGCTGATGCATGGAAACAGGTGGTGGAACAGACCGAAGCCGTACGATTTGCATCTGTATGTACCACTTGTCCGAATTATCGCCTGTGCCATCCGTGTATCGCGATGGTGTACAATGAAACCGGTATACTGGACGGCAGGCCGGAATATCTTTGCCGGATGAATGCCGCTTCTGCAAAATATTATCAGGAATATGCCCGGCAGTTGCCGGAATATCAGCATATTGCAGAACAGATTCCTTTTGAGCCTGCAGAAGGGTGCTCACTGGAGGATATCGGATAATACGTTTATATCATGAAGATAACCGCATTGCAGTAACGCAGTGCGGTTTTTTGTATAAGGAGAACAGGCCGGACCGGAATGAAAATGATTGCCATTTTATCTGTGGAAGCTGGTACGGGTATTCTGCAGGGGAATCAGTCAAAACTTGTAAAATTTGAAACAAAATTTTTGCAGATATCTTGTTGTTTTGTGTATTTTCGAGTAAAATGAATGTATGTGAATTACAGGAAAATGATGGCTGGTATCCGATACTTCTGTGTTGGTATAGGACATAGCAGCAGGAAAACGGCTATAGGGGGCATGAACTTGTAAAGAACGAAAGAATTTGATAGGAAAGGAAAGAAACAGATGAAAAAACCACTTTGGAAACGACTGGTTTCTTCTGTTATCACCGGAGCACTGCTTGTGTCCATGATCCCCATTTCAGCAATTGCAGCTGATACGGATGCAGGCACCGTGGCCGGGGAGAAGGAAACAGTCAGGGTATCTTCGATAACTGCCAGCAGTCGGGAAACAAATTTCAATTCTGACTGGAAGTTTTATCTGGGTACCAGCAGTACGGCACAGAACAAAAATTTTGATGATTCAAGCTGGAAGAATGTGACACTGCCACATGATTTCAGTATCTCACAGGGCTATACCACCAGTGGAGAAGCGGAATCCGGATTCCTGCCGGGAGGAACCGGCTGGTATCGCAAAACCTTTACCCTGCCGGAGGCAGATGCAGGCAAACGCATTGTATTGAATTTTGATGGCGTGTATTCCGATGCATATGTCTATGTCAACGGTACATTGTTGGGTGAAAACCATTATGGCTATACCAGCTTTGCCTTTGATATTACCGATGCTGTCATCTGTGACGGTTCGACAGAGAATGTAATCGCTGTCAAGGCGGTCAATAACATTCCGTCCAGCCGCTGGTATTCCGGCAGTGGTATTTACCGTGATGTTACGCTGTTGGTAACAGACCCGGTACATGTTGCACTGCATGGCACCTATGTCACCACGCCGAATATTGATGAGGGGAACGGCACGGTACAGGCTGCGGTAGAAGTGTCCAATGACCGCAGCGAATCTGCATCGGTTACAGTAAGCAATACCGTGTACAACAGCAAGGGAGATCGGGTATCGGAACCGGCTTCTGCTACGGCTTCCATTGCTGCAGGAGAGACGGCAACCGTCACCGCGAACCCGGTTGTCAGCGAACCGGAACTGTGGGATGTGGACAGCCCCACTCTGTACTATGTCCGAACAGAGGTAGCGGTTGATGATGTGGTAGTGGATACCTGTGACACGGAATTTGGTTTCCGATGGTATTCCTTTGATTCCGATACCGGCTTCTATCTGAACGGTAAGGCTGTGAAGCTCAACGGCGTATGCATGCATCATGACCAGGGTGCGCTGGGTTCTGTGGCAGCATATGACGCCATGTACCGCCAGCTGGCAAGCATGAAGGATATGGGTGTCAATGCCATCCGAACCAGCCATAACCCGGCAGATGAGGATTTCATTGATATCTGTAATGAACTGGGCCTGATGGTGATAGAAGAAGCCTTTGATGGCTGGAGCGTTTCCAAAAATGGCAACAGCAATGACTTCGGCAAATATTTCAACACCAACCTGAGCAGCAGCAACCAGATTCTCGGTGGTGACAGCTCCATGACATGGGCGGAATTTGCCATCAAGTCTATGGTCAGCCGTGACCGCAATGACCCGTCTGTCATCCTGTGGTCGCTCGGCAATGAAATTCAGGAGGGCGCTTCTGCGGATTCCTCTTTCCCCACCATTGCACAGAACCTGATTGACTGGGTCAAGGAACTGGATACCACCCATCCGACCACCATTGGCAGTAACAAGCGTACAACCAGTGGAACGCTTGGCTCTGTGCACAGTGTGATAAGCAGCAATGGCGGCATTGTTGGCTTTAACTATGCATCCAGCAGTGAGCTGTCCTCCATGCACAACACTTACGGCAAAATTCTTTCTGCCGAGACTTCGTCTGCCGTCAACAGCCGCAGCATTTATACTTCCCAGGCAAGTGCAAGCAATGCGGATGGCAAGTATCACCTGACCTCCTATGATACGTCCAAGGTAGGCTGGGGCAAAACTGCCCATGATTCCATCTGGGATACCATGACGCTGGATTATGTCGCAGGTGAGTTCGTCTGGACCGGCTGGGACTATCTCGGTGAGCCAACCCCGTGGAACGGTACCGGCAGCGGCGACAGCGGCAGAGGATGCATTCCCAACAGCTCCTACTTTGGTATCGTGGATACCGCTGGTTTTGAAAAGGATACCTATTACCTGTACCGCAGCCAGTGGAAGCAGGATGATACGACCCTGCATCTGGTTACCGCATGGGATAGTGATAACATGCTGACCAGCAGCAGCAAGACCCCGGTTGTGGTTTACTCCAATGCGCCGAAGGTTGAGCTGTACCGCAACGGTACGCTGATCGGCACCGCAACACGTACATTACATCGTACTGATGCTGGACATGTCTACTATACATATACGACAGAGAGCAATGACAGCAGCGTCTGCACTGCGGTATCCGGCTCCGGTTCCACGAGCTTGTATGCGACCTTTAATGTTGCGTATGAAGCAGGCACCATTTCCGCAAAGGCATATGACGACAATGGTCAGGAAATTACCAACACCAGCGGCACTGCTTCGGTTTCCACACCGGGTACCGTCAGCAAGCTGGAGGTACAGACCAACAAGACCGAAATTGCTGCGGATGGCAGCAGCCTTGCCTATATTTCTGTGGATGTCACCGATGCCGACGGCAATCTGGATACCACAGCTACCAATACCATCAACTTCTCCCTGACCGGCAATGGCGAGATTGTCGGCGTGGATAACGGTGATCAGGCAACCACTGCCAAGTATCAGCAGTCCTCTGTGCTCACCAGCACCACCTCTGCCAACATTGCGGCATATGCGGGCAAGGCACTGGTTATTGTGCGTTCCACAAAGGATGCAGGCAGCTTTACTGTCAATGTATCCTCCTCCGGACTGACCGGTGGCAGCGCTACCGTAACAACCACAGCCGTTTCCGAGGAAACCGGGGAAGGCCTTGTCAGCTATACCATGGTGCGTGACTATACCGTCAAAGCAGGCACGCAGCCCACACTGCAGACCGATGCAACCGGTACACTTGCAGATGGCAGCACCGTAAATGGTACCGTTACATGGGAAGAGATTCCGGCAGATACCTATAACACAGCAGGTGACTACACCATCCGTGGCACACTGCGGTTTGACGATCTGGAAGCGATTCCGGTTACTGCCAAGCTCCATGTCATTGCCAATGTCATTGCCATGCGCAATGTTTCCGCTGTGACTATGACTGGTAGCCTGCCTACATTGCCGGATACGGTGAATGGCGTGCTGGCAGACGGCACAGTCAGCGGTGAATTTGCGGTTACTTGGGACAGCGTCAGCGCGGACCAGTTTGCAACAGAGGGCGATATTGTGACCGTTAACGGTACAGTGACTGTTTTCGGACAGGAAACGATGCCGGTGACCTGCACCGTCCGCGTGGCAGAGGCAGTCAATACTGAGAGCAGCAATGTAGCATCTGCGGCATCTCTGACGGAAGACTGTGCATCCACTTCGGACAATCTCAGCTCGATCGTAGACGGTGTCACAAACAACAGCAGTGATACCAATGCACGCTGGACCAATTATAACAATCGCAATGCTTCCGAAACAGCTTCCATCACATTTACATGGGCTACCGCACAGCTCATCAGCAGCGCGAACCTGTATTACTTTACCGATAACTATTCTGCTGCACTTCCTGCTGATGTAACATTTGAATATTCCCTGAATGGCACGGACTTCACCAACATCGGCTATCAGGATGTTACACCTACCGCAGGCTTTACCAAGACGGAATATGTTTTCGATCAGGTTATCAATCCGGTTGCACTGCGTATCACCTTCACGGAGCAGTCCGGTCGCTGTGTTGGCCTGACTGAGGCGGAAATCATGACCTATGCTGGCAAGGTGGAAGTCAATACCTCGGCAGACCTGAGCGGCATCACCGTGGACGGCACAGCGGTCAGCGGCTTTGACGCGGATACATTGGCATATACCGCTTCCGGCAGCGAGGTAGCTGCAACCACAGCGGTAAATGCAGGCATCACTGTACTCCCGGCAGATGACAATGTGGTACGCATCCTGACCATCTCGGAGGACGGCAGCGCACAGAAGACCTATGCCATCACGCTGGAGCAGGCAGAAACCTGCAAGCATGAGAACACCGAAGTACGCAATGTGAAGGAAGCAACCTGCACCGAGGGTGGTTACACCGGAGACACGGTCTGCACTGACTGCGGTGCAATGGTAGAGCAGGGCAGCGTCATTCCGGCTACGGGACATACCACCGAGGTTCAGAATGCGAAGGAAGCAACCTGCACCGAGACCGGCTATACCGGTGACAAGGTCTGCACCGTCTGCGGCAAAACAGTAGAGCAGGGCAGCGAGATTGCAGCCAAGGGACATAGCTGGGATGACGGCGTTGTCACCAAGGAGCCGACAGAGACAGAGGAAGGCGTTAAGACCTATACCTGCAAGACCTGCGGCGAGACAAAGACAGAGGCGATTCCGGTTGTCATCAATAAAATTGTGCCGACAGCATCGGTATCCGCTGAACGGGCAACCGGGGGTGAAAAAATCACACTGATTGGCAAGTTCAACGAGTATGGCAATGAAAACTGCTATGAGGTAACCTCCCATGGACTGGTATATCTCAGCTCTGCCAAGCTGGGAACCAGGAACCTGACTGTCAATACCGCGGGCAGGACAAAGGTTTCCTTTACGGGCTATAAGGATGATGGCTCGTTCCGGTATACCTTCACACCGGCAGGCAAAAATACCACGTACACCGTGCGTACCTTCCTGACGTATGTGAACGATGAGGGAAGAACGATTTATGTTTACTCCGCTCCCATTCGGGTAAGCTATAACGGTCTGTAAAAGGAAGACGTAAGGCTGTCCGGCAACTGCAGAAAATCTGCGGCGTGCCGGGCAGCTTTTTTATACAAGGCAGGCTTCAGACAGAAGGAAATTTGTTCCAAATATAAGCGCAAGAACGATGAACTTTGCGCAATAAACATCAATGTTTTTACATTTTTCAGTCATTCCATGCGACAATATCACCAAAAGAGCAAGAATGATGAACTTTGTAACAAGTAGGGCTATTTTCATGTTACGGCAAATTGGCTATAATTTGTTCAACGACGGAACAGTAACGGAAACGTACAAATACTGCCCCGTTTCTGCAGAAAAAGGCAGTTTAGTCATGCCGCGGCGGATTACCTTTTCTGCAGCCTGCAACCTGCAGGAAAACCGATGTGTTACAACGACAGAAAGAGAGGAACAATTAGGATGAAACTGAAAAGAACAATGGCTATGCTGATGGCTGGCGTGATGTGTGCCGGCGCTCTGGCAGGATGCGGAAGCAAATCCGACTCCGGTTCTGCCGCTTCCAAGAGTGGCCTGAAGGACCTGACCTTCGTTATCGCTGCACGTGATGAATTTATGTCGTCCATTGAGGCTGCAATGAAGGCGGAGGCAGAACCGCTTGGCTATAACATCGTTACCCAGGACGCTCAGAACGACTCCGCAAAGCAGATCCAGTACATTGAGACCGCTGTCAATGGCGGCGCAGATGCTGTTATCTGCCTGCCGGTAGACGCAGATGGCACCCAGTCCCTGATTGACGCTGCAGGCGAGGCAAAGCTGGTCTTTGTTAACCGTCCGCCTACGAACATGGAAGAGCTGGCAGCAGACAATGTTGGCTATGTTGGTTCCGATGAGGATACCTCCGGCTACTTCCAGGGCGAATACCTGGCAGAGTATTTCAAGAGCAAGGGCAAGAAGGAAATCAAGTATCTGATGATTCAGGGCACCCTGGGTCAGGTTTCCACCACCAAGCGTTCTGCAGGCGTTCTGAAGGCACTGGAGGACAACGGCATCAAGGCTACCGAAGCATCCGCACCGGTAGTAGCAGATTATGACCGTCCGACCGCACAGGAAATGATCCAGCCGCTGCTGACCTCCGGCATCGAATATGACTGCATCATTGCGAACAATGACGCAATGGCACTGGGCGCAATCGAAGCATGCAAGGATGCAAACGTGGAAATCAACTTCCCGATCGTCGGCATTGACTGCACCAAGGACGGCGCACAGGCAATCACCGAAGGCACGCTGGCTATGACCGTATTCCAGAACCCGGTTGGACAGGGCAAGGGCTCTGTTATCGCAGCAATGAACATGATTGCAGGCGATCCGATCAACAAGGGCATGGAAGACATGGGCAACATGGATGAAGCTGGCAAGGATTACAGCGACCATGTATTCTGGGTACCGTTCGAGCCGGTAACCAAGGACAACGTAGCAGATTACATGTAATCTGATGCGGTGATCTGATCTTTGTTTTCAGATAATCTGACATCATTTTCTCTTTTTATAGTTCACATTTTCTCTTCAAAGATTTGATATTCTCAGCTGTCCGCTTGGGATTTTAGGACAGCTGGAAACGCGGCAGGCAGCCGCTGTCAGTCTCCCCAACTGGCAGCGGCTGTCGTTTTTTATCGCAATTTTGCGGAAAGCAAAAAAGATAAATTTTTTGGCAAGAACGCAACAAAAAACAGCCGAGGGCAAAGGATGCCGCTCGGCTGTCCGGGTGAATACCGGTTAAAATTTTTCTGTCTTGTCTGAGATAAAGATGTTGCCGCTCTGGTGCTGGACGCGGAAGGTTTTCGGCGTACAGCCGACCTTGCGGGTAAAGACATTGATAAAGCTGCTGGCGGAGCTGTATCCCACCTCATAGGCGATTTCCGCCACGGATTTCCGGGTGTGGGTGAGCATGCGTTCCGCCTTTTCCAGACGGGTGTTGATGATGTATTCCGAAGGGGAATAGCCGGTCTGTTTTTTGAATAAATGGGATAAATAATAGGGGCTGAAGTTGGTGAGCTGGGACAGCTCCTCCAGCGTGATGGGCTCTCCCACATGGTGCAGGATGTACTGGATGGCCTGGCTGATGGGGGAATCCTCCTGGATCGGCGGGACTGCGGCGATGGAAAGCTTGTATAAAATTTGTGTTATCCATGCAGAAACCTGTAAAGGGGGCTGTATGGTGCCTTTTTCGTGAATTAATGCAATGTCATAGATTTCCTTTCCGATTTCCATGTTGGATTCCTGGCGGAACACCGGGCCGCCATTCAGCTCGATGAGATAATTCGTCAGCGCATGGGAATTGGAGCCGTCAAAATGGATATAGACAAATTCCAGATCGTCATGGGCGCGATAATAATGTGGATTGCGGCAGTCGATGAGCAGGATATCTCCCTTGTGGATGGAAAACGACCTGCCTTCATAGCGCACATCCATTTCGCCATTGCGCACAAACAGCAGCAGGGCCTCCGGGTAGCTCAGACGGTCCATGTAATACTGGCTGGTACAGAAATAATGACCGCACCAGGTCATATAAATCAGGTTTTCCTTCGCGAATTCCGAGGGCTGGAAGGTGGAGCAATGGGATTGGGGAAGGATGCCGGGATCAACACTTTTCATCGGTGCATACCTCACTTTCTTTGAAAGCAAATACGATGAATTCAAAAGCAATCATGCGTATTTACGGTTTCTTCTTTATAGATTATACTATATCCAGAAAGAACACAAGGAACAAAAATAACAAATACAATGCAGAAAAAATGGTGAAAACACCGAAAATTCCTGCTGGTTTTGCGGGGGAAGCCATGAGCGCAAAACCGCGAAATAAAAAACACCGGATTAAAACCGTTCGGCAGAAAAGAACGATTTTATATGATTGTATGAGAAGCAAAAAAACCAACAAGGAAAACAAACGTATTGAAAAGGAAAGGACGTAAGTATTATGTACATCGGCGAAAAGAATTTTGACAGAGAACCGTTCCGTTGGGGCATCGTAGGCGGCGGCTCCACCAGTGGCGTAGGCTACAAGCATCGTCTGGGCGCAATGCGCGACAACACCTCCTTCGTACTGAAGGCAGCTGCATTTGACGTAGATTTCGAGCGCGGCAAGCAGTTCGGCCTGAACCTGTGCATGGATGAGGATCGCCTGTATCCGGATTACAAGACCATGTTCGAGGAAGAGGCAAAGCGTCCGGACGGCATCGAGGCTGTTGACGTAGCTACCCCGAACTTCCTGCATTATGAAGTTACCAAGGCTGCGCTGGAAGCTGGCCTGCATGTTATCTGCGAGAAGCCGCTGTTCTTTGAAGTAGAGCAGGGCGAGGAAATCAAGAAGCTGGCTGAGGAAAAGGGCAAGATCGTTTGCGTAACCTACGGCTTCTCCGGTTTCGAACTGCTGCAGCAGATGCGCGCTATGATTAAGAATGGCGATATCGGCAAGGTTAACATGATCGACCTGCGCTATGCACATGGCTTTGGCTGTGACGCAGAGGCTGACGTAAAGGCAGAAGGCCAGAAGTGGCGTGTTGACCCGGCTAAGGTTGGCCGTTCCTTCGTACTGGGCGACCTGTCCACCCATACCTACTACATGTCTGAGCTGATTTGCCCGGATGAGAAGCTGAAGCAGGTTCTGTGTGACCGTCAGGCATTCGTAGGCTCCCGTTACCCGCTGGAAGACAACGCTTACGTTCTGATGCGTTATGAGAGCGGCGCTGTAGGCCGTATGTGGGCTTCCGCAGTTAACGCTGGCGACATGTCCTCCCAGCACATCCGCATCGTTGGCTCCAAGGCTTCCCTGGAGTGGAACGACATGCATCCGGACGAGCTGCACTATCAGGTACAGGGCAAGCCGGAACAGATCCTGTATCGTTCCATGGATTACCTGGCACCGGAAGCACTGGAAGACGAGCGCCTGGGCGCACTGCATTACACCGGCCTGATTGATTCCTGGTCCAACCTGTACAAGCGTTTCGCTATCGCAATGGACGCTAAGGATCGCGGCGATGAAGAGACCCTGAAGAACCTGGTTTACCCGGATCTGGAGCATGGCATCGAAGGCATCAAGTGGATCAACGCTTGTGCTGAGTCCGCTGACAAGGGCGCTGTTTGGGTAGACGTTAAGTAAGATATTCTTCGCTTACATCTCAAAAAATTCTCATACAACTGTCTGCCGGAGTACAGGTAACTTGCTCCGGCAGACCCCTGATATATGGAGGAATTATCATGAAACTTTCTATCTGTACCGATGTTTTCGGCAAGATTCCGTTTACTGAAATGCTGGATAAGGTAGTTGCTTATGGCCTGGACGCAATCGAAATGACTGCTGGCGGCTGGGGCGGCTGCAACTTTATTGAATGCGCTGAGGATTACATCAACGACGACGCAAAGCGTGAAGCATTCCTGGCTGAAATCGAGAAGCGCGGCCTGGCAATTTCCGCGCTGAACTGCTCCGGCAACCCGCTGATTGACACCCCGATGGGCCATGCGCATTCCAAGACCATGCGTGATACCATGGTACTGGCTGGCAAGATGGGCGTTGATACCGTTGTTACTATGTCTGGCCTGCCGGCAGGCGCACCGGGCGACAAGACCCCGAACTGGTTCGTATCCACTGTATCCTGGCCGGAATATGACGGCTTCAACTACATGGTTGAAGGTGTCAAGTACCAGTGGGAAGTTGCTGCTGAGTGGTGGAAGGAAACCTGCCGCATCGCAAAGGAAGCTGGCGTCAAGAAGATCGCAATCGAGGAGTTCCCGGGCGCACTGGTTCACAACGTCCGCACCTTCAACAAGCTGTGTGAAGTAGTTGGCGAGGATTCCGATGTACTGGGCCTGAACCTGGACCCGTCCCACCTGATGATTCAGGGCGCAGAGCCGATTGCAGCTGCACGCGCACTGGGCGACAAGATTTTCTATGTACATGGCAAGGACGCTCGTCCGGAGCAGTACAATGTGGATGTAGACGGCCTGCTGGAGAACCTGCCGGTTGACTGCTCCAAGGATCGTACCTGGAACTATGTAGCAGTAGGCTGCGGCCGTGACCTGAAGTGGTGGAAGGAATTCTTCTCCGTATGCCATATGATGGGTTACGATGGATATGTATCCCTGGAAATGGAAGACCTGACCATGAGCGTAGAGGCTGGTCTGGAGACCTCCATTGATGCCCTGAAGGCTACCATCAGCAAGTAAAATTTTGTGACATCAAAACACTTTTTTCCTGTTCTTGATTGATCTGATCGGGAGACCCGGCTGGAATACCAGCCGGGTCTTTTTTGCTGGAAAACTGCCTGTGCGATACAAAGGCTCCCTCAGAGGAGGGAGCTGTCAGCGAAGCTGACTGAGGGAGTTGGGGAGAGGGAACAAGTTTCATCCAGATTAACGATTGATATATCCGTTAGACAAACTCCGTCCAAGAGGGAGGCTTTTTGTCCGTATTGTTGCAGCGGCAGAAAAAGATGTAAAAATGTGATTTTGATAGATAAGTAGAATTGATAATTATATAACAAAGCAAAACAACTGATATGGAGGCTGTTTTATCCTACATTTTCTTGGGCAGGAAATTTACCTGCCAACTCTCTCCAAAATCTCCATGACAGGAGGACCCGCCGCTCAGGAACCGGCGGGTTTTTCTGTTATATCAGCAAAGTCCCCGCGCAGCCGCGCAGGGACTTTTTTCAATCAACTGAAATTCGCTCCGTGATCCACCACCACATCCTCCGGCGTGAAGCCGGTGTATACCTTTCCGGGCTCCAGTGTGACGCCTTTGAGCTGTGCCAGTTCGGAAACCGTTACAAAGGCATAGCCCTGCTCCTGCAGCTCGTCAATGGCAGCAAGAGCACCGTCCACCGTTGCCTCATACAGGTCATGCTCCAGCACAATGACACCATCTGCCGCATGGTCTATGATGCGCTGCCGTACCATATCCGCGTCATCGTGATATTTCCAGTCCAGTGTGTCCACATTCCACAGGATGACCGGCAGGCCAAGCTGCTTCATGGAAGCAAGTACGGCATCATTGTACGCGCCGCCCACCGGACGCATCAGTGTGGGAGCTTCGCCGGTACAGGACGCGATCTGCTCCTGATTGGAGGAAATCTGTTCATATCCGCCATCGGTAGTTTCAATGTCCAGCCGGATGTGGTCTGTCGTGTGATTGCCGACCTCATGCCCTTCTGCCAGATACCGGTCCATCATGGAGTGAAAATCCTCTACACGGTAGCCGCACAGGAAAAAGGTAGCGTGGGCATCCCGTTCCTTTAATCCATCCAGCAGCCGCTCGGTACAGCCGCCCTCGTTGCCGGTGGGGCCATCGTCAAAGGTCAGGGCAATGTATTTCTCTCCCTGAGGGAAATCCGTCTGTGGGTCTGCAGGGGTATTTGCGGAGGTGTCCGCAGAGCCGGACGGGACAGCTGCTGCACTGCCTGCCGGTGCGGCAGGGGAGGCGGCAGGTTCCGGTGTCCCGCAGCCTGACAGCAGGACTGCCACCAGCGCGGCACAGGCCAGCATGGTTGTATGTCGTTTCATCGGTTGTTTTTTCCTCTCTTTTGTATTGCTGGATTCATTATACCATGCAATGTGGGGAAAAGAAACAAGCAGGGCGATGATTGCTATCTCGCATAGAGAAGCTAACGGTACGGATTGAAACTCTCTGTCCTCAAGCCCCATGACCGCCGGACGCTTTTGTTGTATGACAGCGGACGGCGGTCCGTACCAATGAACGGAAAGGAGGGAGATTGCAAAGAGGGAACCTTGGTGCCATCTTTGCAGGAAGACAAACGGCTATCGCTATAGGATATCTCATCAAAAGAAAGAAAAAACAGGAGCCTGCCGAAGCAGGCCCCTGCGGAATGTATTGATTTTGCGTTTTTGAGACGCTGGTCATTAATAATGACGAGCTTCGTACAGATGGTCGGTCAGACGCTTGTAAGCTTCCTGAACCTCCGGCTTGTCGGATACAGAAGCAACGCCTACACGCCACCAAGCTTCCCATTCCTTGGACATGGACTTCGGCAGAACCTTCATGTCGATCAGAGTGGAAACAGTCTGCTTCTTGGAGTCTTCCAGAGCAGCTGCCAGCTCATCGATGGTCTTTACGCGGTAAACCTTACAGCCGTAAGCTTCAGCAACACCCGCGTAGTCGATGTTCATTGCCGGACCCAGATCACAGCCGTCGAACGGAGTGCCCGGGATGTGCATGTTCTTTTCCGTGGTACGGGACTTGTTGCCCTGGCCAACCTGCAGGTTGTTGATGCAGCCGTAAGCAGCGTTGTCGAACAGGCAAACGTTGATCTTGTAGCCATACTGGATGGAAGCGATCAGCTCGGAGTGCAGCATATCGAAGGAACCGTCGCCGCACATTGCGTAAACTTCCTGATCCGGGCAAGCGATCTTGCAGCCGTAAGCGCCTGCAACTTCGTAACCCATGCAGGAGTAGCCGTACTCGCAATGGTAGGTGTTCGGAACCGGCGCTCTCCACAGTGCCTGCAGGTCGCCCGGCAGGGAGCCGGCAGCGCCAACACAGATGGAATCCGGAGCGATATGGGTGTTGATGTAGCCCAGAGCAGCGGTCTGCGTCAGAGTGGAACCGATGGACTCGATGAAGTGCTCAACAGCACGGCGGTTAGCGTCCTGGATTTCCGGAACATAGGACTCAGCGTCGATGTACTCGGTGTGATCCATGCGGTCAACGTCAGCCCACCATGCATCCTGCAGTCTCTTAACTTCTGCAGCATACTCGTCGGAGGTATGATAGCCGCCCAGAGCGTCGATTTCAGCCTCGATAGCAGTCAGAGCTTCGTTTGCGTCAGCAACTACCGGATGAGCATCCATCTTCAGGCACTGGAACTCGGACGGGTTGATGTTGACAAACTTAGCGTTTACGTCATACAGCCACTTGGAAGCGGTGGTGAAGTCGGTGTAACGGGTACCAACGCCGATGACAACGTCACAGTCATGTGCAAATGCATTTGCGCACTCGGTACCGGTGATGCCCAGACCGCCAAGGCTCAGCGGATGGGTCCACTCGATAGCGGACTTGCCTGCCTGGGTTTCGCCGAAAGCAATGCCATACTTCTCGGCGAATGCACGGAATACCTTGTGAGCTTCTGCGTAGCGAACGCCGCCGCCGCAGATCAGGAGCGGCTTCTTAGCGCCCTTGATGATTTCAGCTGCCTTCTTTGCTGCCTTCTTGGTAGCCGGACGGCGCTCGATGTTCCATACGCGCTTCTTGAAGAAGTCAACCGGATAATCATAAGCTTCGCCCTGTACATCCTGCGGGATGGATACAGCTACGGCACCGCAGTTGCCCGGATCGGTCATAACGCGGAATGCAGAGATCATATCGGTCATGATCTGCTCCGGACGGTTGACACGGCCCCAGTACTTAACAACAGCCTGGAAGGAGTCGTGTGCGGAAATGGTCAGGTTCTGCGGCTGCTCCATCTGCTGCAGTACCGGGTCCGGCTGGCGGGATGCATAAACATCGCCCGGCATCAGCAGAACCGGAATGTTGTTTGCAGTAGCGGTAGCAGCAGCGGTAATCATGTTGCAGGCGCCAGGACCTACGGAAGAGGTGCAGACGAATGCCTGCTTACGGCGCAGCTGGCGGGAGAATGCAACTGCAGCCAGAGCCATGCCCTGCTCGTTCTTGCCCTGGTAAACCTCCAGGTCCTTGATCTCCTGCTCAATACCGTTGCAGTAGCCGACGCAGTTGCCGTGGCCCGGGATCATGAAGATGCCGCGGATAAACTTCTGCTCAACCTCATTGCCGTCCATATCAATATAGCTGACATACTGATTCTCCAGGAAGCGGATGCAAGCCTGGCTGGTGGTCAGACGGACTGTTTCCATGTGTTTCATTGGAATGTTTCCTCCTCATGCAATTCTTACACAATTTCTCACGATTGTTTTAGGATTGTAGATTGTATTCTTATTGTTTGAATAATAAGCGTTGGGATTAATAGCCGGTCGGGCACTTCCAGATGTGCTCATCCGCATCATCCTTGACCAGCCATTCGTGGGTCGGATCATCTACACGGGTCTTGTCCCACGGATCGCCCGGCAGGTGACGGATGCCCCATGCATAGCAGCAGGCATAACCCGGTGCAGTTACCTGGGAATGGCAGTCCTTGGTAATCAGGGCACAGCCGTTATGATGGGTTTCATACAGCTCGCCGTTGCCCCAGCCTGCGCCATAGCCCATGGGCTTGTCATAGCGGTAGAAGTAAACTTCCGGCTGCGGATGGGAATGCGGCGGGTAGGAAGACCACTTGCCCGGCAGGTTGACAACCTCGCCCAGAACCATGTTGGAGTACGGAGCGATGTCCAGATCGAAGCAGGTACGAACGTCACGCTTGATGCAGTTCTGCAGAACGCCATCCGTGCCGCGTGCCCAGGTATCGGTGTCGTCCGGGGTGAACAGTCTGTTCTTGAATTCCGGAGCAACCTTGTCATTCAGAGTCTTCTGAACATAAATGGTGGAAGCGCCCTTTGCTGTGATGACAATTTTGGTCTGCTTGCAGACATGCAGGCACCACGGGTTGTAATCGAACGGGTTCGGACGGACCATATCAACACACTGGTCGTCCCAGGCCATGGTTACATCGCCATCGAACAGCAGGCATGCCACTTCCTTGTCAGCCTCTTCGATGGTGTAGGTATCGCCGGCTTCCATAACCAGAAGGGCAACGTCCATCATGCCATCTTTGCCTTCTCCTTCATCAAGGCGCAGGTATTCGTTATAACCGCGCTTGACTTCCTTATCCATGTACATTGTAAAACACACCTTTCTCTATGCCTGAAGCATCAGGCAGATCATAGAAGTACAATGCTGCAAAAGGGCGTACAACCCCTTCATTGCATAATTTATTGTAATTATATCATGACATGTTGGTATTTTCAAGAAGACATGTAATAAAAAGAAAACAGAAAATTGTGCAGATGTGACAGAAAAATTGGAAGGATGATACCAAATAGTTGTCAGCTTGAGAGATAATACAAAATGAAGTCAAAAAAGGAAATATTTTGAAGGATTTCCGGGGCGGAAATCCTTGTGAATCTGTCGCCACAGTGGTATAATGGAACTGTACAACAGAAGAGAAACCATACCGCACTTTTCGGTAAGAAACTATGTAAATGGATACGAGCCGAGTGGTAAGCGGAGATTAGCGGAAGGAGGAATCCTGATGAAGCGAGAATCTCGGGACACTCCCATCGTCTGCCCGATTGAGGCAACGCTGGGACTGATCGGCGGCAAATGGAAAACCCTGATTCTGGACAATCTGACAGCGGGTACGCTGCGTTTCGGTGAGCTGCAGAAGTGTATGCCCAGAATCACACCCAAGATGCTGACGCAGCAGCTGCGGGAGCTGGAAGAAGACGGGCTTGTTTCCAGGCGTGTCTTTCCTGTCGTGCCGCCAAAAGTTGAGTACGAATTGACGGAATTCGGACAGACCGTCCGTCCGATTTTGACGGAAATGCGTGACTGGGGGCGCGCATACCTGGACGGGGAAGAACAGCCTTCAGATACACAGTGAATGATACTGGTGGTTTCCATGCCGGACGTGAAAACGAGGATGCAGCTGCATCCTCGTTTTTTTATGCCGTATGTGTCAGTCGTCTATGCCGAACCGGGTTTCCAGACGGTCCTCCGCCTCGTCCAGCTTGTCCTCCAGGGCATCCGCCTCGCGGTCCAGCTTGCGGAATTCCTCGAAGGTCAGCTCGCCGCGGGCGTACTGTGCCTCCAGTGCGTCTTCATATGCGTCAATTTCACGCTCCAGTGCGTCCAATGCGGCTGTATGCTGGAAAAACAGCTCGCGGTCTGCATCACGGCTGCCGGAGGGCTGTGCCGCGTCCGCACTGGCAACAGTGTCCGTCACGCGCTGGGTGAGGGTGGAGATGTCCGTGGTGGTGCCGGCGGCATCGGCGGTGTCAATGGTATCGGTAGTATTTCCGGAGGCGTTGGTGGTACCGGTGGTGCCGGTGGTGCCGGCCGCGGAGCCATTTGCAGTGGTACCTGTGGCAGTGGTGCCCTGCGTGGTGGCCTGCTGCCCCGCCTGATTTGTGGTATTGGTGCCGCAGCCTGCCAGCAGCAGCGCTGCCAGCACCGTAACGGAAAGAAATGCCGTCATACGTTTTTTCATAGAGAAAAACCTCACTTTCAGTTGTCACCTCAATGTGGTGGGTATGCTATGGCAATAGCATGCCACATTGAGGGCTCCTTCATGCGGAAAACGACAAATGCTTCCGGTTGGAAATCTTCCGCTGAAAAGCCCGTCAGGAAATCTGCTCGGCTACCATGCCAGTGCGGATTTTCATAGGGGGAAACCTCCTTGCTGCATTGTTACAATCAGTGTATCGGATTTTGCCGCGGGGGTCAAGGGAAAACAAAAGCCCTCCGGTACATGCCGAAGGGCTGGTTATCCTGGGGACACCGATATCCATTTGTGTGATTGGAGAGGGGGACTCCCTCCTGATGCAGGCGGCTGGATTACCTGCGGGTATACACAAAGGTTTGCGGATTGACAGCAAAGACATAGCCGTCCTCGCTGTAGCCATCCGGCCCGCCGCCGCACAGTGTGACGAAAATGACAGGATTGCCATCGGCATCGGATTCCAGCGCGATATCATTAGCCCAGAAATAATCGTCATCGAAGGACGCAATCTGCTTCAATGTCGTGCCGTTTTTGTCCACGGCAAAAAAATCCGGGCCGTAATAGCCGCAAAGGTACAATGTACCGTTGTCAGCCACGACAGAATGGATGCTGGCGCCGCCGAATTCGTCGTTACGCCACAGCACATCACCGGTTTCGCGGTCAAGCGCGGTGATTGTCCCGCCCTCATTGAAATAGTAGGCGGTTTCACCCAGGGCGATTTCTTCAATCCGGGTCAGCTCGGTCATCTCGTATCCATCGGTTTCATAGGCCCAGACGGCATTCCCGTCCCTGTCCATCCCCGTGATGACAGCGAATTCCTTTCCGCCCGTGCCGCTGCGGCCAAAGTGCACCGAAGCAACGGCGGAAACCGGTTCCGGAGCGTCGGAAGCCGGTTCCGATGTGCCCGGGCCGGGCTCGGAAACGGCGGCATCAGCGGAGCCGGAGGGCGTGGACGGCTTGTCCTGCCCGGTACCGCAGCCTGCGAGCAGCAGGGACAAAACCAGCGTGGCCAGCAGGAATTTTTTGTGCATACACAAAACCTCCTTCCGGGGAACCATGGATGGATTATTCCCAAATGATACGGACGTTGTGCGCACGGCAGAACTCGGTATATTTCGGTGCCGGCTTCTGGTCGATAATCATGGTGGAGATATCCTGCAGGCGGCAGAAGGTCACGGTCGCATCATGTCCCAGCTTGGAGCTGTCCGCAATCAGGATGACATTGGAGGAATGGGCAACCACGCCGCGCTTGATTTCCGCCTCAAGGAAGGTGGTATTGCTCATGCCGGATTCAACGGTGACACCGGTCGCACTGAGGAACGCCTTGGTGATGCGCAGGTCAGACAGGGCCTGCTGGGCGCCGATGCCCACAAAGGAGCTGGTGGACGAGTTGAATACACCGCCGAGGGAAATCAGGTTGACATTGTCATACTTGGCAGCCTCGACCATGGCGGGCAGGGAATGGGTGACAACGGTGATCTTGATGCGCGGCGGAAGGTGGCGCAGCACATTCACCGCCGTGGAGCCGGAGTCGATAAAGACGGTGTCGCCTTCACGGATCTCCCGTGCAGCCAGGCGGCCGATATGGTCCTTGGCGGAGGGATTCAGGCCGGAACGCACCGGGAGCGGCATGACATCCTCAGGCAGGACAGCAGTGACACCGCCATACACCTTCACGATATGCCCACGGGTCTCCAGTTCGTTCAGATCGCGCCGGATGGTGTTTTTGGAAACACTGAATACCTCGCATAATTCATCAATGGAAACCGTCTTTTTGGACAGGACATATTCTTCAATTGCATTAAGTCTGCTGATTTTCATAGTGGAAACCTGCTTTCTTGGAACAACAACAATAAAACACAAACACAGTATAACAGAAAAAACAACAAAACGGAACAATTTTTTCAGAAAAAATTGGTTAAATTTTGAGAAAGTTGCGGCGGGACTTCCTGCAAAGTTTGCATGAAGTGAAGGTGACTTCCCAAGAGCATATTGCACAACTCCTGGTGGACTTTTTTGCTGTCTTGAAAAAAACTATGAAAATCCATGGCTGAGCATTGCAATTTGTTGGCAGAAATGATAAAATCAAAGAAAGTGCGGCATAGTGCGCAAACGGGCAAAGGGCCCATCCTGCAGCTGTGCCGACAATTCTTTAGAATTAAGGAATAGGAAGGTGTATTCAATGCAGAAAGCAGAAAAGATGCAGGCTCTCCGTGAATTCGCAGCTGAAATCCGAGTTGAGACCCTGAAGACCATCGGTTCGCTTGGCTTTGGACACGTCGGTGGCTCGATGTCGATTGTTGAGGCTATGGCTGTCCTGTATGGCGATGTAATGAAGGTTGACCCGAAGAACCCGCGTTGGGAAGGCCGTGACTGGTGTGTACTGTCCAAGGGCCATGCAGGTCCGTGCGCATACGCAACCCTCGCGCTGAAGGGCTTCTATGACCTGGAGCTGACCCGCACGCTGAACAAGCCGGCAACCAACTTCCCGTCCCATACGGACCGCACCAAGACGCCGGGCGTTGACCTGACAACCGGTTCCCTGGGCCAGGGCATGTCCACCGCTACCGGTGCCGCTCTTGGTCATAAGCTGGACGGCAAGGATAACCGCGTTTTCGTATTCGTCGGCGACGGCGAGTGTGACGAAGGCCAGGTTTGGGAGGCAGCTCAGTTCGCAGCACATTACAAGCTGGACAACCTGACCTGCTTTGTAGATGACAACAAGAACCAGCTCGACGGTGCGGTTGCAGACGTTATGTCCCATGGCAAGGGTATCGGCGCAAAGTTCGATGCGTTTGGCTGGAATGTAATCAATGTCGAGAACGGCAACGATGTTGAGCAGGTTTATGACGCAGTGCAGGAAGCTCTGACTGTCAAGGGCGTTCCGACCGCCATTATTCTGAACACAACCAAGGGCAAGGGCGCTACATTCGCAGAGCCGTCTGCCGCTCACAGCTCTCAGCCGTCTCCGGAGCAGTGGGAAGAAGCAATCGCTGCAGCAGAGGCTGAGCTGGCTGCTGTTAAGGCTGCAAAGTAAGGAGGGCATACGAAATGAGTTTTACTTTAATTGGAAAGCATGAAAAGGATAGCCGTGCCTGCCGCGATGGTTATGTACAGGCTATGACTGAGCTGATGGAAGCAGATCAGTCCGTTGTCCATGTTGACTGCGACCTGAAGGGCTGCATCAACACAAAGAAGCTGGATAAGTTTGGCCGCTGCATCAATGCAGGCATCGCAGAAGCAAATGCTATGGGTGTCGCAGCTGGCCTGACCGCTACCGGCAAGAAGACCTGGATCCATTCCTTCGGCTGCTTCTCTTCCCGCCGTGCATTTGACCAGGCGTTCATGTCTGCTGCATATGCAAAGCTGGGCGTTAAGGTTCTGGGCTCTGACCCTGGCGTATGCGCTGCATACAACGGCGGTACCCACATGCCGTTTGAGGACTGCGCTCTGTACATGTCCGTTCCGGATGCAATCGTTATTGACCCGGTTGACTATGCACAGGTATATGACCTGACCAAGAAGCTGACTGCTGTGGAAGGCCGCCTGTCTTACATGCGTATGATCCGTAAGGGCTTCACCACCGTTTACGCTGACGGTTCCGAGTTCGAAATCGGCAAGGGCGTTACCCTGAAGGAATCCGACAACGATGTTGCTACCATCATCGCTTCCGGCATCATGGTAGACGAGTCCCTGAAGGCTTATGAGAAGCTGCAGGAAGAGGGCATCTCCGTTCGCGTGATCGATATGTTCACCTGGAAGCCGATTGACGAGGATCTGATCATCAAGTCCGCTAAGGAGACCGGCGCTATCGTAACCGCTGAGAACCACAACTGCACCTGCGGTCTGGGCTCTGCTGTTGCACGCGTTCTGTCCGAAAAGGCTCCGACTCCGGTTGAAATGGTTGGCGTACATGACCAGTTCGGCCAGGTAGGCGCACAGGCTTATCTGCAGGAAGCATACAAGCTGACTGCTGATGAGGTTGTAGCCAAGGTCAAGAAGGTTATTGCAAGAAAGTAAGTTTCTGATGAATACCATGCCGCTTCCCCTTACCCGGGAAGCGGCTTTTTTTTGCGCTTTTTTCAAAAAATTGCAGTTTTTCTTCCCTAATTGCATATTTACGGATGGGTTACAAAATGTGGGCGTCTGTGCGACGTTCCTTTTTACAGAATCGACAAGAAATTTGTGAAAATCTGAAATAGTTCCGCGGAAAACAAAAAATACTTAACCAAGTTACACAAAACATTTGACAAATACGTTGCTATCCTTTATCATAAACAGTGTAGGAGAAATGCCTATTGCCTGCCGGCGTGCCGTGCGAAAATTTGGAGAGATTTTGCACTGCTTTTTATGCGCGGGACAGGTGGAATAAAATCATGGAGGTGTTGTGATTATGTTCACAAACAAGGATATCAAGCTGGGTATCTGTCCGATTGGCTGGACCAATGACGACATGTGGGATCTGGGCGATGAAAATACGTTCCAGCAGTGCATTTCCGAAATGCGTCTGGCAGGCTTTACCGGCTGTGAAGTTGGCCACAAGTATCCGTCTGATGTCAAGGAACTGAAGGAAGCGCTCGACCTGCGCGGTATGACCATTGCTTCCAAGTGGTTCTCTTCCTTCCTCGGCACCAAGCCGTTTGAGGAAACCTTTGAGGAATTCAAGAAGGAAATCGAGTACCTGTCCTATGCAGGCGCAACTGCAATCAATATTTCCGAGCAGTCTTACTCCATCCAGGGCAACCAGGATCTGTCCATCTTCGAGAACAAGGCTCTGTTTACCGACGCTGAGTTCATGCAGATGTGCGAAGGCCTGAACAAGCTGGCTGAGTACGCAAAGAGCAACGGCATCCGTGCATGCTTCCATCATCATATGGGTACCTGCGTACAGACTCTGGAAGAGACCGTACGTATGCTGGAGAACACTTCTGATGACCTGCTGCTGTGCTATGACACCGGCCACTGGACCTTCTCTGAGGTAGACCCGCTGGCAATTCTGGAGCAGTTCCCGAACAGAATTGGTCATGTACATCTGAAGAACATGCGTAAGCCGCTTCGTGACCAGGCAATCAAGGAGAGCTGGTCCTTCCTGAAGTCCGTTCGTAACGGCTGCTTTACCGTACCGGGCGATCCGGAAGGCTGCGTAGACTTCCCGGCAGTTCTGAAGAAACTGGATGAGATCGGCTATGAAGGCTGGATCATGGTTGAGGCTGAGCAGGACCCGGCTAAGGCAAATCCGTTCAAGTACGCAAAGATGGCTTACGAGTACATCACCGCTGAGATGGCAAAGTAAGTACGTCACAAAAAAACATATTGTATGTGCATGAGATTCTGGATACCTTGCGGTGTCATGGCTGCAGGTATCCAGCTTTCTGGAGAATTCAACAAGTATAGACAAGGAGAGAACAGGTCATGGCAAATTTAAAGTTTGGCGTAGTAGGCTGCGGCCGTATTGGCAAGCTGCACATCAACAACCTGCTGAACAACATCGAAGGCGCTGAGGTTGTCGCAGCAGCAGATCCGATGCTGGACAAGTCCGGCGCACGTGAGTGGCTGGCAGCAAGAGGCATCACCAATGCTTCTACCGATTACATGGACGTTGTAACCAACCCGGATGTAGACGTGGTAATGGTTTGCTCTTCCACCGATACCCATTGCGAGGTTTCCATGGAAGCAGTCAAGGCTGGCAAGAATGTATTCTGCGAGAAGCCGATTGACTATGATATCGACAAGATCAAGGCTCTGCTGGCACTGGTAGAGGAAAAGGGCGTGAAGTTCCAGGTAGGCTTCAACCGTCGCTTTGACCACAACCACAAGGCAGTTGCTGACGCAGTTAAGGCTGGCAAGATCGGCGATCCGCATTACATCAATGTATCCTCCCGTGACCCGGAGCCACCACCGGCATCCTATGTAGCAGTTTCCGGCGGTATCTTCTATGATATGATGATCCATGACTTTGACATGGTTCGTTACCTGTCCGGTTCCGAGGCAGTCGAGATTTCCGCTGTCGGCTCCTGCCTGGTTAACCCGAACCTGCAGGAAGAGTCCGGCATCCCGGATGTTGACACCGCAGTTGTTACCATGAAGCTGGCAAACGGCGCTATCGCTACCATCAACAACTCCCGTCAGGCAGTTTACGGCTACGACCAGAGAGTGGAAGTATTCGGTTCCAAGGGCATGGCAGCAGATCAGAACGATCTGAACTCCACTGCTACCATCACCACCGTTGACGGTGCTGTTTCCGAGAAGCCGAAGTGGTTCTTCCTGGAGCGTTACAACGACGCATTCATCGAGCAGATCAAGTACTTCATCGACTCCATCGTAAACGACAAGCCGACCGTAGTTGGCGCATACGATGGCCTGCGTCCGGTACTGATGGCTGCTGCAGCTACCGAGTCCTGCCGTAACGGCGGCGTTTGGGTAAAGGTTGCTGAGTAATTTCCCATAGCCTTGCAAAAAAGCATCAAATAAACAGAGAAGGCATCCTGCGGGATGCCTTTTTTGGTGCTTCAGGAACATAGTTTGCATGCACGAGGCTTGCCGGATTCTACTCTGCTGCCGTTGTTGATGACTGTTGAATGATTCAGAGAAGGACAGTTTTTACGGAGATGATATACAGTTCCATTTGGTGTCCAGTATACGGTTTCATTAATATCCGTAACCTCGGATGATCCGGAAGCATCTGTTATTATGATTGGTTCTGTGGGCTGTACATCACCGCAAGAGGCATCATGATGATTTTTGATGCTGGAACACCCTGATAGTGCGGCAACCAGGGCGAGAACAAGAAAAATTCTTGAGAAAAACCGTTGATTCATAATACACCTGACCATTTCCTGAATATTATTTATTACAAATAATTATACTTATTAAGCCTAATAAAGTCAATAGCGTCGTGGACTTAATACGCCTAATTCGTCCATAATAAAGATACTATGGACGGAGGTGACGGCTTTGGATTTTACGTCAGGCGGAAGAATCCTTCAAGCGTTGCGAAAGGAAAAGGGAATGACACAGGAACAGCTTGCAGAATGTACCGGGCTGACATCCAATACGATTTCCCGTATCGAACGCGGGCAGCTGCTGCCATCGGTACCCACGCTATGTGATCTTTGCAATGCACTGCAAACCAATTCCGATACGATCTTGGCTGCATATATTCATGCGGATAGTCAGATTCGCTGGTCACCCCTTGCAGAAAAGCTCCAACAATTATCACCGGAAAAGCAGGATAAAATTGAAAAAATTCTGGCTTGCATCATTGAGACGATTTGATCTGTTTTATCGTCAGCTGATTTGAGAAAAAGAGAAGGCATCCTGCGGGATGCCTTCTTTTCGGTTACTGTATCAATTGTTGGTCTGGGATAAAGCGTTTCATACCAGCGACTCCCTCAGTCACGGCAGAGCCGCGACAGCTCCCTCCTCTGAGGGAGCCTTTGGAATCATGCCGCCTGTTTTGCCGGTTGTGATATCAATGAAATTGTTCCGCAAAAAAAGCCTCCCTCAGAGGAGGGAGGTGGATTCGCCGCAGGCGAAGACGGAGGGAGTTGCGTCCATCGTACAGATCTGCACAAAAATACATTTGATACGGAAAACAGACGGTTCAACTCCCTCCGTCTTAACTGATTGGCGAATGCCATCATTCAATATCCTTCAGCATTTCCAGAGAATCCTTTGCCCAGTTCAGGTCAATGGTCAGGAAGCCGTGTTTGGGCGTGTACAGATATTCCCGCACATCATGAGCCAGCTTCTGGTAAGTGGTTGGCGGCAGGCGCAGGTACTGCTCCGCACCGTCCGGATGTACCAGCACAAAGACAAACCGGCCGGAGGTATCAATGCTGTGGAATACCACATCCACCACATCCACATTGTCACGGGACAGCTGCATAATCAGGATCAGCTTGGTCATTTCCAGTGCCCGGTCATCCAGATGGCGTTCCAGCACATTGACTTTTTCACGGAATTCATTTGGCGTATGGGTGGTGCGTAAGGTATAATGGTCTAACTGGGAGAAATCCGTGGTGTTATCCTGAATTTCCCCATCCGGTGCAAACCAGATCATAAATTCATTTGCCACATCATGATACAGGCAGGGGTGTAACACCAGAGAGGTTTTCCGGCAGTTTGGACAGGTCCATTCAAAAATAGATAAATCCTCAATCCGGCGGCGTGCATCCGGGTCCTGGGCCACATTGATGCTGGTCCACATGGTCAGTGGGCCATCTTCCCCGCACTGGGGACAGGTAAACATATTCTTCTGGGCTTCAGCCATAACAAAAATCCTTTCGTTTTGGAGGTTAGACAAAGATGAATGTATTCCATATACCGGACCAGCTGCCGGAACAGGAATGGACAGAACTTCTGCTGGAGGGGAATACGCGGATTGAACGCATTATCTCCCATGGACAGACCTCGGACTGGTATGACCAGACAGAGGATGAATGGGTATGTGTTCTTGCCGGAGAAGGGGAGCTGGAATATGCTGACGGCAGCAGGCAGCGGCTGCGGGCCGGTGATACGGCATGGCTTCCGGCGCATCTGCGGCACCGGGTCAGTGATACCAGTGAACCCTGTATCTGGCTTTGCGTATTCCGCCGGGCAGAACCGGAGGAATAAAGGAAAGTGGCTATTCTCAGAGGGATAGCCACTTTTTATGTCTTGATACCATTTGATTATACGGCAGGAACAGGGAAAAGTCAATTGGTTGGAAGAGGAACATCCTCCGTTGGTTTCCCATTGTGTTTCCCACAACAAAATGGTACAATAGAACAACAGCCTCCTATTGTGCTGTGAAACAAACCGATGGAAAGGAACTGGGAATCATCATGAAGAAAACCATACTGGCATGGCTGCTCCTGGCCGGCATGCTGCTGGGTCTGACAGGCTGCGGGGAAACGGTCATGCAAACTGCCGCAGAAAAGGTACTCCAGATGGAGCCGGATGCATCATTTACACTGGGAGAAACCTATTCCGATCCACAGGTTTCGATTACGACAGAACTGGCTGTCCTTTCCGGGGAGGGCGTCATGGCGCCGATGACAGCAGAAGAGGATGGTTCTGTCTTTGCCTATACTTCGGATGACGGGAAAGATCATCTGTATCTTGACTGTGTTGCAACGGTAAAAAACACCGGTGAGGACAGCATGAACCTGCAGGAAGATCTGCTGTTTTATGCGCTGGAAGGCGACACGCTGTATAATGAATGCATCATCCTGACAGAAAATGCGGATGGGACAGACATGGAGGATGCCGGCACATTGGAAAGCGGGAAATCTGTCCGGCTGCATTATGGCCTGATTCTGCCGGAGGACACCTCCGATGCGGAGATAGAAGTACGGTTTATGATGCCGGAATCCGGGGAAATTTACAGTGCGCCGCTGCAGGAGCTGCTTCCCAAAGCAGCGGATTTGACAAAGGAGAAAGCGGTAAAACGGGATGACGGGGTTTCCCTCACATTAAAATCTGCGAAAATTACCAATACTGTTGAAGCAGTTTCCGCCGCTGGCGGCGGGTATGCGCTCCGTCCGCAGACAGAGGGCAATCAGATGATGGATGTTGTGCTGGAGGTTGCCAATGGCAGCAAGCAGGATGTTTCCCTTGGTACCCTGTACAGCGGACTGATGCTGCAGGAGCATGTGGCGGAACCGGCAATGATTGTCATGGAAGCCAATCAGGATATGACATATTCCGGTACCATCAAGGCAGGCAGTACGATTGTGACCCATCTGGCCTTTGAACTGCCGGAACAGCCGGATGACAGCAGTAAGGTATATGTCTATTTCGGTGGAACCTATTATACAGTCACCTGGGAAAAATAAAGAAAAAACAGCGGAGGCATTGCAAAACCTCCGCTGTTCCTGTTTTGAGGATTATGCCTTCAGGACTTCCTGAATGGCTTCCGCCAGCTCGGATTTTTCCCGCAGGCCAATCAGTCGCTTGACTTCCTTGCCATGCAGATAAATGCTTACCGTTGGAATGGACATGACCTTGTGGATCAGGGCCAGTGTGGGCTGTTCATCAATGTTAATCTTACCCACATGGATTTTTCCGCGGTATTCCTGTTCCAGTTCTTCGATGGTGGGTGACAGCATGCGGCATGGGCCGCACCATTCAGCCCAGTAATCAATGAGTACCGGAACAGTTGCCTGCATTACTTCTTCTTCAAAGGTTTGATCGGTAATATGTAGGATTGCCATTGTACATTTCGTCCTTCCTGATAAAATACCCCTGTACCATTTCTCTTGCAATTCGGCACAAATGCGTTATAATAAAATGCGAATGCGAAAATTTCCGCATCTGGCTGCGGAAAAAGACTATCGGATGGACATTCCATACCATCCATATGGGTTACCTGTCTCATAACAGACTTTGGGTTCCTTATATTATACCCCGTTTTTTTGAAAAAGGGAATATGTTTTTGTGAATGTTGAAAAAATTTTACGGAGTTTTTGCCGGTTTCCCCGGCATATTGACCGGAATGAAAGGTAAAATAGATCTATGACTGATTTTTTCCATCCAATCATGGAGGAGCAGGCACTCAAACAGTGCAGCTCACTCGCCCTGGCCCATATGGGCGACAGCGTATATGAAATGATGACCCGTGGATATCTCATCCGCTCCGGACTGGTAACCAGCCGGAATCTGCACCGAAAAACCATCCATCTGGTTTGTGCCGGTGCACAGGCTGCGGGTGCACATGCCATCCTGCCGCTGCTGACGGAAGCGGAGCAGACGGTATTCCGCCATGGACGCAATGCCAAGCCGAAATCCGTGCCGAAATCCGCCACATCGGCAGAATATGCCCTGGCTACGGCAGTGGAAGCCCTGTTTGGCTGGTTATATCTGAGCGGGCAATATGACCGGGTCAATGAGCTGTTTGCCGTGCTGTTGCCGGCTGCGGAGGCATGGGCAGAACAGCATTAACAGGGAGAAAACCATCCGGTTTGGATGGCTTTCTCGGTTTCCTGTGGATTTAGAATGCAGAAGAATTGTTCTTGTTGCGGCTGTTCTTCTGGTTCTGGTTTTTATTCTGGTTATGGCAATTCTGAGCGTTCTGGTTCTGATTCTGAGAATCCGGATAATACTGGTTGCTCTGGGAATTGTCAAAATTCCAGCTGCTCTGGGCATTGTTATTCTGGGAGTTCTGGTTGTTGTTCTGGGAACTCTGGGAATACTTGCTGCTCCGGGAATAGTTGGAATTCTGGGAATTGTCAAAATTCCAGCTGTTCTGGAAATTCTGATTATTCTGATTGTTCTGCTTGTTGTTCTGAGCGTTCTGTTTCTGGTTCTGAGACATATATGGTCACCTCGTTTCCTTTCGCTCTTAGTATGGGCGGCTCTGTCGGAAATATACTGTGTTTTTTCCGCACAAAGTTTTTGCCTTTCTGTCAATCAGAGGTTGTCAAGTGCGGCTGGATTTGATATAATTAGATGTTGATACAATGTAAATTTTATAAAAATCATGATGATTTTGCTATCATATGGAGGTACTAACCAATGTCTGGACATTCTAAATGGAATAATATCGCCAAGAGAAAGGGCGCAAATGACGCAAAAAAAGCCGCTATCTTTACCAAGATTGGCCGTAAGATGGCAGTAGCAATCAAGGAAGGCGGTTCGAATAACCCGGATATCAACGCCAAGCTGCGTGACTGCATTGCAGAAGCAAAGGCAAACAATGTGCCGAATGACAACATCAAGCGCATGCTGGATAAGGGCAACCAGAGCAATGTGAGCTATGAAGCGAATACTTACGAAGGTTATGGCCCGTCCGGTATTGCCGTCATCTGTGAAACCCTGACCGACAACCGCAACCGTACCGTAGCGGATGTACGCCATTATTTTGACAAGTATGGCGCAGGCCTTGGCAATGCAGGCTGTGTATCCTGGCAGTTCGAGCAGAAGGGCGTCATGATTATCGAGCGCGGCGAGCTGGATGAGGATGAGACCATGATGGTTGCGCTGGATGCAGGTGCGGATGATTTCCAGGCAGATGAGGAGTGCTTCCAGATTTACACCTCTCCGGAGGATTTCTCTGCTGTCCGTGATGCACTGGAGGAAGCTGGCTTTACATTCGCCCAGGCTGAACTCCAGATGGTTCCGTCCAATACCATCACCCTGGAAAGCGAAGAGGATATGGCACGCCTGCGCAAGCTGCTGGATGCCCTGGAGGACAACGACGACGTACAGCACGTATGGCACAACTGGGAAAATGAGGACGATTACGAAGGCTGATCTCCGCTTTTCCTGAACATAAGAATGAAAGTCCCGGCTTATAAGCCGGGGCTTTTTTTATGCTGGCATATCCGGCCCCGCATCGGGGGAACATAAAAAACGGGCCTTCTCCGAAGAGAAAGCCCGTATATCAGGTTTCAAATAAGGAAAAATTACTCAGCGTCAACCTTAGCCATGTGCTGAACCAGCATCAGCAGCTTGTTGGAGTAACCCCATTCGTTGTCGTACCAGGAAATTACCTTAACGAAGTTGTCGGTCAGGTAAACGCCAGCGGTAGCATCGAAAATGGAGGTACGAGCATCGCCCAGGAAGTCAGAAGAAACAACTGCATCCTCGGTGTAGCCCAGAACGCCCTTCAGGCCGCCTTCTTCGATCGGAGTCTCAGAAGCCTTCTTCATAGCTGCACAGATGTCATCCTTGGTAGCCGGGTTAACCAGGTTAGCGGTCAGGTCAACAACAGATACGTCCAGGGTCGGAACACGCATGGAGATACCGGTCAGCTTGCCGTTCAGCTTCGGATAAACCTTGCCTACAGCCTTTGCAGCGCCAGTGGAAGACGGGATGATGTTGCCGGAAGCAGCACGGCCGCCGCGCCAGTCCTTCTTGGACGGACCGTCAACAGTCTTCTGGGTGCCGGTGGTGGAATGAACAGTGGTCATCAGGCCTTCCTTGATGCCGAATGCCTCGTCCAGAACCTTCGCGATCGGAGCCAGGCAGTTGGTGGTGCAGGAAGCGTTGGAAACGAACTGCATATCCTTGGTGTAAGTGTCCTGGTTTACGCCGTATACGAACATCGGGGTAGCGTCCTTGGACGGAGCGGACATGATAACCTTCTTAGCGCCAGCGTCGATGTGGCCCTTAGCGGATTCCTGAGTCAGGAAGAAGCCGGTGGACTCAACAACGTAATCTACGCCGATTTCGCCCCACGGAATCTCTTCCGGCTTGAACTTAGCGTATACCTTGATTTCCTTGCCGTTTACGATGATAGAATCGTCGGTGTAGGAGATGTCGCCGGTGTACTGACCATGCATGGTGTCGTAACGCAGCATATAAGCCATATAATCCGGAGTCATACCCGGGTCGTTGATGCCCAGGAATTCGATGTTTTCATTGGACAGGCCTGCACGGAAAACCATACGGCCGATACGGCCAAAGCCGTTGATACCTACTTTGATACCCATAGTAGTAATATCCTCCTTATTGAATATATCCTTTTTTACTGGAACGATTACATTATACACGGAAAAGTGCAAACCTGCAATAACAGATTTGTATAAAATGCAGTCGAAAACGAAAAAAATTTCATATCTCCTGTTCATAGCAACGCCGTTTCTGGTATAATGTAGGTAACTTTTTGTCGGATGTTGCCGACGTGAACAAAAGGAAGGGGTGGTAGCCTTGGAAACGAAAAAAAATAATCCGGATATGTCAGCGGATATATGCGGCAGGGATGCGGAAATAGAGGTATTTTTTGATGGATTGCCTCAGGATGTGCTGTATGCGGCTTACCGGGGGCTGGATGCGATGCTGCGCCCGATGGCATATGTTTCGGAGCAGCTGATGGTACTGCGTCAGACGGAGTCCTGCCGGACGATCCTGGCGGATGTGGGGTTTTATTCCGTCGAGGGGATTTTGCCGGAGCAGGTATGTGAAACCATCCGGCAGTGCATGCAGACGGGGACGGAGCAGCGGCTTCCGCTGCATCTGCGGGAAAACCAGTGGGAGCTGCATATTGTACCGGCGGGACAAGGGGCATTGCTGGTATTCGCGCCTGCCATGAAGCAGCAGGCAGGTGTGACGATGGCGGCAGCGCGCCTGCGGGACTGCGCCCAGAGTTTGCTGTTCGAGGCAGAGGGACTGGATCAGGATCACCAGCCGGATAAGGCGGCAAACATGCGGCAGCAGGCCATGCGGATTCTGCGGCAGGTAAACCATATGCAGCTGCTTTTCGGTACGCCGGAACCCATGCGGTGGAGTGAATGCCAGGCATGCCGCATGGTACAGGATATGGTGCGGCAGCTGACGGATAAGGGCGTGCATGCGGTCGTTCGGGCGGAAAAGGAAATTGTATTCCGGGGAGATGAGCGGCTGATCTGTGCGGCGCTGATGACGCTGATTTCCAACAGCCTGCGGCATGGGGGGACGGACACAAAGCTGGTCCTGTCTGTGGAGCAGGTGGGAAACAGTGTTTCCTTTGGCGTGATGGATTATGGGCAGGGCCTGAGTGATGCGGCGCTGGAACGCATGAACGATACCTGGGAGAAGGCGGATGCCGTAGTGGGCGGCTGGGGCCTTGGCGTTCCCTATGCCAGGCGGATTGCGGCCATGCATGGCGGCCTGCTGCTGTTTGTGCGCAGGCAGGAGGGCGGTACTGCGGCATATCTCCGTATCCCGCTGCATATTGAGGACGCGGAAGGCATGGAAAGCGGATCGGATTACCAGACCTTCCTGACATCGGGCATCGGCGTGTCGGATATCGAACTGTCGGATGCATTGGGAGCTGACGCATACCGGGGAGAATAAAACGGAAAGACGGAGCCGGATGGGAGGCAGGCGGTCTCCTGTCCGGCTGTACAGGCAGGAACAACCGGTCACTGACAGTTTAACCCAAAACTGCCGGAATATTCCCCTCGTTTTTTCGGAAAAAATGGATGGAATCTGAAAAAAACCACGAAATAACCAGAATAGTACAGGGGTAACAAGAAATGTGAGAAAATTTTTGTTGATTTCTGTTATTTTTTTTGCAAAATTCCTTGCGTTTATCGTTGGAATGCCGGTATAATGTAGGTTATAGGATTCCGCCCATTCAGAGGGTGGGCGGAATAAACGGGATAGCCATGCCTGATTTGCGGGGGGACGGCTGTTCCGTAGGTAAATTTGTCTGCGGTGCGGCGGCAGGCCGCACAAAATGAACAGAGAGGTGAATCCATAATGGCGTACACGTTTCGTGGCGGTATCCATCCTGGAACAAAGAACGATCCGGGATTCAAATCCGCAACAAACACAAAGCCGATCGAAGTCCTGAAGGCACCTGACAAGGTCATCCTTCCTGTTTCGATGCACATTGGCGCACCGGCAAAGCCGCTGGTGAAGAAGGGTGACATCGTCGACATGGGTCAGATGATCGCAGAGGCAGGCGGTTTCGTCAGCGCTCCGGTTCATGCATCGGTATCCGGCAAGGTTATCGACGTCGCTCCGATGCTTCATCAGAATGGCTCCAAGGTTCTGTCCATTGTGATTGAAAATGACCATGAGGACAGACTGCATGAGTCCGTCAAGCCGAAAGACTTTGAGCACATGAGCAACGAGGACCGCATTCAGGCAATCTGGGATGCGGGTATCGTAGGTCATGGCGGCGCAACCTTCCCGACGCATGTGAAAATCAAGTCCGGTATCGGCAAATGCGATACCATTCTGATTAACGGCGCGGAATGTGAGCCGTACATTACATCTGACCACCGTCTGCTTCTGGAGCGTCCGGAGGAGATCGTGGAAGGCGTTCGTTATCTGGTAAAGATCATGGGCGTCAAGCAGGCTTATATCGGCATCGAGCTGAATAAGCAGGATACATTTGCAAAGATTGAACAGCTGCTGAACAATGACCCGGTCATCAAGCTGGCACCGCTGGAGTGCCGCTACCCGCAGGGCGCAGAAAAGCAGCTTATCAATGCTGTCACCGGACGCGAGGTTCCGTCCGGCAAGCTGCCGGCTGACGCAGGCTGTGCAGTATTCAATGTGGACACCGCCGGCGCCGTATACCGCTGCTTCGCAAAGGGCATGCCGGTGATCCGCCGCGTGGTTACCGTTTCCGGCTCCGCCATCAATGAGCCGAAGAACCTGGAAGCACGCACCGGTACCTGTGTTACCGAACTGATTGAGGCCTGCGGCGGCTTCAAGCAGGCACCGAACAAGCTGCTGGCCGGCGGCCCGATGATGGGCGTGGCACAGTTTACCACAGACGTTCCGGTCCTCAAGGGCACCAACGCATTCCTCGCTTTCTGCGGAGAAGAGGACAAGCGTGAAAAGAACCCCACCTGCATCCGCTGCGGACGCTGCGTAGGTGTTTGCCCGATGCATCTGACTCCGGTTTACATGAACATGTACGCATCCAGAAACAACCTGGAAGGCTGCGAGGAATACGACGTACTGGACTGCATTGAGTGCGGCTCCTGTGCATATGTATGTCCGGCCCGCATCCCGCTGGTACAGCAGTTCCGCGTTGCCAAGATGCGCGTTCAGGAAAAACGCAGAGCAGAAGCTGCTGCTGCGCAGAAGTAAGGAGGGCGGAACGGTATGTATGATTTTAGCAAAGTAGTAATTACATCCTCCCCTCATATTAAGAGTAAAGAGGATACCAAGTCGATTATGCTGGATGTGCTCATTGCGCTGATCCCATCTCTGTTTGTATCGACCTATGTATTTGGATTCCGTGCTGTCCTAATGACTGCGGTTTCCGTCATTGCCTGCATGGTATTTGAGGCAATCTATGACAAGATCGTAGGCAAGGAAAATACCATCATGGATCTGTCAGCCGCTGTTACCGGCGTGCTGCTGGCATTTGTCTGCCCGGTAACCCTTCCGTACTGGATGCTGATTATCGGTGACGGCATTGCCATCATCTTCGCAAAGTGCCTGTTTGGCGGCCTGGGCAAAAACTTCATCAACCCGGCGCTGGCCGGCCGTGCATTCCTGCTGGCTTCCTGGCCGGTAGCCATGACTACCTGGGCAAGACCCCACAGCCAGATCGGCATCATCTCCAATTCCCAGGAGGCAATTGACGCATTCTCCGCAGCTACCCCGATGGCAATCATCAAGGGCAGTGCAGAGGGTGACCTGCCCAGCATGATGAGCATGTTCCTGGGCCAGTGCGGCGGCTCCATGGGTGAGGTTTCCGCCATTGCCCTGCTGATCGGCGGCGCTTACCTGCTGATGCGCAAGGTTATCACCATCCATATCCCGGCAGCGTACATCCTGACTGTTGCTGTCATTGCCCTGATCTTCCCGATGGGCGATCTGAGCCGGATTGAGTCGCTGGCATACAGCGTACTGGGCGGCGGCCTGATGCTGGGCGCCATCTTCATGGCTACCGACTACAGCACCACCCCGGTTTCCAAGAAGGGCCAGATCGTATTCGGCATCGGCTGCGGCCTGCTGACCGTCATGATCCGTTACTTCGGCGGTTATCCGGAAGGCGTATGCTATTCCATCCTGCTGATGAACACCACGGTATGGCTGATTGACAAGTACACCCGCCCGACCAAGTTCGGTGCACCGGCAAAGCAGAAGAAGGAGGGCTAATCCATGGCTGGCAAGCAGAAGAATGAATTTGTACAGCTCGGCGGCATCCTTTGTGCAATTACCCTGGTCGTTGCACTGGCTCTCGGCGCTGTAAATGCAGTAACAGTAGATAAGATCGCACAGATCAACCAGCAGAAAATCGAGGATTCTCTGGCAGCCGTTATGCCGGGTGCAGAATCCGAGGCAATTGAAGTTGCAGAAGGCACGACTGTAAAAACAGAGACCAAGAATGCCACCACTGTTGAAATCCTGTCCGCTTACAAGATGACCAAGGACGGCGCTGACGCAGGCTACTGTGTAGAAGTTGGTCCTACCGGCTTCGGCGGCGTGGTAGATACCATGGTTGGCATTGATGCAGACGGTAATATTACCGGTATTTCGGTTATTTCCGCTTCCCAGGAGACTCCGGGTCTGGGTGCAAACTCCACCAAGCCGGAATTCCAGGAGCAGTTTGCAGGTCTGGCTGGCACAGAAGTTGCTGTTGAAAAGGACGGCGGCTCCATTGTTGCCCTGACTGGTGCAACCATCACTTCCCGTTGCATCTCGGAAGGCGTCGTTGCTGCTGCAATGTTTGCAGCGCAGCAGGGTTAAAGGAGGTCCTGTTATCATGAGTTTTGGAAAAAATCTGAAAGAGGGTCTGTTTACCGATAACCCGGTACTGGTTCAGCTGATTGGCCTGTGCCCGACGCTGGCAACCACAACCTCTATCACAAACGGTATCGGCATGGGCCTGTCCGCTACTGCCGTACTGATCTGTTCGAACATTGTTATTTCCCTGCTGCGTAAGATTATTCCGAACAAGGTTCGTATCGCAGCATACATCACCGTTATTGCGGGCTTCGTAACCATGGTTGACCTGCTGCTGCAGGCGTTTATCCCGTCTCTGTCGGCATCCCTGGGTACCTTTATCCCGCTGATCGTAGTAAACTGCATCATCCTCGGCCGTGCCGAGGCGTTTGCTTCCAAGAATTCCGTCGGCAAGTCCGCGCTGGACGGCATCTGCATGGGTCTGGGCTTTACCTTTGCCCTGGTATGCATGTCTGTTGTCCGTGAGCTGCTGGGTGCCGGTACCATCGGCGGCGGTGCAATCACCGTATTCAGCCAGCCGGCTACCATTATGATCCTGCCGGCAGGTGCTTTCCTGACCCTTGGCTGCATCATCGCAATCATGCAGAAGCTGCTGAAGAAAGGAGAGTAATCAATCATGACATCTATTTTATCGATTTCTCTCGGCGCGATCCTGATTAACAACTTTATCATGTCCCAGTTCCTTGGCTGCTGCCCGTTCTTCGGCGTATCCAAGAAGATCGACACCGCTGTCGGCATGGGCATGGCTGTAACCTTCGTTATGGGTCTTGCGTCTGCGGTAACCTGGCTGATTAACACCTTCGTGCTGGTTCCGCTGGGTCTGGGCTTCATGCAGACGGTAGCATTTATCCTTGTCATTGCAACACTGGTACAGTTCGTTGAAATGTTCATGATGAAGAGCCTGCCGTCCCTGTATCAGGCACTTGGCGTATTCCTTCCGCTGATTACCACCAACTGTGCAGTTCTGGGCGTATCCCTGCAGAACATCCAGAACGGCTACAACTTTATTGAAGCTGTTGTTTATGGTATTACCGGTGGTCTGGGCTTCACCCTGGCTATCGTACTGTTTGCTTCCATCCGTGAGCGTCTGGATGCATCCGCTGAGTGCCCGAAGTGCTTTGAGGGCGTTCCGCTTGCACTGATTTCCGCTTCCCTGATGGCAATGGCATTCCTGGGCTTCAGCGGCATGAAGATCTGGTAATCCCGACTGTCAAAGAATAGGAGTGAATAACTGATGAATACGATTATTTTTGCAGTGCTGGTTCTGGGTGTCATGGGCTTGCTGTTCGGCCTGATCCTTGCATTTGCATCCAAGATCTTTGCGGTCGAAGTGGATGAGCGTATTCCGGCGGTACAGGAGTGCCTGCCGGGTGCGAACTGTGGCGGCTGTGGCTATCCGGGCTGTAACGGTCTGGCAACTGCCATTGTCGAAGGCAAGGCGCCGGTTAACGGCTGCCCGGTCGGCGGCGCTGCTTCCGCAGAAAAGATCGCAAAGGTTCTCGGCGTAGAGGTTACCGAGAGCGAAAAGATGGTTGCCCATGTCAATTGCTCCGGTGACTGCGATACCGCAAAGAACCGCGCAAATTATGAAGGCATTGAGGATTGCCTGGGTGCAATCCGCGTGGCAAACGGCTACAAGGAATGTGCCTTTGCCTGCCTGGGTCTGGGTACCTGTGAAAAGGCATGCCCGTTCGGTGCCATCCATGTGGTAAACGGCGTGGCAAAGGTTGATGAGGACAAGTGTACCGCATGCTCCAAGTGTGTGGCTGCCTGCCCGAAGCATATCATCAGCCTGGTACCGGCTGCAAACCCGATCCGTATCGACTGCTCTTCCAAGGCAAAGGGCAAGGAGGTCATGGACGCATGTTCCGCAGGCTGTATCGGCTGCGGTCTGTGTGAAAAGACCTGTAAGTTTGACGCCATCCATATGGAAGGCAACCTCCCGGTTATCGACTATGACAAGTGCAAGAAGTGCCAGATGTGTGCAAAGGCTTGCCCGCGCCATATCATTGAGCCGTGGAACACCCCGGAAAAGGTCAAGGAGCTGCAGGAAATCAAGGCAAAGCAGGCTGCTGCAAAGAAGGCTGCCGCTGAGAAGGCTGCTGCTGCCAAGGCTGCTGCTGAAAAGGCAGAAAAGTAAACCCTTTCCCCAAAATCTTTTGAACCAATAAGGAGACGCCCATGAATGACAATCGCAAACACAATCATTCCAGCATCCGCCGTGTGGTGGCCGCAGTCCTGATTGTGGCGGCAGCGGTTGTATTCGTGGGCGTCGTTCTGGTTTTCCAGTGCCTCTCGTTTGATGAAAACGGCGCCCATGTGGTGGACCGCTATGGCGTGCTTGCCATGGAGGCAGCGGAAAATCAGAACACCGGCGAGGAAACGCCGGCGCAGCCGGAGGAGCCGCAGGAACAGCCTGCGGAAGAACAACCGGCGGCGCAGCCGGCAACCCGTGCCGCCATGCTTTCCGCGGATTCGGTTGCGGAGGAGGGCACGGTACAGCAGCTGCTGCAGCTGGCACAGGAGGGCACGCTGGATACCGTCATTGTCAACATCAAGGACAGTGAGGGCTATCTGAATATCCATGTGGACACCAATGTCATGGATGATGCGGATGTCATCACGGAAAGCAGTGCGGAGGAGCTGGAGCAGGCGATTCAGACCCTGCGTGAGGCGGATGTGCATGTCATCGGACGGATTTTCTGCATGCACGACCAGAAGGCAGTGGCACAGAACGCGGACCTTGCCATGCAGTATGACGGCGGCGGCACCTGGCTGGATTATGACAATACCCGCTGGCTGGATGCCACCAACCGGGATACGGTGGAATATCTGTGTGATATTGCCAAAAGCGCGGTGGAGGCAGGCTGTGACGAAATCCTGCTGGACGAATTTATCTTCCCGGCCCGGGGACATATTGACCGCATTGATTTTGATGACACGCCGCAGGAACAGGCGGAAGTGCTGCTGGACGCCCTGCAGGAGATACAGGAAAAGGCAGAGGTGCCGGTGAGCCTGACGGCGGATACCATTTCCGCCCTGACGGATTTGTCTGATTCCGCCACGGAGGATGGATTCCCGGCAGGTGATGTGGAACAGCTCCTGACAACGGCAGACCGGATTTTTGTCCCGGCAGGCAGTGCGGAGGATGCGGCACAGGCTGTGGCACAGCTGCAGCAGACCGCGCCGGAGGCTGTGGTCATTCCGATACTGGACAGCACCAGTGCATGGATGGCATATGAAGGGGATGCCGTGCTGCGTGCGGTGGACAATACCGCAGAAGCCCTTGCCGTCATGGGCGGTGAGCGTGCGGACAGCACGGATGACTCCGATGAACCGCAGGATTCCGCTTATGAGGAAAATCCGGATGATTCGGATGAGGATTATGAAGACGATTACGACGGAGACAATGAGGAAGATTACGATGGAGAGGGATAAATCCCTCTCCGTTTGCTTTGCAGATACGTTTCCACAAGGAGCGTTTTCATCTGAATGAAGCATGTAAGGCAACATGTTACCTTGACGAAAAAGCCAAAGCCTCCCTCCTCTGAGGGAGCCGTTGGTTTTACGGTACCATCAGCTTTACTGGCTGAGATTCATGAAATATTCCGCGGAAGGCTGTTTTTCTGCCCCAAACGGCTGGTATGGTAAAAATACCGTATAAAATCCGAAGCGTTTACAGAAAAGTAATGAATTGCGCGGAAAAATGCCGTATAATAGAATTGGCTAAAAATACGAGAGCATGCAAGGCTCCCTGAAAAACAGGAGGGAAACAGGAACATGAGCAAGAAAATTCTGATTGTGGAAGATGACGGCAATATTCGTGAGCTGTTACGGTTATACCTCGAGCGTGAGGGATATGAAATTACAGAGGCTTCCAATGGTGAGGAAGGCGTGGAACAGTGGCGCAAGGTCAATCCGGATATGATTCTGCTGGATGTCATGATGCCGATTATGGACGGCTGGCAGGTATGCAAAATCATCCGTGAGGAAAGCAAGGTGCCGATTATCATTCTGACCGCAAAGGGTGAAACCTTTGACAAGGTCAATGGTCTGGAAATGGGTGCGGATGACTATATTGTCAAGCCGTTGGAAATGCGTGAGGTTGTGGCACGTGTCCGTGCCGTATTCCGCCGCTTTGCACCGGAGGAAAGCGGAAAAATCTCCTTTGACAAGCTGACCGTGGACAAGCAGGCGTATGACCTGATTGTGGATGGCAAGCGGGTGGATGCACCGCCGAAGGAAATTGAACTGCTGTACTTCCTTGCTTCCAGCCCGAACCGGGTATTTACCCGTGCACAGCTGCTGGATGACGTGTGGGGCTTTGATTATTTCGGCGATACCCGCACGGTAGATGTACATGTCAAGCGCCTGCGTGAAAAGCTGGAAGGTGTCAGTGATAAATGGGAGCTGAAAACCGTCTGGGGCGTAGGCTATAAGTTTGAGACCAGAGACTGATGAGAAATATATTTGTCAAAAATTATGTGGCATTTGCCATGCTGATCCTGATTAGTTTTACCTTTACCGGCGGTGTGTTTATGGCGCAGGTCAGCCGCTATTCCATTCAGGAAAAGCAGGAGCAGCTGGATACAACGGTGGATTACATCAATACCATTGTAGAAAATAATCTGAGCTTGCTGGACAGCCCGGATTACAATACCTTTTTGCAGACCTATCTGGATCAGCAGGCAGCAGTCAGCGGCTGCATTATCCTGCTGACCGATGAGGAAGGCAATATTAATATCCTGTCCCTGCCGCAGGAGGATGGGGAGCTGGAGAAAGCCATACAGGGTGCAGTCAGTGACAAGCTGGCAGATACCATCCGTACCAAGGGCTCCTATTTCGGCACGGGCAATATCAGCGGTCTGTTTACGGAAAATTATTTCATCGCAGGCAGCCGCTGTGAACGGCAGGACGGCAGTACCGCCGCGCTGGTCATTGCGGCAACGCCGTCCGCTTCCACCACCGGCCTGATGAACAACATCATGCGCAGCTATCTGCTGATTATCTGCATTACCCTGATCCTGACGCTGATTATCAGCTGGTTCCTGTCGGATATGATGACGCGCCCGCTGAAGGGACTGGTATCCGCTGCGAAAAAATTCGGACATGGTGAATTTGATGTCCGTGTATCCGAAAACAATAACTGTGATGAGATTGACGAGCTGGCAGCCAGCTTTAACAATATGGCAACCTCCCTGCAGCAGATGGAGGAATTGAGCCGGGGCTTTGTGGCAAATGTATCCCATGAGCTGAAAACGCCCATGACCTCGATCCGCGGCTTTGTGGATGGCATGCTGGATGGCACCATTCCGCCGGAAAAGCATAACCAGTATCTGAAAATCATTTCGGAAGAGGTGGGACGGCTGTCCCGGCTGGTTGTGCGCATGCTGGATGCGGCGAAGATTCAGGCGGGTGAGCTGATTATCACACCCGCACCCTTTGATCTGACCGAGATGGCGGCACGGGTGCTCATCAGCTTTGAGAAGCAGATCAATGACAAGCAGCTGGAGATGGATGTGGAGCTGGCGGATAACCTGATTGTCTATGGCGACAGTGACCATATCTATCGCGTCATTTACAATCTGGTGGATAATGCGGTGAAATTTGTCAATGACGGCGGCACATTGTCCATCCATGCGGAACGGGAAGGTACCATGAGCCTGTTCCTGATCCGCAATACCGGTTCCCAGATTCCGCCGGAGGATCTGCCCCATGTATTTGACCGGTTCTATAAGGTGGACCGCAGCCGCAGCCGGGACCGTACCGGCGCCGGACTGGGCCTGTATATTGTCAAATCCATTGTCAATCTGCATGGCGGTGATATTTCGGTCCGTTCCTCCGGTGAGGGCACGGAGTTTACCTTTACCATTCCGCTCGCGGAAAAGACCGACAGCCATGAGCGCGGCAAAAAAACAGAATCATAATGAAATACCGGTGCAGCGGAATCCATCTCTGCATCGGTATTTTTGTATGTGTCACAAAAAAGACACGAAAATTCTGCTTTGAATGGAATCAACAGAGGACAATATGCAGAAAAACACAGGTTCACAAAAACTTAACATTAGAGACAACGAATTATCATATAGATGCGGTAGAATACAGACAACATAAAGGAGGATACTCTTATGGACGAGTTTAATCGAAATACGGAGCATGACGCATCCGAGCAGACCACGCCGTACCAGACACCGGTACGCGGTGCGGATGAACAGCCGGGCAGTGGCTATGCCCATACCGACGGAACATATGAACAGACCCGGAGCAGCAGCACCTACAGCAACAGCTATTACGGGAATACACAGGGCCGCACCACCTATGACAGCAGCAGCGGCAATGGCGGCAGTACACCGCCTCCGGGCGGCACCAGCTATGAGCAGTGGAGTGGCGGCGCAAAGAAACCGAGAAAACCAAAGAAGCCAAAGAAGCCGTCCCATTTCCCATGGAAGCCGGTAGTGGCAGGCGTGCTCATCGCAGCGATTGCCTTTGGCGGCGGCATGCTGGCAGGCGGTGGGATCAAGCTGCCCGCAATGGGCAATGGGGATTCCGCCGGCTATGGCGTGACCGACAGCGGCAGCGGCACGAATCCGGATACACAGACCGTGGAGATTCAGCAGACTAAGGATGACCTGGGCAGCTATTCCGATGTATATGAAAAGGTATCCCCCTCGGTTGTCGCGATTATTGTGGATGAAATCCGGGCAGGCAGCGAGTCCTCCGGCTCCGGTGTCATTATGAGTGAGGATGGTTATATTATCACCAATAACCATGTGGTCAGCGGCGGCGACCTGTTTACCGTTGTACTGGAGGATTCTACCTCCCATAAGGCAACACTGGTGGGCACCGATGAACAGACCGACCTTGCGGTATTGAAAATTGATGCCACTGGCCTGACCGCAGCGGAATTCGGTGATTCGGATTCCGTCAAGGTAGGCGACCGTGCCTTTGCCATCGGTTCCCCGGGCGGCATTGAATACCAGAACAGCTTCACCGGCGGTTTTATTTCCGCCATCAACCGTGATGTCACCATCAATGACCGTGTGATGACACTGATTCAGACCGATACTGCCATCAATCCGGGCAACTCCGGCGGTGCGCTTATCAATTCTGCCGGCCAGGTCATTGGCATTACCTCCTCCAAGCTGAGTGCGTCCTCCATGGACAGTGCGTCGATTGAAGGCATGGGCTTTGCCATTCCCATGAGTACCGCCAAGGAAATTGTGGATGAGCTGATTGCATATGGCCATGTCACCGGCCGTCCGGCGATTGGCATCAGCGGCTATGATATTGATGCATCCCGTGCAAACTATTTCAATCTGCCCCAGGGTGTATATGTATCCAGTGTGGACACTGCATCGGATGCGTACAAGAAGGGCATTCAGGCGGGTGATATTATCACCGGCGTCAACGGCAAGGAAATCACCGGCATGTCGGAGATCAATGAGGTCAAGAGCAATTTGTCCGCAGGTGATACCATTACCCTGACGATTTATCGTGATGGCAAAACACAGGAGATTGAAATTACACTGATTGATGAAGCGGATCTGTCGGGTGAGACGGCATCGACCCAGCAGGATTCTTCCTCCAACAACAATGGCTATACCAACCCGTATGGCGGCTATGGCTATACCATTCCATAAAGACAGCAGTGACCGTCCCGCGGGATACCGCAGGGCGGTTGCTTTTTTTGCCTTTTTCCCATGACATGTGCAGGAAGTGACACTTTTTATATGGAAATTTAGTCGAATGTCACAAAATCCCTGTGGATTGGTATAATAGCGTTGAAAAAGAACCGGAAAAACGGTATGATAACAATATATGAGTATATCCGTACAAAAAAATTGACGATACTATGTTTTTTCGAGGTGCAACATGGCAGTATTAAGATGTTATACTGAAAAGCGCAGTGGATTCGACAGTGCGTCCCAGTCTCTGTGCAGCAGCATGCGGGAACTGCTGGAAATTCCGGCATTGACCTATGTGCGTGAGCTGTGCCGTTACGATGTGGAAGGCATTGATGCGGAAACCTATGCGAAGGCAAAGAACATCGTGTTCTCCGAACCGATGGTAGACGATTGCTATGATGAGCAGTATCCGATGCCGGAGGGTGATTACCGGATTCTGGCAGTGGAACCGCTGCCGGGTCAGTATGACCAGCGTTCGGATTCCTGTGCCCAGTGTATCCAGCTGATGACCCAGGGAGAACGTCCGAAGGTAGCGGCAGCCCATATCTATGTGCTGGGCGGCAAGCTGACCGATGCGGATCTGGATAAAATCCGTGGCTATCTGATTAACCCGGTGGATTCCAGAGAGGCTTCCAAGGAAAAGCCGGAAACACTGGCTGCCAATTACGCAATCCCCACAGAGGTGGATACCGTAACCGGCTTTATCTCCATGGATGCATCCGCGCTGGAGGAAATGCGTACCAGCCTGGGTCTGGCAATGGAGCTGGATGATCTGCAGTTCCTGCAGAGCTATTTTGCCGGTGAGGAAAAGCGTGATCCGACCATCACCGAAGTACGGATGATTGACACCTACTGGTCTGACCATTGCCGTCATACCACCTTCCTGACCGAGATTGACAGCAGCAATATCGAAGACCCGATGGTCAAGGCAGCGTATGAGCGTTATCTGGCTGGCCGTATCGAAGTCTATGGTGAGGAAAAGGCTGCAAAGCGTCCGGTTACCCTGATGGATATCGGTACCGCCGGTGCAAAGGTGCTCAAGAAGCGCGGCAACCTGCCGAATATTGATGTGAGTGAGGAAATCAATGCCTGCTCCATCCGCATTGACGCAACCGTGGACGGCAAGAAAGAGCCGTGGCTGCTCATGTTTAAAAATGAAACCCATAACCATCCGACGGAAATTGAACCGTTCGGCGGCGCGGCAACCTGCCTTGGCGGCGCCATCCGTGACCCGCTGTCCGGCAGAAGCTATGTTTATCAGGCAATGCGTGTCACCGGCGCCGGGGATCCGACTGTCCCGCTGCATGAGACACTGGAGCATAAGCTGCCCCAGCGCAAGCTGTGTACCACAGCGGCAGGCGGTTATTCCTCCTACGGCAACCAGATCGGTCTGGCTACCGGACTGGTACATGAGATTTACCATCCGGGCTATGTGGCAAAGCGTATGGAAATCGGTGCGGTAGTCGGTGCGGCTCCGATTGAAAATGTTGTCCGTGAAGTACCGGATCCGGGTGATATTGTCATCCTGCTGGGCGGCCGTACCGGTCGTGACGGCTGCGGCGGTGCAACCGGTTCCTCCAAGAGCCATACCACCGAATCGCTGGAAACCTGCGGCGCAGAGGTACAGAAGGGCAATCCGCCGGAGGAACGTAAGATTCAGCGTCTGTTCCGCAATCCGGAAGTTACCCGTATGATCCGCCGCTGCAATGACTTCGGTGCAGGCGGTGTATCGGTTGCTATCGGCGAGCTGGCAGATGGTCTGGATATCGACCTGAATGCCGTACCGAAGAAGTATGATGGTCTGGACGGCACCGAGCTGGCAATTTCCGAGTCTCAGGAACGTATGGCAGTTGTCGTTGCCAGGGAAAATGTGGATACCTTTATCCGCATGGCAAATGAAGAAAACATTGAAGCAACCGTTGTTGCAACGGTAACCGATACCAACCGCCTGCGCATGACCTGGAATGGCAAGACCATTGTGGATGTATCCCGTGACTTCCTGAATACCAATGGTGCGTCCAAGCATGCCAATGCGCATGTGGCTCCGCTGCCGAATCCGAGCATTGAAGCTCCGGCAGAGGGTGCGACGCTGAAGGAAAAGCTGCTGAATCTGTCTTCTCAGCTGAATATCTGTCTGGAACGCGGCCTGACCGAGCGGTTTGACGGTTCCATCGGCGCAAGCTCTGTCTTCATGCCCTATGGCGGTAAGAACCAGCTGACCCCGACCCAGGTTATGGCAGCAACCCTGCCGACCTCTGGACAGTGCTCTACTGCATCGGTCATGGGCTTTGGTTTTGACCCGTATTTCATGGAACAGAACCCGTTCCTCGGCGCATCCTGCGCTGTCATTGAATCCATGGCACGTCTGGTAGCGGCAGGCTGTGATTACCGCACCGCTTACCTGACCTTCCAGGAATATTTTGAACATCTGAACCGTGACCCGGAGAAGTTCGGTACTCCGTTTGCTGCTCTGCTGGGTGCATATGATGCACAGGAAAAGCTGGGCCGTGCGGCAATCGGCGGTAAGGACTCCATGTCCGGTACCTATGATGATATGCATGTACCGCCGACGCTGGTATCCTTTGCCATTGCGCCGCAGGAAGCTGACCATCTGGTTTCCCCGGAATTCAAGGCAGCAGGACATCCGGTATACTTCTTTGATGCAGCGTACAATATGGACGGTTCTCCGGATTATGATGCAATCCGTGCAACATGGGAGACCATTCAGAAGCTGGTGGATGAGGGCAAGGTAGCCGCATCCTGGGCACTGGCAGCAGGCGGCATTGCAGAAGGCATCATCAAGATGTCTGTCGGCAATGATATCGGCTTTACCTTCGCACCGGACTTCCAGCCGGAAGCACTGTTCCTCAAGAACTATGGCGGCATCCTGATTGAAGCAACCGAAGAGCTGGAGAATATGCCGCTGTGGATGGTTGGTATGACCATCGCAAAGCCGGAAATCGACGCATTTGGCGAAATCATTTCTCTGGATGAGCTGAAGGGCGCACTGGAAGGCACACTGGAGAAGGTATTCCCGACCCGTGCGGCAGCATCGGATGACAAGCTGGTCAAGCCAGTATGGGAGGAGCGCTATGCCAAGGCTCCGGCAGTAAAAACTGCCCGTCCGGCAGCGGTTATTCCGGTATTCCCGGGTACCAACTGTGAATATGATACCGCAAAGGCTGTGGAAACTGCCGGCGGTGAAGCAAAGATTGTGGTTGTTCGCAATCTGTCTCAGGATGCGCTGATGCAGTCCGCAGAGGAGCTGGAGGCAGCCATCCGCGGTTCCCAGATGATGATTCTGCCGGGCGGCTTCTCCGGCGGTGACGAGCCGGATGGTTCCGGTAAGTTTATTGCCTCCTTCCTGCGTGCTCCGGCAATCAAGGATGCGGTGCACGACCTGCTGAACAACCGTGACGGTCTGATGCTGGGTATCTGCAATGGCTTCCAGGCACTGATTAAGCTGGGTCTGGTACCGTATGGTGAAATCCGTGATCTGGATGATACCTGCCCGACCCTGACCTATAACCTGATTGGCCGCCATCAGTCCCGCTATGTACAGACCCGTGTGGCTTCTGTCAAGTCCCCGTGGCTGTCCTCCTGTGAGGTAGGCGATGTACATTCCATCGCAATCTCCCATGGTGAAGGCCGTTTCGTGGCACCGCAGGCAGAGATTGACCGTCTGGTTGCCAATGGCCAGGTTGCATTCCAGTATGTTGACTTTGACGGCAATCCGTCCATGGATATTGCCTTCAACCCGAACGGTTCCATGTGTGCCATTGAGGGTATCACCTCCCCGGACGGCCGTGTTCTGGGCAAGATGGGACATACCGAACGCTACACCAAGTATGTTGGACAGAATATCTTTGGCGAAAAGTACCAGCCGATCTTTGAAAACGGCGTGAAGTACTTCAAGTAAACGATATCGCTGGATAAAATCAAAGCGCACCGTGTTTCCACGGTGCGCTTTTTTGCAGCCGGAAGAACACAATTCTTGACAGCGCCGCTGGCTTATGCTATGCTAAGCATAGAAAAAGAGAGGCACACCCGATAGACGGTGCGCCCCCTGGATTAGTTAAGAAATAACCGTTCCTGTTTGGCTGACTGGGCGGTTATTTCTTTTTGTTCTGAAAAAAACAGAGCAATCAACATGATAAGCATAGAACCGAAGCCGGACAGTGCGGAAAGCAGCTGGAACAGATCGGAATATGTAACATAGTTCATGCAATCACCCCCTTATCCTAAACTGGGGGCAATCTCAAAAAGATGTCCCCTGATAAAAGGGGACGCAACCGCCTACCGTTTGTCGTGGTATGCCTCATGTACAGCATGATAACAGACCGGAGAAGAAAGGTCAAGGAAAGAAAAAAATCCGCCCGTATCATAACACGGACGGATTTATTGCTGTTCAGGGTCTTCTACATATTCAATTAAATCTTCCACTCTGCAATGAAATATCTTGCAGAAATCATCCAGCTTGGTTGTGGTAATTCCCTTTCCCTTGCGGATGCGGTCAATCGTTGAACTACTGATATTATGCCGATTGATAAGAGTATATGTGCTCTCTCCGCTCTTTCTCATGGTCTGCCAGAAGCGGTCATAAATTATCATGCTATCACCTGATACAAGAATAGTATGTGGCCATTTTATTGACAAGAGTCGATATTTAGACTATATTATAATAGTCGTATTTACGACTATATATTCTCAGGGAGATGATGGCATGAAAAGAATGGGAAAAGGAATTGGGCTGATCCAATGGCTCAAACAGAGACCTGCGGATGATTATGTCGTTTGTACGCTGATGCTCAGTATGGTTGCGCTCAGCATCAGCTATGGATGTCAAGTCATTGTGTGCACGGAGTGGGGAGAGATACTTTCCATAGTTTTTGCTATACTGTGGGTATTGATGCTTGTTTTAACGGAAATCCTTGTTATCCTCGTGCCGAAGGATAAATTTTTAAGAGATGCGGCAATACAGGAACCGGACACCGGTTCCGCTATCGAGGAGGACACGCCGGCAGGAAATTAAAAATCTTGTCTTTTTTGTATTACTTTCCGATAAGCAATTGGAACTTTTGCCGGTTTGATGTATAATGGAGATAACCATGGAACGGCATGCAGATGGGGAACTGCCTCCGGAGGGAAAAACCGAAAGCAGCTCCCGTATGCGAAAAGGCGTAAGCCAGCCGGCAGGGGCGCTGCCCCGCGGGTTTTGATAAGCAGCGCTGTTTTCCGCCTGTTCCAGCATATGACACAGAGGGAGTTTGTGTGATGCACTCCCATAAGGAAAGGAAAGAGGTTTTATGATTAAGTTATCTCCGTCGATTCTGTCTGCTGACTTTGCCAATCTGCAGCGGGATATCGCTGTTGCAGTGGATGCAGGTGCAGAATATGTCCATGTTGACTGCATGGATGGCCATTTCGTACCGAATCTGACCATCGGTGCACCGGTTGTCAAGGCACTGCGCAAGGCAACGGATGCAACGCTGGATGTACATCTGATGATTGCCAATCCGGATCAGTATCTGGATGATTTCATTAAGGCAGGTTCCGATATCATTACCGTACATTATGAGTCCAATGGTGATACCCTGGAGCAGGTGCGCAAGATTAAGGCTGCCGGTATCCGTGCCTGTGTATCCATTAAGCCGGGTACGCCGGCAGATGTGCTGCTGCCGCTGCTGCCGGAGCTGGATATGGTGCTGATTATGACGGTAGAGCCGGGCTTTGGCGGTCAGGGCTATATTGATGCCTGCACCGATAAGATTCGTGCGATCCGTAAGGCAATTGATGAAAATGGCTACAAGTGTGAGCTGGAAATTGACGGCGGTGCAAAGCTGACCAATACGCCGGATATTGTGGCTGCCGGTGCCAATGTCATCGTAGCAGGTTCCGCTGTTTTCGGTGGCGATATTGCCGGAAACGTCAAGGGATTCAAGAAGATTTTCGACGAATTTGAAAACGATTATTTCGCATTCTGATTGGTTTCATCAAAACAAAGACCTGCCGGTTTGGCAGGTCTTTTCTGATTGATGAAAATACGATATAATGATGTCGTTACCGCTCCCTACACCGGTACAGGGAGGAGGTGTTCTGAATGGAACTGTTATATTCTTTCTGTATTTCCGTCGCGGCAGGTGTGGTATCGTACTACATATGCAAATGGCTGGATGGAAAACATAAACGGTAACCAGCCTGATTTCTTATTATGGTAAATATTCCATGAAAAAGAAAGGACCCCCTTGAAGTGGCAGCTTCTTGGGGATCTTTCTTTGTGCTCTGAATGGACACAAAATTCTTTCTGTATTCTCATTATATCGTTGAAGTATAAAAATGTCAATCAGTGAAAGAAGAGGCTTGATAGAGGCAGGAGGCTTCTAAGGTCTTTTCCTATGTATACAAATGCGTCGGTATATGATATAGTAATATCGTTACCGCTCCCTACACTGGTACAGGGAGGAGGTGGGGCAATGAGTCTCATGGTAAACTTCTGGCTTTCCGTTGCGGCAGGTGTAGTATCCTATTACATATGCAAATGGTTGGACGGAAAGATGAAACGGTAACCAGCCTCGGCGTTTTACATAAATAACATGTTATATATGTAATGAAAAACCCTCGGAAGATAGCAGCTTCCGAGGGTTTAGTCGTGGGTAAATGAGTCTCACAATTTTTGCTTTCCATCTGTAGTATACAGGAAGAACGGCAAAATGTCAAACCTTATTCAACGGTTACGGACTTTGCCAGGTTTCTCGGCTTATCTACATCGCAGCCCAGTTCAATGGCAGTGTAATAAGCGAACAGCTGCATCGGTACAACCGTCAGTGTGGAGGTGAACAGGTCCGAGGTGTTCGGGATATAGAATACCTGGTCAGCAACACTTTCCACATCGGTGCAGCCCTCACGGACAATGGCAACCACATAGGCGCCACGGGCCTTGACTTCCTTGACATTGCTGATGAGCTTCTCATACAGCGGCTTCTGGGTTGCGACAGCAACAACCAGTGTACCTTCCTCAATCAGGGAAATGGTACCATGCTTCAATTCACCTGCGGCATAGGCTTCGGAATGAACATAGGAAATTTCCTTCAGCTTCAGGGAGCTTTCAAGGGAAGCGCCATAGTCAATGCCGCGGCCAATGATAAAGACATTGTTGCGGGTCTTTTCGGTGCCGCGTGCCTGATGGTCCTTTGCCAGCTGCTTCAGGGCTTCCTCATCGTTAAACAGGCTTTCCAGCTGATCCGGCAGTGCTTCCAGATCATGCAGCAGCTTTTCTGCCAGCTTTGCCGGAATGGTATCACGGATCATGCCAAATTTGAGTGCCACCAGATACAGCACAGCCAGCTGGGTGGTATAACCCTTGGTGGTAGCAACGGCAATTTCCGGGCCAGCCATGGTATACAGCACATCATCACTTTCACGGGCAATGGAGCTGCCTACGGCATTGACGATGGAGAGGACATGCACATTGTTTGCCCTTGCTTCACGCAGGGCAGCCAGCGTATCTGCCGTCTCACCGGACTGGCTGATGGTAATACACAGGTCATTCGGCTTGAGAATCGGACGGCGGTAACGGAACTCCGATGCCAGATCTACTTCAACCGGGATACGGGTCAGTTCTTCAATGACATATTTGCCTACCATAGCCGCATGCCATGCGGAGCCGCAGGCTACAATATGGATACGGCCCATATTTTTAATCTGTTCCTCGGTCAGACGGATTTTATCCAGCTGGATTTTACCGTTCTGGATACGGGAACCGATGCAGGTACGCAGTGCATTGGGCTGTTCCTTGATTTCCTTCATCATGAAGTAATCATAGCCACCCTTTTCCGCTGCGGAAATATCATAATCAACGGTGTATACATCGTGATGAATCGGATTGCGGTCCAGATCCAGCAGTTCAACGGAATCTGCCTTAATGATGGCAATTTCATTGTCATTCAGCAGATAATAATTACGGGTATGGTCGAGTACGGCAGGAATATCCGATGCAATATAGTTTTCATGCTCACCCAGGCCGATAATCATCGGGCTGTCCTTGCGGACAGCAAGCAGGGTATCCGGATAATCCTTGCACAGGATGCCCAGTGCATAGGAGCCGCGGATTTTGCCGACAACTTGAATCAGGGTGCCAACCAGGTCGCCGTCATACAGCTTATCAAACAGCTGTGCCACAACCTCTGTATCGGTTTCCGAACGGAAAACAATACCCTCTGCCTGCAGCTCTTCCTTCAGCGGGATATAGTTTTCAATAATACCGTTATGCACAACGGTAATGCGTCCCGTCATACTGGAATGGGGATGAGAGTTGATGTCGTTCGGTGCACCATGGGTTGCCCAGCGGGTATGGCCGATACCCAATGTACCCGGGATGCCACCGGCTGCATCTACCTTTTCACGCAGCGTAGCCAGACGGCCCTGAGATTTCATGGTACGGACCTTATCGGAAAATACTGCAATACCGGCAGAGTCATAGCCACGGTATTCCAGCTTCTGGAGACCCTCCAGAAGGAACGGAGCAGCCGGCTGGTAACCGGCATAGCCAACAATTCCACACATGATCGTTTACCTCCGAGGTATAAAGATTTTTTACAGCATAGGAGATTTCCTTTTGTACCGCAGTCGCCTGCGGGGTTTGTGGAAACTCTCACGTCCGTATGCCGCGGACGGGAAGCATCCGCCGAATTTTCGATGACTTCCACCTCGTCAACTACCCTGCATGGCAGCTCTGGCGCTTGTTTCCGGCCGATAGCAATCAATCCGGTTGCTGTCGGAAATGGTGTCGCTGAATGCAGCAGCGTCGGGAACAACGATTCCCTGTTTACCGCATATTATATCATGTTATGCATGGAATAGAAAGGGCAATCATAGCTAATTTCCGGTATTTTCGGAGATTTAAGTTGTAAATTTTTTATGCAGAACAGGCATAAAGGTAAAAATGTCAGTTTGCATTCATGCCACAGGGCGGGACAGGGATACGCTATTGACTTTTTTGCGGCGGCGGTATACAGTGAAAAGGTAAAAATCTGACAAAATCCGATACAATGAAAGGATGGAATCGTTTGGAACTCATTCATTTTCTTTCCGGTCCGGTCATCGGCGCCGTTATTGGTTACTGTACCAATTATATCGCAGTAAAAATGCTGTTCCGCCCGCTGCGTCCGGTATACCTGTTCGGCAGACAGCTTCCGTTTACACCGGGTATTATCCCAAAGGGACAGGAACGTCTGGCAAAGGCAATTGGCGGCGTGGTTGGCGATACGCTGCTGACAGAAGAAGATTTGAAGCGCATGCTGCTGTCCGATGAGGTGCAGAACCAGCTGCGCATCAGCATAGACAATCTGCTGCAGGAAAAGGAACATGTTCCGCTGAAGGAGCTGTGCCTGCAGTTTACCGATGAAACAGGCTATGAAACCGGACGGGCGGTTATGCAGGAAAAGCTGACCGATCTGGTGGCAGACCGTGTACTGGATATGGGACTGGGGGAAATCATATCCCGCAAGGTACTGGAGGCGGTACGCCAGAAGGTGTCTGGTTCTTTGATTGGCATGATGCTCAGCGGCGATATGCTGGACAGCTTTGCCGAGCCCATCCGCAGCAGTGTGGACCGGTATCTGGAGGGCAATGTGGGGGCATTGCTGGCGCCGCAGGTATCCCGGCTGTGGAGTGAAACTGAGGAAAAGAGCATTGGAGAGATGAACCAGAGCCTGCAGGACGCAGACATTGACCTGACGGATGTTATGATGCAGGTATATGAAAAGCTGGTGACAGGCAGGGCAGCAGAGCTGCTGCGGCTGCTGCATCTGAGACAGGTGGCAGAGCAAAAGGTGATGTCACTCAAACCGGAGGAGCTGGAGGATCTGGTGATGTCCGTGATGAAAAAGGAGCTGGGTGCGGTCATCAATCTGGGTGCACTGGTAGGCTTTGTCATCGGACTGCTCAATCTGATTTTTTAACGAACAGGAGGATCTCATATGTATCAGGAAGAACTGCGCGGCAGGGCGGTGCTGATCTGGTTGGAGGACAATGCACCGGTACTGAAAACCGAATATATTGAGGAAATGATGCTGCAGGCACCACAGGCCACACTGGAACAGACTGCCCGGTCTGTTGCCCGGCAGTTTGGGCTGCAGGGCACCCACTGGACGCTGTGCAAATGCTCCTTTGGCAGGGAGGGCGCCCAGACCCATCCCATTTCGGATGCCCTCTGCCTGGGCGAGCTGCGCCTGCCGCTGACACTGGCGCTGGTGGATGATGAGGAAATGAAAAACCGCTGCCATGCACTGGCAGAAGCATAAACCGGAGGGAAAATATGAAGTCCTTTGAGCTGCACATTCCGGCACTGTCCGAGCCGGAAAACCAGCCGAACTGGCTGCGCCATCTGCGTACCATCAACCATCACCGCATGCTGGTATGCCAGCACTGCTTCCGGGTGGGCTTATACCGGCAGGGACTGATGCATGACCTGTCCAAGTACAATCCGGTGGAATTTATGACTGGTGTACGGTATTTTCAGGGCTATTGCAGTCCGAATACCGCGGAACGTCTGGATAAAGGCTACAGCAGCGCATGGCTGCACCATAAGGGCCGCAACAAGCATCATCTGGAATACTGGATTGATTATTCTCTGGATGAGGACAGCCCTATGGCCGGGATGAAAATGCCGGTGCGGTATGTGGTGGAAATGTTCTGTGACCGTGTGGCGGCATGTAAAACCTATCAGAAGGAAAAGTACACGGATGCTTCCCCACTGGAATACTATGAGCACTCGAAAAGCCATTATATCCTGCATCCGGAAACCCGAGCCCTGCTGGAAGAAATGCTGACCATGCTGGCGGAAAAGGGGGAAACCGAAACCTTTGCCTATATCCGGGAGCATGTGTTAAACAAGTGAGAAAACAGGTAGAAATTTGTCGGCAGATACGGTATACTGAAAGCAGAAACATTCAGTGGGAGGATCAGATATGAAAAAACGGTATTTACTGCTGATACCGGTGGCAGCATGTATCATCGTATGTGCGGCAGCGATTGGATATATCCAGTTCCATCCGGAGCGTGCGCCGGAGGGCGCGGCATTTCTGGCAAGGGCCGTACAGGAACGGCAAAGCGCCGGCAGCGGTGAGGAAGATACAGAAGAGGTACAGGAGAAGAAAGAAAAGCCGGAGGAGCAGACTGCGGCACAGAAGCGGGCACAAGAGCTGGTGAGCAGCATGACGCTGGAGCAGAAGCTGTACCAGATGATGTTTGTCACCCCGGAGGTGCTGACAGATTCCAATAATCATGTGGTCCGTGCAGGTGATTCCACCAAAGCATCCATTACAGCCACACCGGTGGGCGGTATCCTGTATACCAGCCGGAACCTGCAGGGCAAGGACCAGACCAGCGTGATGCTGGACAATACCCAGCAGTATGCGCGGGCGGCAGGCGCGGGCATTCCGGTGTTTACCGGCATTGCGGAGGAAGGCGGCAGCCATGCACCGGCAGCTTCGGTACTGGGTACCGCAGCAGTGGAGGACATGTCCGTCTATGGACAGTCCAACAACGCGGAAGAAGTCCGGGATATCGGCAAAACACTGGCAGCAGCGGTCAGCGGTGTGGGCTTTAACCTGAATTTCGCACCGGTTGCGGATGTGGTATCCAATGAGGCCAATACCGGCCTGAAAATCCGTTCCTTTGGCAGCGATGCGGCAGTGGTTTCCAGCCTGGTGAGCAGTGAAATCACCGGCATGCAGGAAAATGGCGTGATGTCTGCCATGTCCCATTTCCCGGGTGCCGGAAGCACGGATTCTGACACGGCAGACGGGGCAGTAAGCACCGCCCGTTCCCAGAAGGAATTCCGCAGCAGTGACCTGCTGCCGTTTGCAGAGGGCATCAAGGCAGATGCCGCATGCATCGTGGTTTCCAATATGACCGCAATCGCCTTTGATTCGGTTCCCTGTTCCCTGTCCTCCAAGGTCATTACCGGTCTGCTGCGGGAGGAAATGGGCTATGATGGCATTGTCATGACCGGCCAGCTCTCTGATGGGGCGATTACCAACAGCTATACCGCCGGACAGGCTGCGGTACAGGCGGTACAGGCGGGCGCGGATATGCTGCTGTGTCCCCAGAGCATAGAGGAGACCTATACGGCTCTTTCTGAGGCGGTTGCCAGCGGCTCCATTACCGAGGACCAGATTAATGACAGCGTGGCACGTATCCTCACGGCAAAGCTGGAATACGGCCTGATGCAGTAACTAAATGCTAAGATAAGAAAAGGCTCCCTCAGAGGAGGGAGCTGTCACGGCTTTGCCGTGACTGAGGGAGTTCTATCCGTTTTACAGATTCGTACAGAGGGGAAGATTGATACACCGATTTGTGTTTTACTCCCTCCGTCATTTGCTGACGCAAATGCCACCTCCCTCCAAGAGGGAGGCTTTGAAATCCTGTTTTTTCGATAGCAATATGACAAACAGAAAAGAGGAGCGAACCGATGTGGATTGCCCCTCTTTTTTCTGTGATGATATCGGATTAATCTGCCAGGATCTCCGCCTTGCGCTCCAGCAGGTCGCCATGCAGCAGCTGCTCCTGTACATTTTCAAAGCCAAGGCGCTTGATGGTATCCGAGAACCGTTCTCCGTCGATGCCCTGGTCACGGAACAGCAGGAGACACTTTTCCACGATTTCCATAACCTCGTCCTTGGAGGTAAAAATCGGGTCGAGCAGCCTGCCCGGCGCAACCTTCTTGCCCCAGCGTCCGCCGATATAAATGCGATAGCCGTAGGTTGCGTTGTCACGGGCATGGAACGGACATTTGCCCACGCAGCGTCCGCAATGGGTGCAGATTTCCGGGTCAACATGCATTTTGCCGTCGATGACCTTGGCAGCGCCTACGGGACAGGCCTTTTCACACTGGCATTTGCCACAGCCACGGCACTTATCTGCGTCAAATTCCGGTACACGCTGGCCCATAATGCCCACATCATTCAGGTTCGGCTTGATGCAGTTGTTCGGGCAGCCGCCTACGGCAATCTTGAATTTGTGGGGCAGGGCAACGGAGCCATAGCCGACGAAAAACCGTTCATGCAGTTCTTCGGAAATGGCATAGGAATCCAGCAGGCCATACTGGCAGGTGGTACCCTTGCAGGAGACAATTGGGCGTACCTTTTTGCCGGTACCGCCGGTCTGCAGGCCGCCTTCTGCCAGGAAGGCACGCAGCGCATCAATTTTTTCAAAGGGAACCTGCTGGATTTCCACGGTCAGGCGGGTGGTAAAGCACAGTTCACCGTTGCCGAATTTGTTTGCGGCATCCACAATGCGCTGCATGTTTTCGGTGGTGATTTTGCCGTTGCGGGTGATGACACGGCAGTTGAACAGGTCGGTGCCCTTGCAGTGCAGGCAGCCCAGGGCCTTGACACGGCGGACCTCCTCCTGCGGGATGGTAGCAGTACCTACCGGGGTGAGCGTAACTGGCATGGAGAAAAACCTTCTTTCATAAGTATCTTTTTGGATGGGAAAACTCCCGATAAAAGCCGGATGATTTTTTCTTTTGTTATTGTAACACTGAATGATGAGATTAGCAATAATAGACTAAAAATTGTCATAATATTTGTAAGGTTGATACAAAATAAATTGATTTATTTGTATGAAATTATCACAGTTAAAAGGTATATTCCTATATAAAATGTCTGAATAATTGTATAATGCAAACGTTTGCATGCAGATCGCATGGTCGTCAAGCTGCATAAAAACCAAAGAAATAATTTGGTTATATTGGCAAAATAACTATATTCCAGGCGGAAATTCTTGACATATTCGGAAAAAACGGATAATATGAAAACGGAATAGATAAAATACAATAGAATAGAGTAGCAGATCTGTTCATCAGATCAGAGCAAAAACCAAATAACACAGGGGAAAAAGGACAAAATCCGGCTGTGCTTATTTGGCATTTTTATTTTTAAGGGCATATCAGTGCCTTCTGACGGAGAAAGGGCAGCAGCATACCGCACTTCTCTGTTTGTTTCTGTATGTAAAAATGGTGTGGAGTTGCGTATGGGAAGGACGGAAAGACAGAATGCAGACATTTCGCTATACCATTCAGGATGAAATCGGGATTCACGCACGGCCAGCCAATATGCTGAGCCGGGAAGCCGGACGGTTTTCCAGTGCAATCAGGATGGAGGTGAATGGCCACACAGCGGATGCCAAGCGTATGATGCAGCTGATGCGGCTGGATGCACACTGCGGGGATCAGATCACGGTATGTGTGGACGGTGAGGATGAGAACGAAGCAGTTCTGGCCATGTTAGAGGCTTTTTCGAAAAATCTCTGATCGGCGCGGACAGGTAAGGAAGAATCAGTAATTGGAAAGAGAGGATGCATTTCTATGTACACAATTCAGGGAAAAGGTGTTTCAAAGGGTGTAGCAAACGGTCCGGTGTATTTTTATCGCCGGGGCGGCGGAGAAATCGTCAAGACTGAAGTAGCAGATACTGCGGCAGAAAAGCAGCGGTTTGAGGACGCACGTTCCACTGCGATGGAGCAGTTGGCTGCACTGTATGAGAAGGCAGTGGCAGAGGTCGGCGAGGAAGGTGCTGCCCTGTTTGAAGCACATCAGATGATGCTGGAGGATCTGGATTATGTTGACGGCATCAATGATATGATTGAAGGCGAAGGCGTCAATGCAGAATATGCCGTATCCCAGGTAGCAGAGCAGTTTGCCGCTATGCTGGCTGCCATGGATGATGCCTATATGCAGGCACGTGCAGCCGATGTAAAGGATATTTCCAGCCGTGTCATTGGCATCCTGCAGGGTGTTGTGGCAGGCGGCATTGATTCGGATGTGCCGGTAATCCTGGCATCCGATGACTTGGCTCCGTCTGAGACCGTCCAGCTGGACAAGTCCAAGATTCTGGGCTTTGTTACCTCCGGCGGTTCCGGCAACAGCCATACCGCGATTCTGGCACGTACCATGGGTATCCCGGCAATCATCGGCGTGGGTGATGCGCTGAAAGAAAGCCTGGAAGGCAAAAACGCCATCATCGACGGTGAGACCGGTGAGGTTGCCGTTGAGCCGGATGCTGTGACCAGTGAACGCCTGCTCAAGAAACAGGCAAAGCAGAATGCCCTCAAGGAGCTGCTGGACCAGCTCAAGGGCAAGGAAAATGTGACCATTGACGGCCGTAAGGTCATGGTATACTGCAATATCGGTTCCCCGGATGATGTGGACCCGGTACTGGCAAATGACGGCGGCGGCATCGGCCTGTTCCGTTCGGAATTCCTGTATCTGCAGAATGACGATTATCCGACCGAGGAGCAGCAGTTCCAGGCATATAAGAACGTAGCGGAGCGCATGGGCGGCAAGCGTGTCATCATCCGTACCCTGGATATCGGCGCGGACAAGCAGGCGGATTATTTCCAGCTGGACAAGGAAGAAAACCCGGCAATGGGCCTGCGTGCCATCCGTATCTGCCTGACCCGTCCGGAAGTCTTTAAGACCCAGCTGCGTGCCCTGTACCGTGCTTCCGCATATGGCAAGATTGCGATTATGTTCCCGATGATTACTTCCGTATGGGAGGTTCAGGAAATCAAGCGCATCTGTGAAGCTGTCAAGGCAGAGCTGCGCCGGGAAGAAATTCCGTTTGATGAGAATGTAGAGCTGGGTATCATGATTGAGACCCCGTCCGCAGTTATGATGTCTGACCGTCTGGCAAAGGAAGTAGACTTCTTCTCTGTAGGCACCAATGACCTGACCCAGTACACGCTGGCAGTAGACCGTCAGGGCAATAATCTGGATCGCTTCTTTGATTCCCATCATCCGGCAGTGCTGCGCATGCTGAAGATGGCAGCAGATAATGCTCATAAGGCAGGTATCTGGATTGGTATCTGCGGCGAGCTTGGCGCGGATGTCAGCCTGACCGAGACCTTCCTGGCCATCGGCATTGACGAGCTGAGCGTATCCCCGTCTGCGGTTCTGCCGCTGCGTTCGGCAATCCGTTCGATTGATACCACCGTCAGCAGCCATGGACTGTACCCTGTTGAACAGACAAAAAAAGAAAACACCTATCGTAGAATAACGAGACATTACGCGGTCTTGCTCCTGATTTCAAAAGGAGTGAGACCGTTTTTCATATTGATCCGTTGAAAATTGTAGAAATGGACATACTCAGAAACCAACCGTTCAATATCGGATCTGGTTGAGTAATCTGAACGATATAGACATTCTGTCTTAAAAGTTCCGAAGAAATTTTCCATAGCAGCATTGTCATAAGGACATCCAGGACTGGACATAGAAGGTTTAAAGTGATATTCTTTACTCAGATCAAAATACTCATGGGAAGTGTATTGAGATCCCTGGTCACTGTGGAGTGTGAGTCCATCAGTGACCTTTTCTAATTCCAGAGCATCACGCACAGTATCCGTTACCAGTGATGCCGTCATATCATTTCCGACTCTCCAGGAAATTACCATCTTCCCGCAAAGATCAATAACAGCGCAGAGATAAACCATGCCACTTTTTGTCGGTATATAAGTAATGTCAGTAGCCCAGAATTTGTTTGCGTGTTTCTGATCGAATCTCCGCTGCAAAATGTTGTTGTATTTATGTGCTGCCCTTTTGTAATGTGAATATGGTTTCCTTCTTCGGATTTGAGCAAGTAGATCAAGCTTTCGCATAATCCGTAAAATAGCCTTTAAATTTACTGTTTTCCCCTTATTTCGCTGAATCCAGCGTTTTACGCGACGGATTCCATAGGTTTGCATACAGGCGCTCTGGCATTCCACAACCATATCAATCAGCCATTGATCTTTGTCTTCCCGATGCTGTCTGTTGCGCCAGTCATAATAGCCACTTCTGGATACCTCAAAAAAATTACACATATCTGAGATGCTGTATTTCCCTCTAAAACGTTCAATAACTCGATATTTGATTGTCACTTCCTTCCAGCTTCGTATTGAAAATTTCGCAGTAATTCCACCTGCATTTTAAGCTTTGCGATCTCATTATCTTTTTGAATATCTGTATTCTGTGAATCTTTTCTGGGACGGCCCTTAGGCAATGGAATATATCCGTTAGCTAATTGACGTGCTTTTCGATGCTGCCGTTTAACAAAACCTTTCACTTGTTCTTTGCTCAATCCCAGACTTCTCCCAATCTCTCGGTATGTTTCACCGTCTCCTTTGCGGCGGAAGATTTCTTCTGCATACGGTTCTATCTTTGTATATTGTCTTGACATTCAAATACCTCCTACTGTAGTTTCTATTCTACAATAGGAGGTATCTTTTTTCATTGTCCGTTTTTCGGGATACAGTCCAC
>SFJM01000079.1 GCA_004555915.1 Clostridiales bacterium | reverse complement strand
CTTTATCAATCCTACAGGCCGTTTCTGCATTGGCGGTCCCGCCGGTGACAGCGGCCTGACGGGCAGGAAGCTGATCGTGGACACCTACGGCGGCTACGCCCGGCATGGCGGCGGCGCGTTCTCTGGTAAAGATCCCTCAAAGGTCGACCGAAGTGGTGCGTATATGGCCCGGTACTTGGCGAAGAATGTGGTTGCGGCGGGATTGGCGGATCGGTGTGAGATCCAGATCAGTTACGCCATCGGCGTTGCCCAGCCGGTATCCCTCCTGGTAGACACCTTCGGTACGGGAAAGCTCCCGGCAGACCGGATCCGGGAACTGATTCTTAAAACGGTTGACCTGCGCCCCTCTGCTATCATAGACCGCCTTTCCCTGCGAACACCGTTTTACAGACACACCGCAAGCTATGGTCACTTTGGCTCAAATACTGCGGAATTACCTTGGGAACAGACAAACTTGCCGCAGCTTTGGCAGGATATCATCTGATTTTGTGATAGAAGATCCTAATAGCCGGATTGCCCCAAGGGTTGCTTTGGGCAATCCGGCTATCTACATGGACTTCCCGCAGTCATGAGAATATTGACAAAACAAGGAGGTATTTTTTGTGCAACTGAACAACCGGATTAAAGCCGCAAAAATTGGCTATATCATGATTTCCATTCTACTTTGTGTATTGGGGATTGTACTGATTGCTGTGCCTGATTTCTCGGTGACGCTGCTATGCAGGCTCGGCGGAGGAATCATGGTTCTATTCGGCTTGGTAAAGATCGTCGGCTATTGTTCCAAAGACTTATACAGGCTGGCATTTCAATTTGATCTGGCCTTTGGCATTCTGCTCGTGGCACTTGGCGTCATTCTGATCATCCGTACAGATGCAATGGTTAATCTTATCTGCATTGTTATGGGCATCTGTGTTCTGGCAGACGCGCTCCTCAAAATACAGATTTCCATTGATTCCAAAGCCTTTGGCATTCAAAAGTGGTGGCTGATTCTCGCTGTGGCAATTCTGACAGGGGCTGCCGGTTTCCTGCTGGTCTTACGCCCATCGGAAAGCGCCCAGGTCGTGATGATCTTGCTGGGGGTGACGCTCATAACCGAAGGTGTGCTAAATCTGATCACCATTCTGACCGCCGTTAAGATCATTCGTCACCAGCTGCCGGAGGTCATCGATGCCGAATATTGCCAGATAGACCCTAACAGAAAGGATATGTAATCATCTATGCGTTTTTCAAAGGCGGTTGTAAAATACCGCATACCGATCTTAATTCTAACCGTTTTGCTGATGATTCCGGCAGTGATTGGCATTGCAAATACCAGAATCAATTATGACATGCTGAATTACTTGCCGGAGGATATGGATACCATCATCGGGCAGAATGAACTCATGGAGGATTTTGGGAAGGGCGCTTTTTCCTTCATTATCGTGGAGGATATGCCGAACAAGGATGTAGCTGCCCTGAAGGCAAAAATTGAGCAGGTCGATCATGTGGATACCGTGATCTGGTATGACACCCTGTTTGACCTTTCCGTCCCCATGGAGCTGCTGCCGGATAAAATCTACACGGAATTCAATACCGACCATTCCACAATGATGGCCGTGTTCTTTGACAGCTCTACCTCCGCGGATATTACCATGGATGCGATCCGGGAGATCCGCGCCCTCTGCGGAAAGCAGTGCTATGTTTCCGGAATGTCTGCGCTGGTCACCGATCTGAAGGACCTCTGCGAACAGGAAGAGCCGATCTATGTGGGCATTGCCGTGGCTCTGGCCTGCGGGGCTATGCTGCTGTTCCTGGATAGCTGGCTGGTGCCCTTTGTGTTCTTGGCTTCCATTGGTATGATGATCCTTCTGAATCTTGGATCCAATATTTTTATGGGCGAGATTTCCTATATTACCAAGGCCCTGTCCGCTGTTTTGCAGTTGGCCGTCACTATGGACTACTCCATCTTCCTATGGGAGAGTTACAACGAGCAGCGGGTAAATTACAGCGATAACAAGGAAGCCATGGCAGTGGCTATCCAGAAAACGCTGACCAGCGTAGTGGGCAGTTCCATTACCACTGTGGCAGGATTTATTTCCCTGTGCTTCATGTCCTTTACCATGGGCCGGGATTTGGGCATTGTCATGGCAAAGGGCGTCCTGCTGGGCGTTATTGGCTGTGTGACTGTTCTGCCGGCCCTGATCCTGATTCTGGATAAGCCCTTACAGAAAACAAAGCACAAGGCATTGATTCCCAACATGGGCAAATTCGCAAAAGGCATTGTCAAGGTGTTTCCCGTGTTTCTGGTCATCTTCGCTTTGCTTGTTCCGCCTGCCTATTACGGATACAGCAAAACCAACGATGAAGTTTATTACGATATGGGCCAGTGCCTGCCCGAAGATATGGAATATGTCATCGCCAACAGTAAGCTTGCGGAGGATTTCAACATCGCCTCTACCCACATGCTGCTGATCGACACGGATGTTCCCACGAAGAATGTCCGCAAGATGATCGGCGAGATGGAACAGGTGGACGGTGTCAAATATGTTCTGGGTTTGGAGTCAGTGGTCGGCTCCCGTGTGCCGGAGGAAATCCTGCCGAATTCCGTTGTGGAGATTCTGAAAAGCGACAAATGGGAACTGATGCTCATCAACTCGGAATATAAAGTTGCCAGTGACGAAGTAAACGAGCAGATTACACAGCTGAACGCCATTCTCAAGAGATATGACGAGGGCGGTATGCTGATTGGAGAAGCTCCGTGTATGAAAGACATGATCGAAACCACTGCCCATGACTTTAAGGTTGTCAACGCGGTATCGATTCTTGCCATCTTCCTCATTATTGCCCTGGTGGAAAAGAGCGTCTCCCTTCCGTTTATTCTGATCGCGGTCATTGAGTTTGCTATCTTTATCAACCTGGGATTGCCCCATTATTTGGGACAGAGTCTGCCGTTCATCGCGCCGATCTGTATCAGCACCATCCAGCTTGGCGCGACCGTGGATTACGCAATCCTGACGACCACCCGCTATAAAGCCGAGCGAGTCGCTGGCGCGCAGAAGAAACAGGCCGTGTGGACGGCGCTTACCGCGTCCATTCCGTCCATCATTATATCCGGCATGGGCCTGTTTGCTGCGACCTTTGGTGTCGCACTTTACTCCAATATCGACATCATCAGCGCAATGTGTATGTTGATGGCAAGAGGCGCGGTGGTAAGTATGCTTTCCGTTATCTTTATTCTGCCAGCGTTGCTCCTTCTTTGTGACGGACTGGTTTGTGTAACCACGCTGGATATGCGGAAGATCCGGAAATCCCAAAATAGAACTGTGGAGGTAACATCGAAATGAAAAACAGAGCAACGAAATTCATCTCGCTTGCGCTCTGCGCGGTGGTCTTGTTTGCTGCGGTCAGAACTTCCGTTTTCGCGCTGACGGGCGAAGGCAAAGAAAGCGAAGATGAGAATCAAGGAACAACCATAAATGCTTCGGCGGAGGCGGAAACATCCAAGGACGAAACCGTTTATGTGCTGGCCGGTGCGGATGGCACTGTGCAAAAGATCATCGTCAGTGATTGGATCAAAAATGCTATGGCCGCGGATTCGCTTGAGGATAAAACCGAGCTTTCAGACATCGAAAATATCAAGGGTGACGAAAGCTTTACCCTTGGCGGCGACAATAGCTGCGTATGGGATGCCCAAGGAAACGACATCTATTATCAGGGAAATATCGAAAAAGAGCTTCCTGTCCAAATGTCCGTCTGTTACACCTTGGATGGGCAAGCCATTGCTCCTGAGGCGCTTGCCGGTCAAAGCGGCCATGTGACGATCCGCTTCGATTATCAGAATATGCAGTATGAAGAAGTGCTGCTTGACGGAAAAACGGAAAAGATCTATGTTCCGTTTACCATGCTGACCGGGATGCTGCTGGATACGGAAGTCTTTCGAAATGTGACCATCTCCAACGGAAAACTGATCAATGATGGGGACCGGATCGCGGTGGTCGGCATCGCGTTCCCTGGCTTACAGGAAGATCTGGCTATCAGTAAGGAGAAACTGGACATCCCGGATTATGTGGAGATCAGCGCCGATGTGGAGAACTTTGAAATGGGCATGACCATGACCCTTGCGACCACAGAGCTGTTTGGAGCCATAGATTCTGATAAGCTTGATCTCCACAAATTGTCAGATGCCATGGCGGAACTGACGGATGCTATGAACCAGCTGATGGATGGCTCCTCCCAGCTCTATGATGGCCTGTGTACCCTGCTTGAAAAGTCAGGAGATCTGGTTTCCGGCATTAACAAGCTGGCGGAAGGCGCGGCACAGCTGAAAGCAGGAGCGGAGTCCCTGGACAGCGGCGCGGCCCGGCTTCAAGCAGGCGCTGCCCAGCTCTCCGGCGGACTGAATACTTTGAACGCCAACAGCAGCTCTTTGAACGGCGGCGCAAGACAGGTCTTTTCCTCTCTGCTGTCCATGGCCAATACACAGCTTTCCGAAGCAGGGCTTTCTGTACCGGCCCTGACAATTGACAACTACGCCAGTGTTTTGGATGGTGTTATTGCCTCTTTGGATGATACAGCGGTCTATCAAGCTGCGCTGGAGCAGGTTACGGCTACTGTCAATGCCAATCGGGGTATGATCGAGGAGAAAGTCACCGAGGCGGTCCAGGCACAGGTGGAAGCGGAAGTGTCTGCCCAAGTGACGGCTGCCGTCCAGGAA
>SFJM01000002.1 GCA_004555915.1 Clostridiales bacterium | reverse complement strand
GATTTATATTACCATCCATCTGAAACGACTGAATATTTTGGATGAACCTGGTTAAAATGGTTTAAAATTCTGTCTGTGTCCGGGCCCGACCGGCAGAACTTTGAATAAAACGTATGAAAAAAAGATGTTGTTACGAAGAGAGGAGTATACACAATGGCACAAAAGAAAAGCGGACAGATTTTCGCTGCTGCTCAGCAGATCGGTAAATCTTTGTTCCTTCCAATTGCGATTCTGCCGTTCGCAGGTATCCTGCTTGGTATTGGCAGCTCGTTTACCAATGAAACAACTATTGCGACCTATGGCCTGTCCGGTATTTTGCATCCGGGTTCTCTGCTGTATGGTCTGATGATGATGCTGAACTACGCAGGCAATGCGATTTTCGGCAATCTGGCACTGATTTTTGCTCTGGCAGTAGCTTTGGGCATGGCAAAGAAAGAAAAGGGCGTTGCTGTTCTTTCCTCCGGCATTTTCTATCTGGTTATGCTGACGACAATCAATGTCCTGCTGACATTGAACGGTTCCATTGTTGACGGACAGATTGCAGATACCGTGAAGGAAGGCGCAATCGCTTCCGTACTGGGTATCCAGACTTTGCAGATGGGTGTATTCGGCGGTATTATTGCCGGCGTTATCGCAGCTGTACTGTGTAATAAGTTCTATAAGACCCAGCTGCCGGACGCATTGTCCTTCTTCGCAGGCACTCGTTTTGTACCGATTGTCTGCATGGTATTCGGCATTGTAACCGGTGCAATCCTGTTTGTTGTATGGCCGATTGTCCAGAATGGCATTTATGCACTGGGCGGTCTGGTTCAGGCTTCCGGTTATGCAGGAACCTTTATTTATGGCTGCATTGAACGTGCCCTGATTCCGTTCGGTCTGCATCATATCTTCTACATGCCGTTCTGGCAGACCGGTGTAGGCGGCACTGCTGTCATTGATGGCATCAATGTCATGGGTGCACAGAACATCTTCTTTGCACAGCTGGCTTCCCCGGAAACCACCCAGTTCTCTGTTGATGCATGCCGTTTCCTGACTGGTAAGTATCCGTTCATGATGGGCGGCCTGCCGGGTGCTGCACTGGCTATGTATGTATGCGCACGTCCGGAAAAGAAAAAGCAGACCGGCTCCCTGCTGTTCTCCGTTGCACTGACCTCCTTCCTGACCGGCGTTACCGAACCGATTGAATTTACCTTCCTGTTCCTGGCTCCGGCGCTGTTTGCAATCCATGTTGTTTTCGCAGGTCTGTCCTTTATGACCTGCCATATCCTGAATATCTGTGTCGGCACCACTTTCTCGGATGGCCTGATTGACCTGATTCTGTACGGCGTACTGCCGGGTCAGGCAAAGTCCAACTGGATGATGCTGATTCCGGTTATTGCAGTTTACTTCGTTCTGTACTTCTTTGTATTCCGTTTCTTCATCCTCAAGTGGAATCTGAAGACCCCGGGCCGTGAAGATGACGGCGAGGAAGTCCGCATGATTTCCAAGGAAGAGTACCGTCAGGCTACCGGCGTAGGCGTAGCAGGCGGCAAGGCTGCTGTTGCAGCTGCAAACTTTGATGAAAAGTCTGCTACCATCCTGAGAGGTGTTGGCGGTGTTGACAATCTGGTGGATATTGACTGCTGCGCAACCCGTCTGCGTCTGACTCTGGTAGATGGCGGCAAGGTAAATGAAGCGCTGCTGAAGTCTACCGGTGCTTCCGGTGTTGTCATTAAGGGTGCCGGTATTCAGGTCATTTATGGCCCGTCGGTTACCATTGTCAAGTCGAACTTTGAGGAATTTGTCGAGCAGGTTCGTTCCGGCGCCATTCCGGAATCCATGTTCATGGGTGAAGCAGAAAAGCCGGTAGAAGAAGCTCCGGCAAAGGCAGAAACACCGAAGCTGAAGGATGTTGTCCTGGGCGCACATATGAACGGCAGAATGCTGCTGATGACCGAGGTACAGGATGAAGCATTTGCTTCCTGTGCATTGGGTGATGGCGTTGCCATCGAGCCGTCGGAAGGCAAGCTGTATGCGCCGGCTGACGCAACGGTTGTCAATGTATTTGACACCAAGCATGCCATTGGCCTGGCAATCGGTGATGAAATGGAGCTGCTGCTGCACGTAGGTATTGATACCGTCAAGCTGGGAGGCAAGCACTTTGAAGCACATGTCGAGGAAGGTCAGGAAGTCAAGAAGGGCGACCTGCTGGTATCCTTTGATATGGATGCGATCAGGAAGGAAGGCTATCTCTGCACCACGCCGATGATCGTCTGCAATACCGATGAATACAGCTCGATTAAGCCGCTGGTTACCGGTGAGGTGAAGGCTGGCCAGAATCTGCTGGATGTCAAAGGATAATATGTGATCTGGTACAGTTTCACGTGATTTATATTGCCAACTCTATTCCTATTTTATCTATTTTATCCAACCGGGGCGGCTCAGGCGATGGGCTGTCCCGGAACGCCAGTAACATTCTGACAGCGGGCAGACGCAAATCATTTTTTTACTGGAACAACACAAATCTGCCCGGCTTGCCGGAATGTTTATGCCGTACCATTCGGAGTACCCCTTCTCCGGATGGTACGGTTTTTTATGTCCGCTCTATTGGGATAAACATATATCTGCATGGCAGTGGAAATGCGCCGGATGGTATGGTATGATAAAAGCACAGCCTGTACAGCGGAGGAACAAACCATGCATGCAATGGAAACATGGATTCGGGACAATCAGCTCAATGTGTATCAGCTGGCAATACAGACCGATGATGGCATATCTGTGGTATACTGCCAGCCCTGCAATGCCTGCAACAACATTTATTCGGTGACGAAGGTATTTTTAAATACAGCCATCGGCATGCTGTGGGATGCCGGAAGAATACAGCTGGATGACAGGCTTATGCCATACCTTCAGCCCTATCTGGATGCTCCCTATGATCCGGCATGGGATGAGGTCACCATCCGGCATGCGTTGTCCCATCGGATGGGCGTGGATGAGGGGGTCATTGACATTGACCGGGATGATATCCGAACCTATGGAACGGAGGATCATCTGCGCTATATTTTACAGTATCCACCAAAATTTCGTGCAGGCTCCTACCGCAAATATACCGACAGCGCCCATTATTTGCTGTCGCTGGTTGTGGAGCACCTCACCGGGGCACCGGCAGATGACTGGATCCGGCAGAAGCTGATGCAGCCGCTGGATTTTCAGCATACCGCATGGACCCGCTGTCCGAAAAACCATACCATGGGCGCCACAGGCGCGTATATGCGTGCGGATGACATGGTCAGACTGGGCTGGCTGTATGTAAACCGGGGACAGCTTGACGGCGTGCCAGTGGTCTCGGAAGCATGGGTGGATGCCATGGAACAGGGGAAATTTGATTTTTATCCGGTCAAAGGCTCATCCTTCCGCTGCAAAGGCGGCGTGAATGGACAGATGCTGCTGTACAGCAGGGAAAGACGCTTTGCTGCTGCATGGACAGCCTATGAGGATGACCGGAATATCCGCAAGCTGACAGAGTATGTGGTCAGCCGTGTGGAAAACGGTGTCCAAATGGACGGCGGCACAAAGAAAACGCAGGGATAACAATACAAAACAGGGAACATGTCAGCGAAAAACCGGCATATTCCCTGTTTTTTTTATGCTTCTTCCCAGAATAAGTCATCCAGTGTCTTGTTCAGCGCCTTGCAGATGGAAATGCAAAGGTTGATGGTCGGGTTGTAATCTCCCTTTTCAATGGCACTGATGGTCTGCCGGGATACCCCGACACGCTCCGCCAGCTGCTGCTGGGAAAGATCCATCGCTGCACGGGCAGCTTTTAACCGTAAATTCTTCATGGTCAATCCTCACGCCGTCTGTTGGCGATGTGTTTCACCAGCAGAATAAGGAAAATACCCAAAAGGAGCACGGCACAGGTCAGGTTAATCAGTCCGGGGGTAGCGTCAGCGCTTTGGAGAGAGGTGACGTCGTGGAGATTGGATAAACCGATTACTACGTTGAACAGACCGATGACGGAAAAGGCAATCATAACCCGTTTGGGGTTTTCATTCAGTGCAAAATAGGCCTCATGCCAGATGCAATAGCCTGCGTACACCAGCACGGAGAGGCAGACACCCAGGAAGGTCAGCACGCCGGGCTGAACGATTTCAGTCAGGCAGAATATTGTCAGTGTCAGCAGGCCGAAATACACGAGGCTGGTGTAAAACGCATATTTAAAGCCTCTGCCCCGGATCAGTTCCTGCCGTTCGTCATATTTAGGCTTGAGTTTTTTATCTGTCCGAGAATATCGGATGAGCAGAAAAGCCAGCACCAGACCGACAGCCACACCAACAATCACACCAATGATATAAGCGATATTCATACAGTCCTCCTCCATTCCTTGAAACGGGTATTGTTTTCTATGACCTAAGGATACTACATCAATGGAAAAATGTCAAGTATATTTTACATAATGTCTGATATAAAATGAAAAAAGCCTTTCACACAGGAAACAGGACAATAACGCTGCTGTATTGCGGCGGCATCGGCGGTACTGACTGCTGGAAAATGTTTTTTATTTTACTTTGTGTTGAAAAGTTTTCATGAGATGAAAAGTATGGTATACTAAGAGACAATAAAGGAGGAAAACATAAGAAAAACATAAGTTGATTCATAAGAGGAGGAAATAGAATGGAAAAAAGGGAAAATTTTGGCACGCGGCTGGGATTTATCCTGGTGTCCGCCGGCTGTGCGGTCGGTCTGGGCAATGTGTGGAAATTTCCGTACATCTGCGGGCAAAATGGCGGTGCTGCATTTATTCTGCTGTATCTGGCCTGCCTGATCGTGCTTGGCCTGCCGATTCTGATTTGTGAGTATGCGGTTGGCCGCGCCAGCCGGCACAGTGTGGCAAAGGCATTTTCCGATCTGGAGCCGGAGCATACCAACTGGCATCGGTTCGGCTGGTTCGGCATAGCGGGTAATTACCTGCTTATGATGTTTTATACCATGGTTGCGGGCTGGATGATAAATTACGCGCTGCGTATGCTGACCGGACGGCTTGTCGGTATGGAAACCGAGCAGATTGCCGGACAATTTACAGATATGCTGGCTTCTCCGACAGAGATGATGCTGTTCATGGTTATCGCGGTACTGCTGTCATTTGGAGTCTGTTCTCTGGGCCTGCAGAACGGTGTGGAACGCATCACCAAAATCATGATGCTGCTGCTCATCTGCCTTATGATTGTTCTGGCAGTACATTCGCTGATGCTGCCGAATATGAAGGAAGGCCTGGCATTTTATCTGGTACCGGATGTGAGCAAGTTTGCAGAGATCGGCTTGGGCAATGTTTTGTTTGCAGCTATGTCCCATGCGTTCTTTACACTGAGCGTGGGCATGGGCTCCATGGAGATTTTTGGCAGCTATCTGGATAAATCCCGCAGCCTGACCGGTGAGGCACTGAGCGTCATGGCACTGGATACCTTTGTTGCCCTGATGGCAGGTATTATCATTATCCCGGCCTGCTTTGCCTATGGCGTCCAGCCGGATTCCGGCCCGTCCCTGCTGTTTATCACACTGCCGAATGTCTTTAACCATATGGTTGGCGGACGTGTCTGGGGTACGGCATTCTTTATCTTTATGTCGTTTGCCGCATTATCCACGGTTATTGCGGTATTTGAAAATATCCTGTCCATGACAATGGAAACCTTTGACTGGGAGCGTAAAAAGGCAGTAAAGTATAACATCGTGGGTGTGATTATCCTGTCCATTCCGGCTGTGCTGGGATTCAATCTCCTGTCCGGTATCCAGCCGATCGGCGCAGGCTCCACCATTATGGATCTGGAGGATTTCCTGGTATCCTATAATATCCTGCCGCTGGGCAGCCTGTTGTTTGTACTGTTCTGTACCAAGAAAAACGGCTGGGGCTGGGAGAACTTCCTGCAGGAGGCAGATACCGGCGAAGGTATCAGATTCCCTGCGTTCATCCGGCATTATGTGCACTACGGTGTGCCGGCGCTGATTGCTGTGATTTATCTGAAGGGCTATTATGACATGTTCTCTAAATATGGCACGGCGACACTGGTATTCTGGATGTGTGTTGCATTCGCATTCCTGGCTTTGATTTTTAGCTTTACTACATCAAAGCGGAAAAGATAAACTTTCGCGTGAACCGGGGCAGCATGTCCGCTCCGGTCAGCGGAATACCTGGGAAAAGAGAGGAGAGACGATGTGATTTCACAGATCATATCCTGGATCAACACGTTTATGTACGGAAAACTGCTGATTATTATTCTGCTGGCAGGCGGACTGTATTTTACCGTACGCAGCAGGTTTGTGCAGTTTCGTTTGATTCGTCGTGCATTTGCGTCCCTGATGGAAAAGCCTGCGGATGGAGAGGGAAGCGTGTCCAGTTTCCAGGCACTGATGGTATCCACGGCATCACGTGTGGGTACCGGTAATATTGTCGGCGTATCCACCGCGCTCTGCCTCGGTGGTTTTGGCTCGATGTTCTGGATGTGGCTGATTGCCATCATTGGCAGTGCCTCCGCATTTGTAGAAAGTACACTGGCACAGATTTACAAAAAGCGCGGCCCAAGCGGCAGCTATGGCGGCCCGGCCTATTATATTGAAGCTGCACTGCACAGCCGTCCGCTTGCACTGGTCTTTTCGGTTTTTCTGGTGCTTACCTATGGCTTCGGCTTCAATATGCTGGCATCCTATAACCTGCAATCCACATTTTCCGGATATAGCTTTTACAATCCCACATGGTCTCCATGGATAATCGGCCTGATTCTGGCTGTGGTGGTTGGCTATTGCCTGTTTGGCGGCGGAAAACGTATTTTAAAGGTAACTGGCATTATGGTTCCTGCGATGGGTATACTGTATGTGCTGGTTTCCCTGCTGGTGATTATACTGAATGTTTCCAATCTGCCCGCTGTATTCATGCGGATTATGCGGGAAGCATTTGATGTTTCGGCGATTTTCGGTGGTTTCAGCGGTTCCTGTGTGATGTACGGCATCAAACGCGGTCTGTTCAGCAATGAAGCGGGTGTGGGCTCTGCACCGAATGCATCCTCATCTGCGGATGTGAACCATCCGGTTGCACAGGGACTGGTACAGGTGTTGTCGGTCTTTATTGATACCCTGCTGCTTTGCTCCGCAACTGCATTGATGTGCATGTGCTCCGGCGTGGAACCCAGTGAAGCATTGTCCGGCGCGCCATATGTACAGGCAGCTTTGCAGAGCTGTTTTGGCGTGGTTGGCCCGATATTCATTACAGTATCCATGATTCTGTTTGCATTTACCACGTTGCTGGGCAATCTGTTTTATGTGGATAATATTTTAAATTATATCCTGGGACATGTGCCGGGAAAACGGTTTATGGCGGTGTATCGCATCATTGCGGCACTGGTGATTTTCCTTGGAGCCGGTCTGAATGCCGGGCTGTTATGGGACATTGCGGATGTCACCATGGGTGGCATGACCATCATCAATATGCCGGTCATTCTGATTTTAAGCAAATACGCGTTTGGCGCACTGAAGGATTATGAACGCCAGCTGGCAGAGGGAAAAACACCCGTATTCCATGTGAAGGATATCCGGCTTCCGCACCCGGTAGATTACTGGAATCAATAAACGATCATGAGAAGGAAAGGCGGATACAGGAATGTATTCGCTTTTTCGCTTTTTTATATGAGAACAGCGGGGAGGTGATTGTTATGCTGTCATATATCTGGCCCATTGCACTGGTTGTCCTTTCCAATACGGTATATCAGATTTGTTCCAAGTCCATACCGGGTTCCATCAATCCGTTTGCGTCGCTGACAGTGACTTATATGGTAGCGGCGGTTTGCGCGGCGATTTTATATGCTGTTATGGGAAAAGACGTCAACCTGCTGCGGGAATACAGCCATCTCAACTGGGCATCCTTTGCTCTCGGCATTTCGATTGTGGGACTGGAGGTAGGCTTTATTTTTGCCTATAAGGCGGGCTGGCCGGTCAGTACAGCAGCTACTGTTCAGAGTGCATTTCTTGCCATTGCGCTGATGGTTGTAGGACTGTTGTTCTTTCATGAAGCAATTACATGGAATAAGGTAGTTGGGATTGTCATCTGTCTGATTGGTCTGGCATTCATCAATCACTGACATCAATGAAATATGGGGAAAAACAATGAAACTACTCAATCTGATTGAAAACAAACCGGTCGAAAGCGGACTGCTGTATGAGCACGGACTGAGCTTTTATGTGGAAACACAAAAGCACCGGCTGCTGGTTGATACCGGTGCAAGCGATGCATTTCTCTGCAATGCGGAAGCACTGGGTGTGGATATAAGCCTGGTGGATACGGTGATTCTCAGCCATGGGCATTATGACCATACCGGCGGTGTGCTTGCATTTGCGCAGCGGAATCCACGGGCGAACATTTACCTGCAGGCAAAGGCAGGAGGCGAATATTATCATAAGGATGCACAGTCGGAGCGGTATATCGGTATCGACAGGAGAATTCTGGCATTGCCGCAGGTACGGCTGATGGAAGGCAACTATGCTATAGATGATGAGATTTCTGTGTTTACCAATGTAACCGGCAGAAAGCTGTGGCCGGTGGGCAACTGCGGGCTGAAGCAGAAGATGGGAGATCAGTTTGTCGATGACAGCTTTGCCCATGAACAGTATGTTGTCCTGTCAGAAGCGGGAAAAACAGTGCTGATTTCCGGCTGTGCACACAACGGCATCATTAATATCCTGAATACATATCAGGACCTGTACGGCAGCACACCGGATATCGTGTTCAGCGGCTTTCATATGAAAAAATCCTGTGGCTATACGGAAGCGGAAAAACATACGATTTGCGCCACCGGGGCAGAGCTGGCAAAGCTCCCGACGGTATTCTATACCGGGCACTGTACCAGTGAAGCGGGATATCAGCTGCTGCATGAGATCATGGGGGAGCAGCTGCGTGAAAGCCATACCGGAGATTGGTTTAACCTTTAAATGAGAAAGAATACTGTATCATATAAAATTAACGGGGAAAAGAGGTTTTATGTGTTATGTGGGCTGTGTTTGCTTTGTTGTCCGCTGTTTTTGCGGCACTGACATCCATATTGGCCAAGGTGGGCATTGATGGTGTCAATTCCAATCTTGCCACAGCGATTCGAACTGTAGTGGTGGTAATCATGGCATGGGGCATGGTATTTTTGACCCATACCCAGACCGGCATAGCGGATATCAGTAAAAAAAGCTGGATGTTTTTGATTTTATCCGGTCTGGCAACCGGTGCGTCATGGCTGTGCTATTACCGTGCTCTGCAAATCGGCGAAGCATCCAAGGTCGTGCCGATTGATAAGCTGAGTGTTGTCATTACGCTGGTTTTGGCATTTATATTCTTACATGAACAATTCACCATGAAATCCCTGTTCGGCTGTTTGTTAATCGGTGCGGGAACACTGATGATGGTGCTTTGATTTGTGCTGTTGGAAAAAACTTGCTTGAACATAAAAACTCCCCGTATCGGAACAATCCGGTGCAGGGAGTTTGTTATTCGATTGGAATCGGATCAATTCAGCCGTTTCCGTTTGAAATGCTTCGGTTTAAAGCCTGTTCTGAGCAGATGGTCAAAATAATTGCTTTTATATATGACGGAGTAGCAGACAGAATTGAATACCAGCGCAAGCAGGACATCCAGAACGGTATGCTGCTTGAGGAACATGGTTGAAAGCACAATCAGAACCGTGAGGATATTGGAAAAAAGAATCAGACATGGTTTCCTGCGCAAAGCTTCGTTGTGATGGATGGCAATGCAGCAGGTAATCGCATTGAAAACGTGCATGCTCGGCAGGATATTGGTTGGTGTATCAATGGAATAAAGCAGGCCAACCAGTTCAGTCAGAGGATCATCGCCGGTAAGAACCGGCCGGAGCAGATGTCCATTGGGGAATACAAAGGAAATAAACAAAAACAGGGTATTTCCAATGAAAAGGGTTGTGGCAAGACGGGAAAATTCTGTTTCGTTTTCAACGAAAAGTGTGAAGAAAAGTACCGTTGCTGCCACATAGGCATACCATGCGAAGTACGGAACGACAAAAGCCGAACAGAACGGAATCAGATTGTCAAAGCTGGTATGCAGAATAAAGGGGACAACATGTCTGCGCTCCAGAAGGAAAAACACAGCAAGATAAGCTGCCAGATAAAGAAGCACTCCTTTCATGCGCCGCTTTTTCTGTTGGTCTAGCTGTAGTGTCATAAGTATCCATCCTTATCAATCAAATTGAAGCATCTGCGGAATCAGCAGATGCCCACGGTATGGGGAAACAGGAACGTCTGAAACAGATCCGGTCTTGTTTGACTTAGGCTATCATAGCACAGAAAACTTAACAAAGCCTTAAATTTCGATGAAATTTCGGAATATTAACAAAAAATTCATAAAGTTACATGTTTTGTTACAGTCATGCCCGGATTTTTGTGATAAGATAAATGCATTGCAAAAGTCGGCAGAAGGGATATCCTGTCGGCTGTGACCAATGTGAAAGGGGAAAAAGATATGTGCATTAGCCGGTATTTTGTCTGGTTTATCCTTTACAGCTGTATGGGATGGATATTTGAGACCATATATTGTACAGTGATAACCGGTAAATGGGCAAACAGAGGCTTTTTATACGGTCCCATCTGTCCGATTTATGGTGCGGGAGCAGTGGCGATTTCCATTCTGCTGGAATGGCTGGAGGGTGTACAGCTGCCGGAACTGCAATGGTGGCAGGTATATCTGATTTCTGCAGCCGGAAGTGCGGTGCTGGAATTTGTCACATCCTGGACACTGGAAAAGCTGTTCCATGCGTATTGGTGGGATTACAGTGACAAACCATTCAATATTCAGGGAAGAATCTGCCTGGAGAATACGTTACTGTTTGGTATTGCCGGACTGGTGATTGTTTACCTGATTTATCCATTCGTCCGCCAGATCGGTGTGGGAATTCCGGCCATTGCGATAGAAGCGATTTCTTTGGTTCTGATGGCAGTACTGGCATCAGACCTGACATTGACAGTTTCCGCACTGACCAATCTGAACCAGACGATTCAGGAGGTCGAGGAGCGAGTCCAGCTGTACATGGAACAGTTTGTGGAAGAGCTGGCGGAAAAACGGCAGGATGCAGGGGATCGGATCGAAGAGGAACGGCTGCGGATTTCCAGACACTATACATGGAAAAGTACAGAGAAAATGGACTGGACAAAGCGTTCTGCCTTAAAGCGTGTCGCCGGTTTCCGGCGGAAGGATTTTGAGCGGCAGGGAGAAAAGCTGTCCATGCTGCGTGAAGCCATCCAGAAGCGCGTGAAAAAATAACGGATACACTGTTGCCGTAACAGAAACCGGCGGCAGGCGGAAAAGGAGTATGACCCATCATGTATCAGAACAGACAAACCGAAAAGCTGCGGGGCGAATTGTAATGGAACAGAAAACCATACGAAAAGAATTTCGCATCCTGATCGGGATAGCCATCCTGTTTATTCTGCTGATTTATGGAAAGACCATGATTCACAGTGCGGGAAGTGTACTGGGGCTTTTCCGGGCTTTTACTGTCGGCATTGCACTTGCGTTTATCCTCAATCGGCCACATGAGGCAATACGTAAACGGTTGATGAAAACCGGAAAGCTGGGAGAAAGAACCGCAAATTATCTTGCCGTTGTAGCGGTTTACCTGCTGATTGCAGCAGTGATTGCCGCCTTGTTCGGTATTATTATTCCGCAGCTTGCCGCAAGTGTCCGGTTATTCAGACAAAATTTCGGCGCATATCTGGGCAATTTACAGATGGAACTGGATACAGTTGCCCAGCTGCTGCATTTGGAGCCGATTGATATGAGCAGTGCGGTGGAATGGATCAATTCCAGCCTGATGCAGTTCAATGAGACCACCGGCACACTGGTGGAAACCGTTGTGACAGCAACAGGAACTGCCGTGCATATGGTTGCCACCATCCTGATTGCCATCGTTTTTTCCATTTATCTGCTGGCAGGAAAACAGCGTGTTCTGAGTCAGGCAGGCCGCCTGTTCCGGGCGTACCTGCCGGAATCCGTGTATGCCTACCTGCGATATGTCAAGCAGATTACCGTAAGCTGCTTTGAAAATTATATTGTCGGACAGGGCATGGAAGCGGTGATTCTGGGCACACTCTGCTTTATCGGCATGGAAATTCTGCGGCTGGAATATGCCGGCATGATCAGCATTGTGGTGGCAGTCACGGCAATCATTCCGGTTTTGGGTGCATATCTCGGCGGCGCGGTTGCATTTATCCTGCTGTTTATGGTTTCCCCGATGAAATCCGGTGTATTTCTGGTTTTCTTTATCCTGCTGCAGCAGGTGGAAAATAAGCTGATTTATCCGCGTGTTGTCGGCGGACGGATCGGCCTTTCCGGTATCTGGGTTCTGCTGGCGATTACCGTCGGTGCGGAGCTGGGCGGTATTGTCGGTACCATTTTTGGTGTACCGGTTACCTCGGTGATTTATACCTTGCTGAAAGACGGCGTAAGAAAACGTGAAAAGCAAAAGAAACAGGCAGAACTGGCAGCTGTACGGTCAGCACCGAATGATACATTGGAATCTGAAAATCATACGTGATATGGCAGAAAATATGATACAGCTATCATGACGGAAAAGGAGGACAAACAACGATGAAACCGGCAGAACTGCTGCAAATCCTTTCGGTTGCAGAAAAACTGAAGTGCAACACGAGGCATTGCAGCACATCCTCCGGACGGCAGGAAAGTGTGGCGGAACACAGCTGGCGTGTATCCCTGATGGCGATGCTGACCGCCAGTGCCTTTCCGGAGGCGGATATGGATAAAGTAATCCGCATGTGCCTGATTCATGACCTGGGAGAAGCCTTTACCGGGGATATTCCGTCCTTTGATAAGACGGAGGCGGACAGCAAGACGGAAGAAATGGTACTGCGGCGATGGGTGCAGACCTTCCCATCCCCGGAACGGGAGGAATGGCTGGCATTGTACGAGGAGATGGAGGCACAGCAGACCCAGGAAGCCAGAATTTATAAGGCTCTGGACAAGCTGGAGGCTGTGGTTCAGCATAATGAATCGGATATTTCCACATGGCTGCCGCTGGAATATGACCTGCAACTGGAATATGGCAGGGAAAATGTACAGTTTTCGCCCTATTTGCAGCAGCTCAAGGCGGAAATTGATGGCGTGACACGGGAAAAAATCGCGGCGCATCGCAGAAAAGAACAATAAAGACAGGACTGTGGGATTTGCCGGATTGGCATTCTTCTGCAGTCCTGTTGTCTTTACTCCTGTTTTTTGTCGTATTTGGTATTGAAAAAAGCAGGCAATCGCATTATAGTTAGAGAGGACAGCCTGGTATCAAAGCAGGATGGCATGGTTGCCGGATCAGATATTCCCGGGAGGAAAAAACAATGACAAGAAGAGAACTGGAAATTACAGATCAGAAGGAAATACAAAAAATACTTGACCAGAGCAAGGTATTGCATCTTGGACTGGTAGATGATGGTATGCCATATATTGTTCCCATGAACTATGGATATACCATGGAGGATGGCAGACTGACCATCTATCTGCACGGAGCCACAACCGGCTATAAGCTGGATGTCATCCGCAGCAACCCGACCTGCTGCTTTGAAATGGAATGTGCCGTACAGCCCTTTGAAGGAGAGGTTGCCTGCCAGTATGGAACAGCTTACCAGTCATTGATGGGGCGCGGAACAGCTGTCCTCATTGATGATGTGCAGGAAAAGCAGGATGCAATGACGATCCTGATGAAAACACAGACCGGCAAGGATTTTACTTTTAATGAAAAACTGGTTTCCATTGTCAGTGTAATCCGTATTGATGTGACAGAATACACGGCAAAGAAGCGGCCGCTTCCGCGGGCATTACAGGCCTGAAAGGGGACGATCATGCGGATTTTACTGCTGGGGAACAGCTTTACTTTCGCCAATGATATGCCGGACATGCTGGCGGAGCTGACCGGAGCAGAGGTAACGGCACATACCCGCGGCGGCGCGCGGCTGGCAGAGCATTTGAATCCCAAAACCAAAATGGGAGCAAAAACACTGGCTGCACTGGAAACGGAGCGCTGGGATTACGTTGTATTGCAGGAAATGAGCAATGCGCCGGCGGTGTCACGGGAGAAATTTCTTCTGAGTGCCGCTGCATTGTGCGAAAAAATCCATGCAGCAGGAGCAGTGCCGGTCTTTTATGCCACATGGGCGTACCAGAAGAACCATGAAAAAATGAACAGCTTCCGGCTGAGCTATGAGGAAATGTACCGGCGGATGGTTGCGGCGTACCATGAAGCGGCAGAACGCAATCAGGCCCTGGTTGCAGATGTGGGCAGGGCGTTTTATGAACGGTCAGAACAGGAGCAGCTATATGCTGCGGATGGCTGCCATCCCAATGCAGCAGGTTCCCGTCTGGCAGCACAGCTGATTGCGGAGGCCATTCGGCTGGATCAGCAGAAAAAGGCTTGACACGCTGTCTGTATTTGGTATCAAGCATTCTTACACCAATGATTTATGGACACCGTTTTCGGACAGGGAAGGAGGAATTGCCCTGATGTATAGGTACGAGGCGTTTCCGACCATCAATCTGAGAGAAACAGGCAAACGGATTCAGTCCCTGCGGCAGCAGCGCGGGCTGAGTGTAAAGGACGTTCAGAACTATTTCGGCTTTGCGTACCCGCAGGCAATTTATAAGTGGCAGCATGGGGAATGCCTGCCGACGGTAGACAACCTGTTTGCATTGTCCCGGCTGCTTCAGGTTCATATGGAGGACCTCCTGGTGATTGACCGGGAGGTCCATCCTTTTGCATGGAAAATCCTTCTGACGCAAACCAATGGATGATTATTTATGAAATGTACAATATCGTACATAATGTGGCTGATGTGTTTGTCTGAGTGTGTTGGAGTAAGGCATCGCAGCTGCCGGCAGCAAAAGAGGATGCTGTTACAGTTGATATCCTGAAATGCCTGTGATATAATATCAAAGTATTGGATTTGTTGCCGGAGAATGTTATTTTGTCCGGAACAGAGAATATTTTGCAAAAAATCAGGCAAAAAAGAATGACGCATGAATAAGAACTTTTTGCGATAAGCAATATATCAGGGCAGGCAGGTATACCGGAATTGTCATGTCCCGGAGAAGAAAGAATATTGCTTCAGAAAAATGCGGTACATACGCAGATGTGAGAAAAATTCGTATAAAATCATTTAGAGGAAGATTCAAATACTTTTTCACAAAGAATCATTTTTTTTCACAAAAAATCATTCGTATGGTTGATTTGTCAGCATACATAAAATTTTTGATATTTTTGCTGTCAAAAAATGAACGTAGGTGCTTCACAATGGTATGAATAGGTAGAGAAACGTGCGTATGACGTTATTTCTAAATGGTTGACATTTCCTATGACAGCTTTTATAATAACAACGCGACAATTGCAATCTGTAATTATGGTATAAAAAATGTAGTATGCAGTCCGGAGAGAAACGGGTTACAAAATATACATAAACTATGTGTATTTCTTTTTTCGGATTGTGTTATCTGCTCAAATAATGGGGATCTGTGTACCGGACAGATTGCGTATGAAATTCCCTGCGTGAGCTCCGCAAGATTTAGAGCAAAGGGGAAAAAGAAAAGGAGAATCTTTACATGACCGAAACAAAATGTTCCAAAACGGGCATTCCAAGTGTGGATCGCCCGTGGATGCAGTATTATCCGCCTGAACTGATTGAAAATCTCACAATTCCGGACAACACCATCAGGGAATACCTGGAGGAAAGATGCCCGGGCGACGATGTGGTTGCCATGCATTACTACGGCAATGACATTACATGGAAACAGCTGTTTGAACAGGTGGATTTGACAGCACGTGCACTGAAAGCCATTGGCATCGGCGAGGGTGATCCCATCCCGACTTTCTTCCGTGCAGTACCGGAGTTCATCTTCCTGCTGCTGGCTGCGGAAAAGATCGGCGCCTCCATTCTCTGCCGTGACAACACACTGAAGGAGAATGTAGAAGCCGTACAGCGCTCCGGTGCAAAGATGTTTTTTACCCACGACTTTATGTCGCAGTCGGAGCTGAACGCTTTCCGCCACGGTTCTGCTGCCCGTATTGCCATCCGGCTGTCGCCGTATCGCAGCGCGAATTATTCCGCTATTCCGGAACATGTCCAGGATTATATTGACAGCCTTTATCCGGACAAGCCGGCATATGGCTCCAGAACGATGACCTGGGACGAGTTCCTGGATATCGGACGCAAATATGAGGGAGAGGTTGAAGCGGAGAAAAACATTGACCGTCCGCTGTTCTGTGCCTATACCAGTGGTTCCACCGGTCCCTCCAAGCAGGTAATCCATTCTGCGCATACCATGATCGGCAATCTGCACCAGATGAATTTCTATGGTTCGGCAGACAGTGTCCGCCCGACATGGCTGCTGACACAGCTTCCGCCGAGCCTGGTTGCCGTGGTTGTTGCCATGATACTGCTGCCGCTGGCGTCCAACAAGCTGCTGATCCTCGATCCGTTCTGTGCACCGGAGGATGTGGATCTGGAGATGATGCGCTATCGACCCAACTGCTGGCCGATTATCCCGATGTTTATTGAAACGGTTATGCGTCAGGGCCGCGTGCCGGAGGACTATGATATGTCTCACCTGCTGTTTACCGGTCCGGGCTGTGAAGCGTACAACAATAACCAGATCAAGCGTGCGAAGCAGTTTTTGGTCGACCATAATTCCAAGGCACATTTTACCATCGGTTATGGCTGCAGTGAGGCTGGTTCCAATATGACGCTGCCCATGTCACCCTATCCGCAGGGCGATGGCAATGTAGGTATCCCGCTGCCGCTGTCTACCATCAGCGTGTTCAAGCCGGGTACGCGCCAGGAGCTGAGCTATAATGAAATGGGCGAAATCTGCATCACCGGACCGGGCAATATGGTGGGCTATGATACCTCAAAGGCAACAGCCCGGGCATTGCAGACGCATGATGACGGACGCGTCTGGCTCCATACCGGCGATATCGGTTATATGAACGAGGATGGTGTCATTTACGCGCTGACACGCGGCAGTGCGCCGCGGTATGGCTTCCCTGGCAATCAGCTCGCTACGCTGCCGATGGAAAACCGCCTGGCAGATGCGGAAATTGAAGGCATTAAGGATGAATTTTTTGTTATCATCCCGGATACCGAGCATAACCATCATTTCCTGCCGTATCTTTACGTAGTATTGAAGGACGGATACACCATTGATGATATCCGCGATGCAGTCAATGACTGCCTGGATGATTACATGAAACCGATGGATATCTTTGAGCTTCCGGAGCGTCCGTTCTTCCACTTCAAGACCAACCGAATCGGTCTGACACAGGAACTGATGAACTCGGATCTGTAAGTGATTAACTCACATATTATCATATAAAATGTTTTGACAGGTATTACTGTCCGAAGCATATAAAAGACAGAGAGGGGATAGAATCGGGCCAAAGTGCCGGCTTCTATCCCCAGTTCGCAACTATCTGGAAAAAGGTGGTGTTAAAAAAGGGGAGGCCTGTTTTGGGAACGAACCAACCAGAGCAAGGGAAATGTATGGATTGGGCACATTCATTTTTTGACAAACGGAGAGATTGACAATGAATCAAAAAATCAAACGATTTCTGAGTCTGTTCCTGTCACTGGTTATGGCAATGGCGGCACTGCCGGCCTATGCTGCACCGGAACCGGCAACAGACCAGTCCTCCACCAGTGTCGAGAGATCAGCTGACAGTTCTAAAACACAGAAGTCAGAGGAAAACAACGACACCATCACAGTGGAGGACAGTGAAGTCCCGTACACCATCAGTGCAGACGCAATTGATGCTTCGACTTCTGACATAAGTGCAGCAATGGTAGGAGATGATGCAGAAGTTGACACGTCTGATCCTACGATTGCTGTTGTAGAGGAAGAACTGAAAAGCATGAAGGTACAGGCGGCTGACGGCAGCGGCGAAAAGGTTGCGCTGACTGACGAGCAGATCCAGACTGTACTGGGCATGTTTGCACAGTATCAGGATCAGTGGAAGGCAAATGCCGACGTGCTGGGTGTACAGATGCCGTTCTACCTTCAGTTTAACGACAGCAAGGAAGACGGACTGGGTGTTCTGGGCGAGATGCTGGTACTTGCCGGCGTCAGCGTAGATGCTGTCAGAAGCGGCGATTACAGCTATGATGAGCTGACCGGTATGATCATGAACTTCTACTACAGCGACAAGCTGGGTGTAGAGTATTATGGTGATGCTATCCGCGAAAAGCGTGATGACGCAATGCAGGCAGTGAAGGATTCCGGCGCAAAGACGGAGTATCAGAAGCTGCTGGTTCTGAATGACTGGCTGGCAACGGTGAATACCTTTGACATGTCCTATATTATGAACATGGATAAGGAAACACCGGCTATGGCAGCTGAGCAGCCGACCAAGCATGAGCACTATGACGATGTGTACAACACGCTGTATGCAGTTTATGAGGAGCAGATCACCAAGCAGTTCCACGACCAGATCTATGCTGGTGTTGTAACAAGCCTGCGTCAGCAGTACTACGAGAATGCCATCAAGAACATTGTCTATGAACAGGCTCTGAAGGAGATGGGCACGGACAAGGACAATGCGACCGACGAGCAGAAAAACGCAGCAAATGAGCAGGCAGAAGCCTTTATGACCGAGAACAAGGATGCGATCTCGGAGGATGCTGCCGGATTTGTGGAAAAAACGTTCGGCGAAGATGCTGCCAAGCAGCTGAGCGATGGCGCAGACGCGTTCATTAAGGATGCAGAAGAAAATGGCGTGCAGGTTGCTGAAGGCGTAACCATGACGGTGGAGCAGCTGACCCAGAACTCCATGGAAAATGACGCAATTCTCGATCTGAACGACGATGGTGAGCCGGAAACCACTGCCAACCAGGCAATCCCGATCTATGCCGATCAGGCTGCACAGGGTCTGACCACCGGTGTCCTGAACGCCTGGGAAGGCAATCATGTGGGTGCGCTGGCAGAAGGCAAGTCAGTTTGCCTCGGTTACTCCAGAGCATATTCGTACCTGATTCAGGTCATGCACCCGGAGATTTACGGCACAAACGGCGCTAATACGGATATGAGCAAGGCTTCCAACTGGAAGGAACCCAAGGATCTGTATTACAATTCCAACAACGAGCTGGATATCACGAAGGACTATGCAGTCGATCTGGTGCGCATTACCTTTGATACGGAAGTTTCCATGTATGGCGAATCACAGCCTGACTTTAATTCCGACCACTTCTGGAATGCAGTCAAGGTAGACGGTATATGGTATTATGTAGATCCCTGCTACACCGATTGCTACAGCGAGGTTATGGCCCGTGACCGCGTGGAGACCGATGGTTCCATGAACCATATGTACTTCATGTTCAGTGATACCTCTGCAAAGAGCCTGTATGAGGGTTACTACGCAGAACTGAAAACCCTGTATGCAGATGTAGCGACAGATAAGACCTTTGAGGATGCATGGTTCTCCCGTATAAAGAGCAATGTAAGCTCTGACGGCACCAACATGTATTATGTGTATGATTCCACAGACCTGATTTCCCAGTTGGAGGATTACAACAACTCTCAGGGCGATCCGGACAGCATGACCTCCATGGCAGAGGAAGAGGCAGAGCACAAGCTGGTCAGCCATCCGATCACAGACAATGATTCCGGTGACGGCGACAAGGATTATACCGCACTGATCGAGTTCAACTATAAGGAGAACGAGGACGACGATACCACGGTTGCACGGGTTTATAATCCGGCAACAAAGAAGATGGAGCAGAATGATATGCTGACCGAACTGTATGCCAAGCATGCAGAGCAGGCTGACATTTATCCGTCCATCGCAATCACCTCGGCGCTGTACAATGGCAAGCTGTACTTCAACCTGTCCAATTACGTTCTGAGCTATGAACTGTCTACCGGTAAGGTTGCTGCTGTCAAGCAGTACGATACGGTTTACGGCAAGCGTGACAAGACGATTGCATTTGGTGCAATGTCCTTCAATCTGGTGGATCGTGCAGACAATGCAGACTTCACATTTAACAATCATCCGATCGCAGGTATTTGCCTAAAGGATGACGGAAAGCTGTATGTTTCGATTGCTACCAATCTGGCATACATCTCCGGCAAGGATGATGGCACCCGCTCCACCGAGAACGATTATACCGCAGACAGTGAGCAGAACGGCTACGGCTATGCGTTCGAGGAGAGCAACTACAACCCGGATTACAGCAACTATGACACCGGTTATGATGATTCCATGATGGAGCAGTTCGGCTACTCCAAAGAAATCAACGACAATGATGAGTTTATGTGGGTTGCCAACCTGAAGGGTGCGCAGAAGATGTCCGATCTGGCTGACGAGAGCATTGCGTACAAGAAGGAAGCATGCGATCACCACTACATTCATTTCGATGAGACCTACTTCACAAAGGACAGCGATACCGGAAAATGGAACACTGGCGAATGCTATGTTTGCACCATCTGCGGCAGAGCAGTAGAGGAGCCGACAGAACCGAATGAAAACGCGAACTGGGGCTCCACGGATACCAGCTATGAAGAGCAGAAGGCGAAGTATGACATCGAAAAGGCAGAGTACGATGAAATCGTCGCTTCGGCTGGCCACACCTACACGGCAAAGGATGCCAAGTGGACCAAGAACGATGACGGCACCTATTCTGTATCGTTCCAGAATCTGATTTGCTCCTCCGTTTGTGACAGCAAGAAGAATCAGCTGGATTGTCTGGTAAATGATGATACCATTCAGGTTGCACTGAAGGAGCCGGTTACTGCGGCAGCAGAGGTTACCGGAAAAGACGGTGCATGCACAGATGGTATCAAGCTGACTTATACAGCTACTGGCACAGCAGAAGACCATGCATTCGAGGTTTCTACTGAGGTTCAGCAGGAGCCCGGCAAGCACACTTATGAGGTTACATTCAATTGGACAGAGGATTACAAGGCAACAGCTGTATTCAAGTGTGCTGCATGCGGTCATAAGTCCGATGAAATTGCAGCAGAGGTAACAGCGGACGAAAAGCAGGCAACCTGTACCGAAAACGCCGTTACAGAATACACTGCAACAGCTACCTATGACGGTGAAACGGCAAGCGACACCAAGAAGGTTGAGCACGAGAATACCGCAACCGGCCATAACTATGAGGGCAAGATTCAGTGGAGCGAGGATAACAAGACCGCTACCGGTGTGTTCACCTGTTCCAAGTGCGATGACAAGCAGACCACAGAGGCTGAGATCACGACAAATACCGTTGATCCGACCTGTACAGAAGAAGGCAAGACCACCGCTGCTGCAAAGGCAGTGCTGAAGGACAGCGAAGGCAAGGAGCTTGCTACCGCAGAGGATACCAAGGTTACCGCAACCGAGCCGGCAACCGGCCACGATTACGAGGCAGTGTTCACCTGGACAAAGGATGATGCAACAGGCGATTACAAGGCAACGGTTGTATTCACCTGCTCCAAGGGTGATGCAAAGTCTGATGCGATTGAGGCAGAGGTAACCAAGAGCGAAAAGCAGGCAACCTGTACCGAAAACGCTGCTACGGAATATACCGCAACAGCATCCTATGACGGCGCAACTGCAACCGACACCAAGAAGGTGGAGCACGAGAATACTGCAACTGGTCATGACTACCAGGGCAAGATTCAGTGGAGCGAGGACAACAAGACCGCTACCGGCGTATTTACCTGTTCCAAGTGTGATGAAAAGTCGGAAGTAGAGGCGGAAATCACAGAAAAGACAACCGCTCCGACCTGCACCAAGAAGGGCAACACTGTTGCTACGGCAACCGCAACGCTGACCGACAACAATGGCGATGTGCTTGCAACCGCAACCGATTCCAAGACGACCGCAACCACACAGGCAACCGGTCATGATTACCAGGCAGCATTCACCTGGACGAAGGATGATGCAACAGGCGACTACAAGGCAACTGCTGTATTCACCTGCTCCAAGGATGATGCGAAGTCTGATGCGATCGAGGCAGAGGTAACCAAGAGCGAAAAGCAGGCAACCTGTACCGAAAACGCTGCTACGGAATATACCGCAACAGCTGCCTATGACGGTGCAACCGCAACCGATACCAAAAAGGTAGAGCACGAGAACACTGCGACCGGCCACGACTACAAGGGCGAAATCCAGTGGGCTGAGGACAACAAGACTGCTACGGCTACATTCACCTGCTCCAGGTGTGAGGATAAGCAGACGGTTGATGCTGTACTCACCACAGATGACAAGCCGGCAACCTGCACCGAGGATGGCAGCAGTACCATTACTGCTACCGCAACGCTGAAGGACAGCAACGGTGCGGCTCTTGCGACGGTAACGGACAGCAAGACAGTTGCGATTCCGGCAACCGGACACAGCTATCAGGCGAAGTTCACCTGGGCTGATGACGGCACTTCTGCTACGGCAACGCTGACCTGCAAGAACTGCGGCGATGTACAGACCGTAGAGGCAGTTGTAGCGAAGGATGAGCAGAACAGTGTTGCACCGACCTGTACCGAGGCAGGCAAGAATGTATTCCAGGCTACGCTCAAGGACTACGACTTTACTGACAGCAAGGAAGTCACTGTACCGGCTACCGGACATGACTTTGACCATGGCAAGTGCAGACGCTGCGGCATCACACAGCTGCCGTTTACCGATGTTGCAGAGGGCGATTGGTATTATGACGCAGTCAGCTACGTTTATCAGAACGAGCTGATGCGCGGCACCAGCACGACAACGTTTGAGCCGAATACCAGAATGAACCGTGCAATGATGGTACAGATTCTGTACAACAAGGAAGGCCAGCCGGCAGTCCACAGCAGTACGCCGGCATTTAAGGACGTACCAAAGTCTCAGTGGTATTACAATGCTGTACAGTGGGCATATGAGACCGGAGTTACGGCAGGTTCCGGCGGAGGAAAATTCCAGCCGAATGAAAAGGTTACCCGTGAACAGTTTGCACAGTTCCTGTACAACTATGTTGGAAAGCCGGCAGTCAGCGGAAAGCTGGACTTCCCGGATGCAAACAAGACCTCCGGCTGGGCTGTTGATGCCATGCTCTGGGCAAACCAGAACAATATGATTAATGGTAAGAAAATGCCGGATGGCAGTGTCCTTCTGGATCCGCTGGGCGCAACCACACGCGCAGAGGCGGCAAGCATTCTGAGGGGATTCTGCATCATGCAGGAGAAACAGTAAGACAGCGTGCTGATATCTTCTGGAATTGACAAGGAATCACAAGATATGTGATCTGACCCCGCGGCAAAAACGCCGCGGGGCTTTTCCAATTCCTATGTTTTGTGGTATAATAAGAATGCTGTTCCCGAAACACAGGAGAACACACACGCCGGAAAGAAAACCGGCATGCAAAAACTAAATGCAGCAGCAGAGCATCATGTACAGAGGAATCCCTGTCGGGGACGCAGGTGGATGACGGGAATGTGATTGCTGCTGTACATCACATCAGGGGGTGGGGATATGCCAGCAAAAGAAAAAAACCGTTTCAGCCAGATATTGGAGCACGTAATGAATCTGGCTGAGATCAAAAATGCAGCTCTGGCAAAGGCGTTGCAATATGATGTCAGTTATATCAGCAAATGGATCAGCGGTCGCATGCTTCCGGCGGAAAAAACAAAGCGGAATGTATTGCAGCGCATCAGCTGTGAGATCGTCAGGCTGAGCTCCAAAACAGGAAAAGAAAACCTGTTTGCAAATTACCAGGTTGAAAATGAGAACGAACTGCAAGAGGCCATTTTTGACAATCTGGAAGCAGAATATGATTATGTTCAGGATATGCAGAAGCAGTATGGTTCTTCTGTGGCGCCCAAAACATCGTTCTTTGTGGAACTGAGCCCGGCACAATACATTTCCAGGATGCACCATCCGGTGCTCCGGCGTGTGAGCAGGCTGCATATCATGGCGGAGATGGATCTGCTTTCGCTGACCCATGAATACAGACTTCAGATTATTCAGGGCAATATCGGGACGGAAAAACACCGGTTTTATCCAGATGTTCATTTTTCCCTGATGATTGATTTATCACTGAATAAAATAGACAATATCTATGATCCGATTTTTCTCATCAATATGATGAAGGAGGAAGCTGGCATTGACTTCCATCTGTACAGGGGAGAGCAGGCAGCCGGACGCATGATTTTTACTGTAAAAGATGATTTCATGATGAGCGGCATGCTGATGGACCCGAATCGCTGCATGTCGGTGACAGTCAGCAGCGAAGCGGATCACTGCAACCCACTGTATTACAGCATCCGGGATCTGTGTACCAGAGAAAACCTGCTGTATCATAATGCAACCATGGCGGAACTTCTGGACGGGAATGAGTATGTACGTTCCATCCTTTCGCTGAACCAGAGATGGATCATAGGTCATATGACAGAGCATTTTCTGCCAGAAGATCTGTTCGAGGAGCTGCTGGCGCAGGTAAGGACAAATGATGCGCTTGACCAGGAAAAGCTGCGATATGTTCATATGCTTACCAGAAAAGCCATGGAAGAAACAGAAATTGAAATCATTTTCCAGGGCATTGCCTTTTCCAATCTCGCATTGGAAAGTGACATTGACTTCTTTGACCAGAAGATTCACCTGACTTTGCAGCAGAGAGAACGATATATCAGGCATATACTGGAAATGTGCACAACGCGGAAAAATCTGCATTTCAGGCTGCTTTATGAAAGTCCGATTTCTGATTTCCGGTATGATGTTGCGCAGAGCATTTTTCTGTCGGATGGCATTGCATATCTGAGACTGAATACGGAACACGGCAGGAATAATCTTGCAGTTCTTAACCATCCGGATATGAAAATGGTGTTTGAGCAGTTCTTTGATACCCTTTGGGATGAGAAAAATGGCATGATTCTTTCGGATCAGGAGGAAATTTGCTCCTATATTCGTGAGATGATACATAGAATCGGCATTATTGCCAGCGTAAGAGAGCACACCACGCTGTCATCCTCCGAACAGTGGACGGAAATGGCTGACTGACAATAAAAAAACAGGCGCTGCCTGCATGTGACTTTTCAGTGACAGCAGGCAGCCTTTTATTTTTGGAATTTGCCTGGTACACAATTTGTCCACTTTATTCCATTTTATTCCTCGTTTTTCATGATAAACTTGTTAATGGCAGAAAACCATACCTTTTCTGGCGATAAAGTTGAGGGTAAGATCCCGAAAAGAATGAAAGGGGAACATTTCATGAATAGAACGTTAACTGGAAAGCCGAGCGTGGATCGTCCGTGGATGCAGTATTATCCGCCGCAGATGATTCAGGGGCTTAGCGTTCCGGACAGCACCGTGTATGAATATCTGAAGGAACGGTGCCCGGGGGACAGTGTGGTAGCTATGCACTACTATGGAGTAGATATCACATGGAAAGAGGTATACGACCAGGCTGACAGGACAGCACGTGCACTCAGAGCGGTTGGATTTGGTGAGGGAGATGAGATCCCGGTCTTTCTGCGGGCTGTACCGGAATTCCTCTATCTTCTCCTGGCAGCGGAAAAGATTGGCGCATCGCTGCTGTGCCGTGATAACACCATAGAAGAAAATGTCGAGGCTGTGAAAAAATCCGGTGCCAAGATGATCATTGCGCATGACTTCTTATCGCATGAAGATTTGAATGCCTATCGCAATAAAGCTGGAATTCGCTCGGCTATCCTGCTGAGCCCATTGCGCAGCGCGAACAGAATGGACATGCCGGATTATTGCTGGGACTATCTCGACTCTTTGTATACAGATTATCCGGCCTACGGTCCCTGCACCATGTCATGGGATGCGTTCCTGGAGCTGGGGGAATCCTTTGAGGGCAAGGTAGAAGCACCGCGTGACATTGACCGTCCGCTGTTCCGTGCATATACCAGCGGATCCACCGGACCGTCCAAGCAGGTTATCCATTCCGCGCACACGATGATCGGCAACATGCATCAGATGAATTTTTATGGCTCATCCGATGAATTGCGTCCGACATGGATGGTGACACAATTGCCGCCGGCTCTTGTCGCAGTAGTGGTTGCCATGATGCTGATGCCGCTTGCATCGGACAAACTGCTCATCTTGTCACCGTTTGTTGATGTGAATGATGTTGATCTTGAGCTGATGCGGTATCGTCCAAACTGCTGGCCTGTCATTCCGATGTTCATTGAGATTGTGATGCGAAGCGGCCGCATACCGGATGATTATGATATGTCTCATCTGCTGGCAATGGGACCTGGATGTGAGGCGTTCAATAATAATCAGCTTAAGAGAACACAGAAATTCCTGAGAGACCACAATTGCTATATCCGGGTTACGACCGGCTATGGATGCAGTGAAGCAGGATCAAATATGACCCTGCCGATGACACCGAAACCGATGGGGAACGGAAATGTCGGCGTACCGATGCCGCTGACAGATATCTCCATATTCAAACCGGGTACGGATCAGGAACTGACCTATAATACGCTGGGTGAAATTTGCCAGTGCGGACCGGGAACCATGATAGGCTATGATGATCCGACAGCAACGGCAAAGGTAATCAAGGTTCATTCCGATGGCAGAAGATGGCTGCATACCGGTGATATCGGATATATGGAAGAGGATGGAACCATTTATGCATTGACCAGAGGCTGCGCAAAACGCTATGGAGGCGGCGAGCTTGCAACGCTTCCGATGGAAAACCGTCTGGCAGATGCGGATATTCCAGGCATCGATGATGAATTCTTTGTCATCATGCAGGATCCGGAACATCATCATTGTTTTGTTCCTTATCTCTTTGTCGTATTGGATGACGGTTATACCATAGAGGATATCAGGGAAGGTGTGGAGGCATGTCTGGAGGATTACATGCAGCCGGTAGATATTATTGCTCTGCCGGAACGTCCATTCTTCCATTATAAGACAAACCGGATTGGATTGATGCAGGATATCAAGGACGGAAAGTTTAATAAAAAATAACACAGGATTTTATGGTCATCGGGAATGGATCCTGAGGGTCTGAAACAATGTGTTTATGAAGCAAGAGCTGGAAACCGGTGGGGAGGTTCCAGCTCTGTTTTTTTCAGAAAGCGGCTCCGGCATTGCTGCGAAAAAAAGCAGGCTGAGGAACAGGAATCTGTTCTGTCAGCCCGCTTTCGCTGGTTGCGGTTATATGCCTTTTGATTCGGAGTGGTGCGTGTCACCGGATTCACCCCATGCCAGGAGCCACGCTGTCTGGCGTAATAAGCACGTTGTGCCTTTTTGCTCTGCTTGCGCAGTGGTACAGGCTGTGTCATATCAAAATCCCTCGCTTTCCTGTGAGGACAGTATACCGCATAGGATGGCAAATCGGCAATAAACCTGTGGTTTAAACCAGTCAATTCAGCTTACCGTTTTCTCCAGGGTGATGATGTGGAGGGCGAAGCATTCCGGACGATCGCTTTTTATCATGCATCAGCAGGGGAGTCTGTTAAACTAAACATGAACGTAAAACAAAGAAAAAGAGCAAGCTTTATATCGCTTGCTCCGACGTGGTCGAGGTGGCGGGACTTGAACCCACGGCCTCTGCGTCCCGAACGCAGCGCTCTACCAAACTGAGCCACACCTCGTTATGGAATTGGAAAAAAGAAGATGGTCGAGGTGGCGGGACTTGAACCCACGGCCTCTGCGTCCCGAACGCAGCGCTCTACCAAACTGAGCCACACCTCGTCATATTTCTTTCCAGATCAGGGGAAAATCCCCGATGCAACGATGATTATTATATCAGAAGAATGTCCGCGTGTCAACATTTTTTTCGCTTTCTCTAAAAATTTTTTCCTTTCTTTTAAAATAGCGTGCCGCTATAGGGGACAAAGCGCTAAAAAGGTGGTAGAATAGGAAACGGCAGAAAGGAGGCCGTATCAAATGACAGGACTGGGAACAGATATCATCGAAATTGCTCGGATAGAAAAGGCAATTGCCAGAGAATCGTTTCTGCGGCACGTTTTTACCGAACAGGAGCAAAACTGGCTGAAGGAAAAGGGAAACCAGATGCCGCAATCTGCCGCAGGCCTGTTCTGCGCAAAGGAAGCAGTGGCAAAGGCAATGGGTACCGGTTTTCAAAACGGATTGCATTTCCGCGATATTGAAATTGCCCATACGGAGCTGGGACAACCATATGTCCTGCGTCCGAATCAATCATTCCTGCTGAGTATTTCCCATTGCCAGTCCTATGCTACGGCAACTGCCATTCTGCTGCATGACAGAACGGATGGAGGCGAAACAGATGCAGACCATTGACTGGTATTATATCGTGAAACATATCCATGCCCGCCAGCCGGACAGTGATAAAAATACCTATGGCCGTGTTTTGGCAGTCTGCGGTTGTCGGGATTATATTGGCGCACCGTATTTTGCGGCGCAGGCAGCTGTGCGTACAGGCTCCGGTATTGTCACGCTGGCAGTTCCGGAATGCATCTATCCGATTTTGGCGGGAAAGCTGAATGAACCGACCTTTCTGCCGCTGCCATGCGATGCGGAGGGGAAAATCACAGCGGACAGCCTGCCATCACTCAAACGAAGGGCAGCCATTCTGGCAGGCCCGGGGCTGGGCATCAGTGAAGGCGTTTCACAGGCCGTACAGACCATCATCCGTGGGGCAGAATGTCCGGTTATCGTGGATGCGGATGGCATAAATGTACTTGCCGGACATATACATGTATTGGAGGAAGCCGTATACCCGGTTGTTCTGACACCGCATATGCATGAATTTTCACGGATCTGTGATATAGAAAGGACTGGCGACGCAGCGCAGGATGCCGCTGCATTTGCACAGAAGCATCATTGCGTGCTGCTGCTCAAGGGACATCGGACGGTAGTTGCCGGGCCGAATGGAACGGTTCTGCAAAATGTGCACGGCAATCCCGGTATGGCCAAAGGCGGCAGTGGCGATGTCCTGTCCGGCATTATTTTATCGTTGCTGGGACAGAAACTGGAGCCGCTGGCAGCAGCAGCCTGTGGGGCCTATATTCACAGCCGTGCCGGTGACCTGTGTGCCAATGCCATCGGTGAATTTGGCATGACACCTACCGATATGCTGTCATACATCCCAAGGGTATTGAAACCGCTGAACTCCAGGGAGTGGTAAATGCTTGTTTCGGCGCATGCTTGGTACAGCACTGCTGATTCTGCTGCTGTTATGCGGATGCTCTGCTGTATCGCATCCGGAGGACAAAGCCGCAGCAGTAAAAGAAGCCTATGAAACCGCATCAGATATTGAACTGGTAACCGATATTACCTCCAATCTGGATGAGGAGACCATGTCCTATCGCATCGGATATGCCTATCACAAACAGGATAGCGGCAATGCAACCGCACAAATGACAGTGCTTGCACCGGAATCCATTGCAGGCATTACGGCAGATATTACCGGTGAGGATTTCCGGTTTGCCTATGAGGGAACGGAGCTGGAAACCGCCATGCCGGACCGCAAGGGCCTGACCCCGGCAGATGTAACCACCTATCTGCTGTATGATCTGATGCATCAGGTTCCACAGCAGGTGTGGATGGAGGAAGATTTGCTGGTGCTGCGGTACGAAACCAGAGAGGAAGCCGGAACCGTTGTCAGGGATGTATATGTACAGCCGGATTCCTATGCGTTGAAGGCGGCACATATTTATAACAATGGAGAACAAATTTTGTCCTGCAGCTTTTCCTCGTGTACGCTGCAGCCATAAATGGAAAGTGAGAAAAGACGTCAATGGAAACACAGAACATTACCGGCAGATGCTGGGCAGAGATCAATTTAAAGCATCTGGAATATAATTTTACAAACATCCGTCAGCATGTAAAAGCTGTGATGCCGAAAGCAAAGGTACTTGCAGTCATCAAGGCAGATGCCTATGGGCATGGCGCGGTACAGGCGGCAAAGGTGCTGCAGGAGGCAGGCGCGGATTATTTCGCAGTCGCTACCGTATCGGAAGGCGTGGAGCTGCGGGAAGCCGGATTTACCCTGCCGATTCTGGTACTCGGTTATGTAGGAGATGCGGATGCTGCCCTGCTGGCGAGATATGATATTGCTGCCGCACTGTGTGACCGGGCAACAGCACTGGCCTTTTCCCAGGCAGCACAGGCAGAAGGAAAGCCTGTGCGCGTACATATTGCACTGAATACCGGTATGACGCGTGTGGGCTTTGAAACCCGTAATACAAAAGAAGATGTAAAGGAAATTCTGGCGGCATTACAGCTGCCGGGCATTGAAGCAGAAGGAGCCTTTACCCATTTTGCCGTAGCGGATGTGGACGGCGGAGAAGCATTTACAGACTTACAGTACCAGCGGTTCGCGGATATGTGTGAGGCGTTGGAGCAAAACGGTGTCCGCCTGACCTATCGGCACTGCGCCAACAGTGCCGCTATCCTGCAGCATACCCATACCTTTACCGGCGAGCTGCATCAGGCGCATGCCTTTAATATGGTACGCGCCGGCATTATCCTGTATGGTTATTATCCGGATGCCACCACGAAAAAAACCATTCCGTTAAAGCCGGTTATGACGGTAAAGGCACGTGTGGCACAGGTTCGTGATATTCCGGCAGGGGATTCCATCGGCTATGGCAGGACCTATGTGGCGGACAACCCCATGCGTATTGCTGTGTTTACCATTGGCTATGCGGATGGCTATCCGCGCATTGCCAGCAATCATATTTCGGTTGTTGTACAGGATACCGTGGTTCCGACTGTGGGACGCATTTGCATGGATATGTCGTTTGCGGCGGTTGACGGCATGGACGTCAGACGCGGAGATGTTGTCACCGTATTTGGCGACGGCCCGGTGACAGCGGATACACTGGCAGATGCTGCCGGAACCATTTCCTATGAAATTCTGTGTGATGTGGGCAAGCGTGTCCCGCGCATGTATATTGAGGCATAAGGATTTCATTCAATCCTTGCCGGGCTGCGGCATAGAATAAGGTAAAGAGAAAAATATTCATTCGATGCATGACTAAACCACTGGATTGCTGGGGAAAGTAACAGTATCAGGAGGACAACAGCTTCCGTCCTGAAATATCTTTCCTTCGGAGTGTGATTACATTGGAGCATCATGTCAAGCGCGGAGATATCTATTATGCGGACCTGTCTCCGGTGGTAGGCAGTGAGCAGGGCGGTATGCGCCCGGTACTCATTGTACAGAATAATATTGGAAACCGCTACAGTCCGACTGTGATTGCAGCCGCGATTACATCGCAGGTCAATAAAGCGAAAATGCCGACACATATTTCCCTTGGCGCCAGAAGCTTTGGCCTGACACGGGATTCTGTTATTCTCACAGAACAGATCCGCACGCTGGATAAACGCCGTCTGCGTGAGAAAATGGGAACACTGGATGAATCGCATATGGATGAGGTTGACCGTGCACTGGCAGTCAGCTTTGGCCTGGCCGCCAGAGATTGAAACACAAAGGCCGATGTCTACATACAACATTGGCCGAAAAACAGCATAACTTTCCCCTGCATGGCATAAGCTGTGCAGGGGATTTCTATGGTTTCAGAGGAGGAATGTGCATGGAAATCAGCCGGGACGGCAGGCATTGGGGAGAGATGCAGATCTGTGAGGAGGAAACACAGGTACGGTTTTGTGCCAGCGGCACCTTGCCCCAGTATGGGGAAATTTTGCGGGTATGGGGCATGCGGGACGGTGCGCAGCCGTTGTTAATCGGAGTAGCCGAACCTGCGGGAGATATGCTGAAGGTGGAACGCACCCTGTCAAAGCAATATCTGGAATCACTGGGCTACTGGCCGGGACTGCCCGCATGGTATGCGGCCGGCATCCAGCCGCCAGCCGGTGAGCCGGCATTTCATGACCGGTATATCCGGGCCCTGTGCCACAATGATGCGGTTACCTGCAGCAGGGAGGAGGAAAAGGCGGTTTTTACCTGCCGGTTCGCAAAGGATCAGGAGTTTCCCTTTGCTTTCGCCTTTTCCTGCTGCACGGTAAAAGATGCCCGGGCACAGCTGGTCTGGGATGAAAAAAGGGACTGCCCTGTGTGGACAGTCCCGGAATAATGCCGTATTTATCTGACAATCATTTTGGATTCCATATAATACCGCTTTTCATGTGCTTCGCCCATAGAGAAGGTCTTGCGGGGGAGAACACCGTCAATGATGACACCGCGGAACAGGTCATTCTTTTCGATTTCCGGCAGGAAGAAGCCCATGTTGCCCTCTGCGGTACCCAGAGAGCTGACAACATCCTCGCCGTGGATGTAGTCAATCTTTGCTTCTGCATGCTGTTCCAGATATGCATCGAGGAATGCCTGCAGGGTACCCAGCGGAATGCCCCATTTCGGGTTAACCACGGTGAGGGTGCCGGTCTGGTCGCCATAACAGAACTTAACGGTATGGTTATCCGGATTCTCTGCTGCAGCCGGATCGGAAATCACGCAGGTGCAGCCGTTTGCAGCATAAAATGCCTTTGCAGAAGCCAGCAGGTCATCTGCGTCCACATGGAACATGATGCGGTGAATCGGCTCAATAATCAGGCTTTCATCATGGATATTGACGATTTCACACAGTGCATACCGTGCCGGATGGGTTTCCTGTTCCTCCGGAGTCAGGCTCTTCTTGACCTCTTCCCAGTATGCCTTGGCAGTTGCCATGGAATGGTTGCCGTCACCCACAGCAAACGGCAGCAGCGGCAGGTCTTCGGTGAGACGATATTTTTTGTTAAACTGTTCCCGGTCATTCAGCTGTTCCATTGCGGCAATCAGGCTGTCAGTCATGTCACCCTCCGGAATAAACCAGCCGTTGATGTGGCCGCCATTCTGCATCAGGTCAGTATCATATACCTGTTCCAGATCCGCTGTATGGGCAAACATCGGTTCAATGACCGTGCGGTCCGGATCATCAATCAGCAGCATGATGTGGGGGATTTCAATGGATGCGTGCTTGCGGACAGCAAGGCGCGGCGGGATGCGCTCCACAACGGTTTTTTCGGTCGGGCGGACAAGGGAACGGGAGCCGGCAGCATATTCATAGCATTCCAGGTCAATGGCAGCAACCAGGCCACGGCGGGGTGTTGCACCGCCGGAATAGCGTTCTGTCAGGATAAAGCCTGCCGGAAGCTCGGTCAGGGTGCCATCAGACAGGTACTGCTTCATGGTTTCGTTGATGGTATCGGTACGCTGCGCAACGTCGTCACCCTCCAGATACACTTCCGGCAGAGTCAGGCGGAGCGTAGAAGGAGCATCTCCAACAATTGCGTCAGTTTCTTCCCAGTATTCCGGCTGGGAGGTATACTGGTCACAGGCTACAACAGCCCACTTATGTAAATCCGTGCCTTTTTTCGGCATCAGGATTTTAGGTACAGCTACACAGGACATGATATTGCCTCCATAAAAATGATCTTCCTGTTTATTATAGCGGACAACCATCCCTGATTCAAAACAAATTCACAGAATTTATGAAATACCGGCAATGTATCTAAAACTTCTGCACAAAACTGCAGGCATTTGAAGCTATTCGACAACGACGTACAGGAGAAATGGAAAAATGGATGCAGGGTATAAATTTTACCGGATAACCAGAAACTGTCTGGCAGATTCGACAGACTTTTTGCATAGGAAAATCAAATCTCCATACACTATTCTCACAGAGATCGGACGGGAAAAAAGGAGATTATGACTATGAGCACCAACAATTCTAACAAGCTGAATGTACCGGAAGCAAAGGCCGCTATGGAACGTTTTAAGATGGAAGCAGCAAGTGAGGTTGGCGTAAACCTGAAGGAGGGTTACAACGGTGACCTGACCTCCCGCCAGGCCGGTTCGATCGGCGGACAGATGGTGAAGAAGATGGTCGAGGCTTACGAGAACAGCATCAAGTAAGCCGGACCGTCTGCTAACGTAAAATAAGAAAAAAAGCCGGTACAGGCAGCTTGCCCGTACCGGCTGATTTTATGTATTATACAATAAATTTCACCACGATCATCGCAGCACCGAGGACCGCCAGCACCACGCCGGTCACACGGTTGAGTACCATGGAATCCGCTTTGTTGGCGAACAGGGCAGCTGCACGTGCACCAGCCAGTGTTGCCAGAACACAGACCAGCAGTGCAGTCAGATCCGGTGTGCCACCGATGAGGAAATGGGAAGCCGCACCGGTAAGGGCGGAAAAGGTCATGATAAACACACTGGTACCCACTGCGGTTTTCAGCTCATATCCCAGAACAGAGGTCAGCAGGAGCAGCATCATCATGCCGCCGCCGGCACCGATGAAGCCACAGATTGAGCCGATAATGCTGCCGCAGACAAGGGATTCCATACACTTCCGCCTGGCACTGCGGTTTTCACGTGCTTCCTTGGTTGTCATAACCGGACGGACAATAAATTTGATGCCCAGCAGGAAACAGGTGATAATGGAAAACGAGCCCATTGCCATGTCCGGCATGACGGATGCGACCAGGCTGCCAATGACAGTAAACAGCAGCACGGCACACATCATAATCACACCGTTTTTGATATCAATATTTTTATTTTTCGCATAGGTATAGGAGGATACCGCGGATGCAAGCACATCGGATGCCAGGGCAATGCCGACGGCTTCATAAGCCGGAAAATCCAGAAACGCAATCAGCATCGGGGAAATCACCGCTGCTGCGGACAGGCCTGCCAGACCGGTTCCTATACCGGCACCCAGACCGGCTATGATGTAAACGAGTATTGCTGCCATAACAATCGCCTTCCTTTTTTCGATACCCTCTATCTGAAAAAGAGAGTATGAAGTAGTGTAAAACGGATTTGGATGGTTGTCAATTCCTTCGATGGAAGTTTACAATTTTTTCACAGAAGAGGGGGACGGCTGCTGACGGATATCATAGCGATGGCAGAAAAGCTTTTTGCTGTACAGCAATGGGGATGGAATATGATATTATGTATAAAAAGCGACTTGGATTTTAAGAGAGAAGGAGGTATAATAAAACTGTATCATGTAAATTTCACCACAAGCATCATGGATGTTTGCCATGAGCTGGAAGGAGACGGAATGTACGAAAAAACGGTAAAGAGATGGATAGATATCGTTCTGTCAGGTTTGGGGCTGGTGCTTCTTTCATGGCTGTATCTGATTCTGATTCTTGCGATCAAGATAGATGACCCGGGCCCGGCATTTTTCTCACAAAAGCGTGTCGGGAAGGAGAAGGAATATTTTCAGCTACATAAATTCCGCAGCATGAAAATGAGTACTCCCCATGATGTACCGACCCATCTGCTGGAAAACCCGGACAGCTATATTACAAGGGTAGGACGTTTCCTGCGCAAATCCAGTCTGGATGAGCTGCCCCAGCTATGGGATATTTTTGTTGGACATATGTCAATCATTGGCCCCCGTCCGGCTTTGTGGAATCAGTATGATTTGATCGCGGAACGGGACCAGTATGGCGCCAATGACATTCGTCCGGGCCTGACTGGCTGGGCACAGATCCATGGCCGGGATGAACTGGAAATTGAAGAAAAAGCCCGGCTGGATGGCTATTATGTCAGACATCTCAACCTGGGAATGGATCTCCGATGCTTTTTCGGCACGATAGGCGCTGTTTTGAAAAGCGAAGGTGTGGTAGAAGGCGGTACCGGAGCAATTGCGGCTGATAAGGAGAAAGCCTGCAAATGAAGAAAATTTTAATCATCACCAACCATTCGTATATGCTGTGGCAATTCCGTCGGGAATTGATTCAGGAACTGGTAAAGACAAATGAAGTGGTTCTCAGCATGCCTTTTGTCGGACATGAAGCCGATTTTGAGGCAATGGGGCTGCGCTGTATCCATACAGAGATAAACCGGCGGGGCATCAATCCGGTAACAGATTTCCGGCTGATGTCTGTTTATAACAAAATGCTCCGGGAAGAACAGCCGGATCTGGTGATTACCTATTCCATTAAGCCCAATATTTATGCCGGATTGCTTTGCGGGAAAATGAGAATTCCCTTCTGTGCCAATGTCCAGGGGTTGGGAACTGCCTTTCAAAAGCCGGGACTGGCGCAGTTTGTGACCCTGCTGTACCGGGCAGCCTTTCGGCATGTGCGCACGGTCTTTTTCGAGAATGAAGCCAATGCCGCGGCATTTCAGGAAAGACATATTATGCCGGCAGAAAAACAGAAGGTTTTACATGGGGCAGGGATTAATCTGGAGCATTATGCCCTGCAGCCCTATCCGCAGAATGAAACCGTTCATTTCCTGTATCTGGGCCGCATCATGAAGGAAAAAGGGATGGATGAGCTGTTTTCTGCGGTGAAAAAACTACGGCAGGAACAAGCGGATTTTGTCCTGGATCTGGTTGGCTTTTTTGAGGATGAATACAAGGAAACGGTGGGACAGCTGGAGCGTGAAGGCATGGTCAGATTTCATGGCTTCCAGAAAGACCCGCGGCCGTTTTATACAGCAGCAGACTGCATTGTGCTGCCAAGCTATCATGAAGGCATGAGCAATGTGCTGCTGGAAGCTGCGGCAACCGGAAGACCTCTGATTACCAGCGACATTCCGGGCTGCCGGGAAGCGGTAGATCATGGGAAATCCGGTTTGCTTGTAGAAGTCAAAAACGGCGAAAAGCTATATGAAGCCATGAAACAGATGCTGCATATGGATACAGAGGAACGAAGCGCCATGGGACTTGCTGGCCGGGCAAAAATGGAACGGGAATTTGATAAAACTGCCGTTGTGGCAGATACGATAAAGGAACTGGGATTGTAATGGCAAGCACGTAAATTTGTTTTCACCTGTCTGGAGTGTGTTGGCATGAGGAAAAGGAATATAAAAGTTTTGTTATCCGTGACAGGACTGTTTGTACTCCTTGCTGCGTTTATTGGCTATGGGCTGTATTGTTCGGCCTGCACGCTGAAGGTCACAACGTATGCGCTGTCATCGGAAAAGCTGTCGCATGCTGTCCGTATGGTTCAGCTAACAGATTTGCATAACAGCGTATTCGGAGAAAACAATGCAGAGCTGGTTGAAACGGTTGCGGAGCAGCAGCCGGATGTCATCCTGATTACCGGAGATTTGCTGAATGGGGACGAACAAAACACGGATATTGCAACGCAGGTGATTTCAGAGCTCTGTCCCATCGCACCGGTCTATGTCTCCTACGGAAATCATGAGATTCAGTATGAAAACAATTACCATGCAGACCTTGCAGCCCTTTATAAACAGGCCGGAGCAACTATGCTGGAATATGCATATGAGGATGTTACCATAAACGGGCAGGCCATCCGGCTGGGCGGTGTTTATGGATACTGCACACCGGAAGAGTATCTGGAAACAAAGGAAGCAGATGAAGCGGAATGTACTTTTTTACGTCAATTTCAGGATACAAACCGGTATACGGTTCTGCTGACACATATGCCATTTGCATGGATTCACAATGATGGAATCAGTAAATGGCATATTGATTGCGTGTTCACAGGACATACCCATGGCGGCCAGGCTCGCCTTCCCTTCATCGGTGGGTTATATGCGCCGGATGCAGGCTGGTTCCCCGGGCGGGAAAAAGGATTATATTATTCCGATGACCAGAGTAAAGTGATGGTTTTATCCAGCGGATTGGGAAGTAATGAAAGGATTCCACGGTTCAACAATATACCGGAAATTGTTGTAGTCGATGTTTTACCGGAATAAATGTGATTTTTTAGGAGAAATATGGATTCAGTCAGTCAATTATTTTTACAGGCAGTCAAAGCTGCGTTACAACAGGAAAAAGTAAGCTGGACACAGGAAATGCAGCCGCAGGACTGGATTGAGGTATTCCGTCTGGCGGATACGCACCATGTTCTTCCGATGGTATATGAGGCTGTATATGATTGTCCAGCTGCACAGAAAATCGACAAATCGTTGTTTACCCCCTTTAAAAAACGCACATTGCAGGCTGTGATGCTGCAGGCCATGAAAACCAGTGAGTTTTTGCGCTTGTACCAGCATATAAGAAATGCAGGCGTGACACCGATTCTGGTAAAGGGAATTTTGGTAAGGGAATTGTATCCCAATCCGGATTGCCGCATGTCAGGCGATGAGGACCTGCTGATACCGCCGGAGCAGTTTCCATTGTGCCATCAGGCGATGCTGGCGTATGGCATGGTCCTGTCCGAACCGGATATGGATATCCACGCTGCATACGAGGTGCCATATGGAAAGCGAAACAGCCCCATTTATATTGAGCTGCATAAAAGCCTGTTTCCACCGGAATCAGAAGCCTATGGGGAATTGAACCGTCTGTTTGCCCGGGTTCAGGATACTGCCATAAAAGTTCCGGTTCAGGGTGTCCCCATCCTGTCGATGAACCATACAGATCATTTATTGTATTTACTGTGCCATTCATTCAAGCATTTTCTGCACAGCGGTTTTGGCATCCGGCAGGTGTGTGACATTGTGCTGTACGCAAATGCATATGGCAGCCAGATAGACTGGCCGTGCATGTTAGAGCAATGCAAAACGATTCATGCGGAACGGTTTGCCGCTGCTCTGTTCCGGATCGGTTCCCGTTATCTGACCTTTGACCCGGTGAAGGCCTGCTATCCACAGCAGTGGCAGGACATACAGGTGGATGAATTGCCCATGCTGGAGGATTTACTGGATTCCGGTGTGTATGGCTCCTCCAACCGGAGCCGGCTGCACAGCAGCACCATCACGCTGAATGCAGTATCCGCACAGAAAAAAGGCAGGAAATCCGGAAATCATATTTTAAAGACGGTTTTTCCATCGGCCAAGGCATTGTCCGGACGATACCGGTATCTGGAAAAAAAGCCATTCCTGCTTCCGGTGGCATGGGCAGACAGAATCCTGCATTACCGGAAGGAAACCGCAAAATCACGGGACAATAACGTTGCCGAGAGCATCAGAATTGGAAACCAGCGCATTGAGCTGATGAAACTGTACGGTGTGATTGCCAGAGATTAAAGCACAAAAAAAGACATGGTTCCCATTCTTCCGAAAACGGAGGAAAAGAATCATGTCTTTCTGTTTGCAGTAAAGGAAAAGGGGATTATCGGTTGTCAACCTTTTCCGGGTACAGGTCATGGTTTGCCATGCGGTTCCATGCGACCTCCTCCCAGCGGGTACCCGGCTTGCCGTAATTGCAGTACGGGTCAATGGAAATACCGCCCCGGGGGGTAAATTTGCCCCAGACCTCAATATATTTCGGATCCATCAGTCGGATCAGATCCTTCATGATGATGTTCACACAGTCTTCATGGAAATCGCCATGGTTGCGGAAGCTGAACAGGTACAGCTTAAGGGACTTGCTTTCCACCATGCGTTCTCCCGGAACATAGGAAATGGTGATGGTTGCAAAATCCGGCTGCCCGGTAATCGGGCACAGGCTGGTAAATTCGGGACAGTTGAATTTGACAAAATAATCGTTGTCCGGATGCTTGTTGACAAAGGTTTCCAGCACCTCCGGCGCGTAATCATCCTTATATTTTGTCTTTTGGTTGCCGAGCAGGGTGATGCCCTGCTTTTCTTCTGTGGTTCTTCCTTCCATCTGTCAGTCCTCCTTACATGCAGGGTCAGCAACACCATTTGCCGCAAAGGCTGCTGCACGGTCACGGCAGGTGCCGCATTTGCCACAGGGCTTGTCTCCGCCTTCATAACAGCTCCATGTCAGGTGATAGGGCACCTTTAACCGGAGTCCTTCCCGCACCACATCCTTTTTTGCCATGTTGACAAAAGGCGCTTCAATGGTCAGCTGGTTGCCGCTGCCGATTTCAATGGCAGATTTCATCGACTGGTTGAAGGCATCGCTGCAGTCCGGATAGGCATTTCCTGCGGCATCATCACTGTGTGCACCATAGTAAATGACTGAGCAGTCCTTAGACAGGGCGATGCTGGCAGCAGAGGACAGAAACAATCCGTTTCGGAACGGTACATAGGTGGAAACCGGTTTGCCATCGGTTTTCTTCAGCTGGTCTGCATAGGATTCTTCCGGAATGTCTTCCTCTGAACCCTGCAGCAGGGTGCATTTGGTGTCATACTGGAAAATGGTGGACAGATCCAGTGACAGCAGTTCAATGCCATAGTATTGCGCGACGGCTTCAGCAGCCTCCACTTCTTTGGTATGCTTCTGCCCATAGGTGATTGCCAGAGCGATGACATTTTCCCTGCCAAAGCGTTCAATGGCAAGGCCGAGACAGGTGGTACTGTCAACACCGCCGCTGGATAAAACAAGTGCTTTCATAGATACTCCTTTACTGGAACAGTCTCATCTGCAGGTCGGAATCGGTACGGAACCGTCCGCGCAGGGTAGTGGTCGTAGTCTTTGCGTTGGTCTGGCGAATGCCCCGGGCAGTCATACAGCTGTGGCTTCCCTGAATGAGCACGCCTACATCCTCGGAATCGGTTACCATCTGCATAATCTGTGCAATATCGGTGCCGATACGCTCCTGCAGCTGCAGCCGCTTGCTGACCATATCCGCAATGCGGGCAATTTTACTCAGACCGATGACCTTGCCGTTGGGGACATAGGCGACTGTTGCAGTCATATCATACATCAGCGCAATGTGGTGTTCACAATAGCTGAACAGCTGGATATCTTTGACCACCACAACATCCTTGGAATCACTGATAAAATCCATTTCATCCTCAAAGGTTTTGCCGAACATCTGGGCAATTTCCTCATTGGTATAATTCATGCCCTCAAACACTTCATTATACATGCGGGCAACACGGTCCGGTGTATCCTTCAGGCCTTCCCGATCCGGGTCATCACCCAGGGCGATCAGGATACCACGGATATGTTCTTTGATTGCATTGGTATCAATAGCCATAATTTCCTTCCTTTTCTGTGGATCATACGCCACGTTTCTCCGGGTCCCAGATGACCTTGTGCATCTGCAGCTGCAGGTTGACATCATTGAGCGTATGCTCCAGCATAAATTCCACAATTTCCACCGGTTCAATGCTGCCGAATACCGGGCTGAAATAGACATGGCAGCGGTGGGTCAGGTCATATTTTTGGATGATTTCCAGTGCACGGTCAAGATCGGCGCGGCTTCCCGCTACAAATTTTACCGTGTCCTGCGGCTTCAGCAGGGCAAAATTATCGGTGCACATGTGTGCTTCCATTCCGCTGCAGGGCAGCTTGTAATCCATAGTAAAGGCAATGGAAGGGGAGATGGAGGTGAACGGTGCGAGATTGACACTGCCATTGGTCTCGATTTCAATATATCGGCCTGGTGTTTCTGCCAGTCGGGCAAGCAGCTGGGTGATATCCGGCTGCAGCAGCGGTTCACCGCCGGTAATCGTTACATTTTTTACACCGGTTTCCTGTACCAGCTGGCAGATTTCCTCTGCTGTCATGCCGGTATACGGCGTATCCGGCTGATTGACCCACATGGTATCACAGAAGGAGCAGTTCAGATTGCAGCCGCGGAACCGGATGAATACCGCCAGCTGACCGGCATGGGTGCCTTCTCCATTGATACTGACGAAGGTTTCCGCCACAGGGTAATGTGTCATGCTTCAATCATCCTTTCCCGTATAGGATGCACAGTTGTTCGGCGTTTCATATACCGTTGCTTCTGCCACGGTATAGCCTCGGTCTGTCATGCGGTCAAAGAAATATTTTGCAAAGTGCTCCGCAGTCGGACGGAACGGAACCTCTGTCAGGGAAAAGCCGTCCTCCTCCAGTGCGGCGCGTGTGGCGTCCCGCAGGGTACCGGTTTCATAAATCAGGGTATGATCCATCTCATCTGCGATCTGCTTCAGGTCATGCTTGAGCTGGGAAAAATCCACCAGCATACCATATTCCTGTGCAGAGGTCTGGAGCTGGGTGCCGGAAATCCGCAGTTCCACAATCCAGTGATGGCCATGAATGTTATGGCATTTTCCCTGATAATGGGCAAGAAAATGTGCTGCATCAAAGCTGGCTTCCGCTTTTAAGTAATACATAAAAACTCCTTTGGTAAATATAAAAAAACAGCAGGCGCACAGAGCCTGCTGTCAGATGATATGCATCGTACAGTAGCCCTGGTTTTGTTTATAGACAGGATGGTGCAAACGAACTGTCTGTTTTTAATCCGAATAACTTTTGTTACTATACACCTTTGCATCCCGTTTGTCAATGGGATTGGCACTATGGGAGATTTTCTTCCGGTTTTTTGCCGATTCCTTGAATCTATGTGGGAAATATGATAATATATCCCATAGACCCGCACAAGCCTGCGGGAATTATAAATGATGGAGAAACACTATGCTATTCAAGAAAATCAGTGCGATGCTGCTTGCGTCCTGTATGCTGTTTTCCATGGCGGGCTGTGGAACAGCAGAGTCGGAAGGCTCTGGCTCCGGCAGCGGTGCATCTATGGAAGGAATCCCCACATTGCAGCAGATTTATGCGGCAAACACGCTGGAACAATATGAAAAGGCCAATATCCAGCCGTCCTTCAGCTCCTGCCTGCGGGAGGGAAAGGAAAACAAGGAAAGCAATTCCCTGATGACGCTGTATTTTGATGAGGAGCTTGGTCTGGTATGCCGGTTCCGTAAGACCGAAACCGGTTTGAATTTCCGGTATTATTTTAACCGGGAGGATGTCAATTACTATGCCCAGGCGGTAACGGATGAAGATGGGGAAAATGAAACCGTTACACTGACCATTGAGGATGATCCGGAAAACAATGAGGATGAAAGCACCAATGTGGAAAAGCTGTTCCGTCAGTACAGCTTTGGCGAGTACAACGGCAAGGAGAAAATCATTTCCTGTACCGACTGTGGGGAAACCTATCATATTGTTACCGATATTTCTTATGCTTCGTTTACCGACAATTCGGGGTGTACCTATGAGTATACTACCCAGGAATATGATGTGGAAAAGGAAACCCTGCGCATACTGGATACCTTCCGCACTTATACGTTTACCAACAGCAGTGGGGAAAGCAAGACCTGTACACTGTCCCGCAGCTTGACCTATGGGGAACAGATTATCCGCATGCCGGACTTTATGATGGAAAAGATCCGGAATGCGGAGTGGGAGCGGGAATTTACCATCCGTTCCTATGACAGGGCAAAAACTGTACCGGTTCCGGATGGCGTTTTGGTGGATGTGGATGTACCGTCGGATTACGCGGTTTACACGGACAGCAGCCAGAAGGAGCCTTATGAGGCCAGTGCATCAGCTAAAAGTGCTTATATCGGAGAAAAATAAAGATTCTTTTGTGCAGCACAGCGTTCCTTTGGGAGTCTGTGCTGTTTTTTCTGTCATCAGAAGAAAAAAGCTGCGGAAACCGGATTTCCGCAGCCTGTATGATTGTATATATGGTGGTACAGCAATCAGAGGGTCTGATGCAGCAGGTCAAGGACATTGTTCATGGAATCCAGATCAATCTGTCCTGGGGCAGAAGCCATGCCGATGGTGCCGAAAGTAACCGAGCTTCCAAAAATTTCACCGCTCAGACGGCTGATAATGCCATTCTTCCCCATGGACATGGTAATCAGCGGGCAGCCGCTTTCACGGGACATCTGTTCCGTAGCACACAGAAGGGACAGGACATCCCGCTTGCTCTGAGGCATGACGGCAATCTTCAAAATATCCGCACCAAGAGCTTCCGCACGCTTCATGCGTTCCACCAGCTCTTCCTGACACGGTGTTTTTTCAAAATCATGATTGGAGATGACTACCGGGACGTTGGCATTGTGCGCAATGTCTACCAGCTGCCGGACAATGTCATCACCGGAAAATAATTCGACATCAATCATATCAACCAGATGTTCCTGTGCAGCGATCCGGTTTAATTCCACATAATATTCTGGCGTAATCGGGCGTTTGCCACCTTCTTTTTCCGTACGGAAGGTGAACAGGAACGGCTGGTCATCCAGAATACCGTGCAGAATACGGGAGGCGCGGCGGACAGTATCCGGATTCTCGAATTTTTCAAACCAGTCAATGCGCCATTCAACAATATCAAATCGTTTGCGCTGCATACCGCGTGCCTGCGAAAAGATGTCACTCATGGTTTCCGCTACAATAGGAACACAGATTTTCGGCTTTCCGCTGCCAATGCAGCAGTTTTTCACGCATACATTACTCATATCATTATCCCTCTTCAAAAAAATAATAGCAGTGGGTTACACTGCTACAATTTTAACATAATTTGTCTGCAAATACTAGAGGATATAAGAAAACTCAGCGGAAATGCCCGGATACAGGTTTTCCGGAGTACATAGATAAAACACATGGGGATATTTGCTTGAAGGAATGGGGAAACTGTAAAAAATATGATTTTACAACAGTACAAAGCCGATCCAACCGGACAGCAAACCCAAAGCAAAACCGACAACAACATCCCTTGGAAAATGTACGCCGCCAAGCACACGGATGACGGACATCAGTACGGCAAAAAACAGGAAGACAATACCGATCCATGGCATGATATACAGAAAAGCACAGGCAATCACCGTTACAGAAAAGACATGCCTGCTGGGAAAGGAATGTCCCTTTGTGGTTTTATGAATCAGTGGCTGGATATCCAGTGCTTCATATGGCCGTGGCAGGTTCACCCGGTCACGAAATAAGGAGAGCAGAATGAAGGAAATCGCCGGTGTCAAAACCACACGCGGCAAAGCGATAGGTTGTGTTGCAAGCAGAACCAGCAGCAATGCCGGATAGGACACATAGATCAATCCGGTGAGTAGTTTATTGCAAAGCAGCAGGGCACGCAGTTGTCCGGGATGCCTGCGCAGCGTTCGGGTCCAGTTTTCATAATCTTGTGCTGTCATAGGGCAGTCTCCTTTGGGCAGGGGTTTCACCATTTCCATCCGGCGGCATAGAATGCAGTATGAATATCGACATGGAGGGAAATGTTATGAGTGAACGAGTAACACCGGGGCCCATCTGCGGCGATGTACCAATCCGTGAAGCTGTCTGTGCACATACAAAGAAAGTATATGATTCCTGCCGTTCTAAAGAATGCATTCAGGATTTGAGGGTATATTTAACCCGACAGTCCCAAGAGCTTCTGGAACGCTCCACCAGTGTCAAGCCCCGGCGTGCGGAGCTGCTTTGGGTGGATGTCGACGTACAGCCGGTGGATTTCAACCGTGGTTTTTTCAGCGTAGATGCCCGTTATTTTTATAAGATCTTTGCAGAAGTCAGTGCAGGCTGCGGCAGGATGCAGGACCTGTGCGGTTTGGCATACTTTGACAAACGTGCGATTCTGTACGGCAGTGAAGGTTCTGTCCGCGTGTTCTCCTCCCAGTCCGGCTCGCCGAATCCCAAGACGATTGAACGTACAAACAAGCCGGAGGCTGTAGTTGATATTTGTGCCCCGATGTTGCGTGTCGAATCAGGTCAGCGGCAGCGGCTTGCCATCCTTTGCGGCATAGGTCAGCCGGTCACCTTCATACACCAGTTTGAGGGAGAAAAACGGCTGATTGGAGTCAAACAGCAAGTTAAGGAAAATTTTGTCGCCTTCCCACATTGGCAGTGAAAGCAGCTTTTCCTGTGAAATCCACTGCAGGTCACCTTCTTTACATTCGATTAGCTCGCCGGTAAAGCCGTCTGCAGTAAACAGATGCATATATTCTGTCTCCCAGATGTTTGAGACAAATGTGACAATGCCGCGATACCGGTAATTTGTCAGCGTCAATCCGGTTTCCTCGCGGGTTTCACGTAAAATACAGTCCTCCGGGCTTTCCTTATCCTCGAATTTTCCGCCGATTCCCAGCCATTTGTCATGACTCTGGTCATTTTTCTTTTTGGTGCGGTGCAGCATCAGATAGTTGCCGTCCCGTTCAATATAAATCAGTGTGGTATTTCTCATAAATAAAACTCCACTTCCTTTTGTTAGTATTGTAGGCGATTTTCCGGCAAAACGCAATGCTGTTTTGCATATACAAAGGAGGAAGGAGGGGATGGGTGTGAAACATCGCTTGCGCATGGCAGCATATTGCCGTGTTTCCACAAAAAAAGAGGCACAGCTGGACAGTCTGGCGCATCAGAAGGAATTTTTCGCGGAATATGCCAGAAAAGAAGGAATGCTGCTGACAGCGGTATATGCGGACGAAGGGGTATCCGGACGGCAGATGCGCCATCGGGAACAGTTTCTCAACATGCTGGAGGATGCGAAGGCAGGTCGGTTTGATCTGCTGGCAGTAAAAGATGTTTCCCGGTTTGCCCGTAATACGGTGGACTGTCTGCAGGCAATCCGGTCATTGAAAAAGCAGGGCATTGTCATCCGGTTTATTTCCGGTGGACAGGAAACCCTTGGCGAATCAGAATTTATCCTGACAGTCTATGCGTCACTGGCACAGGAGGAAAGTGCAAATCTGTCCAAACGCATCCGGTTCGGCAAGGAAATCAATGCAAAAAAAGGAAGAGTTCCACCGGTTTTATATGGTTATGACCGGTTGGACCTGTTTCATCTGCGCATCAATGCACCAGAGGCGGCGGTGATCCGGCAGATGTTTTCCCTGTACCTGGACGGAGCCGGAACGGCAGCGATTGCACAGCAGCTGAACCGGCAGGGCTGCCTGACGAAAAAGGGGAAGATATGGGATTCACGTGGGATACGGCGGTGCCTGCAAAACAGCATATATTGCGGGATATTGGTCAATCACAAGACCATCGTGACGGATTTTCTGGAGGGGACAGTGGCGCCGCTGCCGGAAAACGAGCAATATATCCATATACGTCCGGAATGGGCGATTGTATCGCAAGAGGAATTTCGGGCGGTACAGGCAGAACGGTACCGCCGCAGGCAGATTGCCGGAAAAGCCTGCGGCACAAACAGAAACACTTGACCCGCTGCTGCTGTCGGCAAAGATTGTGGATCCTGACTGCCGGTGCGGCTGCTGCTGTGACCTGAACGAGGTACCGGAATCGCTGGGCTGCATGTTTGGTGATGATATCATTCTGGATAACAGCGTCAGAAAACTGTATGTAACGCTGGGTCAGTTTTCCATTATCCGTCTGGAACGGGATATTCAGCTGCTGATGCCGGCATATGACATCTGCATGCCGGTCAAGGAATGCACCTGCAGCAGTGGTACGAACTGCCAGCCGGAGGATCCGTGTGATATTTTTGAACGGTTTGAATTCCCGGTGGATGAATTTTTCCCGCGGGACAATCACAACCGGGATTGCCCGAAGCCGGTACATGGCTGCGGCTGTGATGACAACAGACCGCCGAAGGATGATGGCCGTAAAAACCCGTCCGGCTGCTACTGAGCATTGGAAATATGACGAAAACAGGGAGAGCCGGAGAGAAATCTCCGGCTTTTTCACCGGAATTTTGCAAAACTATTGCGAAATTCCGGCATAAGTAGTACAATAACTTTGATTTTATTATGAAATAGAATTCCGAATGAAACGGCGGCTTTATCCGGAAAAGATAGGAGATATCACATGTTTGAGAGCATGAAGGAACTGTTCAGCGCCAGGGAATCCTTAAATTCCACACAGGCGCAGATTGCAGAGGCAGAGGAACGCCTGCAGGAGCTGCAGGAAAAGCTGGAAGAGACAGAAGCGGAGCTTGCGGCACGGGATGCAACCATTGCCAAGCAGGATGATATTATCATTGCCATTCATAAGCAGACAACGGCAGAACGTCAGGCCATTGTAGATGACTTTGCGGAAAAGGAAAAGCAGGCTGCCCGTCAGCTGGAACAGACCGAGGAAAAGCTGAAGAAAGCCAAGTCCTATTTCGAGGACTGTGAGCGGCAGGTTTACTGCATGGCAAACCTGTACAAGGCAATGCGTGCGGCAATTACCCGGTACAGTGCTTCAGCCGTTCCGGAGGATATTGACATCACACCGGAGGAGCTGGAGGAGCTGCGTCTGACAGAGGAATCCGTTGGATTGAAAATGCATTCCTATAAAATGGAAGACCTGCACAAAATGCATGAGGCGAACAACAAGCTGCTGGAACAGCTGCTTGCACGGTATGAAACCCGTCTGATTGTGCCGGCAGACCGGGTGGTTTTCCAGCTGATGACACTGGGCCTGCGGGCAGAGCTGCAGCAGATTATCAATGAAATGACCTATGGTGAGCTGAACCGTGCACAGGTCAAGCTGCATCTGGCTACCAATAAATACTTAAAAATTGTATCGTTTGCCAAGCTCGGCTCCATTGATGAACTGACGGCATTTGCTTCGGAGCTGGAAACCCTGCTGAAGGAAACCCTGCGCCTGGAGCATGCCTATCTGGAACGCCGTTCGGATTACGAACGACATAAGCGTATTTTCGGTGACCCGGAGGAAGACGAGGCTGCGGACACCGAATCATCGCTGTAATCACCTGAAACCTGCAGAAGCGGGCTCTTCGGTCCCATTCGATCGTAGAGCTCCTTTCTTTTGGCACCAATCCATCGAAATAGAATGAGGTAACTTTATGAAGCTCTCACGGAAGCTGAAACGAATTCTTCCACGTGTACAGAAGCCCGCGCGCTATGTTGGCGGTGAATGGGGCTCAGTTGTAAAAGATAAAGATACGGTTGACCTGCGGTTCGGCATGTGTTTCCCGGATACCTATGAGGTAGGCATGTCCCATCTGGGCAGCCGGATTTTATATGGCCTGCTGAACCATCAGGAGGGTGTCTGGTGTGAACGCGTATTTGCCCCATGGATTGACATGGAGGAGGAAATGCGCAAAGCAGATATCCCGCTGTATGGTCTGGAAAGCGGTGACAGCATTGCGGAGCTGGATATTCTGGGCTTTACGCTGCAGTATGAGCTGTCCTTCACCAATATTTTGAATATGCTGGACCTGGGCGGCATTCCGGTGCGCGCCTGTGACCGCAAAACGCTGAAAAATCTGGTGGTCTGCGGCGGTCCCTGTGCCTATAACCCGGAACCGCTGGCTCCCTTTGTGGATGCCTTCCAGATCGGTGACGGCGAGGAGGTCATGATCGAATTTACCGATATGTACCGTCAGGCCAAGCGGGAAGGCTGGAGCAAGGAGGAATTCCTGCGCAAGGTCTGCCATATTCCGGGCGTATATGTGCCGTCGCTGTATGATGTCACCTATCACGAGGATGGCACGGTACAGGCTGTCACCCCGAAGGACGGTGCGCCGGCGTTTATTCAGAAACGGATTGTACAGGATCTGGATAACATGTATTATCCGGAAACCTTCGTGGTTCCGTCCACGGAGATTGTGTTTGACCGTGCCATGGTGGAGCTGTTCCGCGGCTGTCCGCGGGGCTGCCGGTTCTGCCAGGCGGGCCATACCTACCGCCCATTGCGCAAAAAGAGCGCAGAGGTTCTGCTGAAGCAGGCGAAGGCGGTGCTGGATAACTCCGGTTATGAGGAGATTTCCCTGTCCTCCCTGTCGACCAGCGATTATTCCGAGCTGCCGGAGCTGGCAGACAAGCTGCTGGATATCTGTGAGGAACGCCGTGTCAGCCTGTCGTTGCCGTCCCTGCGTGCGGATTCGTTCAGCATGGAGCTGATGGAACGGGTGCAGAAGGTGCGCAAGAGCGGCCTGACCTTTGCGGCGGAAGCCGGAAGCCAGCGCCTGCGGGATGTCATCAACAAAAATATTACCGAAGACGATCTCATTCAGGCATGTACCTATGCCTTCCAGGGCGGCTGGAACAATGTCAAGCTGTATTTTATGATGGGACTGCCTACGGAGACCAATGAGGACTTCGATGAAATGTCCAAGCTGTGCCGCAATATTGCCTATTGCTGGCGCATGAATACCCCAAACCGTGCACGTGGCGTCAAGATTACCGCGTCTACCTCCTGCTTTGTGCCCAAGCCGCAGACCCCGTTCCAGTGGGATGCGCAGGCAACCAAGGAGGAACTGGATGAAAAGACCGCTTATCTGCGCACGGTGATGAAAACCAAGAATGTCACCTTCCGCTGGCATGCATCGGACACCAGCTATCTGGAGGGTGTCTTTGCCCGGGGCGACCGGCGGACGGCGGAGGTTCTGTATACCGCATGGAAATCCGGCTGCAAAATGGATGGCTGGGAGGACTGCTTCTCACTGGACAAGTGGATGGAGGCATTCCGTGCCTGCGGACTGGACCCGGCATTTTACGCCAACCGCCAGCGCCCGCTGGATGAAGTATTTCCCTGGGACCATATCGGCTGCGGCACCAGCAAGGAGCATCTCAAGCGTGAATGGGAGCGTTCCCGCCGTGCGGAGCCCACACCGTCCTGCCTGGAACAGTGTGCCGGCTGCGGCGCTGCCAGCCTGATGAAAGGATGTGCCTGCCATGTTTAAAGCAAGAATGCGTTTTTCCAAGACAGATGAGGCTGCCTATATTTCCCATCTGGATCTGATGCACTGTATGCAGCGGATTATTACCCGTGCCCATCTGCCGGTATGGTATACCGAGGGCTTTAATCAGCATATTTATATTTCCATTGCGCTGCCGCTGTCCACCGGCTATTCCGGTGAATGGGAATTTCTGGACTTCAACTGTACCGCGGAACAGATTCCTGCGGACGCAGTGGAACGGATGAACGCAGTATGCCCGTCCGGCATCTCCGTACAGGAGATTTATTCCATTGAAAACGGAAGCGGACGCAAGGTGCGTGATATTGCCTATTCCAAGTTTGAAATCACATGGGAATTTGACAATGGCGTGCCGGAGGGCTTTTGTGAGAAGGTGAACGCGCTGTTTGCCCGGGAGGAAATCCGTATCATGAAGAAATCCAAGCGCGGGGAGAAGGAAGTCAACATCAAGGAGTATATCCGTGGCTTTGCGCTGGAGCAGGATACGGACTGTGTACGGTGTTATGCGATTCTCGGCGCGGGAAACAACAACCTCAGCCCGGAATATCTGACTAAAACCATTATCCGCGAACTGCCGGAGCTGGAGCCGGATGGCGCGAATTATCATCATCTGATGGTATATGATGCAGAACTGAATGAATTTCGATAAAAATTTGGGATAAAACATTATTATGATAGAAAACACTTCAAGACAAGTACCGAAAGAGCAGATTGCCCGTCAGCTGGACTGCATGGAGCAGGTCAGCCGGCACAATGCGCTTTTGCCGGAAAAGCCGCTGTTTTTCTGCCAGACCTTTGGCTGCCAGCAGAATGAAGCGGATACCGAACGCATTGCCGGCATGCTGGCGGAAATGGGCTATGTCCGGACAGAGGATGCACAGCAGGCGAATGTGATTGTCGTCAATACCTGTGCGGTGCGGGAGCATGCGGAAAAGCGTGTCTTTGGCATCATGGGGCAGTATACCCATATCAAGGATACCCGTTCGGATGTCATCATCTGTATGTGCGGCTGCATGGTGCAGCAGGAGCACATCACAGAAAAAATCAAAAAGAGCTATCCACGTGTGGATATAGTCTTTGGCACCCATATGCTTTGGCATTTTCCGGAGCTGCTGCTGCAGCGGCTGAACGGAAGCAAACGGATTTTTGCCATCTCCGGTGACCCGAAGGGGGAAATTGCGGAGGGTCTGCCGGTACAGCGTGATGCAGGCTGCCATGCGTGGCTGTCCATTATGTACGGCTGCAACAACTTCTGCACCTATTGCATCGTGCCCTATGTACGCGGCAGGGAACGCAGCCGCAGACCGGAGGACATTGAAGCGGAGCTGCGGTGCCTGGTGGCGGAAGGCTATAAGGACATTACGCTGCTGGGACAAAACGTCAATTCCTATGGCAAGGATTTGGGTATTGGCATGGACTTTTCCGACCTGCTGGCACGACTGGATGCAGTGGAGGGCGAATACCGCCTGCGGTTTATGACCAGCCACCCGAAGGATGCCTCAGAAAAGCTGTTTGCCACCATGGCAAACGGAAAACACATCAGCCACCAGCTGCATTTGCCGTTCCAGTCGGGTTCCGATGCCATTCTGAAGCGGATGAACCGGGGCTACACCAAAGAAAGCTATCTTGCCCTGATTGCAAAGGCGAAGGAATATATGCCGGATCTGGTGCTGTCTTCTGATATTATTGTTGGCTTCCCGGGAGAAACCGAGGAGGATTTCCAGGGTACCCTGGATGTGGTGCGGCAGGGACAGTATGATGTGCTGTATACCTTCCTGTATTCCAAACGCAGCGGCACACCGGCGGCTTCCATGCCGGACGGGGCAACACCGGAGGAAAAACAGGATCGGTTTAACCGGCTGCTCAAAACACAGGAGGGCATCAACCAGCAGCGACAGGATGCCTATCAGGACCGGGAGCTCAGCGTGCTGATTGACGGCCTGTCCAACAGCAAGGACGGCATCTATACACACTGCGGACGGACAGACGGCGGACTGCTGGTACTGGTACGCGGGGATGACCTGCACATCGGTGATTTTGTCGATGTGGTGATTGAAAAAACCTCGCTGCGTGCCCTGTATGGCAGCGTGCTTGGGAAGGGGTACCATGGCTGAACTCACGCCGATGATGCGGCAATATTTTGAAATCAAAAATCAGAATCCGGGCGGTATTCTGCTGTATCGTCTGGGTGATTTTTATGAAATGTTCTATGATGACGCCAAAATTGCGTCCAAGGAACTGGATCTGGTGCTGACCGGGCGGGACTGCGGCCAGGAGGAACGGGCACCCATGTGCGGCATCCCGTTCCATTCCAGTGAAGGCTATATTGCGAAGCTGGTGAAAAACGGCCACAAGGTCTTTATCTGCGAGCAGACCGAAGACCCGAAAAAAGCAAAAGGACTGGTGAAACGGGAAATTATCCGCACCATCACCCCGGGCACCGTCATTGAAGCTTCCATGCTGCAGGAGGACTGCAACAATTATATCTGCTCGGTTTATCTCAGTGCCACCGGTATCGGTGTGTGCTTTGCGGATATCACCACCGGTGAAATGCTGGCAACCGATATGGTGGGCAGTGACGCGGTGGTGTATGCTATGAATGAGCTGGGACGCTTCCTGCCGCGGGAAACCCTGCTCAATCCTGCTGCTGCGGCAAACGGACAGTTGAACCGGTTTCTGCGGGAGCATATCGAATGCGGTATGGAGTGCATGCAGGAGGATGCTTATGCGATGGATGCCTGCATGCGGCAGATGCGCGGGCATTTTTCCGATCTGGAGGACAATGTACTGGAGGATCACCCCACGATTGTGTGTGCCGTCGGTGCGTTGCTGGCATATCTGACCGATACCCAGAAATCCGATCTGGCAAATATGGATACGCTGCAGATTTACCATCAGGGACAGTATCTGGAGCTGGATCTGAACGCACGCCGCAATCTGGAGCTGTTCGAGACCATGCGAACCAAGGAAAAGAAAGGCTCCCTGCTGTGGGTACTGGATAAAACCAGAACCGCCATGGGTGCCCGTCTGCTGCGCCAGTGGATGAGCAAGCCGCTGCGCAATCCGAACCAGATTCTGCAGCGGCAGCGTGCCATCGGGGAGCTGAAGGAGGATCTGGTCAAGCGGAGCCTGCTGACCGATGAACTGCGGCAGATGTTTGACATTGAACGCCTCATCAGCCGCATTGTCTATGGTACGGCAAACTGTCGTGACCTGCGCAGCATGTGTGCGACACTGGAGCATGTGCCGGCAATCCGGGCACAGCTGGTACAGTGTGAGACCTCCATGCTGACCGTGCTGGGGGAATCCATGGATGAGCTGCAGGATATCCGGCAGCTGATTTCCGCTTCCATTGTGGACGATCCACCGTTTTCCCTGCGGGAAGGCAATTTCATCCGGGAAGGCTACAGTGAAGAGCTGGACAGCCTGCGTGATATTGCGTCCGGCGGCAAGGGATCCATTGCCGCAATCGAAGCCCGGGAACGGGAAGCAACCGGCATTCCCAAGCTGAAGGTGGGTTACAACCGGGTCTTTGGCTATTATATCGAAGTTTCCCGCCTGCATTCCGACAAGGTTCCGGCGCATTATGTGCGCAAGCAGACCCTTGCCAATGCGGAGCGTTATATTACAGAAGAACTCAAGCAGTATGAAAATACGGTTCTGCAGGCGAATGAACGCATTGTAGAGCTGGAATACCGCCTGTTTACCGAAATCCGGGAGCAGATTTCCTCTGCTGTGCACCGGATTCAGATTACAGCCCAGACACTGGCGCAGACCGATGTGCTGTGCGCGCTGGCAGAGGTGGCGGATGTCTACAACTACTGCTGCCCGGAGGTGGAATATTCCTCCGTCATTGATATCCGGGACGGACGCCATCCGGTGGTGGAGCGTATGCTGCGTGACAGCATGTTCATTGCCAATGACACGCTGCTGGATGACCGGGCGAACCGTACAGCGATCATTACAGGCCCGAATATGGCGGGTAAATCCACCTATATGCGTCAGGTTGCTTTGATTACCATTATGGCGCAGATGGGCTCCTTTGTGCCCGCACGGTCTGCCCGCATCGGCATTGCGGACCGGGTCTTTACCCGCGTGGGTGCGTCGGATGATCTGGCAAGCGGACAGTCCACCTTTATGGTGGAAATGAGCGAGGTAGCGGATATCCTGCTGCATGCTACACGGTTCAGCCTGGTGATTCTGGATGAAATCGGACGGGGTACCTCCACCTTTGACGGCATGAGCATTGCCCGTGCCGTGGTGGAATATATTTCCGACCCGAAAAAGGTGGGGGCACGCACGCTGTTTGCCACCCATTATCATGAGCTGACCGCACTGGAGGAGCTGCTGGACGGTGTGAAAAATTACAACATTGCCGTGAAAAAACGCGGTGATGATATTACCTTCCTGCGCAAAATTGTTCCGGGCGGCGCGGATGACAGCTATGGCATTGAGGTTGCCAAGCTGGCGGGTGTACCGAAGCCGGTACTGCGCCGGGCAAAGCGTATTTTGAAGGATCTGGAAGCCTCCGCGCCGAAAATTGAAGTGCGTGAGGTGGCAGAGGAGGAAGAACCGCAGATTTCCCTTATGGGTATGCAGTCGGACGCGGTTTCCGAAAAGCTTCGCTCGGTCAATGTCAATACCATGACACCGATTGAAGCGTTGAACCTGGTATACGAATTACAGAAAATGGTAGAGTAAACGAAAGGAGGCATGCCGCATGGCAGTGATTCATGAACTGGATTCCCACATGGCAGACCTGATTGCCGCGGGAGAGGTAGTCGAACGCCCGTCCTCCGTGTGCAAGGAGCTGGTGGAAAATGCCATTGATGCCGGCGCGACACAGATTACGGTTGAGCTGGAGCGAGGCGGCATTTCCTATCTGCGCATCTGTGACAATGGCTGCGGCATGGCGCCGGAGGATGCGCCCATTGCGTTCCGCCGTCATGCAACCAGCAAAATCCGTACCAAAGAGGACCTGAGTGCCATCGGGACACTGGGCTTCCGGGGAGAAGCGCTGGCTGCCATCTGCGCTGTATCGCGGGTTGACCTGTTCACCAAGCAGCATGGCTGCGTGGAGGGTGTGCATCTGTCTCTGGAGGGCGGCACCATCACGGCAAATGAACCGGCAGGCTGCCCGGAGGGCACAACCTTTGTCATCCGCGATCTGTTTTACAATACACCGGCCCGCATGAAATTCCTTAAAAAGGATTTTACCGAAGCCGGTTATATCCTGTCGGTTGTGGAGCATGCGGCGGAAAGCCATCCGGAAATCGCCTTCCGCTGCATCCGGGACGGAAAGGATGTGTTCCATTCGCCCGGCAATGGCAGGCTGCAGAATGCGGTTTACAGCGTATTCGGTAAAGATCTGTCCAAAAATCTCATTGAAATGCCGGAGCATAGCTTGTATGACATCCGGGTATGGGGATATATTTCCCGCCCGCATGCCCCACGAGCCAACCGGACTTATCAGCATTTTTTTGTCAATGGACGGTTTATCAAGTCCAAGCTGATGCAGGCTGCCATGGAGGAGGCATACCGCAACAGCATCATCACGGGCAAATTTCCATATGGCTGTATCTGTATGCAACTGCCGCTGTCTCTGGTGGATGTCAATGTGCATCCGGCAAAGACAGAAGTGAAATTTGCGCAGGAAAAGCAGGTGTTTTCTGCCGTATATGCGGCGTGTAAAAATGCGCTGGCAGGAGATGACAACATTCCTGAAATCGAAGCAAAGGAAAAACCGGCTGCTCCTGCACCGGAGCCCGAACCGGTTGTGGTTTCCCGTTCCGCCATCACCATGACACCGAGGGTGGCAGAGGAGGAAAGGAAACCTGCGGCATCGGTTTCCCCATCCACCGCACCGGCACGGGAATCCCATGCATCTTCCGGTCAGATGAAGCATCCTTCTGCCTATGCGGCAGCGTCAGCAGCTCCACCGATATCGCCGAAGCGCAGCAGCTTTTTGCCGTTTGTTGATGTGGATGATGCGGATGAACAGGTACTGCGCATGCCCCATGCCGGAAAGGCTGTGGAAAATATTATCCCGATGACACCGGACCGTCCGGCCATCCGTCAGGAAAGCCGGGAGCAGCCGGCACAGCAGACGTTGCCCCAGGCAGAAGCGGTTCCGGTACAGCCTGCGGAGGAGCAGGAAACCGAGACGCTGACACCTGACCTGCCAAAGGCAAGGGTGATCGGCAGCTGCTTTGATACGTACATTCTGGCTGAGGATGAAAATGGTCTGGTATTCATCGACAAGCACGCGGCACATGAGCGCATTCTGTTCAACCAGCTGCGGAAGCAGGCGGATATTCCCACGCAGGTGCTGCTGCAGCCGGTGGTCGTGGATTTGTCCGGTGAGGAATACGCAGCAATTCTGGACGGCATGGAGCAGATTCAGGCGCTGGGCTTCTCCATGGAGGCCTTTGGCCAGCACAGCATTGCCGTCCGGGAAATTCCGGCCTATATTGAGGCGGGTAACCTGACGCTGATTGTGTCTGAAATGGCAGAAAAGCTGATGCATCGCCGGACACCGGAGCCGGACTGCCTGGATGACCTGATTCATACGGTTTCCTGTAAGGCTGCCATCAAAGGCGGCTGGAAAACCAGCATGCAGGAAATGCAGTCGCTGTGTGAGCGGGTGCTGTCTGACCCGGAGGTGACCTGCTGTCCCCATGGCAGGCCGGTTACCGTGCGCCTGACCAAGTATGAACTGGATAAAATGTTTAAGCGGGTGAACCAGTGATGAAACAAAAACTGATCTGCATTGCCGGTCCCACGGCTTCCGGCAAGACGGCGCTGTCCATTGCGCTGGCGAAGCTGCTGGATACAGAGATTATTTCCTCGGATTCCATGCAGCTGTACCGGGGCATGGATATCGGTACTGCCAAGCCGGATATGGCGGAGCGGGATGGGGTTGTGCACCATATGTTTGATGTGGCGGAGGCGGGAGAGACCTTCTCCGTGGCACGCTACCAGCAGATGGCAGATGCCTGTGCGCAGGATATTTTGTCCCGCGGACGGGTGCCGATTGTCTGCGGCGGAACCGGCTTATATCTAGATGCGCTGATTGACGGCAGCACGTTTTCCGGTGATGAAACCAATCTGGAGGCACGGGAAAAATACAACGCCATCGCGCGGGAACAGGGCGCCCACGCGCTGCATGAAATGCTGCGTGCGGTGGACCCGGAGTCTGCGGAGCGGATCCATGAAAACAATGTCAAGCGGGTGGTGCGTGCGCTGGAGGTCTATGAGCAGACCGGCATGACCATCGGGGAAATGAATGCGAAAAACAAACGGCCTGAGCCGAAATATGATGCAATCCTGTTTGCCCTGTGTCCCACAGACCGGCAGACGCTGTATGACCGGATTGACCGGCGTGTGGACCGGATGGTGGAGCTGGGACTGCTGGAGGAGGCACGCCGTCTGCTGGAGGAGGGCAGGCTCACCGGAACCGCAGGACAGGCCATCGGCTATAAAGAGCTGGTTCCGTATCTGCAGGGGGAGGCACCGCTGTCCGACTGTCTTGACACGTTAAAACGCGCTTCCCGCAATTATGCCAAGAGGCAGCTGACCTGGCTGCGGCGTGATGCGCGGGTTAACTGGATTTATTACGATTCCGCGGAAGAATTTCCCGCAATTCTGCAGCAAGTGACAGAAATTTTAACCGCCCGGGGTGTAACATATTGAAAGTATCTCTATACATCTTGGGAGGATTGTTTTATAATGAAAACGGAAATCAATTTACAGGACACCTTTTTAAACAGGGCACGGCAGGAAAAAGTGCCGCTCACCGTATTTCTGACCAATGGCTTCCAGCTTCGGGGCGTGGTACGCGGCTTTGACACATTCATTATTCTGTTTGACTGTGATGGAAAGCAGGAAATGATTTATAAGCATGCGATCTCCACGGTGATTCCGCAGCGCAGGCTGGAAATGACCGGCAGAAAGGATGCGGTAACTGTATAAATCCTGTCTGCTGATAGGAGTACTTTCTATGGCATTCAAATGGCCGCCGTCCCGGCGGAGCAATTCACGAAAAAAATCCAATGTCTGGCAGATCGGCAGACTGAAGCTGAACCGGTCGCTCCGGATTCCGATTATTGCATTTGGACTGATTATCATATACAGTGTGATCAGCTTTGTTGTCAACCACTATAACCCGGTCAAAACCGTACCTGCCGCGCAGGTATCCATGGATGATTCCTTTTCCACCACCGGATATTTTATCCGGCAGGAGGAGGTCATTGATATTGCGGAGGGTGACACGGTGGAATATAATTATTCCGACGGCGACAAGGTCTCGGAGGGGACGGCGCTGGTGACAGAATATGCCAATGAGGATGCGCTGACCATCAGCCGGGAGCTGAAAAACATTGAGGAAAATATTGCCCAGCTGGAAACACTGCGCAATGTCACATCCACCACCACCAATTCCAGCCAGATCAACCAGAAGATTATAGACCAGATGAATGCAATCTGTGAGGAGGTAGAGGGCGGCTCCCTGAGCCGGATTACATCCCTTGCCTCCGAGCTGCGCCAGCTTTCCCTTAAGAGCGGCTCGTTGTCCAATGACCGCGAGAATATTGACGTGGAGATTGCCAGCCTGAAAACACAGGCAGCGGATCTGGCGGAACGCCTGAGCGGCAGCACGACGGATATCACCTCACCCTGCTCCGGTTACTTCTGTGAATCCGTGGATGGCTATGAGAACATGTTCACGCCGGATGTGGTGGAGGATTTAACCCTGTCCGGGCTGGACAAGCTGGCGGATCAAAAACCGGCGGAAACCTCCGGCAAGGGAAAGGTGGTTTCCACCTATGTGTGGTATTTTGCGGCAAAGGTTTCAGATACCAATGCAAAGCATCTGACACAGGGCAATACGGTAAAAATCCGATTTTCCCAGGCAAGCCAGGATGTGCAGGCCACTGTCGCCTCCATTCGTGATGACGCGGATACCGATGACACGCTGGTCATTTTTCGCTCACAGGATATGAATGAAGACCTGATTTCCATGCGCAAGCAGGTGGCAACTGTGGTTGTGGCGTCCTATTCCGGCCTGAAGGTTCCCAAGTCTGCTGTCCGTATGGAGGATGACAAGATGGGTGTTTACGTCCTGTCAAATTCTGTGGCAAGCTATAAAAACATTGAGCCGCTGTTTGAGGGCGATTCCTACTATATTGTTGAGCAGAATGTAACCGGCAATGATTCGCTGGTTATCAATGACGATATTATTGTGGAAGCAAAAGATGTGAATGACAAGAAGGTAATGAAATGACAGAGGAAGAACGCAAGAGAATTACAGATAAGATCACGGAGGCAAAGCAGCGCATTGCAGCGGCAGCGATTGCATCCGGACGCAGGCCGGAGGACATCACGCTGGTGGCTGCAACCAAGATGAACGATGCGGACCGTGTCCGTGTGGCTGTGGAGGCCGGCGTGGACGTATGCGGTGAAAACCGTGTGCAGGAGCTGCTGGAAAAGTATGAACAGCATGCATATGACGGCAAACCGCTGCATTTTATTGGCACGCTGCAGTCAAACAAGGTCAAATACCTGATCGGCAAGGTTTCCATGATCGAGTCTGTCAGCTCCGTGAAGCTGGCAAAGGTGATTGACAGGGAAGCAGCGAAGGCCGGCATCCGTCAGGACATCCTGCTGGAAGTCAATATCGGCAGGGAGGAGAGCAAGCTGGGCATTGATCCGGATGAACTGGATTCCGTCATCCGCGAGATTGCAAAGCTGGAGCATGTCCATGTCCGCGGATTGATGGCAATTCCACCAAAAACACAGCCGAATCAAGAAAAAACTCTATATTTTGACAGAATGTCTCAACTATTTATTGACATATCGGCGAAAAAATACGATAATATCACCATGGACTGCTTGTCGATGGGAATGAGCGCTGATTATTGTGAGGCGATTTCCTGTGGGGCAACCATTGTCCGGCTGGGTACGGCGATTTTCGGTGCCCGCCATTATTGATACATCAGGGCGTATCTGAATCGTGATTTTTTTGGCGATGCTTACTTCTTTGCTTTCAGATGCCGCCTAGAATTGTTCCATTCAGGAGGAAGCAGAAATGGGTTTAGTAAATGACTTCAAGCGCTGGGTTAGCGGCGAGGTAGATGACGAGGACTTCGACATGGATGAAGGTCTGGAGGATGCTCCGGAAGAGGAAGAACCGTCTTACTACAGCCGTCCGGAACCGGTCAGATCTGCACCTGCTGCAGAGCCGCAGCCGATGTCCGTTCAGCCGCGCAGAAATAATAGAGTTGTCAATATCAACGCAACCACCAAGCTGGCTGTTGTGCTGGTAAAGGCGGATCAGTTTAACAATGTTGCAGACATCGCGGATCATCTGAAGAATAAGATGACTGTGGTTCTGAATCTGGAAACAACCGATAAGGAAACCTCCAAGCGTATGCTTGACTTCATGAGTGGCGTAACCTATGCCATTGAGGGCAAGATCAAGCGCGTGGCAAGCGACACGTATCTGATTACACCGCTGGATGTTGAGATTGTCGGTGATGACCTCATCAGTGAGCTGGAAAACAGCGGTATGAAGTTCTGATGCTGTTTCCGGCCGAAAGGTATGGCATTATGTTATGGTAATTGTATATGTGACATTCCGGCTGCTGAATTTACTGCAGTGGCTGCTGGTTTTCCGTGCGCTGGTATCCTGGTTTCCGCAGGTGCAGCAGTCCCGTATCGGTGAACTGCTGTATGCCGTGACGGAACCGATGATTGCGCCGTTCCGCAGTCTGCTGATGCGGTTTCAGGCACTACGGACGATGCCGCTGGATTTTTCACCGCTTCTGGCATTTTTTGTGCTGGAAATCATCAAGGCTTTTATCCGTGCGCTGATGTATGGTTGAAGGCTGCATTTCTCGCAGGATTTGTTTTATCCGACCGGGTTTTTCCCGGTCATTTTCCGGTTATTTTTCCGCTTTCCGCGGATTTCAGGAGGTCAACATGTTAGGTTCAAAGGAAATCCGGGAGTTTACTCCTGAAAAAGCTGTTTTTGGTGGCTATGATGCAAAAAGTGTCGATGCGATTTTGGATGAAGCAGCAGATGACATGGAGGCACTGGAAAAGGAAAATGCGGAGCTGCGAGCCAAGCTGAAGGTTCTGGTGGACAAAATTGAGGAATACCGCAGGATTGAAAGCGGCATCCGTCAGGCGTTGATGACCGCACAGAATATGGCGGAGCAGACCACGAAGAAAGCCAATGAAGAGGCAGAGGAAACCAGGAAAAAAGCACAGATGGAGGCCGCACAGCTGAAGGCGGATACCACCAGTCAGTGTGAAGCCATTATCCGCCAGTATCAGATTCAGGCATCCCAGGAGCAGGCACGTATGCGGCTTGCCCAGCGGGAATGTGCCGCATTTATTGAAAAAATGACACAGGCGTTCCGGGAGCAGAGCGATCGGATTGCCGCAATCCCGGAGCAGGAGGGTCTGGAATTTACATCAATTTCCAGCCAGACATCACACAGCGAAACTCTGGAAAGCCGTGTGGAGGGTCCGGCTGAGCTGGATATCCCGGTACGACGGGAAACACCCGGCACGGAGATTCCAGATGATATCCTGAAAATCTTTGCTGATGCAAAGCATGCATCCCATAAAAACGGGATGGAGGAGACCGCGTTTACCGTTGAGGTAAGCGGTTCCGATTGAGACAGGCGGGAGCCGTTTGAGGCTGTACCGCGCAGGTTTACATAGTTTTTTCTTATTTTGACGATAAACAGTCATCTGTTTGCGATATATAATCCGCTGATGGGCGGGTCGGTGCTGACAGCAAAATCGCATATGCACCGAAATTAGAAAGGATGGTACGGTTAAATGCCGCAGGATTACAATAAGACAATCAATCTTCCGCAGACTGATTTTCCGATGCGCGCTGGTCTTCCGAAGCGCGAGCCGGAATTTCTGGCCAAATGGGAACAGGACAACATCTATGATACATTGATGAAGAAGAATGAGGGCAAGCCGCTGTTCATTCTGCATGACGGCCCTCCCTATGCAAACGGCAATCTGCATCTGGGTCATGCGCTGAACAAGATTCTGAAGGACTTCATTGTCCGTTATAAGAATATGGCTGGCTTTAAGGCTCCGTATGTTCCGGGCTGGGATACCCATGGCCTTCCGATTGAGCGTCAGGCAATTGCTGCATTTGGCCTGGATCGCCATAAGGTCAGCAACAAGGATTTCTGTGATAAGTGTAAGGAATTCGCACTGAAGCATGTCAACACCCAGAGAGAGCAGTTCAAGCGTCTGGGCGTTGTAGGCGACTGGGAAAATCCGTATCTGACCCTGACCAACGATTTTGTTGCAAAGCAGATTGAAGTATTTGGCGAAATGGCAAAGAAGGGCTACATCTACAAGGGTCTGAAGCCGGTTTACTGGTGCCCGCATGATGAGACCGCTCTGGCTGAAGCTGAAATTGAATACAAGGATGCAAAGTGCGAATCCATTTATGTTAAGTTCGCTGTCAAGGACGATCAGGGCAAGATCAGCTCCGTCATCGGCACCACCGACAACGTATACTTCGTAATCTGGACCACCACCACCTGGACCCTGCCGGGCAACCTGGCAATTTCTCTGAACCCGTACTTTGAGTATTCCTTTGTGAAGGTTCCGAATGGTGAGATTTATATTCTGGCTACCGACCTGATTTCCTCTGTTGCAGCAGCGGCAGGCATTGACTCCTATGAAATTATCGGTACCATCCAGGGCTCCGAGCTGGAGTATGTGACCACCCAGCATCCGCTGGTCGACCGTGATTCGCTGGTTATTGTAGGCGAGCACGTTACACTGGAAGCCGGTACCGGCTGTGTTCATACCGCTCCTGGCTTTGGTGCGGATGACTTTATTGTCTGCCAGAAGTATCCGGAAATCCCGATGATTGTTCCGGTTGACAGCAAGGGCATTGCAACCGCTGATGCAGGCAAGTATGCTGGCATGTACTATGAGGACACCAACGCGGTAATCCTGCATGATCTGACTGAGAGCGGTGCGCTGCTGGCTGTTGAGACCATCGAGCACTCCTACCCGCATTGCTGGCGCTGCAAGAACCCGATTATCTTCCGTGCAACCGAGCAGTGGTTCTGCTCGGTGGATGCCATGAAGGATGACGCAGTCAAGGCATGCCATGACATCAAGTGGATTCCGGCATGGGGCGAGGATCGTATGACCTCTATGATTCAGGAGCGTTCTGACTGGTGCATTTCCCGTCAGCGTACCTGGGGCGTGCCGATTCCGATCTTCTTCTGCAAGAAGTGCGGCAAGCCGATTGTCAACGAAAAGACCATTGCCGCAGTAGCGGACCTGTTCCGCCGTGAGGGCACCAGTGCATGGTTTGATAAGGATGCAAGTGAAATTCTGCCGGCTGACATGCAGTGTGAGTGCGGCTGCCATGAGTTTACCAAGGAAACCGATACCATGGACGTATGGTTTGACTCCGGTTCCTCCCATGCTGCTGTCATGGATGAGCGTGCGGATCTGACCTATCCGGCTGACCTGTATCTGGAAGGCAATGACCAGTATCGCGGCTGGTTCCAGTCCTCTATGCTGACTGCTATCGCAACCAAGGGTACTGCTCCGTACAAGACGGTTATCACCCATGGCATGATTGTTGACGAAGAGCGTCAGAAGATGTCCAAGTCCAAGGGCAATGGCATGAGCCCGCAGGAGATCACCAAGGAGTATGGTGCTGACATCCTGCGTCTGTGGGTATCCTCCGCAGATTACCGCGCTGACATGAAGATCTCCAAGAAGATGTTCAAGCAGCTGTCCCAGAATTATCTGAAAATCCGCAACACCGCACGTTATATCATGGGCAACCTGAACGGCTTCACGCTGGATCAGATGGTACCGTATGACCAGATGCTGGAGCTGGACAAGTGGGCACTGATGAAGTGCAACGAGCTGGCTGGCCGTGTCCGTGCTGCATATGATAATTATGAATTCCATGTGGTAACCCATGCAATCCACAACTTCTGCGTGGTTGACATGTCCAACTTCTATCTGGATGTCATCAAGGATCGTCTGTACTGTGATGACGGCCTGAGCCGTCTGTCTGCACAGACTGCCATCTATCGCATTCTGGATGCGCTGGTTCGTATGCTGGCTCCGATTCTCTGCTTCACTGCGGATGAAATCTGGCATGCAATGCCCCACAGCGAGGCGGATGACGAGCGCAATGTCCTGTTCAATGATATGCCGTCCTATGACGAGGCACTGGCATTTGACGAAGCTGCTGCCATCAAGTGGGATAAGCTCATTGCAGTACGTGATGATGTCAACAAGGCACTGGAGCAGGCTCGTGCATCCAAGCTGATCGGCAAGCCGCTGGAGGCAAAGGTTGTCATTACCGCTTCCGAGGCAGGCAAGGAGTTCCTGGACAGCTGTGGACAGGATCTGGCAAAGCTGTGCATTGTATCCGCTGTTGAGGTACAGAGCGGCGAAGGGGAAGGCGATTCCTACGAAGCACTGGGCGGCGTGAAGATTGCTGTCAGCCGTATGGAAGGCGAGAAGTGTGCCCGCTGCTGGATCTATGATCCGACTGTTGGCAGCAATGCAGAGCATCCGTGCCTGTGTGCACGCTGTGCATCTGTACTGACCAGATAAATCAATACGATTTCAATTGCTGAGGCAGGGGACTTGTCCTTTGCCTCACTTTTTTGGAAGGAGGTATGCTCCGATGTATGTTATGATGTCGATTCTTGCCGTTCTGACCATGGTGGCAGTGGATCAGGCAGTGAAATACTGGGCCGTGACCATGCTGGCTCCGATTGGCAGCATTCCGCTGGTTCCGGGCATTTTACAGCTCACCTATGTGGAAAACCGTGGTGCGGCATTCAGTATTCTGGAGGACCAGATCTGGCTGTTTGTGGTGCTGGCGCTGGTGATCCTGTGCGGCATTGTTTATGTGCTGCGCACCAACCGCATACAGACAACACTGGGGAGACTGGCTCTGCTGACTATCGCGGCAGGTGCCGTCGGCAATGCCATTGACCGTGTCATCCATCACTATGTGGTGGATATGATTGAGGTCACATTTATCCATTTTCCGGTGTTCAATATCGCAGATATTTATGTCTGTGTGGGTGTGGCGCTGTTTGCGGTGTATTATCTGTTCATCCACAAGGATGCAGAGGAAACGGAGAAAAAATGAAGCAGCAGATTGTGGTAACCGATGCGGGAAAACGGCTGGACAAGCTGATCAGTGAACAGCTGCCGGAGCTGACCCGTTCCGCGGTACAGCATCTGATGCAGGATGGCTGTGTGACCATTTCCGGTAAACCGGTGAAAAAGAACACAAAAGCAGCTGCAGGGGATGTCATCACGGTAGAGCTTCCGGAGCCAAAGGAAGTGGCAATTGAACCGGAAAATATTCCGCTGGATATCGTCTATGAGGATGCGGATATTATTGTTGTCAACAAGCCTAAGGGAATGGTGGTGCATCCGGCACCGGGCAACTGGAGCGGTACGCTGGTTAACGCACTGATGTACCATTGCGGAGACAGTCTTTCCGGTATCAATGGGGAAATCCGTCCGGGTATTGTACACCGGATTGACAAGGATACCAGCGGTCTGCTGGTAGTGGCAAAAAATGACCGGGCGCACCAGTCGCTTGCGGAGCAGATCAAGGTACACTGTGCCGGACGGAGATATTATGCCGTGGTTTACGGCACGCCGAAGGAGCAGAAGGGTACCGTCAACGCACCGATTGCCCGGCATCCGGTTGACCGGAAGAAAATGGCGGTTGTTGCCGGCGGCAGGGAGGCCATTACCCATTATGAGGTGCTGGAGCACTATTCGGGTTATAGTTATCTGACCTTTTTACTGGAAACCGGACGGACTCATCAGATCCGTGTCCATATGGCACATATCGGGCATCCGATCCTTGGTGACCCGCTGTATGGCCCATCAAAGGACAAATGGAAGCTGCAGGGACAGTGCCTGCATGCCGGAGAGCTGTCCCTGACCCATCCGGTAACCGGGGAACGTATGACCTTTCAGGCGCCGCTTCCGGCATATTTCACCACCGTATTACAGAAACTAAGGAGTCAAAATGGGTAAATTTGATGGAATTTTGATTGCATCCGATATGGATGGAACTCTGCTGAGTGATGAGAGAACCATTGGTACGGCAACCATTGAAGCACTGGAATATTTTACACGCAACGGCGGACAGTTTTCTCTGGCAACGGGACGAACCCGACCGGGAACAGCGGCATACCGCAAAATTTTGCCATGCAATGGTCCCGGCGTATACCTGAACGGTGCTATCATCTGTGATGAAACCACAGAGCAGGTTGTCTATATGGAGGGGCTGGATGACCGGGCAAAGGAGCTGGCACGCAAAGTCATGCAGCGATTCCCACATATCGGCATTGAGGTTTTCCTGCTGGATCACTCGTATGTCTGCAATATGTGTGAGATTACCAGACAGCACTTTGTCAATCTGGACATTCCGTACACCATTTGTGAACTGGATGATATTGCAGAGCCTACAGGCGAATGGGGCAAGATCAATTTCACCGGTGAGCATGAGCAGGTGGAGGAGGTCAAACAGTTCCTGGATGACTGGAAGGATTGCTTTAATCTGACCTTTTCCACGCCGATTTACTATGAAATGACCTGCAAGGGCGGTCATAAGGGTGATGGTGTCCGCCGGGCAGCGGAATACATCGGCATTCAGCCGGAGCTGGTCTGCTGCGTAGGCGACAGCCATAACGATATCCCTATGCTGACCTCTGCCGGTATCAGCTTTGCGCCGGAAAACGCGCGGAAGGAAGTGCTGGAGCTGGCAGATGTGATTGTACCGGACAACAACCATGATACCCTGAAGGGCGTTGTGGAATATCTGGACAGTAAATTTTAATGGAACTTACGAAATCCCGCGGAAAAAATTCCTGCGGGATTTTCCTTTTCCCTGTCTCGTGCTATACTGTAACAGAAAGGAGAAAGATACCCATGAACAGAGACAATGAGAGCAGAATCCTGGGGGCCATTCTCAGTATGACCTATTCCCTGTATCCGATTGAAATGACGGAAGAACGCAATGCGCTGGTGCGGCGTGCGCTGGCGCTGCTGGGACAGGATGCATCAGAGGAACAGGTGGAGCAGCTGCTGTTTGACCTCCATCAGTCCAAATATGACCTCCATCCCGGCTGCCAATGCCTGGTGAATCATGGCTATTATCCTGATGATTTTACCGATGGCTTTCGCAAGCTGGAGCGCAGCGATGAGACCGGAGCCGCTGCGCGGGAGCTGTATGAAGTATTAAAAACGCCGCACCCCGGCTGGGATGCAGCGTCCATGTATGCGGCGATTCGTGCCATTTATAACAGGGAATATGGTGCGGAACGCATTCAGGAAATCCAAAAGAGCCTGAGTTAGCCATGCAGCCTGCGGATGATACGGAATGCCGTGGTCTGTTCATTAATGAGCGGCCCGGAATGGGAGAAAAAGACAATGCCGTCACAGGGGGCATAAATATGGTCAATGACATAGCCTTCCAGCGGGTGGATGATCTGTGCAAGCTCATCCCCATAGGATACGGTATCTCCCGGATGCTTCAGGCGGACAAAAATACCAGGTGAGGTAGACTGTACAGAACGAAGATCATCCTCCTGCAAAATGGAGGCAATATAACCGCTGTGGCAGTGGTATTTGATGATACCCATGCGGGACAGGAACCGCAGCACGGAGACAATGGCCATGCGGGCGGATTCCTCGTCAATCTGGTCGGTTTCCTTGGTATAAACGGAAAAGGCATTGGTATCCCAGATCTGCCAGTTGTAGTTTAACGTACCAGTGTCATAGGGCCGGGGCTTGCGCACCAGTACATAGGGAAGGCCAAACAGGTTGGCAAGAGAAGTGGACTGATATCCGGTATCCATCATACGGACATGGGGGATAAAGTCACCCGGTACATAGAACGAAGCAAACTGGATGCCATAGCGGTAGCCCTGTACCTTCTCAAACATACCGGCAGCAATGCGCTGTGTGGTCTCGCCCCGGTCATAGCCCGGATACATGCGGTTGATATCGGAATTGTCCATGGCCCAGAAGCGTTTGCCAATGTTCATGGAATAATGGTTGACCGATGGGATCACCAGAATTTCATTCCCCTTGACAATCAGCCCTTTTTTTTCAAACTGTTCCAGTGTATGTACCAGCTGGGAGCAGATATACAGCTGCTGGATTTCATTGCCGCGCATGGCACCCACAATGCAGACGGATTTTTCTCCGCGTCCAAACCGATAGCCGGTGATATTCAGCGGATCCCGATACGGGGATGGCAGTTCAAACAGTGTTTCCTTCAGCATTTCAGACATCCTCCTTGCTTTCGTCTTCCAGAATACGTGCAATCAGGGAACCGGAATAGACGACCGGATATTCACGCAGCGTGAATACATGGCCGGATACCTCAGAGCAGCATTCATGCAGAATCTCACCGGTAGCCGGATAAACAATGTCACCGATATGCTGTCCCTTTTCCACATGCGTCCAGTGTTCAATGCAGGGGACAAAGATACCGGAGGCTTCTGCATTGACAAAGCTGACATGGCGGTCACGGGAGACAATGGGTTCCCGTACTTCCGGCGCTTCACCGGTCCAGATGCCAAGCTCACACATGACACGGAAAATGCCGTCTACCAGCTGCATGCAGTATTCACGGGTAATGCGCATGCCCACACCCATTTCCACAACTAGACAGGGGACACCGGTGCTGTTTAAGCTGTGTGCCAGCGTGGATTCCAGTACAGTGGCGGATGCATGCACCCAGACAAAGTCGGTATTCAACAGTCTGGCATAGGGGATCAGGGTATCTGCCGTAGTTTCGTTGACACGTACCTGCGGGGTTTCACGGAGGAAAATGTTAGAGGCATGGATGTCAATTGCCATATCCGCGCCGCTCATATCCTGCATAATCTGTGCGGCAATGTATTCGGTTGTGGCGCTGGTGTTGGAGCCGGGAAAAATACGGTTCATATCCAGATCGAATTTTGGCACCGAACGCATAATGCAGTCAATCCCCAGTGGATTGAGGGCAGGATAAATGTCAACAATGCCGTTCAGGTATTCCTTATGGGCATTGATCCGGCGTGCCAGCTCGTAGCAGACATACTGGCCTTCCAGCTCGTCGCCATGAGTGCCGGTGACAATGCAGATGCGCTTGAGATTGGCATTGCCGCCGGTTTCCGGTTCAATCCGGTTCTTGATGATCTTCCAGCGTTCGTCAACCGCCAGCCCCACCGATACAACTTCTTGAATCATGAAAAAATCCCTCCAGACGCCGCAAGAACCGACAAGCATACTGCTTATCGGTTAATGCGGTGCATTATTTTATTCTTTCCTTCTCTTTTTGTATTACATATCTTCTACAACAACACGAACCTGCTGCGTCTGGGTTACTTTATGGATTTCATAACCCGGTGTGCGGAAAAATCCCTTGTCCAGAATGCAGTCATTATAATCCCGCCCATTGGTAAGGCTGATATATCCGCTGTCAATGCGGCAGTCATGGGTCGGGTCCAGTCCGCACCAGCGGCTGCCGTCGAAGATTTCCACCCATGCATGAGTTTCTCCTTCGCCATACAGGTACCCCACCACATAGCGTGCCGGGATACCGTCCCTGCGGCAGAGGGAGAGCATCAAATGGGCATAGTCCTGGCAGACACCCTTTCCGGCGGCTGCGGCTTCCTCGGCGGTGGTGTGGATATCGGTCACACCTTTTTCATAGGCCATGGTACGATGGATCAAATGCATCCATGCCTCGGCACGCTCCTGCGGCGTTTCGGCGCAAAGCTCTGCCTGCGCATACATCTGCTCGATACATTCACCCGGACGGGTCAGCTCAGAGGCATACCGGTAAATCGGATGCAATGGGCCTTCGATATACGGCGTGTCCTTTACCCATGCGATGCCGGAGACCGAATAGGAGAAGGTATCATGCTCCGCATAGCAGTCACCGATGCACATGGTCGTACCCCATTCGTCCGTCACATCGGCCAGATGCTCGGCAGGTGTGACTTCCTTTTTCAGGTCACAGATGATCTGACGGCTGTCCGTTGTGGGGACAAGCCGCAGGGAAAAGCTGTGGGATACAACCGGCGTATCAAATTGCAGCTTTTTGCAGTGTGTAAAATGCAGTTTTCTCATGTGCGACGGCTCCCTTTTATTCGGTAATCAGTGACATGAGCAGCCGGGCACATTCACGCCGCCAGCCCGGTGTGTGCAGCAGATTTTCCCGCACACGGGCATACAGGACATCCAGTACCTCCTGATCGTATGCCATACCGCACTGCTTCAGGCGGGGAGTCATTTTACACAGGGTGCGTTCAATCTCTTTGGTGGGAAAGCTCAGGCGGAAATACAGATCCAGACGTTCAACATACCTTCCGCACTTGATGATGCTGCGGGCACGCTGATCCCACACATTGTCATTCATGCAGGCCCAGAATGCCAGCAGGTAATCCTGTACCGGCAGCAGAGCCATGGTGGGAACATCGGAATGCGAGGATGCCGCATAGATATCCAGCGCCATCTGCAGGTAGGCAAGGGAATCACTGGTGATTTCATTTCTCAGCAGGATGCCGTTGTCATAGGAACGATTGAGGGAAGTAAAGATGGAATTCGGGTCATTGGGATCAAACAGGAACCGATGGATAAAATCCTCTTCACTCTCATAAATATTCGGAATATCCAGACGCTGACAGAGGTTTTTGTATGCATCTGCCTCCCGGTCAATCATCTGGTCATAATAGTCATAAAATGCTTTCAGTGTGGTGTATACCCGTTCGGTATACCGTCCCAGCCAGTACAGGCTGTCTCTTTTTTCTAACGAGATAGTACCCATGTATCTTTAAATCCTCCTCCCTGAGATGAGTTGACAATAAACGAATCCGGGTTGCGGGAGAACCGGGTCAGACCGCTTGCCCATACCCTGGTTTCCGCACCGCTGAGCACAAAGGCGCGCAGGTCAGCCTTGCGCATGACACGCTTGCCTTCGTCGATGATTTCCAGATCACGGAAATCAATGACCTCCTGTGCGATAAAGCGGCGGGGTTCACGCTGGATCAGCGCCTTCCAGTCCGCCAGCTCCTGTTCGGACATCTTATTGCCAAACACAACGCCATAGCCGCCGGCTTCCGCAACATCCTTGACAACCAGCCGTTCCAGATTTTCCAGGACAAAGTTCCTGTCCTCTTCATACATCGGCAGATAGGTCGGTGCATTGTGGAGGATTGGTTCCTCATTGAGATAATACCGGATCATCTTGGGAACGAAATAATAGATGCCCTTGTCATCCGCTACGCCGTTGCCGGGGGCGTTGATGATTGCCACATTGCCTGCGCGATACGCTGCCATCAGGTTGGGCACACCGATCAGGGAATCCGCACGGAAGGTACAGGGGTCAAGGAATTCATCCGACTGGCGGCGGTATACCGCACCCACACGCTGTTTTTTGCCATGGTCATCCCGGTAATACAGCTTGCAGTCCTGTACGAACAGGTCATTCGGCATCGCCAGCACGCTGTCGGTCTTTTCTGCCAGATAGGAATGCTCAAAGAATGCCGCGTTGTAACGGCCCGGTGTCAGAATGACATTGATGCCGCCCAGATTGACATTGTCCATGGTTTCCTTCAGCAGGGAAGCATAGTCACGGTTATCCCGTACCGGATATTCCCGGAATGCCAGGGGGCTTGCCTTGCGTTCCAGATCACGGGCAATCAGCGGATAGGAGGCACCGGACGGAATACGCAGATTATCCTCCAGTACATACCAGGTACCATCCTTGGCCTGTACCAGGTCAATGCCGGAAATATGGCTGTAGATACCTGCGGGCGGGGTAATGCCTTCACATTCCGGCAGATAACCGGAGGAGGAAAAAACAAAATCTTCCGGAACAATGCCGTCCCGGATGATGTTTTTCTGGTTGTAAACATCGGCGAGGAACAGATTCAGCGCATCCACACGCTGCTTCAGGCCGCGCTCCAGATAATCGAAATCCTCCGCCGTAATGACACGGGGAATCGGATCGAATGGAAACAACTGCTCGTGAAAGGTTCCGTTTTTGTAGATGCCAAACTTGACACCATAACGCGCCAGAAGGACATTGATGTTGTCGCCATGAGCGATGATATCTTTCATATGACCTCTCTCTTTCTATGTGAAATAATATGGAACAAAATAAAAGGTGCTCCAGAATCTGGAGCACCTTTGCTTTGTCTATATTTTACACGCGTTGCAGGAGATTTGTCAAGCATACAGAAGTGCAAGAATGCCATGGAATAATGAGAAAAAAACAGCAATCATTCGTGTAATTTCCACAAAAAACACAACATTTTTGCAAAAATAAAACTGTGATATTGCAAAAATAACGCAAAATGTGAATGATATGGAACTTTTTGAGTAGAAGGCAAAATTACATCTTTTTCATATTTGGCAGCATGGGAACATATACTGTTCGGATGTTTCCCTATCCTTTTACTGACTGGAGGCTTTCTTATGTGTGGAATTGCTGGAATGATAGGAAAAATTCCGTCTGAAACTGTATTGGAACGGATACAGAATACCATGCGGCGGCGCGGGCCGGATCAGGAGGGAATCTGGATTGGCGAAGGCGTGGCATTGCTGCATGACCGTCTGGCAGTCATTGATATCGAGGGCGGAAAACAGCCAATGCATCGGACCGTAGGTGAGCATTCCTATACCATCGTCTATAATGGCGAATTATATAACACACAGGAGCTGCGTACTGCTTTGCAGAAGCTGGGGCATACCTTTCACACGCAGTCGGATACAGAGGTTGTGCTGACAGCATATCTGGAATGGGGAGAAGCCTGTCTGGATGCCCTGAATGGAATTTATGCGTTTGGCATCTGGGATATGCAGAAAAAAACATTGTTTTTTGCACGGGACAGGATTGGTGTCAAACCGTTGTTTTTTACATCGGAAAAGCAGCTGTTCATGTTTGCTTCAGAAATCAAGACGCTGCTGGCCCATCCCGATCATACTGCCCGGATTGACACAAAGGGCATTGCAGAGCTGCTGCTGGTGGGGCCGGGGCGGACACCGGGCTATGGCGTGTTCTGTGGGATTCATGAGGTACCGGCAGGCTGGTGCGGAACATATTCGGAAACCGAAGGAGTAGAACTGCATCCGTACTGGAGGCTGACAGACCGGGAGCATACCGACAGTACCGAGGAAACAGTGGCAAAGGTACGTGAACTGGTGCAGGATGCGGTGACCCGGCAGCTGGTTTCGGATGTTCCGCTGTGTACGTTCCTGTCCGGCGGGCTGGATTCCAGCATTATTTCTGCCATTGCCGCGGCACAGTATCGGGCACAGGGCAGGCAGCTGGATACGGTTTCGGTTACCTATCGGGATAATGCGAAGTATTTTCACTCATCCCATTTCCAGCCCAACAGCGATGACAGCTATATTGGATTGATGAATGAATCAATCGGAGCGAAAAACCATTTGATTGTCATTGATACGCCGCAGCTGATTCAGGCATTGTTTGAAGCGGTGGAAGCGCGTGATCTGCCGGGCATGGCGGATGTGGATGCATCGTTGCTGCTGTTCTGCCGGGAAATCAAGCAGATCAGTACGGTGGCGCTGTCGGGGGAGTGTGCGGATGAAATCTTTGGCGGATATCCATGGTATCGGGATGCGGATATCCGTCGGAAGGCCGGTTTCCCATGGGCACAATCCACGGCATACCGCGCTTCCTTCCTGCGAGATGAGCTGCAGGAACAGATTGACGCGGAAGCGTATGTGGATGAAAAATACCGACAGACGATTGCACAGGTCGCATCGGAGGGAATCCACAATGAAGATGACCGCCGGATCCGTGAGATGACCCGGCTGAATTTCGGCTGGTTCATGCAGACCCTGCTGGACGGGAAGGTAACAGAAATCCGATTATTCCTTCCAGTGGATGTCGATGGTATCCGGAGCGACATAAACCCGGTCGATGAGCAGCGCCGCAACCTGCCGTTTGCCTTTCCTGTCCAGACGGTCGAAATCCACGGTCAGAGGCGGCGTGGCTTCGGATTGACCGGAGACAAGCTGTTCCAGTGTATGCGACACATCTGACGCCGTCGCTTCCAGCTGTTCCAGCTCCGGGCGGATGAGCTTTGCCGCGGCTGCACCGCCCACAGCCATGGCTTCGAGCAGCTTTTTCTGTTTCACCTGGATGTCAATTTGCTGTAATTTCAGCTGATTGATTTGGCTGCATACAGCCGGATCTGCCATGCCATGGGAATGGTCTGCCAGAAAAAGCATGCGCTCCCGCATTGCTGCTATGGTACAGGCTTCTACCGATTCAATGGACTCGGTGTGCCGGATGGGACAGGCATCCGGATGTCTGCCCCGATTGGAGCACACCAGATAGCAGCGCCTGCCTGCTGCGGTTCCGGGATGGTTCAAACGGATGCTGTGTCCGCAGTGGCTGCAGGAAAGCCTGCCGGACAGCCAGCTATACTGGCTGGGATGGTCATTCCGGATCTGACGGTTGCGGGAAAGCTGCCGCTGTACCGTGAGAAAGACATCGGATGGAATCACCGGTGGAAATGCTGTCACATACAGCTTCTGTTCCTGAATCGCAAGCTTCCTGCCCTGACAGCGATTGCGCATCCCAATGCGGAGTGCGGAATGTTGTCCGTCAAATTCCTGTATATCTGCCATGATGTGCAGGCCTGCCTGATAATAATAGGCATAGAGATCTGCATCCGCTTCGGCATAGACCGGATTGTTCAGAATCCGTTGGATGGCAGTGGAGGACCAGCGCTTGCCGCACTGGGCAGATGGCAGACGCTGCTCCATGACACGGGCAAGGGCGCCAAGGGAGGCAGTCCCGGCTGCATAGGCATCAAACAGCCATTGCACATGGGACATAGATGCATTGGGCTGCAGGACAGGCTGGGATTTTCCATGAATCGGACGGCGGATGATGTCAAAGCCGAAGGGCGCCTTTCCGCCGGGCCATACCCCTTCCCGCAGGCGTTTGTAATAGTTATCCGTACCGCGCAGGATGATGGTTTCCCGTTCCATCTGGGCAAACACCATGATGATAAAAATCATGGCATTACCGATGGGTGTAGCGGTATCAAAGGATTCCGTGGCGCTGATGAGGGAAACATTCCACCGGCGCAGTTTTTCATAGGTTTCCGCGAAATCCAGCAGCGAACGGGAAAACCGATCCAGCCGGTAACAGATGATTTTAGACAGCTTTCCCTGTTCTGCATCCTGCAGCAGGCGCTGCAGGCCCGGACGGTGCATATTGCCGCCGGAAAAACCGGCATCCGTGTATACCGTTATGTCATCGGTGCCCGCATGTGCCCTGCAGATTTCGATCTGCTGGTCAATGGACAGGCTGTCCGGTTTATCCAGACTCTGACGGCTGTAAATGCCAACCATATGTGATCCCCCTTCCGTACTGTTTTGTGTATGAAGGGACAGAAAAAAATAGAAGGCGGACAGATTTGAAAAAACATTTGCCAACCTGTGGTATACTGTATTTGATATGAAATGCATGGCATGCAGAAGGAGACAGGGAAGCAGATGAAAGTGGTTATTGCAATGGATTCATTCAAAGGAAATATCAGCTCCATGCAGGCAGGGCTGGCAGCGAAGGCAGGGATTGAACGGGTCTGCCATGCAGACATTACAGTAAAGCCGCTGGCAGACGGCGGAGAAGGTACTACGCAGGCGCTGGTGGATGGCCTGGGTGGAAGCTATATTTCGATCCAGGTCACCGGTCCCACCGGAGAGCCGGTTACCGCGACCTATGGCATCCTGCCGGACGGCATCACGGCAGTGATGGAAATGGCGCAGGCTGCGGGCATTACCCTGCTGCCGGAGGGCAAGCCTGCTCCCTGGGACGCCACCACCTATGGCGTAGGGGAGTTGATTCTGGATGCGGTACAGCGCGGCTGCCGGGAGTTTATCATCGGCATCGGCGGCAGTGCCACCAGTGATGGCGGCGTGGGCATGCTGCAAGCGCTGGGATATACCTTCGTTGATACAGACGGCAGGGAAATCGGACGCGGAATCCGGGAGCTGGACCGGATTGACCGGATTGGCAGAGAGCATGTCCATCCTGCATTGCGCGAATGCCGGTTTCATATTGCCTGCGATGTCCGGAACCCGTTGTGCGGGGAGCGTGGTGCCGTATATGTATATGGCCCGCAAAAGGGAGTCAAAGAGCAGGAAAAAGCGGTACTGGATGCTAAAATGCGGCATTATGCCGATCAGACAGCAGTTTATACGGGCAGGGACTGCCGGGACTGTGAAGGAGCCGGAGCAGCCGGCGGACTGGGCTTTGCGTTTTTAAGCTATCTGGAGCAGGTTGAACTCCGGCCCGGTGTGGAGGTTGTGCTGGAAGCCATCGGATTGCAGCAGGAGCTGCAGGATGCGGATATTGTCATCACCGGGGAAGGCCGGCTGGATGGACAGACCGCCATGGGCAAGGCACCGGCTGGTGTTGCGGCAATGGCGAAGCAATATGGCGCTTTGGTACTTGCTTTTGTCGGAGGCGTGGCAGAGGATGCAGGGGCATGCAATCAGGCAGGAATCGACGCGTTTTTCCCGATTGTACGGGGCATTACCTCGCTGGAGCAGGCGATGGAGCCGGAAATGGCAGAGTGCAATATGATGCTGGCAGTGGAACAGGTTTTCCGGCTTGTGTGCAATGCCACCAATCGGTGCAGGGAAAACCGGTAAATCGTACTTCACTTTCACCATTCAGCATGAAAAATGTTTGAACAAGGCGTAAACTCATGCGAAATAATATTGTTTTTGTCGATTGTGATGCGTATAATGGCATATATACCTTGCTCCATGATGGAGCAAATAACGCAAAGCATATCGGAGGTTATCGAGATTGATATTCCAGCTGTTATATGTAAGGGGAGCCGAAAGATGAAACGAACAGGTATCAACATCGGTCTGATGATTCTGTCCATCTGTCTGGCAGGGATTTCCTTTGAAATTCTGGTTTATCTGGGACTGCAGTATTCCTGGCTGTATCGGATCGTCCGGCATTTCCCGGCCGTCCTGTTGGCTGTGCTGTTATTCTTCTGGCTCAGCGTGATATGGCTCAACCTGTCCGGCAGGCAGTCTGACGATATTTGGGCAATGACAGTTGTTCGCGGACCGGCGGATCTGACATTGGAACAGCTGAAGGATGAACAGAATTTCCAGCTGCTGCGGGACCATAAAGCGGAACGAATCCGCAAATACCGCAATAAAATCAACGGCGAAATGCTGCTGGTGACATATGAAAAGCCGAAGCCGCAGAAGAAAAAAGGCGGCTGCCTGAAACGGCTGATCTGTATTGCGCTGATTGCATTGCTCCTGATTCCCGGTGCAGCGGTATCCCGTCTTGGCCAGTGGAACCAGAAGCTGGAAACCGTGCTGAATCTCCCGGATTCCCAGTCACTGACCTATTTTGCCACAGAGGAACAGCCGGATCTGCCGGAGACTTCCGCCGGCGGCTTCTGGACTGACTTACGGGATAACTGTGTGGCATGGGTTACCGGCTGGTTTTCCGATTTCCATCTGGGCAATCGAGGCCAGTACATATTTCCGGATTCAGACCGGAAGGAATTGACGGAAGCGGATATTGCCGGAATGGATACCCAAACCATCCAGCTGGCAATCAATGAAATCTATGCCCGCAGGGGATACAGCTTTCCCGGCAATTCTGAATCGGCACAGGCTGCACGTGACTATTTTATGAGCAAAGACTGGTATTCCCCGACGGTGGAAACCATGGCGGAAACCGAAACGCTTTTTTCCGAAGTAGAACAGAAAAATATTATCTTTTTGGCAGGACACAGATAGCAAGGGCATGCCGCTGGATGCAGTCGGCAGCCATACAGAAAGAGGGGATAACCATGAGCAGTATTACTGTTACCATGCTTGGACTTTCCGGTACAGGCAAAACACATGCGTGTAAATCCCTGTTCCGTATGATGGAACGGGAAAATTCCGACCATAAAATTTATTTAACCGCGGATGGCAGCACGTTTCAGGAGAAAATGGAAAATACAGATTTGATCCGCAATTATGCTCCGGAGACCCGTGACCGGTTCACCAGGTCCGGTACAGAAGGTGTGTGGGAGCTTCCGCTGGCATTGTGTGTGAATTTTCGCAAAAATTTGCCCAATTATCCCATCCTGAAAATTCCGGTGCTGGATTATGCCGGTGGTATTGTCCAGACGGTGGCAAGAGGTATCCGGGAGGATGAGGACTATGAAGCACAGCAGAACGCAAAAAAGCTGCTGGATTCCATTCTGGAATCCGATGTGCTGATGCTGCTGGCAGATGCCAATATCCTGTCGGAAAATCCGGAGCCAAATGCGTCGCTGAATCAGATTCGGGATGCCATTGGACGAAATATCAATGATATTTTCATGAATCTGGTGGAATTATATGACAGTGATTTTATTTCCCGGCAGCGCACCGTGGTTCTGATGCTGACCAAATGTGATTCCAACCTGATTGATGATTCGCTGGCAAAGGACAGCTATTGCGGCCTGATTGCTCGTGCCACAACCGTATTCAAGCCGATTCTGGAGGTATGCCGTCAATATGACTGGCCCTTTGCGGTAATTCCGACCTCTGCCTGCGGCAATGGAAATGCCCATACCACCCGTGCGGAATTTGGGCGGTATACCTCCATGCTGGACCCCAGTGTGGAGATGGAGCCGTATGGCTTTGATATCGCCTTCCTGTATGGCCTGATGGCGGAGCTGCGGTATCGGATTGACAATAAGATTGACAACAGCGCGGTAGCCACGGATACCAGCATGCTGGATAAAAAGCAGCGGCAGATTGTAGAACGGGAAACCCGGAAAGAAAACAACCAGAAATGGCGGCTGTATCAGGAGCTGTATGATTTCCTGCATGAACATCTGGATGCTTTGCTGGATTCGCCTCGGGGAACCTGCGTTATTGACGAAAAATCCACACCGTTTTTTGCGCAGGATGCGGTTGCGAGAAAGAGATCCGTATGGGAAATGATTATTGAAATTTTTTCACTTTGAGCAGGGAGGTGATGGAGGCATGAAATGGTATACGGTGTTCAACAGCCGCACAAAGGAGACAGATTACCGCAACATTGCGCCGCTGCCGAAAATGTCTGACCCGGCGGCGAAAGCCTTCCGGCGGCAGCGTCTGGATGCGCAGAACGGAAACATAGACGGCGTGGTGCATGTTACCGTAACACCGGAGGATGTGCTGCTCCTGCGCATTGTCCTGACCGACAAGACCGATGTATATGGCAGGACGATCCGGTGCGCAGAGGGCTTATATGGCGTAGCAGAGGACATACGCCGGGAATGGCAGGAGATTGTTTCCCTTGCGGCAGGCCTGTGGCAGCAGGAGGACAACTGGTATGACCGTATTGTACACGGAGAGGACATTCATCTGCTGAAACCGGAGGATGCGGTTCAACTGCTGCAGGTTTCCCAGGAGGATGCACCTGTTACTGGCATGGATGATCTGATACAGTTTACCGATACCATCGGTTCCTTTACCATTGACGAAACCGGCGTACATCGGAACCATCCTGCGGCCTTCCATGGACGCAGGCAGTGGAATCCGGTGCAGGCGAAGCACAAATATAAAATCCTGTGCCGCATTGCAAAGGCAGAAAAGCAGACGTGGCTGGAAGGCATTGACTGCGATAACGGCCGCTGTCTGGTGCAGAGCGCCAAAATACAGCAAACCAAGTCCGGCTATTCCATCGGAAAGCTGGAACGGTCTGCGGAAGCAATTCGGAGCTATATGGATGGATACGGCTGGAGGGAAACAAAATGATACAACGCATTCCGGCACGGTTATTTGCATTTGGAACCATGTATCCTGTGGACTGGATGACTGCGGATGAAATTGCAGGTATGGAAAACCTTCTGATGCGGGCAGACTGCCACGGAGGAGAGCATGATATTTTCCTTCTGTGCCTCAAGCAGCGAACGGTTTTATTCCGTCTGGAAGCAGAACCGGATACCGATTCCCTGCAGGCTCTGGGATTTTCTTTCCCGGCAACAGACAGACAGTACTGGTACTATATTCCGGAGCTGATTTCCACACTGCTGCAGGTGCTGGAGACAAAGGATTATATGGACAGCTATGCCTCCAATCCGGATCTGGAGCTGATCTTCCGGACAGAAAAGCTGGCAGCGGCAGCAGACTGGCTCCGGCAAAGCAATCCGGCACTGATGCAGGCGGTTGCAGATTTCCGGGAGGATACAAAGGAAACCTTATACCCTCATTCGGTGGCGTTCACACGGCTGTCGGAGGAGCTGTATTGTACGGAAGGCATTGCGTTTTATCGGTATTTGGATGCCATTCCGGCTGACAGGGAAAATGGAAAGGTATTGGCGCCTGCTTCCGGAAAAAACAAACAGCCCTCGCTGTATTTAAAGCCGCCGCGGATTCTCAACACATGGCTGATTTCCGATCTGCAGGAAAAGATAAAAATAACCGGTATCCGTGAATCGCAGAAATGGAATACCCTGCACGATAAAATCATGCGGACATGGGAAGAAGAGGAATGAGCATGTCATACCGCTGACATGCGTATGATACACAAACAGAACAAAAGAGTCTGGCAGCACCTGATATGCAGGGGAATGTCAGACTCTTTTTTTGTGTCATCCCAGCATCACATCCAGCAGCATCATCACTGCAAAACCCAGAATAATGCCCATGGTGGCAAAATAGGGCAGCTCCTGCTGATTCCGCTGGCATTCCGGGATCAGCTCATGCACAGCTACCAGAATCATGGCGCCGGCGGCAAAGGCAAGGGCATATGGCAAAATCGCTTCCACATAGACGATCAATAGCGCACCGATGACACCGGCAATCGGCTCCACCATGCCGGAAGCCTGCCCCAGCAGAAAGCTTTTCTTGCGGGAACACCCCTCCCGTCGGAGCGGGACAGAAACTGCTGCGCCTTCCGGGAAATTCTGCAGGCCAATGCCGGTGGCAATGGTGATGGCTCCCATCAGGCCTTCGGTGGTAAAATTGCCGTTCTGCAGGGCGCCAAATGCCACACCGACAGCCAATCCCTCCGGTATGTTGTGTAGTGTGATGGAGAGGACAAGCATGATAATGCGGTTGAGCCGTCCATTTGGCTTTCCCTGTGTACGCTCCGCATTCCTTCTGGCAAAGGTAACGATTTTGTCAGAGCCCCACAGGAAACACGCACCAAACAGAAAGCCCACTGTGGTGACAATATATGCGGGAACCTGGGATGACAGCTCTGCCCATTCAATGGCAGGCTGCAGCAGGGACCAGAAGCTGGCGGCAATCATGACACCGGAAGCAAAGCCCAGCATAAAATTCATCACCTTCTGGTTGGGTGATTTGAAAAAGACCACTGTGGCAGCGCCCAGCGCCGTGACCAGCCAGGTTCCGAGCGTGGCAATCAGAGCCATTAGGACAAGATGATTCATATCGCACCTCCTGTGTGCAATATATTGAAAAAATGCCAGGGTGGTGTCTGTTTCAAAACAGAAAATTCTGTCTGCACAGAGAAAAAAACAGCTTCCCATGCCTGCATCGTCAGATGCTGGCACAGGAGGCTGTGAAAGAGAATCTGGTAAGCTTATGCAGCAGTATCACCGCCGGCAACGATGGTGTAATAGGTCCGGGCAGTAATGGAATATACCAGCCCATAGAATATAGCGAAAATCAGGACGGTAATGGCAGTGACGGTCAGCAGCAGTGTCAGGTTGGTCAGATGGAACAGCAGCAACAGCTTGCGCACCAGAGGAAAGGCAAAGCCAAGATGGACAACTGCGGTCACAAGGGGCAGGAAAAAGACCGTCAGCATCTGGGAATTGACACTCTTTCGGATATCTGTCTTGGTCATGCCAACCTTCTGCATGATTTCAAACCGGGATGCATCCTCATAGCCCTCTGTAATCTGTTTATAATACAGAATCAGCACGGTGGCAAACAGGAATACAATGGTCAGCAGGATGCCAAGAAAGAACAGGCTTCCGTAGGTGGAATAGAAATCGGCACGATTGGCGGCGCGGGATTCCACCGCATAATCTGCCGTTTCATTATCGGCGTTGATTGCTGCGAGTTTATCTCTGAGCGCCTTGTTCAGGGTGATTTGCTCCTCTTCTGACAGGTCGGTATCAAAACTGTAATTCCATATGGGACGCAGGGTGAATTTTCCGGAAAAGGTAGCCAGTTTGTTTAACGGTTCAGCCACAGCCAGCAGATCAGGAACCACCAGATAAATGGAGGGGACAATATCCATATAAGCAGCTTCATCCTCATAGCGTATCATGTGATCCAGATGCCTGACAATATCCAGCGTATAGCAGCCGGAAACATCCAGTGTTTTTTCCTCATAGGTGGTACGGATACAGTAAATCATGGCCTGTCCCGGCTGTAGGGTTTCATGGGTTCCCATACAGCGGTTATAGTCGGCCAGAGAAAGAAAATATACCTGACATACGTTGGAATAGGATTCCAAAATGCCATTGACTGTACTGCTGTCGGTCTCCAGAAAGCCGTTGTTCAGCATGCCGGTCAGGGCAATGGTACAATAGCTTTCCAGATTTTTGGACTCGGCATGATGGGAGGCAATCACATCTGCCATCTGCGCTTCCAGTCCGGCAATGGCATCGGTCTGCACATCGTCGATGGATTCGCTGCGCATGGACAAATTAATGTCCTTGGGATACATGGATTTCAGGCTGTCCTCTGCGCCGAAATACAGGCAGCTGGAGCCTACCATCATCACCAGCACCATGGTACTCAGAATACAGACAGAAGCAAGACCGGCGCCATTGCGCTTCATGCGGTATGCCATGGAGGACACGGCGACAAAGTGATTCTTTTTATAATAATAGCGTTTGTTTTTCTGCAAAATCCGGCATAGGACAACCGAACCGGAGATAAACAGCGCATAGGTCGCTACGATGACCATGCCCACGGCAATAAAGAACCAGGACAGGGCAGAAAGCGGACTTTCGATGGAAACAGCAATGTAATATGCCGCGGCAAGAACAAGGAAACCGCCAAAGCCCAGCAGGTAATTGGCACGGGGCGGCTGTTCACCGGCATTCTCACTGTGCAGCAGGGACACCGCATTGGACTGATGAATCTGCCGCAGTCCGTTAAGGAAAATCAGTGCAAAAATCAGCACAAAAAACAGCAGGCTGTCCCGCAGGGCTTCGGTATTGACGTAAAAATCATAGCTCGACTCATCGAACAGCATCCGTGTCATGACCAGCTCCGCCAGCTTGGACAGGGCAATGCCGCCAATCAGTCCGGTAAGCAGGGAAACCGTACCCACCATGATGGTTTCAGAGAGAAAAACCAGACTGAGATTGCCTTTGCTCATGCCAAGGATGTTATACAGGCCGAATTCCTTTTTTCTGCGGCGCATGAGGAAGGAATTGGTATAAAACAGGAACAGCAGCGCAAACAGTGCAACGATATAGGTACCCATCCCCAGACAGCCCTTGACTACGTCCCCGCCGGATACGGAATTCAATGTGGGCATGGCAGCAAGGTAATGGATGATATAGAACATCATCACCATACCGGAGCAGGTCAGGATATAGGGAAGATAGAACCGTCCGTTTTTCCGGATGCTGCCTGCGGCAAGCCGTGGATATAAACTCAGCTTCATGCCTGCTCACCGCCTGTTGCAAGAATGGTCAGTGTATCGGAAATCTTCTGATACAGCTGTTCGTTGGTGCTTTCCCCGCGGTAAATCTGGTGGAATACCTCGCCGTCCTTGATGAACAGGACACGGCTGGCATGGCTTGCCGCTTTGACGGAATGGGTTACCATCAGCAGGGTCTGACCCTGCCGGTTGATGCGGGCAAACAGCTGCAGCAGCTCATCGGTTGCCTTGGAATCCAGTGCACCGGTGGGCTCATCCGCCAGAACGATTTTGGGATGGATAATCAGTGCCCGGGCAACCGCAGCACGCTGCTTCTGACCGCCGGAAACCTCGTAGGGATATTTTTTCAAAAGGGATGTAATGCCGAGTGTTTCCGCAATCGGGCGCAGACGGTCAGACATTTCCGCATAGCTTTTTCCTGCCAGCACCAATGGAAGAAAGATATTGTCCTCCAGAGAAAAGGTGTCCAGCAGATTGAATTCCTGAAAGACAAAGCCTAAATTGTCCCGGCGGAAGGTGGCAATGTCCTTTTCCCGCACGGCGGACAGGTCTTTGCCTTCCAGCAATACCTTGCCGGATGTGGGCTTGTCCAGTGCTGCCAGAATATTCAGAAGGGTAGTCTTGCCGGAGCCGGATTCACCCATGATTGCCACATATTCACCCTGCTCCACAGAGAAAGACACATTGGACAGGGCCTGTACCTGATTGCCGCCGAAGCGGGTTGTATAGATTTTTTTCAGGCCGGATACTTCTAATATAGCCATTGTGATGACCTCCTTTGTTGTGCCTTTATTGTAGCAAACAAGCCGAACGCACCGACATCGAATCAGGTGACATTTCGGCTTGCGGATGTGACATTTTTGTAAGGTGCGGGTTATTCCGGATGGATGGCATCGGTATTCAGGTCGAGAGAGAACACACTGCCGCTGCCAATACAGGATTCTGCGGAAATACCGATGGATAACCGCTGACAGGCCTGTTTGCAGAGATACAGGCCGATACCGGTGGATTTTTTATCCATACGTCCATTGTAGCCGGTAAAGCCCCGTTCAAAGATACGGGGCAGATCCTCCGGCGCAATGCCAATGCCGGTATCAGAAATACGCACGATTTTTCCTTCTACGGTAATGCGGATTTCACCGCTGCCCGTGTATTTGATTGCATTGGACAACAACTGCTCCAGAATAAACGACAGCCATTTTTCATCGGTTAAGACCCGGACCTCCGTGGGTTCATATACCAGCCGAATGCGCTTGCGCACAAATTGCGAGGCAAATTTGCGGACGGCCTGCCGGATGACCGGGTCCAGTGGAATTTCGTGAAAGAGATAATCTGTGGAATCGCTGTCCAGCCGCAGATAACACAGTACCATATCCACATATTGTTCGATGCGGAACAGTTCGGAAGATAATTCCCGATGTTCATCGGTATCCTCGCTTTGCAGCAGCATACGCATGACAGAAATCGGCGTCTTGATCTGATGCACCCAGGTGGTGTAGTAGTCCATGCTTTGCTGCTCCCGCAGCTGGTTTGCCGTTTCCTGTTCCTGATAGCTTTGACCCAGCGCAAGCAACAGCTGACGATAATCCTCTTCTGCAAGAGTTTGTCCTTGGGGCAGTCGGCGGTAATGCAGTTCAATGCTGTGAAACAGCTGCTGCCGCTGCCTGTGCCGTTCCACATAGGTACGAAACCGCAGCAGCAGGAGAAGTGTGCCGGACAGCAGGCACAGGGCGGCGGGATACAGCACGGCGCTGAGAGGAAGCTCATACAGGGAAAAAACAACCGAAAAGATAGCGGCAAACAGGCCCAGCAGCAGGAGCGTCAGGACATGCTCCCGCAGATAGCAGAGAAAGAGGGAACGTCGGGTTTTGTACTCCATACCGGTTTCCTCCTTATTCCACGATATAGCCGCTGCCGACTTTGGTTTTGATAAAACCGGTCAGACCGATGTGTTCCAGCTTTTTCCGCAGACGGGTGACATTGACTGTCAGTGTATTTTCCTCCACATAGCAGTCCATCTGCCACAGGCGTGTCATCAGGGTGTCCCGGCTGACCACCTTCCCTTTGTTTTCCAGCAGGGTCTGTAAAATGCGGAATTCATTGCGGGTCAGCTCCAGCCGTTTCCCTTCATAGCTCAGGGAGGTATCATGCAGATTGAGCATGGCGCCCCGGTGCTCCAGCATGGGAACCTTTCCGGCCATGTCATAGGTACGGCGAAGGACGGCCTGAATTTTTGCCATCATCACATTGGGATCTACCGGCTTGCAGATGAAATCGTCACCGCCCATATTCATTGCCATCACGATATTCATGTTGTCCGACGCGGAAGAAAGAAAGACTACCGGCACATTGGAAATTTTGCGGATTTCACTGCACCAGTGATAGCCGTTGAAAAACGGCAGCATAATGTCCATCAATACCATATGAGGATCGTATTCGGTAAACACTGGAAGAATATTCCGGAAATCCTCAATCAGCCGGACGTCATTTCCCCAGCTTTCCAGCTGTTTCTCCATTGCTTTTGCCATGGAAGCGTCATCTTCAATGACCAGGATGCGATACATGCCGTTAACCACCTTTCGGGTTTCTGCATAGAATAGCAGGTTTTCTGGGTTCCATTATATTGCATGGCTGGGAAAATAGCAACTTGCGGAACCGGCAACGGTTCTGTCAAAATAGTATGGTTGACAAATATAAAGGGGAAAGATAGAATAAAAGCACAATATTCCAGGATTTTATTGATTTTTTCCGTACATAGAAAGGAGGTACCGTATGGAATACGAGACAATCATCCGGCCTTATATCGAGCAGCTGACAGCAGAGGAAGCGTCCATGCTGCATCGATATGGAAGAACCATGGGCACCAAAATCTGTTATGTCCTGCGGCACAATCCCCAGAAGCTGCAATTGGACATGCAGAAAAAAGGCGCATGGGTCGATGCGAAGCAATTGATTTCCCGCTTTAACGCCCGGTACACAGGCAAGCCATTTTATCTGAATCTGCCGGTGCTGATGGAACTGGTTCGGACGGATGGGAAACAGCGGTATGGAGTAAAGGAACAGGGACACCGGCTGTATATCCGCTGCAATCAGGGGCATTCCATCCCATGGGTGGAGATGGAATATCAGGTCATGCAGCCGCCGGAGTTTTTGTATCATGGTACCTCCTGGGGCTTTATGTCCTCGATTCAGGCAGAAGGACTCAGGCCCATGGAACGGCAGAAGGTACATCTTTCCTGGGACGTGGAAACCGCCCGGCAGGTGGGCGGAAGGAAAAAACGCTACGGTGACGTGGTAATCCTGCGGATTGCCGCGGGAAAACGCTGGCAGGATGGCGGCATGTTTTATCTGTCCGAGAACAATATCTGGCTGGCAGATGAGATTGAAGCAAAATATTTGCAGGCAATCGAATAAATATATGAAGATCAGGCTTCATCCTTTGGAATTTTTCGTAATAGCGCTTCCGGAAGCATGGGGGCATGCTCCATCTCAGGCCCGATTCCCAGATAGGTATGATCGGTATACCGGAACTGTCGGATGCTGCCGTCCGGATGACGGTAATGCTCCATCAGTGCTTCGGGATATGTTTCTTTCATCACATGGATCAGCTGCTGATATGCAGTCATGGTATCACCTCGGAACCAATGTATGTGAGTGAAATACAAATTACCATCCATGTGGCAGATTATGTAATCAGATGAGGGATTTGGAAAAATTTTACTGTTGTATCCTTGGGCGACCGGAAGGATCGCATGAGTATGTACAGCGGTCTGGAGGTTCGCGTGCCGTTCTGCGACCATCGCATTGCGGAATACCTGTACAATGTCCCATGGAACATCAAGGACCTGCATGGAATGGAAAAGGGCCTGCTGCGGGAGGCGGTCAAGGGGATTCTGCCGGATGAAATCCGCCTGCGGAAAAAGAGCCCCTATCCCAAGACGCACAACCCGGCTTATATGCGCGGCGTAGCCAATCTGCTGCGGCAGATTCTGGATGAAGGCACGTCACCTATGTTTGATATTGTCAAAATAGATGCATTGGAGCAGCTGCTCACCGAAAGCCGGTCCCAGCCATGGTATGGACAGCTGATGCAGACGCCTCAGACCATTGCGTATTTCCTGCAGCTGCACCACTGGATGAAGCTGTATCATGTTTCCATCCGGTAATGGATTCCGGGAGAAACTCTGTGGGAAGGATAATGAAAATGGAAGAAGTATTTGATATCTACGATGAAAACTGGAACCATATCGGGACGGCACCCCGCAGCGAGGTGCACGACAAGGGGTTATTCCATCAGGTCGTCCATTGCTGGGTGATCGCGCAGTCTGAGCCGGTGATCTATTTCCAGCAGCGGGCGCATACCAAGAAGGATTTTCCGGACTGCTATGACCTGTCCTGCGGCGGGCATATCGACGCAGGCGAACAGCCGGATGCTGCCGCTCTGCGGGAAATCCGGGAGGAAACCGGTCTGGAGCTGGCGGCAGATCAGCTGGTGCATCTGGGAACCTATCGTGCACCGGATTTTCGTATTCCGGGCTATTATGACCGGGAGACCTCCCATGTGTATGTATACCGGCAGGATCATCCGGACTTTGCCCCCGGACCGGAGGTAGGACGGATGGTGTGTATCCATGCCGCTGACTTCTACCGGATGGAGGTGGAAGGGGATCAACAGATTGCCGCAAAAACCCTGGATGGAAGGGATCTTGTCATCCGGCGGGAGGAATGGTGCTGCCATGACGGAGAGTTCCAGGCAAAGGTTGTCCCGTACCTGAAAACAGCTTTTCCGGAGATTCACCTCGGAGGAGATTGACAAAATCGTGGATTTCAGTATAATAAACGGAGTGAGTAAAGTTAACAGCCGCGCAAATCGTGCCGAAAGGCCCTTTTGTGAGGAAAGTCCGGGCTGCGCAGGGCAGGATAACGGATAACGTCCGCCGGAGGCGACTCCAGGAAAAGTGCAACAGAGATATACCGCCGTGGATTCCCGCGGTAAGGGTGGAAAGGCGAGGTAAGAGCTCACCAGTCCTGCAGGTAACTGTGGGACTCTGTAAACTCTATCCGCAGCAACACCGTGGAGGGACATTGAGGATTTGCCCGATCCGTCCCGAGGAGGTGGCTTGAGGCGTGTGGTAACATGCGTCCCAGATAGATGGCTGTTCCAATGACAGAACCCGGCTTACTCTTTGCTCACTCTTTTTCGCTGATACGCAGGATTTTTGCCGCCGTCAGGCGGCTTTCCTGAATTATGATGAAATAAAAAAACGATGATTCTCCATGGACGGCTACCATACCCGCCCTGTACGAGGGAGATCATCCGGAGGCTAGTGAAATGAGTGCATTTGATCGTTTTCTCGAAACAATGAGCGGAAAAAACGTCACCGTAATCGGCATTGGTGTCAGCAATACACCGCTGATCAGCCTGCTGCTGGAGGCAGGAGCACATGTCACCGTGCATGACCGCAAGTCGATAGAGGATCTGGGCGAAATTTATGGAGGACTCCATGATATCGGCGTGGAATTCTGCGTCGGCAATGAATACCTGCAGAATCTTTCCGGCGATTATATTTTCCGCACACCGGGTATGCATCCCAACCAGCCGGCACTGGTACGGGCTCGTGAGCAGGGAAGCATCATTACCAGTGAGATGGAAGTGTTCATGCAGGTATGCCCCTGCCCGATTCTTGCCATTACCGGTTCGGATGGCAAGACCACGACGACCACACTGACCTGTGAAATTCTGAAACAGGCAGGCTATACCTGCCATCTGGGCGGCAATATCGGCCATCCGCTGCTGGCAGATGTGCCGGATATCACACCGAATGATATCGCTGTGGTGGAGCTTTCTTCTTTCCAGCTGATGGATATGACCTGCTCGCCAGCGGCTGCACTGGTGACCAATGTGACACCAAACCATTTGGATGTCCATAAGGACATGGAAGAATATGTGCAGGCAAAGACCAATATCTTTGTCAACCAGAAGCCGGGGGCAAAGCTGGTACTCAATGCGGATGACCCGGTATCCCGTGACTTCAGACCGGCAGAGGGTGTGGAACTGCTGCAGTTCTCCATGGTACAGCCGGTACAGAACGGTGTTTACCTGCAGGATGGTGTCATCTGGTATGCGGAGGATGGCAACCGCCGCAAGATCATGGATGCTTCGGAAATCCGCATTCCGGGCGCGCATAACATTGCCAATTATATGGCAGCAATCTGCATGACCCATGGCAAGGTTTCCTTTGCGGATGTCTGTGAAGTGGCGCACAATTTTGGCGGTGTAGAGCATCGACTGGAGCTGGTGCGTACTCTGAACGGTGTACGTTATTACAACGATTCCATTGCATCCAGCCCCACAAGAACCGCGGCTGGCCTGCGTGCGTTTGACCAGAAGGTGATTCTGCTGGCAGGCGGACATGATAAAAAGATTCCGTATGATTCCTTCGGACCGGTTGTCTGCGATCATGTCAAGCGTCTGATTCTGATTGACGCGAATCCGGAGGATACCACGGCACCGGCAATCAAGGCTTCTGTGCTGGCAGCGGAAAATTATCACCCGGATGAGCTGGTCATTGACACCTATGATGATTTTGAAAAAGCTGTCCGAGGCGCTGCGGCAGTTGCGGAGGATGGCGATATCGTGCTGATGTCCCCTGCAAGTGCATCCTTTGATATCTTTAAGAATTTTATGGAACGCGGCAATCGCTTCAAGGATATTGTCCATTCCCTGTCATGTTGATTTTTTCAGCCGCCGGATGCAGGTCCGGCGGTTTGTTTCTTATGTGAGGATATAGAACATGGTACTTCTAAACGCGGAACATATTTCCCTGAGCTGGGGAGAGAAAACACTGTTTGATGATGTCAGCTTTGCTGTGGAGGAGCATGACAAGGTGGGCCTGATCGGTATCAATGGTACCGGAAAATCCACATTTTTGCGTATTCTGGCAGGCCTGCAGGAGGGCGATGCGGGAACCGTAACGCTGGCGCGTGGAACCAGAATTGGATATTTACCCCAGTCGCCGGATTTTTCCGAACCGGTGACGGTATTGCAGCAGGTTTTCCGTGGGGCATCCACCTCCTTTGCGGAGGAACGTGCCTACGAAGCAAAAATGCTGCTGACACAGCTGGGTATCACGGACTTTGACAAGGATGTACGCCTGCTGTCCGGCGGACAGAAAAAGCGGGTTGCCATTGCGTCAGCGCTGATTAACCCAAGTGAAATCCTGATTCTCGACGAGCCCACCAACCACATTGACAATGAAACCGCGGCATGGCTGGAGCAGCAGCTGAAGGCGTACAAGGGTGCAATCATTCTCATCACCCATGACCGGTATTTTCTCAACCGTGTGACCAACCGCATCTGTGAACTGGATCATGCGAAGCTGTATTTCTACGACGAAAATTATGAGGGATTTCTGGCGCGCAAGGCAGAACGCATGGCCAGTGCGGCGGCATCCGAACGCAAACGGCAGAGCATTCTGCGCCATGAGCTGGAATGGGTCAGACGCGGCGCCAGGGCACGCACCACCAAGGCAAAGGCACGTCTGGAACGGTTTGAGACATTGTCGGCACAATCAGCACCGGAGACCGACAGCTCGGTGGAAATGAAATCAATTTCCACACGGCTGGGCAAAAAGACCATTGAGGTACAGGGCCTCACCAAGGGCTGGGACGGCGTGACCTATATCCGTGATTTTGACCTGACCGTTGCCCGGGATGACCGCATTGGCATTGTAGGACATAACGGTACCGGTAAATCCACCTTCCTGCGCATCCTGGCAGGACAGGCAAAGGAGGATGCCGGCACAGTCTCCTTTGGTGAAACGGTAAAAATCGGCTACTTTGCCCAGGACTGCGGGCATATGGATGAAAACCAGAAGGTCATTTCCTTTATCCGTGACATTGCGGAAACCGTGCGTACGCCGGATGGTACCCTGTCAGCGGCACAGATGCTGGAAACCTTCCTGTTTTCCGGTGAATCCCAGTGGGCCAGCATCGGAAGTCTGTCCGGCGGTGAACGGCGCAGGCTGTACCTGCTCAGCGTGCTGATGCGTGCGCCGAATATCCTGCTGCTGGACGAGCCCACCAATGATCTGGATATTGAAACACTGACCATACTGGAGCATTATCTGGAGGGCTTTGACGGTGCGGTACTGGCGGTATCCCATGACCGGTATTTTCTGGACAAAATGGCAAACCGGATTTTTGAATTCCGTCCCGGCGGCAACGTGCAGGAATATCTGGGAAATTACGCGGATTATCTGGAAAAACGCAAGGAAGCTGAGGCACCGGTAAAAGCAGAAAAAACGGCAAAGCCCAAAGCAAAGACTTCGGGCAAAACCCGGATGAGCTATAAAGACCGCTATGAACTGGAGCACATTGACGATGACATCGCGGCACTGGAAGAGCAGCTGGAAGCCCTGCAGGCAGAACAGGCACAGGTTACCTCGGACTTTGTCCGGCTGCAGCAGCTGACCGAGCAGATTGATACGGTTTCCGCTCAGCTGGAAGCAAAGGAAGAGCGCTGGCTGGAGCTGCAGGAAATGGCAGAGGAAATGTCGGAATAATATCACAGCATCGTGAGAAAAGAGCAAAAAGAATCCCCTCCGTTGCAGCAGAGGGGATTTTGCTATATTTGGGGCTGATTAAAATACCTGCCAGTAGGCTGCGTAGTAGGGAGGCAGCTCGGAACCGCCGCCGAAGTCATGCACCTTTCCGGTAATCAGGTCACGGGCACGGCCGGCCTCGGCATTGAAATGAGCGACAAAGGGCTGGTCATCCGCATTGATGACAACCATGACCCGTTCGCCTTCATAGGCACGTTCAAAGATTACCTGCTTGTTGGTCAGAAGGCGGGTGGTAAAGTCACCGTAGCACAGCGCCTTGGACTCCCGCTTTGCCATAGCTAGTTTGGAAATCCATTCGGTCAGCTCATTGGATTCCGGCGCATCGAAGCAGGGGCGCAGGTTTGCATCCGAGCCATGCTGCTTTTCAGCCTTTTCGCCCCATTCGCTGCCATAGTAAATGCAGGGAATACCAGGCATGCCGATCATCAGCGCATAAATCAGCGGCAGATGCTTTTCGTTGGTCAGAATGGATGCCACGCGGGTCACATCGTGGTTATCAACGAAGGACAGCAGATGCTTGCCCTTGTACAGGGTCCAGTACTCCGGGCCGAACTGCCGCTGCAGGGAATGGGTGATCTCAAACAGGTTCATCGAGTTAAAGGAAGAATACAGACCTTTGTAGCAGTCATAGTTGGTGCAGGAATGCAGCATGCCATCCTCAAGGAACGGCTTGCAGTCGCTGCTCATGACCTCACCCACAAGGAAGAAATCCGGCTTCAGCGAGTCGCAGAAGGAACGCAGGCGGCGGATAAAGTCACGGTCAAGGGAATAAGCCACATCCAGACGCAGGCCGTCGATGTCAAATTCCTCCACCCAGCCGCGGATGCAGTCAAAAATATGCTGGATGACTTCCTCATTGCGCAGATTCAGCTTGACCAGCTCATAATGGCCTTCCCAGCCTTCATACCAAAAACCGTCATTGTAATTGGAGTTGCCGTCAAAGTTGATAAGGAACCAGTCTTTATAGGGAGAATCCCATTTATTTTTCTGTACATCCTGAAATGCCCAGAAGCCCCGGCCTACGTGGTTGAACACGCCATCCAGCACCACGCGCACGCCATTTTTGTGCAGCGTGTCGCAGACAGCGGCAAAATCCGCATTGGTGCCCAGGCGGCAGTCAATTTTACGGAAATCACGGGTGTCATAGCCATGGCTGTCGGATTCAAAGACAGGGGAGAAGTAGATGGCATTGCAGCCGACAGAGGCAATGTGCTCTGCCCAGTCACCCACCTTACTGATGCGGTTGACTGTTTTGCCGTCATTTTCCCACGGAGCACCGCAGAAACCCATGGGATAAACCTGATAAAATATGCTTTCATATGCCCACATCGTTATTATATCCTCCTGATTATTAAAAGTTAAGGTTATATTGCTAAAATAGTATACCATATTTGTGAACAAGTCACAACATTTCTGTCAAAATTTGCTGGGTATTTTTTATAGTTGTCTCTTGCAATCTGTGTCGTTTCATGTTAAACTAACTAACTGAAACCGGACAATCCTCTGTTCACCCGGCTGAGAAGGGCTCAGCCACCAGGATGCCGCGGCACAAGCATTGTGCCGGAAGCGTTTTTTCAGCGGCAGACCGGACCGGAGGTTTTAAAAGAGACACGATTGTCTAAGATTGAGAGGAGAAAATACGATGGACTTAGTAAAGGTTCTCGCAGAGCAGCAGATCAAGTCCGATCTGCCGGAACTCAAGGTTGGCGATACCGTAAAGGTACACCAGAAGATCAAGGAAGGTAACCGCGAAAGAATCCAGGTTTTCGAGGGTACCATCATCGCTATCAAGCATAGCGGCATCAACAAGTCTGTAACCGTTAGACGTATCTCTTACGGTGTAGGCGTTGAGAAGACCTTCCCGGTACATTCCCCGAACATTGCAAAGTTCGAGGTACTGCGCAATGGTAAGGTACGTCGTGCTAAGCTGTACTATCTGCGCGGCAGAGTCGGCAAGGCAGCAAAGGTTCAGGAAAAGCTGTAAGTTTCAGCCTGTATTCAGGAACCACAGAGGAGAGAACAGCTTATGTTCTCTCCTTTTTCATTTTGTAGCGGTGTTTTTTGCTGCTTTTTTGTGTTTTCTGGCAAAATTACTTGCTAAATGAGGATGAATCGGTATAATATAAAAGTATATGTTTATCCGATGAAAGGATGATGAAATCCAATGCGCAAGCAAAACAATGCTTCCGGTGAGGAAGCGCCAAAGGGACGGTTTCACAGTGAGCTGTTCGATTGGGGAGAAGCTCTGCTGATTTCTCTGGCAGCTGTTATTCTGGTATTTGTCTTTGGTGTACGCATTATCGGCGTAGAAGGCAATTCCATGATGCCGACCCTGCAGGATGGCAACCAGCTGTTGGTTTCCAATCTGTTTTATACGCCGGAAAAGGGCGATATTGCCATATTGACAAAGGATTCCTTTATGACAAGCCCCATTGTCAAGCGTGTGATCGCAACCGAAGGCGATACCGTGGACATTGACTTTTCCACCGGTGCCGTGTCGGTCAATGGCGAGGTTTTAGAGGAAAGCTATATCGCGGAGCCGACAACAACCCAGTATGACATCACATTCCCTCAGACTGTACCGGAGGGCTGCATCTTTGTCATGGGTGATAACCGGAACCATTCCACAGACAGCCGCTATGGCCAGTTGGGCATGGTGGATACACGATATGTGATCGGCAAGGTTTTGATGCGCATTTTCCCGTTTCGGGAAATCGGAACAGTATCATAAGGAGAGTAATACATGAATATACAGTGGTATCCCGGCCATATGACACGTACCCGCCGCCGGATGGCAGACAGCCTCAAGCAGGTGGATGCCGTGTGTGAAGTCGTCGATGCGCGTATTCCGCAGGTGAGCCGCAATCCGGATATGGATGAAATCGCGGGAAACAAGCCGCGCCTGCTGGTCATGAACCGCACGGATCTGGCAGATCCGGAGATGACAAAGCAGTGGGCAGCCTATTACCGCCGACAGGGCTATGCTGTCCTGACAACCGATGCGAAAAGCGGCGCGGGCGTGGCGAAATTCTCCGCTGCAGTTCGTTCCCTGCTGGCAGAAAAGATACAGGTGTGGAAGGAAAAGGGCCAGACCGGACGCTCTGTCAAGGTGATGGTGGTCGGCATTCCGAATGTGGGAAAATCCACATTTATCAATAAGGTGCTGGGCAGAAAATCCGCAAAGGCGGCGGATAAGCCGGGTGTGACCCGTGGACAGCAGTGGTTCCGGGTGGAAAACGGTCTGGAGCTGCTGGATACACCGGGTATCCTCTGGCCGAAGCTGGATGACGAGCGCACCGGCATCTATCTGGCCGTCACCGGTGCTGTCAAGGATGATGTTGTGGATGTGGAAACCTTGGCATGCCGCCTGATGGAGATTCTGTACCACAGGGCACCGGAGCTGCTGGTGAACCGGTATAAGATTCAGCTGCCGGGCGAGGAAGAGGAATTTGATTTCCTCGGCTATGAGCTGCTGATGCGTGCCGGACGCAAGCGCGGCTTCCTGATTTCCGGCGGTGAAATTGATACCGAACGCATGGCACGCATTCTGCTGGATGAGTTCCGCGGCGGCAAGCTGGGACGTATTACACTGGAAACTCCGGAGGAATATGAATACACGGCGGAGGATAGAGCTGATGGCTAAATCCAAAGAGCCTGTCCTGCTGACCATGGATAAGGAAATGGAAATCCGCACAAAGGGCTTTACTGCCGTGTGCGGCATTGATGAAGCCGGACGGGGGCCGCTGGCAGGTCCGGTTGTGGCGGCGGCAGTCATCCTGCCGGAGGGTATCCAGCTGCCCGGCGTCAATGATTCCAAGAAAATTACAGAGAAAAAACGCGAAATCCTGTTTGACTTTGTCAAAGAGCATGCGCTGGCGTATGGCATCGGCGAAGCAAGTGAAACAGAGATTGACGAAATCAATATTTTACAGGCAACCTTTCTGGCTATGCGCCGTGCGGTGGAAGCGCTGCAGCTGCCGGCGGATTACGCACTGGTGGACGGCAACCGCATTCAGGGATTACCCATTCCGGCGGAAACCGTTATCGGTGGTGACGGCAAGGTGCTGTCGATTGCGGCAGCGTCCATTCTGGCGAAGGTGACCCGAGACCGTTACATGCGGGACATGGCGGCACAGTATCCGGAATATGGCTTTGAAAAGCACAAGGGCTATGGCACCAAGGCGCATTATTCGGCAATTGAACAGTATGGCATCTGTCCGCTGCACCGGAAAACCTTTTTGAAAAAGGTACTGAACCACCAATGACCACCGGTGAACGCGGGGAACTGCGTGCGGCGGAATACCTGCAGCGAAAGGGCTTCCGCATTCTTGAACGGAATTACCGCACCCGGCGGGGTGAAATTGACATCATTTGCGCGGATGACCGGTATCTCGTTTTCGTCGAAGTCAAGACACGGAGCAGCTCTGTGTTTGGCATGCCCTGCGAGGCGGTGACCTGCAGCAAACAGCAAAAGCTGGCTCTGGCGGCCTGGCAGTGGCTGCAGGAGCATCCGACGGAGTTACAGCCCCGGTTTGATGTGGTGGAAATTCTGGTTTCCCCTGACCGGGCAACCTGCCGCATCCGTCATATTCCCGATGCATTTGAGGTGGTTTGACTGAAATATTTCGACCTGCACTGTGACACCATTTATGAACTGAGTGACTACAGATTATATCGTAAGGCGCAGGAAACACTGCAAAGCAACAGCGGGCATGTGGATTTACAGCGTGCCGCTGTATATGACCATTACGCACAGGTGTTTGCCCTGTTCTGCGGCGCAAAACCGGTGGCATCACCGGAGGATGCCCATGCACGGTTTACCCATCTCCTGCAGACGGCACAGCATGCCTTTGCAGCCTGCGGGGAGGATCTGCTGTTCTGCAAAACGGCAGCGGACTGGAAACTGGCACAGCAAAGCGGCAAAACAGCAGCATTTTTGTCTATTGAAGGTGCGGAACTGCTGCAGAGTGAAACGGATATCCGGACTGCGCTGGAAGCAGGTGTACGGATTGTAACGCTGGCATGGAATCATGATTCCGTGTATGGCTGCGGTGCATCCACCGACCAGACGGCAGGGCTGAAGCTGGCAGGAAAGCAGCTGGCGCAGTATCTTTCGTCCCATGGCGTGTATCTGGATGTGTCCCATCTGTCGGAACAGGGCTTCTGGGAGCTGGCAGACTGTGTCAGCACACCGTTTCTTGCCACACATTCCAACAGCAGGTGTGTCTGCAATCATCCCCGCAATCTGACGGATGAACAGTTCTGCGAAATCGTTCGTCGGGGCGGACTGGTGGGCATCAATGGCTATGTCCCGTTTCTTACGAAGCACAGGACAGCGTCCTGTGATGATCTGGTCCGGCATATTGAGCATTTCTACGAGCTGGGCGGAGAAAAACAGCTGTGTATCGGTGCGGACTGGGATGGCTGTGACCGGCTGCCGAAGGACATTTCGGACATGGCCGGCATGGAACATCTGGCAGAGGCGCTGGCACGGCACAATTATTCGGAACAGCAGATCGCGGATATTTTCTATGACAACGCGGCGGCATTTGTTTCCGAACATTTTTAACGATGTGAAACTGAACCCTTTAGGAGGTTTTTAAAACGATGGATTATGTAAGCACAAGAGATAAAAATCTCACCGTAAGTGCGGCAAAGGCAATTGCAACCGGCATTGCGCCGGATGGCGGCCTGTACTGCCCGACTGAAATCCCGCAGCTCACAGCAGAGGATTTTGCTTCCCTGTGCGCAAAGGATTACCGTGGCAGAAGCGCGGACATTCTGGGCCGTTTCCTGGCGGATTTTACCGCTGAGGAGCTGGAACAGTATGCGGCACGCGCTTATGCGGATGAAAAGTTTGGTGGTTCGGACACGGCGCCGCTGGTAAAGCTGGAGGATGGCAAATATATTCTGGAGCTGTGGCATGGCCCGACCTGTGCCTTCAAGGATATGGCACTGCAGATGCTGCCGCACCTGCTGACCGCATCCCTGCGCAAGACCGGTGAGCAGCGCACCGCCTGCATTCTGGTAGCGACCTCCGGTGACACCGGCAAGGCTGCGCTGGATGGCTTTGCCGATGTGGAAGGCACCAAGATCATGGTTTACTATCCGGTGGATGGCGTCAGCACCATTCAGAAGCTGCAGATGATAACCCAGCGGGGCAATAACGTGCAGGTATGCGCAATCCGCGGCAATTTTGACGATGCACAGAGCGCTGTAAAGAAGATTTTCACTGACCCGGCTTCCATCGAAAAGCTGGACGCACAGGGCATGACCCTTTCTTCGGCAAACTCCATCAACTGGGGCCGTCTGGCACCGCAGATTGCATACTATGTTTCTGCTTACTGTGATCTGCTCAACCGGGGCGATATCCAGCTGGGCGATCCGATCAATGTCTGTGTACCGACCGGCAACTTCGGTAATATCCTCGCTGCCTATTTCGCAAAGCAGATGGGCGTGCCGGTGGCAAAGCTGATCTGCGCTTCCAATGAGAACAATGTCCTGACGGATTTCTTCACCTCCGGCGGTACCTATGACCGGATGCGTCCGTTCCATACCACCATCTCCCCGTCCATGGATATTCTGATTTCCAGCAATCTGGAACGTTTACTGTTCCTGGTATCCGGCTATAATGACACTATGGTTGCGGATCTGATGAAGCAGCTGTCGGAAAACGGCAGGTATACCGTACCGGCTGAGGTATTTGCCAACATCGGCAGCCAGTTCGATGCGGGCTGCTGCGATGATGTACAGACTAAGGCAACCATCGCAAGACTGTTTGAGGAGAAGCAGTACCTGTCAGACACCCATACCGCAGTGGCTGTAAAGGTGTATGAGGATTACCGTGCCCGCACCGGTGACACCACCCCGACCGTGATTGCTTCCACTGCAAGCCCGTTCAAGTTCTGCCAGAGTGTCATTTCCGCCCTGGGCGGCGAGGTCACCACGGATGGCACCGAACTGCTGGACCAGCTGTATGACATGACCGGCGCACCGGTTCCGGCACCGCTGGCAGCACTGTCCGGCCTGAAGCCGCGCTTTGATCTCGTCATTGACCGGGAGGATATTCTGGGCACCGTTGACCTGCTGGGCAAAATTTAAGCATGGCACTGTATACGATTTCTGATTTGCACCTGTCCGTAGGCGTAAAAAAGCCAATGGATATCTTTGGCGGCAAGTGGCAGGGATACATGGAGAAAATCGAAAAAAACTGGCGTGCCGTGATTTCGCCGGAGGATACCGTGGTTATTGGCGGGGACATTTCCTGGGGCATTAACCTGAAGGAAAGCCTGCCGGATTTCCGGTTGTTATCCGATTTACCGGGGAAAAAGATCATCGGAAAGGGCAATCATGACCTCTGGTGGAGTACGGTCCGGAAGATGAAGCAATTTTTTGAAGAAAATCAGATAAAAAATATTGATTTCCTCTTTAATAATTGTTTCATTTATGATAACATTGGTATTTGTGGGACCCGTGGCTGGTTCTTCGAGGAAAATTTTCAGGAATGCCACGATGAGAAGATTTTCCGGCGGGAGCTGATCCGGCTGGAAACATCCTTCCGGGCAGCGCAGTCCCAGGGTGTGGAGGAGATTCTGTGTTTCCTGCATTACCCGCCGATTGCTCCCAGCTACCGCTGTGGAGAGATCATGGAGCTGATGCACAGGTATGGCGTAAAGCAGTGCATTTACGGCCATTTGCATTCCGACAGCCTGCGTTATGCCGTCACCGGTATGCAGGAAGGCATCTATTTTCGCCTGGTATCCGGAGATTATATTGATTTTATGCCGGTTCTGCTAAAAAAATAGAAAAAATTTGTAGCCAAAAAGCCAACTATCTGGTAGAATAGATTGGACATATATTTAGGAGGAGTCATTTAATATGGAACTCAAGAATACCGAAAAGCTGGAGCACAGCCAGGTAAAGCTGACTGTTGCAGTATCCGCTGAAGAATTAGATAAGGCAAAGGAAGCCGCATACAAGAAGTCTAAGAATCAGTTTCAGATTCCGGGCTTCCGTAAGGGCAAGGCAACCCGTAAGGTGATCGAGCGCCTGTATGGCAAGGATTTCTTTGTAAACGATGCAATCAACAACCTGTACCCGGAGATGTACCCGCAGGCTCTGGAAGCTGCAGGCATTGAGCCGGTAGGCCAGGGCGATGTCAAGATCGACGAGTCTCTGGAGAACTTTGACAACGGCTTTGATTTCATCTTCACTGTACCGGTATACCCGGAAGTTTCCGTTGGCACCTACAAGGGCGTTGAGGCTGAGAAGGCTGACGCAACGGTAACCGAGGATGACGTTAACGCTGAGCTGAACCGTCTGGCAGAGCGTGCAGCAAGCACTGAGACTGCTGACCGTGCCGCTGCTCTGGGCGACACCGTTGTCATCGACTTCGAGGGCTTTGTTGACGGCGAAGCATTTGAAGGCGGCAAGGGTGAGGACTTCAGCCTGAAGCTGGGCTCCGGTACCTTTATCCCGGGCTTCGAGGATCAGCTGGTTGGCAAGTCCGCTGGCGAGGATTGTGACGTAAACGTTACCTTCCCGGAAGAGTATCAGGCTGCTGATCTGGCTGGCAAGCCGGCAGTATTCAAGTGCTCTGTGAAGTCCGTACAGGAGACCATCATGCCGGAGATGGACGATGAGTTCGCAAAGGATGTTTCCGAGTTTGAGACCCTGGAAGAGCTGAAGAAGAGCATTCAGGAAAAGACTGCTGAGAGCAAGGCAAACGCTGCTGACCGTGACTTCGAGGAGAAGGTTCTGGACAAGGTTCTGGAAGGCCTGGAAGCTGACGTACCGGAAGCAATGTACGAGGCACAGCTGGATAACATCATGCAGGACTACGGCTACCGCATCCAGTCCCAGGGTATCTCTCTGGAGGACTATGTAAAGCAGATGGGTATGGAAATGAGCTCCTTCCGCGCTATCTTCCGTTCTCAGGCTGAGCGTCAGGTCAAGGTACAGCTGGCAGTCAAGAAGATCTCCGAGCTGGAAGGCATCGAGCCGAGCGAGGACGAGATTGCTGCTGAGTACAAGAGACTGGCAGAGGCTTATGGCCTGGAAGAGGATAAGGTAAAGCAGTTCGTACCGGCTGAGTCCGTTAAGTCTGACCTGACCACCCAGAAGACCATTGATATGCTGAAGGAGAATGCTGTTGCAGTTGCTCCGGCTGCTGCTGACGCCGAGTAATCGTATCCTCCGGCATACATACCCCAATATGGGGAAGGAGGAATCATTTTATGAGTTTAGTCCCTTATGTTGTCGAGCAGACCAGCCGTGGTGAACGTTCGTATGATATTTTCTCCCGACTGCTCAATGACCGTATCATCATGCTTTCTGAGGATGTCAATGACACCACCGCTTCGCTGGTAGTGGCACAGATGCTGTTCCTGGAGGCACAGGATCCGGATAAGGATATCCAGTTCTATATCAATTCTCCGGGCGGCTCCATTACCGCAGGTATGGCAATTTATGATACCATGCAGTACATCAAGTGCGATGTTTCCACCATCTGCATCGGCATGGCTGCATCCATGGGCGCATTTCTGCTGTCCTCCGGCACGAAGGGCAAGCGCTTTGCCCTGCCGAACAGTGAAATCATGATTCACCAGCCGCTGATTGGCGGAAACGGTCTTTCGGGACAGGCAACAGATATCAAGATCCATACGGATCATCTGGTTCGCACCAGAAATAAGCTGAACGAAATCCTCGCGCAGAATACCGGTAAGTCCATTGAGGAAATCGCACGGGATACCGAACGCGATAACTTTATGTACGCGGATCAGGCAAAGGAATATGGCCTGATTGACGAGGTCATGGTTCACAGATAATGGTAACGTGATCACCGGGACGGCTGAAATATTGCAGTCGTCCCGGTGTTTCAACATTTTAGGCCCCTGGCCTGTTTCACAGGCGGGGATTGGAAATTCGAGGTGTATTATGGCACGAAACGACGATAAGCGTGAGATTCGCTGTTCGTTTTGCGGCAAACCGCAGTCAGAAGTGCATAAGCTGATCGCCGGCCCGAATGTCTATATCTGCAACGAATGTATTGAAATCTGTCAGAGCATTCTGGATGAGGAATTCGGATTTGAGGGTGATGTGGCTTCCTCTGCGGCAAAGGCAAATGCGCCGGCTCCGGAAAAGCTGCCGACGCCGCGTGAACTCAAGGAAACGCTCGATCAGTATGTCATCGGACAGGATCGTGCGAAAATTGCACTGAGTGTAGCGGTTTACAACCACTATAAGCGTATTTTTAAGGGTACGGATGACGATGTGGAGCTGCAGAAGAGCAATATTCTGCTGGTTGGCCCGTCCGGTTCCGGCAAGACACTGCTGGCACAGACTCTGGCGAAAACACTGGAGGTACCGTTTGCCATTGCAGACGCAACCACGCTGACAGAAGCCGGCTATGTGGGTGAGGACGTGGAAAACATCCTGCTCCGTCTGATTCAGGCAGCAGATTTTGATGTGGAGCGTGCACAGCGCGGTATCATCTATGTGGATGAGATTGACAAGATTGCCCGCAAGAGCGAGAATCCGTCGATTACCCGCGATGTCAGCGGTGAGGGCGTACAGCAGGCACTGCTGAAGATGCTGGAAGGCACGGTTGCCAATGTGCCGCCCCAGGGCGGACGCAAGCATCCGCATCAGGAATTTATTCAGATTGATACCACCAATATCCTGTTTATCTGCGGCGGCGCGTTCAATGGTCTGGAAAAGATCGTGGAATCCCGTACCAGCAAGAGCAGCATGGGCTTTGGCGCACAGATCAAGTCCAGCAAGGAAGTGGATGTGGGTACCACGCTGCGTGAGTTGGAGCCCCATGACCTGATGAAGTTTGGTCTGATTCCGGAAATCATCGGCCGTCTGCCGGCACTGGTTTCGCTGGATTCGCTGGACAGGGAAGCGCTGATCCGCATCCTGAAGGAGCCGAAAAACGCACTGGTCAAGCAGTACCAGAAGCTGTTTGAGATGGACGATGTGGAACTGGTATTTGACGATGACGCGCTGGAGCGTGTGGCAGATATTGCACTGGAACGCAAGACCGGTGCCCGCGGCCTGCGCGGCGTCATGGAGGAAGCGATGACACAGATCATGTTTGAGATTCCATCCAACGACCGCATTGTGTCGGTTCACATTACAAAGGATGTCATCGATAAGAAGGGATCTCCTGTTATCACGGAGAAGCCCCAGAAGTCTGCATAAGGAAGTGGGATAACATGCAAAATTTCACAGAAAACCCCTATATTATCCGCTGCCTGTATGTGAATCCGGGCAAGGAACCAGAGGTTCAGTACCTGAATGGAACTGAAGCGCAGATGGAAGATATGGTACACGGCAAAATCGCGTCCAAGGGGATTGATGAAGGTGTTTGTGTCATCCACAATGCCTTTTCCGATGTACTCCAGATGCCGGAAAACCGTACCATTTTCAATGAAACCTTTTTTGGTCCGATGATTGTGGCAGCCTTTGATGCGTTCGGCAATATTATTTCCCTGTCGGATGAGGATATGGAATATTTTTCCGGACTGCTGGCTCTGCCAAAAGCTGAATAATCTGTATCTTTTGCCTGCGGACTGTCATGGTCTGCAGGCATTTTTTCGTGTCATTGCGTTTTTTGGCGGCAGATTATCCGGATATGTAATTTTTTACCGCAAAATCGCCCTGTTTTGACGGCAGATTTATGTATTTTATCCATATATCTGACTTCAAACAGACTTGAAAAGGGATATAAAATACTATATAATTTTAAGAAGTATGAAATATCCGCACATGATTTGTGCAATTCCGACGGAAAATGTCATTCCGTCTGTTTGCAGCGTGTGCTTTTGCGCAGCAGATGACAGGATCTGCCATGCGCATGCAGGAGGAGGTTATCAATTGTCCCAGATTAACGAATTAGACAACGAGTACGGCTCCGAGTTGGAAATACTGCCGGTGCTGCCGCTGCGCGGTCTGGTTGCGTTTCCGGAAATGCTGATTCATTTTGATGTGGGCCGCCTGATTTCCATGAAGGCACTGGAACAATCCATGAAGGATAACCAGCGGCTGTTTCTGACAGCACAGCGGGATATCCGTACCGATTCCCCCACAGAGGATGATCTGTTTACCTTTGGAACGGTGTGCACCGTCAAGCAGATTCTTCGCCTGCCGGGCGATAACATCCGGGTACTGGTGGAAGGCAGCTATCGTGCCGGTGTGGAGGAGTTTTCCATGCAGGACGACTGTATGTTTGCACGGGTGTTCCGGGTGGATACCGATGCCGGACGCACTTCCCAGCGGAGGAAGGAAGCACTGGTACGTACCCTGCAGGATCATTTTGAGGAATATGCAGCATTGTCCTCCCATATCACCCATGATGTGGTGATGTCCGTGCTGGATGGCGGCGAGCCCGGCTATCTGGCGGATTTTGTCGCACAGAATACACCGCTTTCCTATGAGACCAAGCAGGAGCTGCTGGAGCAGCTGCATGATGTGCGTCGTCTGGAAAAGGTGATCCGTGTCCTTGGTAATGAAATTGAAATTCTGCGCATCGAAAACGGAATTCAGGAAAAGCTCAAGGAGCAGGTGGATAAAAACCAGAAGGAATATTATCTGCGGGAGCAGCTGAAGGTCATTCAGGGCGAGCTGGGTGAACAGGATACCGGCGATGAGGTGGAGGAATACCGTGAAAAAATCCGTGCGCTGCAACTGGAGGAGGCATCCGAGGCAAAGCTGATTAAGGAAGCCAACCGTCTGGAGAAAATGCAGCCGCTGTCCGCGGAAAGCGGTGTCATCCGTACCTATCTGGATACCTGTCTGGAGCTTCCGTGGAATATCACCACAAAGGAACAGCTGAATCTCAAGACTGCCCGCAGGATTCTGGATCGTGACCATTATGGTCTGGAAAAGGTCAAGGACCGTATCCTGGAATTTCTCGCGGTAAAATCCCTGGCACCTCAGCTGAAGGGGCAGGTGCTTTGCCTTGTAGGACCTCCGGGTGTGGGTAAGACCTCTATTGCCCGTTCGATTGCGGAAGCCATGGGACGTAATTATGCACGCATGTCCCTGGGTGGCGTGCGGGATGAAGCGGATATCCGCGGCCATCGCAAGACCTATATCGGTGCCATGCCGGGACGTATTATGACGGCCCTGTCGCAGGCAGGCAGCAAAAATGCGTTGATCCTGATGGATGAAATTGACAAGATGGGTACGGATTCCAGAGGTGATCCGGCAGCTGCACTGCTGGAGGTTCTGGATATTGAGCAGAACAGCGCGTTCCGTGACCATTTTATAGAGATTCCGTTCGACCTGTCTGACGTATTGTTTGTCACCACGGCGAATACACTGGATACCATTCCGCGGCCGCTGCTTGATCGTATGGAAATCATTGAGCTTTCCAGCTATACGGAGCAGGAGAAGGCGGAAATTGCCACACGGCATCTGCTGCCCAAGCAGCTGGAGCACCACGGATTGAAAAAAACCAATCTGACACTGACACGCGAGACGATTGTGTATCTGATCCAGTCCTATACCCGTGAGGCGGGTGTCCGCCGTCTGGAGCAGCAGATTGCAACCATCTGCCGCAAGGCTGCGAAGATCATTGCAGATGACCAGCAGAAAAATCCGGAACGGAAAAACCGCAAGCGCGTTACCGTCAACCGTTCCAATATGGAAAAATTCCTGGGTACACCCCGGTATAAGCAGGACAATGTCAGCAAAAAGGATGAAATCGGCGTGGTTAACGGTCTGGCATGGACTTCGGTGGGCGGTGAGATGTTGCAGGTGGAGGTCAATGTCATTCCGGGCACCGGAAAGCTGGAAATTACCGGCAATCTGGGCAAGGTCATGGAGGAATCTGCCAAGGCTGCAGTCACCTGTGTCCGTTCCTCTGCGGAGAAGCTGGGGATTGACCCGATGTTCTACAAGGACAATGACATTCACATCCATTTCCCGGAGGCTGCGATTCCCAAGGATGGCCCATCCGCAGGTGTTACCATGACAACCGCGCTGGCATCCGCCCTGTCCGGCGTGCCGGTACGGCATGATGTCGCCATGACCGGTGAGGTTACCATCCGTGGACGCGTGATGCCGATTGGCGGCCTGAAGGAAAAGACCATGGCTGCTTACCGTGCCGGCATGAAAACTGTCATTGTCCCGGCTGAAAATGAGCCGGACTTACAGGACATTGAGCCGGTTGTTCGGGAAAATGTGGAATTTGTCATTGCGGAAACCATGGATACCGTACTGGATACCGCACTGTGCCGTGAGAAAACGGACAGCACGAAGGCTGCAACGATTTTGCCGGAAGCCGTTGTTCCGGCGTCCGAAACCGCGTCAAGACAAGGTGAACTATGCTGAATTTACATAAAGTTGAATTTGTCCGTTCTGCGGTGAAAACCGGCGATTTTCCCAACGATGCACTGCCGCAGATTGCCTTTGCCGGTAAATCTAACGTAGGCAAATCCTCCACCATCAACCGCCTGCTGAACCAGAAGAATTTTGCCCGTGTGGGAAATGAACCGGGGAAGACGGTACACATCAATTTCTTTCAGATTGATGAAAAAGTGTATTTTGTAGACCTGCCGGGCTATGGCTATGCCAAGGTTTCCAAAAAAGAGCGTGCCCGCTGGGGCCAGCTGATGGACGAATATTTCGCAAGTGAGGATACGCTGACTCTGGGTTTCCAGATTGTGGATATCCGCCATAAGCCCACAGCGGACGATGTCACGATGGCAGACTGGTTTTTACAGACCGGCATGCCGTTTGTGGTGATTGCCAATAAGCTGGATAAAATCAAAAAAAGCCAGCTGGAAGGCAATCTCCAGACCATTCGCACCACACTGCATCTGCCGGAGGAGGTTCCGGTGATTCCGTTTTCTGCGGAAAAGGGAACCGGCAGGGAGGAAGTGCTTGCGCTGATTCTGGAGCATATTGAAGAAAACTAATGTTTACGGTGGACAGGGGAAACGATGATCCGGCTGTCCGATACAGATACAGAAAAGGATGTTTGATTAATGAACGAGAAGAGACCATTTGTCACCAAAGAGCAGGCAGAGGAAATTGTAAAGCAGTATCCGACGCCGATTCATCTGTATGATGAAAAGGGAATCCGTGAGAATGCACGCAGACTGAATGCGGCTTTTTCCTGGAACAAGGGCTTTAAAGAATATTTTGCGGTAAAGGCAACCCCGAATCCGCGTATTCTGCAGATTCTGAAGGAGGAAGGCTGCGGTACGGACTGCTCTTCGCTGACCGAGCTGATGATGAGTGAGGCCTGCGGCTTCTCCGGCAAAGAAATCATGTTCTCCTCCAATGACACGCCGGCAGAGGAGTTTGTCATGGCAGACAAGCTGGGTGCTACCATCAATCTGGATGATATTACCCATATCCCGTTCCTGGAGGATGCCATCGGACATATTCCGGAACGCATTTGCTGCCGCTTCAATCCGGGCGGTGTATTCCAGCTGGGTGGCTCCAAGGAAGGCTTCCAGGTTATGGACAATCCGGGTGAAGCAAAGTATGGCATGACCCGTGCACAGATTTCCGAGGCATATAAAATTCTGAAGGAAAAGGGCGCAAAGGAATTTGGTATTCATGCATTCCTTGCTTCCAACACCATTTCCAATGAATATTATCCGGCACTGGCAAGCATCCTGTTCAAGCTCGCAGTGGAGCTGAAGGAAGAGACCGGCGCACATATCACCTTTATCAACCTGTCCGGCGGTGTTGGCATTCCCTATCGTCCGGAACAGAATGTCAATGATATTGCCATTATTGGTGAAGGCGTCCGCAAGGCATATGAGGAAATCCTTGTACCGGCTGGTATGGATGATGTTGCCCTGTACACCGAACTGGGCCGTTATATGCTTGGCCCCTATGGCTGTCTGCTGACCCGTGCCATCCATGAAAAGAACACCTATAAGAACTACATTGGTGTGGATGCATGCGCGGCAAACCTGATGCGTCCGGCAATCTATGGCGCATATCATCATATTACCGTTCTGGGTAAGGAAAACGCACCCTGCGACCATAAGTATGATGTCACCGGTTCGCTGTGTGAGAACTGTGACAAGTTTGCTGTGGACCGCATGCTGCCGGAAATTGACCGCGGTGACCTGCTGGTCATCCATGATGCAGGTGCACACGGCTTCTCCATGGGTTACAACTATAATGGCAGACTGCGTTCCGCAGAGGTTCTGCTGAAGGAGGATGGTTCCACCGAGCTGATCCGCCGTGCGGAGACGCCGGAGGATTACTTTGCAACGCTGGATGTAACCGGTATTTTTAACAAGTAATTTTTACGACAATGCAGAGTGGAAAGCGCTGGTCTTTGGATCGGCGCTTTTCGACGGATAAAATACGGCATTTCTGTCCAAGCTGAACAGCAGGGAGGTGCTGTGCCGTGTTGCGTTTTCGACTCACACTGCTGCTTACTGCGGCTGTGCTGACAGTTATGCTGCTGCTGTCACTGTCACTGCAGTGAACAAATGTCAGTTTTTTTGCCGTGGGAACGGGTTTGTCTTTTCATTCGACAGAATCTGTGATACAATAAAGGAAATATCAGGGAGGGAAAGCATTCATGCGACATATCATTGACCTCAGTGACCTTAAAATGGAAGAATTTAACGAGTTATATAAATTAACTTCAAATATTATTGACCGTCCGGAGGGTTATACCGATGCCTGCCGTGGCAAGGTGCTCGGCAGCCTGTTTTATGAGCCGAGTACTCGTACCAACCTTTCCTTTTCCACCGCGATGAAGCGTCTGGGAGGAAGCGTGATTGGTTTCTCCAATCCCAGCGCATCTTCCACAACGAAAGGTGAAACACTGGATGATACCATCACCATGGTTTCCAACTATGCGGATATGATCGTGATGCGCCATCCGAGTGAGGGTGCAGCAAAGGCAGCTTCGTTCTTTTCCGAGGTACCTGTCATCAATGCCGGTGACGGCGGACATCTGCATCCGACCCAGACCCTGACGGATATGACCACAATCCTGCGTCTGCGTGGTTCTGCGGACAACATGAAAATCGGCATCTGTGGTGACCTGAAATATGGCCGCACGGTACATTCCCTCATCCATTTCCTTGCCAATTATAAAAACGTACAGTTTTATCTGATTGCACCGCGCCAGTTGGCGATTCCGGAATACCTGCGCCAGTTTATGCGCAGCCATAAAATGAAGTTTTATGAGGTTTCCGGTCTGGAGCCGGTACTCCCGATGCTGGATGTGCTCTATATGACCCGTATCCAGAAGGAGCGCTTTGCGGATATCGCGGTATATGAAAGCCTGAAGGGGATTTATTGCCTGACCAAGGCAAAGCTGCGTGATGCAAAAAAGGATTTGCTGATTATGCATCCGCTGCCGCGTGTGGACGAAATTTCCAAGGATGTGGATGATGATCCGAGAGCGGTTTATTTCGATCAGGCACGCTTTGGCATGTATGCCCGTATGGCCTTGTTGCTGACCCTGAGCAAGCAGCCGCGGTTCCGTATGCCAAAAAATATTCCGGGCCGTCCGAATCTGCGCTGCACCAATCCGAAGTGCATCACCCGTACGGAAACCTATCTGCCCCTGGAAACCCACCGCACACCGGAGGGTGAACGCTGCATTTACTGCGAACAGCCGGTTGAGTACCGCAAGCGCAAGGTTGTTGTGGAGTGGGAATAAGAGCCCGTACATAAATACAATGCCCCATCAGGGAAGCGTAAGGCTGCTGTCTGATGGGGTATTATTGTATGGTTTTGCAGATGATGTCATAAAGAGTGGTTAGAACAAATAAAATATTTTGACATACACATTGACAGATATCTATTTGTTTGTTATATTATACATATAGACAATAATCAATGTAATGAGGTGATGACATGGAACGAAACGAAGTCTCTGTACTCTGTAAAGCGATGTCTGACGTAAACCGATTAAAGATCATTGAAATGCTGACATCTGGAGAAAAGTGTGGATGCAATCTGTTGGATGAGCTTCAGGTGACACAGCCGACATTGTCTCATCATATGAAGGTGCTGTCTGAATGTGGACTGGTATCTGCCAGAAAAGAAGGAAAATGGCAGTATTATTCCATTAACTGTGACAAATTTTGTGCATTTAAGGATTATCTCAATGCCATCAGCTGCTGTGGTTCATCCGATCAGGCAGACTGCTGTTGTCAGGAATAATCAAAGCGTGCGCAAAAGCATTGGAACATGTATGGATGGAAACAGCCGGTGTAACAGCCGGCATAATTACAGCTCTATACATTGATACATATCAATCTAAGGAGGGTTATCATGATTTGGACCTTGATTCAAGATCAGATTCTCGGCATGAAATGGCTGAAAGATCTGATTGGCAGCGGATTATCTGCTGTGGGGCTGGATATCAGCTCCAAAATCGGAGGAAGCATCCATTTTTTCATTTATGATGTGATTAAGATTACCGTGCTCCTCTGTGTACTGATTTTTGGCATCTCGTACATCCAGAGCTTCTTTCCACCGGAACGCAGTAAGCGTATCTTAGGACGTTTCCGTGGTTTAGGTGCCAATATCATTGGTGCATTGCTCGGAACGGTAACGCCGTTCTGCTCCTGTTCTTCCATTCCGATTTTTATTGGCTTTGCAAGTGCGGGATTACCATTGGGAGTTATCTTCTCCTTCCTGATTTCTTCTCCGATGGTTGATCTGGGAAGTCTGGTTTTGCTGATGAGCATCTTTGGTGTAAAAATTGCGGTTGCATATGTCATTTTAGGTTTGGTGATAGCGGTTATTGGCGGCATTGTTATTGAAAAACTGCACATGGAAAATTATGTGGAAGATTACATCCGCAATGCGAAAAATATTTCGATGGCAGAAGAAAAGCTGACTGTCAAGGACAGAATGATGTATTCCAAAGATCAAGTCGTTAGCACCTTCAAAAAAGTATTCCCATATATTCTGGTTGGTGTCGGTATCGGCGCAGTCATTCACAACTGGATTCCGGAAAGCTGGATTGAAGCAGCACTCGGCAGCCATAACCCGTTTGGTGTTATCCTTGCAACGTTAATCGGCATTCCGATGTACGCGGATATTTTTGGTACGATTCCGGTAGCAGAAGCATTGTTGGCAAAGGGTGCACAGCTTGGCACAATTCTCAGCTTTATGATGGCTGTTACCACATTGAGTCTGCCATCAATGATTATGCTCCGTAAGGCAGTTAAGCCAAAGCTGCTGGCATTGTTTATCGTGATCTGCATTGTGGGCATTGTGATCGTGGGATATGGATTTAATTTGTTTCAGTATTTGTTTATTTTATAACTTGTCATTTTGAAAGGAGTTAATCGTATGGCACTGTTTGGATTTGGTAAGAAAAAGGAAGAGGTTAAGGCAGAGCCGTCCTGCTGCTGCAATACCGGCGCACCTGCATTTAAGGCAGAAGAAGCATCGTGCTGTGAAGGTTCCTGCGGCGTGACCAGCATGAAGGTTTTGGGTGCGGGATGCAAAAGCTGTCATGAGCAGTATGAAAACTGCAAAAAGGCAGTTGCGGAGCTTGGCATGAAGGTTGAAGTCGAGTATATCACCGATATGGAAAAGGTAATGGCATACGGTGTCATGAGTATGCCGGGTATCGTAGTCAATGAGCAGGTCGTATCCATGGGGAAGGTGCTGAAATCTGCGGATGTTATCAAGCTACTGCATAAGCTGGGATATTGATTGTGTCGGAAGGAGATCGTTTATGAGCAAAGCTGGTATCCGAATCAATCCGGATGCGGTTCGTCTGATGAAACAGGAATATGGCATTATGATCCAAGCGGTCAGGCGGATGAAGTATTTTTGGAAACCATGCGTCAGATCGAAGACAACGTCCTTTAGCTGAAACAAAAATTAATGTAATCATAATAAAGTCAAAGTGGATTGAGTTCTGTTTTGGCTTTATTTTTTAGAGAACGGTTAACAGAATAGCATTTGCAAAAAAAGAGCTGAATCGTGAAGATTCAGCTCTTAACCTATATGACATGATATTTAGGGGGAGAAAATAACGATTATGCCTTTTCTTCTTCCTTTTCGCCGGATTCCAGAGAAAGCTGATGCATGATAAACTGGCGTGCAGTACGCGGGGAACGGCCATTCTTGCGAACAGCAAAGCTTTCTGCCAGCTGGTGCAGCTTGTCCTGGGACAGAGTAAGACCGTAATCTTCGGCCAGCTGATCCACAATAGACAGGTATTCATTCTTGACCGGATTGACAAAGGTGATCTTGATGCCGAACCGGTCAGCCAGAGAAGATGCCGACTGCATGGCGTCATTGCGATGCACTTCATCACTGCCACGGTCTGCAAAGTTTTCACGGATGATATGACGGCGGTTGGAGGTTGCGTAAATCGCCATATTCGACGGTTTACCGGCAACGCCGCCTTCAATAAAGGCTTTGAGCGTGATGAATCGTTCATCCTCTGACGTAAAGGTCAGATCATCCAGGAACAGAATGAACTTAAACGGGCTTTCCTCAATCTGGGCACAGATGGACGGGAAGCTGTTGATCTGGCTCATCGGCATTTCAATGATCTTCAGGCCACGGTCTGCATATTCATTGGCAATGGCCTTGACAGTAGAGGACTTGCCACAGCCCTTGTCACCGTACAGGAAGATGTTGTTGGCATCCTTGCCCTCCAGCAGGGCGAGGGTATTGTCACGGATCTGCTTCTTCTGTACCGCATAGCCCTTCAGATCGGTCAGGCGGATCGGGTCCGGTTTGGCAATCGGCTGGGGCTTGCCGTCCAGAACGGTAAAGGCGTTGGCACGGGCAAAGTAACCGGAACCGCGCTTGCGGTACATCTGGCACAGGCCGTCACAGTTGCCGAAGGGCAGCGGCGTACCGGCAGAAAAGCCCGGCAGGGTATCCAGCAGGTCGCCAATCTTCGGAAAGGTCTTGCGTGCAAACGCCAGAATATCCGCGCCGGAAAGGGAAATCAGCGTATTGATGGTATACAGGTCAAAATCAGCTGCTGCACGAACCTCTTCCGGAAGCTTTGCATCCACATTCTGTGTCAGGACATTGTTATCATAATGGATTTCAGCCGCGAACAATCTGCCCAAATCCTTATTGCGGTAATGAAACCGGCACAGATGTGCATAGTTCTGGCAGAATGCTACCGGATTTTCATATAATGCAGCGAGTGTATCAGCATAAGCCTTGAATACTTCCGTATGACGAAGGTTTCCCAGCACGGTCAGGGATTCCAGACGCAGACGGAGCGCTGTGCTGTTCATCATAATGTCACCTCTTTGAGATTTATCAACGCCTTTTACCTTAGCACAAACCGTCACTTTTTGCAAGAGACAGGCACAAATTCCGGATATAAATCTTATACTGATAAGAAGAACGGATTTTGGAGGTGCGGAAGATGAAACAGCATCGTTTACTCCTGTGCCGATCCCAGAGTGAAGCCATGATTCTATCCCGCAGGCTGTCCGCATGCGGCATAAGCGGAAAACTGACCCGCCCGCCGCGTTCCAAACAGGTGCGTTCCTGCTCGTGGGCGATTGATATAGACAGTCGGTTATCCGAACAGGCGGAGCACTGTCTGGAGCAGGCCGGTATCACATCCGATCTCTGGTGCTGGGAGGATGGCAATGATTTATCTGGATAATGCGGCAACCACCCTGAAAAAACCACCCGCGGTATGGTCGGCCATGCGCTGGGCATTGCATCAGGCGGCAGGCGTAGGGCGGAGTGCACATCGCCCGGCAATCACCGGTGCGGAAATATTGTATGATACCCGTGTGCTGGCAGCGGAGTTATTCGGACTGTCCGACCCGCGGCGTGTGATTTTTACCTGTAATGCAACGCATGCGCTCAATCTTGCGATTTATGCCATGGCGGAAAAGAGGCGGCATTTTGCCATTTCTCCCTTTGAACACAATGCGGTTTACCGTCCGGTATTACAGGCGGTAAAGCAGAACAACATGCAGCTGACTATCCTCAGCGGAGAATTGTGGAATGATGCGTTGCTGCTGGAATCTGCCCAAAAGGCCATTGCAGATGGTGCGGACTGCTTTGTGCTGTGCCATGTGTCCAATGTTTTTGGTTATATCCAGCCGCTGGAGGAGCTGGATGCACTGCTGGCTGCCCATGATATCCCACTGATACTGGATGCCTCTCAGTCTGCCGGTGTGATTCCCATTGATGTGTCCCAATTACACAGTCTTGCCGCTGTCTGCATGCCGGGACATAAGGGGCTGTATGGCCCACCGGGAACCGGTATCCTGCTGTGGCTGTCAGAGGAGCTGCCGCGTCCGCTGCTCTCCGGCGGAACGGGAAGCGGGTCGGAGCTGCTAGAAATGCCGGATTTATTGCCGGATCGGCTGGAATGCGGCACACCGAATGTGGCGGGAATTGCCGGATTGTTTGAAGGGATGAAATTCATTCAGAAGGCAGAACAGGCGGAAATTATGAGCCATGAACGTCATTTATGCTGCGCGGCAGCGGAGGAACTGCAAAATATACCGGGAATTGTATCGTTTGTCTCGCCGGATCCCAATCGGCAGGCCGGCGTGCTGTCGTTTTACAGCCGTCAGCTGCCGGCGGAAACGGTAGCACTTCGCCTGGCGGAGCAGAATATCTGTGTCCGTGCCGGGCTGCACTGTGCTCCGTTGGCACATCAGACTGCAGGGACGATGCATTGTGGAACCGTGCGTATTTCGCCGGGCTGGTTCCAGACAGAGCGGCAGATCCGGCGGTTCGCTGCCAGATTGGCATATATTAGCGGAAAAGAAACGGAGCAAAATTTGGAATAGAGTGTTCACAGGACACGCAACTTGTGATAGAATAAAATTACTCGTGGAAACATGAAGGAAACTGCAGATTGCGGATTGATGGGGAGATTGAATGACTTTATGGATTATATCCAAATGATCTGGCAAAATTTATCAGCTATTAACATTTCAGATGTTGTTGATATCGCTGTGGTCTCGTTTCTCATCTATCAGGTTGTGAAGCTGGTAAGAGAAACGAGTTCTGCACGCATTATCCGTGGTGTGATTATTTTAATCGCTGCAATGTGGATTTCCAATATCCTGCAGCTGACCATGGTGAATTATCTGTTCCGTGCAGTCCTGACATGGGGCATTGTTGTCATTGCAATTGTTTTCCAGCCGGAGCTTCGCCGTATTCTGGAACGGATGGGCAGGAGCAAGCTTTCCTCGCTGATGCTGCGCAATGATATGGTACCGATGGAGGAACAGGCGATATTGGAAATTGTGCATGCCTGTTCGGAGATGTCCTGGTCACGCACCGGCGCGCTGATTATTTTTGAGCGCAGGGAAAACCTGAATGATATCATTAAAACCGGTACCGTCGTCAATGCCGATGTAAAGGATGAACTGGTGCGGAATATTTTTTATGAAGGTGCCCCGCTGCATGATGGCGCAATGATTATCCGTGCCGGACGCATTCAGGCTGCCGGCTGTGTGCTGCCGCTGTCACCGAACCCGAACCTTGCCAAGGAGCTTGGCACACGCCATCGCGCAGCGGTGGGCATGAGTGAACGCTTTGATTCCATCAGTCTGGTGGTATCCGAGGAAACCGGTTCAATTTCCATTGCCATGGATGGCAGGCTTCAGCGTCATCTGGTGCCGGAGCAGTTGGATGAAATTCTCCATTCCGAACTCCTGGTGAATATTCTGGAGGATGAAATTCCAAAGGATGTCACGCTTTTGGATAAGCTTCTGGATAAGATCCCGGGACTCAGGAGGAATAAAAAATGAATAACTGGTTTATAAAGCATGATATTTTAACCAAGCTGCTTTCGGTCATGGCAGCGATTATCCTCTGGAGTTATTTTATGAGCGTGCAGAATCCCACACGCACGGTGGAATATCGGGATATTGCCGTACAGCTGACAGGTGTGGATCAGCTGTACAATTCCTATAATCTGAAGGTGGTAGAGGGTGCTGATACCACGGTAAATGTCAAGGTTTCTGCTTCCACCAGCCGTCTGGCTACCCTGACGGCATCCCAGATCAAGGTGCAGGTCAATCTGAGTGACAGCATTTCCGCACCGGGCACATATGAGATCCCATATAATGTGATCCTGCCGGAAAGCGGTATGACCTGCGTTGGCAGAAGCCCGGAGACCATTACATTGTCGGTGGATGAGATTGAGACCAAGATTGTCCCGGTTTCTGTGGAATTGAGTGAAGATGCACCGAAGGGCTATCGATATGGTACACCCAGGCTGTCTGTGGATTCTGTCAAGATTTCCGGCCCGGCAACCATCCTGGAGGAGATTTCCAAGGCGGTTGTCTATATTGATACCGATGGCGTGAAGGAAACGATTAGCAATAACTACTCCTATAAGCTGGTTAATGACAATGATAAGGCAGTGGATACCACCAATATTTCCCGGGATGTTGCGAGTGTTACTGTTTCCGTACCGGTTTATGAGATCAAATCCGTCCCGTTGGAGGTAACCGTTTCGCCAGAGGATGCGGAAAACGCAATTTCTGTCTCGATTTCACCGAAAACAGTGGAAATTGTCGGTGAACCCAATGCAGTCGATGCGGTAAAGTCGATTAATCTGGGCGCGATTAATGTCAATGATGTGGAAAATGGCGGCACCTATGATTTCGACATCAACCTGCCAATTGGCATTTCGTTGACGGATGGCCAGCCAACCACGGCAACCGTTACGGTTTCCACCCAGGAAGATATCACAAAGGAATATACTGTGACGGATATCCGGCTGAATGATACCAATGAGGATCCGGAGGCAGAAGTTTCACTTGAAACGGCTTCCCTGAAGGTTACACTGACGGGCAAGGAAAAGCTGTTAAATTCCATCAGTGCAGATGATATTTATGGCGTTGCGGAGCTGGCCTCTGCAGATTTGTCAGAGGGACAGCATACCATCGGTGTCAGCATCAGCAGCCCGGATGGCAGCACGGTCAGCGGAAATTACAGCGTTGTGATCCGCATTACAAGACAGAAAACTTCGGAATGATCCAAACTATCGAATCCGCCTGCAGTTGCTGATGCAGGCGGATTTTTTGCGTATCCTGCTGTAATTGGAAAAAGTGGTTTGACAAATGTCAAAAGATATGCTATTCTGTTGCCCAGAGTTTCACGAGTGTGTTACGAAGGGGCATACCACCTTGGGTATGGACTTTTTGTAATATGCTCGATTTTTGTTTCAAGGAGTCACTTTATGAATCGTTCCCGTATCAAAAAGCTGGTGATCTGTGCCATTCTGGCGGATATTGCCGTTGTGGGCAGTATGTTTTCCTTCCCGATTCTGGGTTCCCGTTGTGCGCCGATACAGCACATGGTCAATATTATCTGTGCTGTGTTTCTCGGCCCTGCCTATGGCGTGGCAGCGGCGTTCCTGGCAAGCCTGATCCGCAATCTGTTTGGTCTGGGCAGCCTGATGGCTTTCCCGGGCAGTATGATCGGCGCACTGTGCTGCGGGCTGCTGTATTGGAAGACAAAAAAGCTGCTGCCGACCCTGATTGCAGAGGTACTGGGCACCGGTATCCTCGGTGGTCTGTGTGCCTATCCGGTGGCAGTCCTCTTCCTGGATACAGATGCGGCAGCAGTAGCCTTTTATGCGTACATCATTCCCTTCCTGATTTCTACGGTGGTTGGCGCTGTCCTTGCCGGGCTGGTGTTGTCCGGACTAAACCGCTCCGGTGCATTGGAGCATATGAAATACCTGCTGGACAAATAAATATATTCCATGGATTTGGCACAAATATCGGTTTTCAGACCGCTTTCCAATGTGCTATCATATCGAAAGAATATATTTGAGAGGTTCCTTTCCAGACAGAAATATGGTATACTTGAACATACATTATAGAGGAGGAAAGATTCATGTCACCTTTGCTGCTGGCAGCTATTGTATTTATTACATTGGCACTGATTTTCTATACTGCCGGTGTTTTCGGCGAACGCCGTTCCGGTATATTGACTGTGCGCCATGTTGTCATTTTCTGGCTTGGCTTATGCTGTGATACAACCGGTACCATGCTGATGTCGCGCATAGCATCACAGAATGCAGGGGCAGGGAATCCGCTGCACGCCGTCACTGGTACACTTGCCATTGTTCTCATGCTCATTCATGCGGTCTGGGCTGTATATACCCTTCGTCGCGGCACAGAGCATGCACGGCAGATCTTCCACAAATTCAGCCTTGCCGTCTGGCTTGTCTGGCTCATTCCATATGTACTTGGCATGGTAATTGGAATGGGATAACGACTCTGGTGAGGCCGGAGAGCATAGCAACAGGGAGCAGACGTTGTCTTGCTTCCTGTTTTTGCGTTTCATGGTTCGGAGGCTGTGTTGCCGGCGGAGTGGTTTTGTTGCATCCATTTTTCAAGTATGATATAATATTTACTCGAAAAACCTTCTATGAAATGATTTGTGATTATGAGCGTATGAAAGTCGTTGCCCAAAAAATATTTTATTCAAAAATTTATGGCATATAAAAGTTTGAAAAATGGCTCGAAAACACAAGATTTTAAAATATTGATAAGGAAAAAATGAATGGCAATTTTAGTAGGAAATATTCGTTTGCCGCTGGAAGCAGACGAGCAGGATGCATTTGCAGCGGCATGGAAAAAATGCGGACTGCGCAGCGGGGATGTCCGCAGCTCCCATATCTATCGTGCATCCATTGACGCCCGCCGCGGACGTATGACGCGGGTGCTTTCCGTGCTGCTGTCACTGCAGGATGAGCAGAAGGAGCTGTCTGTAGTGGAGCAGGTCGGGCAGGGGGATGTGCGACTGAAAAAAGCGGTGGATGAACCGAAGCCCACCGGAACGGAACCGCTTGCCCATCGTCCGATTGTTGTAGGCTTTGGGCCGGGCGGTCTGTTTGCGGCCTATGTGCTGGCGAAAAACGGGTATTGTCCGCTGGTGGTGGAGCGCGGACAGCCGATCGAGAGTCGGGACCGTGCAGTGCATACCTTTTTCTCCGGCGGTTCCTTTGATCCGGCAAGCAACATCCAGTTCGGTGAAGGCGGTGCCGGGGCATATTCCGATGGCAAGCTGACCTCCCGCATCAATGATCCGATGAGTGAGCTGGTACTCCGTACTTTTGTGGAACACGGCGCACCAAAGGAAATTCTTTATCGTGCCAAGCCGCATATTGGTACAGATATTTTAAAGCAGGTCGTCCGCAATATGCGCAAGGCGATTATCCGCATGGGCGGAGAGGTACGGTTCGGCTGTACACTCACCGGTCTGGTGCATCGTGGCGGTGTGCTGGAGGCTGCGGTGATTGACGGGGAACAGGTTCCCTGCGAGCGGCTGATTCTCGCCATTGGTCACAGCGCCCGCGATACCTTTGGCAGCCTGCATTTGCAGGGGGTTTTCTTTGAGCCCAAGCCATTTTCTGTCGGGGCGCGTATTGAGCATTTACAGCGGGATATCGACCGGGGGCTGTATGGCAAATTCGCCGGACATCCGGCATTGCCGCCGGCAGAATATACCCTGTCCCATCGGGAAAATGACCGGGCATGCTATTCCTTCTGTATGTGTCCGGGCGGGCAGGTTGTGGCGGCACAGAGCGAACCGGATTCCGTTGTCACCAACGGTATGAGCTACCACGCGAGAAACGGCAGAAATGCCAATTCTGCCATTGTGGTTTCGGTGAATCCTTCGGATTTTCCCACCGGCGACGCGCTGGCTGGCATTGCGTTCCAGCGACAGATCGAGCGTCAGGCCTTCCGTGTGACCGGGGGCTATCGGGCACCATGCCAGACGGTAGGGGATTTTCTGCAGGGCAGACCCACAAAAAAACATGGAAGGGTTGCGCCAACCTATCCGATTGGTGTACAATATACTACGCTGGAGGGAATTTTGCCTGACTTTGTCGTTCGCCAGATGCAGAACGGTTTGCGGCAGTTCGGCAGGAAGATCCGGGGCTTTGATGCAGCGGATGCGCTGCTCACCGGTCCGGAAACCCGAACCAGCTCTCCTGTACGGATTACCCGTCTGGAAAACCGGCACAGCCGGGATATTGCCGGCCTGATTCCCTGTGGCGAAGGTGCCGGCTATGCAGGCGGCATTATGAGCGCGGCGGTGGATGGCATCGGCTGTGCACAGGAAATTTTGCGGACATTTCGTCCTCTTGAAGAAAGGAGAGGTTGATCCATGCAGCAGACAGCAACAGTAACCAAACTTCTGCCGGGCAATAAGGCGGAACTGACGGTACATCGTCAGACTGCCTGTGGACATGACTGCTCAAACTGCGGCGGCTGCGGTGAAATCGTGACCAAGCCGATTATCGTGATTGCAGATAATTCTATTGGTGCGGATGTGGGTGATTCCGTGGTGATTACCGGAAGCTCCAAACAGGTGCTTGGCCTTGCCGCTGTGGTATATCTGGTACCGTTTGTGTTATTTTTCGCCCTGTATGCCGTGGCATCTGTGGCATCCCTTCCGATTCCGGAGGTTTGGGCCTGCGTCGGATTTTTTCTTGGCATTCTTGCGGCAGTGGGGGTAAACAGACGCCAGAAACATGCCAAGCCAATTTATACTATTTCCAAACTGTAAATTTTCAGGGCTGGCACTTGTGTCAGCCTTGTATTCTTTGCGAAGATACAGTAAAATGTATCCTAGAGGTGAAGTAACAGGATGTTCGGTTTTGTCCGTCCGCTCCGCGGTGAACTCAAGGTACGTGAGTGGGAGCGCTTTCAAAGCGTATATTGCGGCCTGTGCCATACCATCCGACGGCATTATGGCATCATGCAGACCGCCTTGCTCAGCTATGACTGTACCTATCTGGCACTGGTGCTGGATGCGCTGGAGGAGAGCGGAGGAACCGCCTGCAGAAAACGATGTATGATGCATCCGCTGCGCCGGAAAACATGTGCCTGTGAAAGTGCCGGGCTGGTGCGTGCCGCAGCAGTGAGCGTGATCCTGCAGTGGCATAAGCTGGGTGATACGGTTTCAGATGAACGTGGGATCAAACGATTTGTGGCCCGCTTCCTGCGGCTGTTTCTGCGCAGGGGATATCGGAAGGCAGCCGGTGAGCTGCCTGATTTTGACCGCCGTACCGGCCAGCTGCTGACAGAGCTGAACGATTTGGAGCGGCAGAAAACCCCATCGCTGGACCGCCCGGCGGATGCATTTGCGAATATCCTCCGGGCAGCTGTTGCCGATTTCGGTAAGGACAGCCGCATTCTGGAGGAAATGTTTTATCACACGGGCCGATGGATTTATCTTGTGGACGCCTGTGATGATATACAGGACGATTTTGCATCGGGCAGCTACAATCCGGTGATTTTACGCTGGCAGCTGACACAGCCAGCATTGCTGCCGCCGGTAAAGGATGCAATGAATCACACGCTGCTGCAGTCACTGGCAGCATCTTATCACGCATATATTTTATTACAGCCCTATCGTGATGCGGGGATTATAGAGAATATATTGTGCCAAGGTCTGCCGGAGGTAACACGGCAGGTTCTGGAAGGCACATTTTCAAATGACGGAGGAAAAAACAGGCATGGATCCTTATAAAGTTCTCGGCGTTTCGCCAACTGATTCCGATGATACCATCAAACGTGCATATCGAGATCTTGCACGCAAATATCATCCGGATAATTATATCAACAATCCTCTTGCAGACCTTGCAAAGGAAAAAATGCAGGAAATCAATGATGCATATGATTCCATCATGAAGCAGCGTCAGGGCGGCGGAGCATCCGGTGGAAATGCCGGTTATTCCCAGCAGGGCAGCGGCTTTGGCGGCGGAGCTGGTGGTTATAACGGATATTCCTCCAGCTACAGCGGTTCCAATGCCGGGATATACAATCAGGTGCGCAACGCCATCAACGTGGGCAATGTGGGCATGGCAGAGGAGCTGTTGTCCCGCATTTCCGAACGGGATGCGGAATGGCATTTCCTGCGTTCCAATGTGTGCTATCGCAAGGGCTGGTTTGACGAGGCGGTACAGGAGATCAATCAGGCCTGTGCCATGGCACCGAATAATATGGAATACCGCCGGATGCAGAGCGTGCTGAACAACAGCTCCGCCTATGGCGGCTATCGTCCGATGCAGCAGAATGATGCGATGGACTGCTGTACCCAGCTGCTGTGTCTGAACTGCCTGTGCAACTGCTGCGGCGGCGGTGGCTGTTAAATTGGGGAAGAGGCGTGTAACATGCAGAGACAGAATCAAACACAAACACTGACCTTCAGTGCGATCATGACTGCGCTGGGTGTTATCCTGCTGCTGCTTGGCTCAATGTTGCCCGGCATGCGCATTGCCTGTGCTGCAGTTGCCAGCGTGGTGGCTTCGATGGTTGTCATACGCTGCGGCCTGCTGTATGCGCTTCTGAGCGTGGTTGCCACAGCGCTAATTTCTTTCCTGCTTGTGTCGGCGAAGGAGCTTGCACTGCTGTATGCGGTTTTCTTTGGCCCGTATACACTGGTGAAAAACCTCGTTGAACGGCTGCACCGGCTGCCACTGGAATGGGTGCTCAAGCTGTTGTACTGCGGCATTGTGGCAGCAATGCTGTTCCGTCTCTCCGATCAGGTACTTGCCATGGTTCCGGACATGCTGGCAGCACATTTCTGGCTGTATCTGCCGGCGGTGCTTCTGGTCTTTGCGGCATATGATATTGTTTTTTCCAAACTGATCGCGTATCTGTTTCAGCGTCTGCATATCAGATAAAATACACGAAAAAACAGACAACAGATTGGGATATAAAAAGAAATATTTGTATAGTTTGTATGAAAATAGCCCGTTTCGCTTGAACAAAAGTGAGGCGGGCTGTTAAAATATAGTAGAGACCCTTTTGAGATGGAATACAGACAGCAAAAGGGACTGAATTGTTTATGAAATGGGAGGAATTTTCCTTGAGAAGCATGACTGGATACGGACGGGCACGCCAGGTACTGCACGAGCGCAATATCACGGTAGAGCTTCGTTCCGTCAACCATCGTTATCTGGATGTCAATGTGAAGGCCCCGCGTATTTATGGATTTCTGGAAGAAGCCGCAAAAAATGCCGTTGGCAAGCTGATTGCCCGGGGCAAGGTGGATGTATTTATTTCGATTGATTCCAATTCCGCCGGTGACGTAAAGGTTTCACTGAATCATAAAATTCTGGAGAGCTATCTGGATGCACTGCATGAAATGCGGGATACCTATCACCTGGTGGATGACATCAGCATTATGCGTCTGGCTCGTCTGCCGGATGTGTTTACGGCAGAAAAGCAGGAGGCCAATGCGGAGGAACTGACACAGGATGTGCTGGAGGTTCTGACAGCTGCCAGCGCAGATTTCTGCAGCATGCGTGAGCGTGAAGGTGCAAAAATGAAGGAAGATATTCTCTCCCGCGGACAGACCATCCTGCAGCTGGTTTCCGAGGTAGAGGAGCGTTCCCCGAAGGCGGTAGAGGAATACCGTGCCAAGCTGACCGCACGGATGAATGAGGTTCTGGCAGATACCACCATTGACCCGCAGCGAATTCTGGCAGAGGCAGCTGTCTATGCTGACCGCACCGCTGTAGATGAGGAAACTGTCCGTCTGCGCAGCCATATGCACCAGATGGAGCTGATGGCGGCAGAGGAAAAGCCCATCGGACGCAAGCTGGATTTCCTGGTTCAGGAAATGAACCGTGAGGCCAATACCATCGGCTCCAAGGCCAATGACATGGAGCTGGCAAAGATTGTGGTGGACATCAAGTCTGAAATCGAGAAAATCCGCGAACAGATTCAGAATATCGAATGATGGAAGGTGGATGCCATTGAAGCTGATCAATATTGGATTTGGCAACATGATTTCCGCGGACCGGCTGATTGCGATTGTGGCACCGGATTCTGCGCCGATCAAGCGTGTCATTCAGGAGGCGCGTGACCGGGATATGCTGATTGATGCCACCTATGGCAGACGTACCCGTGCTGTCATCATCATGGACAGCGACCACATCATATTGTCCGCCATCATGCCGGAAACCATTTCGGGACGTATGGAAAACCGCGGAACGGAAAGTGAGGGGAATCCAGATGAATAAAAAAGGTATTTTGTTTGTTATCACCGGGCCTTCCGGCGTAGGCAAGGGCACGGTTCTGGCAGAGGTACGCAGACAGAAGGATGTGTATTTTTCCATTTCTGCCACGACACGCCAGCCCCGGGAAGGAGAACAGGACGGTGTCCATTACTTTTTCCTGACCCGTGAGCAGTTTGAACAGAAGATTGCGGAAAACGGTTTTCTGGAGCATGCGGAATTCAGCGGAAACTGCTACGGCACACCGGCAGCACCGGTTGACGCCCATCTGGAGGAAGGTACCGATGTCATTCTGGAAATTGAGGTGCAGGGTGCCATGCAGGTGCACCGGAGCCGCCCGGATGCGGTTCGGATTTTCCTTGCACCGCCCAGCTATGCGGAGCTGGAAAAGCGCCTGACCGGACGCGGCACCGAGACGGAGGAAGCAGTCCGTATGCGTCTGGAAACCGCGAAGCATGAGCTGACACTGGCGCCGGAATTTGACTATGTGGTTATCAACAATACCGTCGAGCAGGCGGTTGCCGATGTTCTGGCTATTATGCAGGCAGAAGCCTGCCGCGCGCAGCGCGTTACACTGCATTAACGATATTACTTAACCGGCGGGCCATTCCCGCCATCATGATAGAAGGAGCGTAAAATACTATGTTAAAGCCATCTATGCAGGATCTCATGAAGAGAGTCAACAACCGTTATCTGCTGGTGAACCTGGCAGCACAGCGTGCCCGTGATATCTCCTCTGCAGAGGAGGAATCCGAAGTACCGCTGGAGGAAAAGCCGATTAAAATTGCACTGGATGAGATCTGTGAGGATAAGATTGAATATCGTCCGGGCCCGAAGCCGCAGCCGGAACCGGAAGTAGATATCCTTGCTGCAATGGAAGCTGCCAATGGCGAGGCAGATGACCTGCTGGACGCAGATGAGGCAGAAGACGATGAGGATGAAGAACCGGCTGAAGAGCCGCTGGAGGAGCTATAAGCGATGGATTTTTCCGGTAAAACCGTTGTTCTCGGCGTAACCGGGGGCATTGCAGCTTACAAGGCCTGTGATCTTGTCAGCAGGCTGCACAAGAAACACATCAACATCCGTATCATTATGACGGAGCATGCGTGTGAATTTGTCCAGCCGCTTACCTTTGAAGTGCTGTCCGGCAACCGCGTTGTAACCGATATGTTCAACCGGGATTTCCCCTGGGAGGTGGAGCATATTTCGCTGGCGAAGGCAGCGGATGTATTTGCGGTTGTTCCGGCTACTGCCAATATTCTGGGCAAATATGCCTGTGGCATTGCGGATGACATGCTGTCTACCACTCTGCTGGCAACCCGCGCACCGGTACTGTTCGCACCGGCGATGAATACCGCCATGTATGAAAATCCTGTGGTACAGCAGAATATGGAAGTGCTGAAGCAGCGGGGATGCCTGTTTGTGGAACCGGCTTCCGGCATGCTGGCCTGCGGTGACACCGGAAAGGGCAAGCTGGCGGATGTGGATACCATTGAACAGGCGATTCTGGACGCACTGACGCCAAAAGACATGACTGGTATGCGTGTTACGGTAACCGCAGGCCCGACCCGTGAGGCAATGGATCCGGTACGTTTCCTGTCCAACCATTCTACAGGCAAGATGGGCTATGCCATTGCACGCAGTGCGAAAATGCGCGGCGCAGAAGTCACACTGGTTTCCGGGCCGGTTTCCCTGCCGCCGGTAGAGGGTGTGGCCATGGTTCCGGTCAACTCTGCGCTGGAAATGCGTGAGGCTGTGATGCAGGCCCTGCCGGAGTCGGATGTTGTCATCAAGGCTGCTGCCGTGGGCGATTACCGTCCGGCAGAGCTGAAAACCGATAAAATCAAAAAACATGACGATGATATGTCCGTAGCACTGGTTCGTAACCCGGATATTCTGGCTGAAATCGGTCAGAACCGCCGGGAGGATCAGGTCATCTGTGGTTTTTCCATGGAAACCCGGGACCTGCTGGAAAACTCTGCGAAAAAGCTGCAGAACAAAAACTGCGATGTCATCGTTGCCAATAACCTGAAGGTAAAGGGCGCCGGCTTTGCCGGTGATACCAATGTTGTCACGCTGCTGTATCGTGACGGCACAACCGAACCGCTGGAGCTGATGGGCAAGGACAGTGTCGCAGACATCCTGCTCGACCGGCTTCTGGCACTGTATCGGAATAAGCACACGTGATGCAGACACAAAACGTTTGCCGCGTTGCGATTTCCGGTGCATCCTATGCGTTTGACAAGCTGTATGATTATGATATTCCGGCAGAATGGGCAGAACACGTACAGCCAGGCGTCCGTGTGATTGTCCCGTTTGGACGGGGCAGCCGTACCCGGGAGGCGATTGTTGTCCGGATGGGCTGTGATCCGAACGCCGAATATGAGCGGAAGGCAATCCTGCAGGTACTGGATACACAGCCGGTACTGGACAGCCATCTGCTGACGCTGGCGGCACACATGTGCTCCAAGCTGTTCTGCACGTTTTATGACTGTGCCCGTGCCATGCTGCCTGCCGGACTGTGGTTCCGCAAAACCGAACAATATACACTGGAAATTACCGAGGAAAGCCGGGCTGAGCTGGCACAGGATTTTGCTGTGCTGCAGCTGTTTACCAGACGCAAACGCACCATTTCCGTCAGGAATATGGAGAAAAAGCTGGGGGCACTTCCGGAAGCTGACTTGAAGGAGCTGTGCCAGAATGGCATTCTGCAGCCTACAAGCGAGTTTGACCGGCGGGTGAATGACAAAACCATCACCATGTATGGTCTTGGCATGCCGGAGGATGCGGCATGGGAGCTTGCGGAACGGGGAAAAAGCCCGGTCAGGATGGAGGTTGTCAGCGTGCTGGCCCATGAGGGACAGCTGAGCCGGAATGACCTGAAATATATGACCGGCGCCAGTGACGCGGTTCTCCGTGCCATGGTACAGAAGGGCCTGCTGCAAAAGTGGGAGGAGGAAACCTTCCGCCTGCCGGAGCCAATGGAGCTGCCGGAAAAGCAGGATTATGTACTCAGTCCGTCCCAGCAGGAAGCCTATGACCATATGGAGCAGCTGCTGCTGTCTCAAAAGCCGGAGGCTGCTCTGCTGTATGGTGTTACCGGCAGCGGAAAGACAGCGGTATACATTCGGCTGATCGAACGCACGATGCAGGAAGGCAGGAGCGCCATTGTACTGGTACCGGAAATCGGACTGACCCCCCAGTTCATCCGCCGCTTTATGGCGCAGTTTGGCGACTGCACGGCAGTGCTGCATTCAGCGTTGTCAGTGGGCGAGCGGTATGATAGCTGGAAGCGCATCCGTTCCGGTGCCGCCCGTGTCATTGTGGGCACACGCTCCGCGGTTTTTGCCCCGGCGCAGAACCTGGGACTGATTGTGCTGGATGAGGAGCAGGATGACGCATATAAATCGGAAAACAACCCGCGGTATCATGCACGGGACATCGCAAAATACCGTGCCATGCAGGAAAATGCATTGGTGGTTTTTGGCTCTGCCACGCCATCGGTGGAAACCTATTATGGTGCGGAGCAGGGGAAATATCCCATGTTCACCCTGCGGGATCGCTATGCGGGTGCAGGACTGCCGGCGGTGACCATTGCGGATATGCGGGGGCTGACCCGTCAGGGCTATACCAGCGCAGTGGGTCCGGTGCTCCGCCAGGCAATGGAACAGTGCTTTGCACAGGGAAAACAGTGCATCCTGTTCCTGAACCGCCGCGGCGCTGCCAAACAGGTCACCTGTACCGCCTGCGGCTGGACACCGGAGTGCCCGTCCTGCAGTGTTTCCATGACCTATCATTCCGTGAACCACCGGCTGATGTGCCATTACTGCGGGCACAGTGAGCCGTTGCCTCATTGCTGTCCGGTGTGCGGCAGTACCCACCTGAAAACCGATGGAATCGGTACCCAGCAGCTGGAAACCGAGCTGCTGGAGCTGTTCCCGGAGCGCAGGGCGCTTCGTATGGATGCGGATACCACTGGTACAAAGGGCGCACATGCCAGACTGCTGGAGCAATTTGCGCAGGGGGAAGCAGATATCCTGCTGGGCACCCAGATGGTCACCAAGGGACTGGATTTTGACAATGTCACACTGGTTGGTATCATTGACGCAGACCAGTCCCTGTTTGCACAGGATTACCGTGCACGGGAACGGACCTTCTCGCTGCTGACACAGGTGGTCGGCAGGGCGGGACGGCGTGATACCCGGGGACATGCGGTCATCCAGACCTACTGTCCGGAGCACGCCGTGCTGTTGCATGCGGCGCGGCAGGATTATGAAGGCTTCTACGCAGCGGAAATAGAGCTGAGGCAGGCATTGCAGTGTCCGCCAGCTGCCCAGATTGTGGTGCTGACAGCTGCTGCGGAAAAGGAACGGGATGTACTGGAGGCACTGGTCTCTGTCAAAGACAGGATAGAAAGCCTGATGGCAGGGCAGTTTGCCGATTTCTGTTATCCGGTACTCGGCCCCGCCCCTGCCACTGTTGTACGTGTGCAGAACCGGTACCGTTACCATCTGTCCATCCGTTGTCCGGATGGCAAACGCAGAAGGGAGCTGATTGGCGGCATCCTGCGGGAATTTTCCGGGAATCCCAGATTCCGCGGCGTGACCCTGTATGCTGATATCAATCCCATGCATGTGTAAACCAAGACGAAAATCAATCAGATAAACCAATTCATGATAGAGGAGATACCCATGGCTGTTAGAGAAATTATTAAGGATCCTGATCCGATTCTGTATAAAAAATGCCACACCGTCACAAAATTTGACAGAAAGCTGGCATCCATTCTGGAGGACATGGCACAGACCATGCTGGCTGCAAACGGTGTGGGTCTTGCAGGCCCGCAGATTGGCTTTATGCGCCGTGTCTGTGTGGTTCTGGATACACTGGACAATGACAAAATTATTGAAATGGTGAATCCGGAGGTTGTGGAAACCGAAGGCGAGCAGACCGGTTCCGAGGGCTGTCTGAGCTTCCCGGATAAATTCGGTATGGTTACCCGTCCGCGTATTGTAACGGTCCGTGCACAGGACAGAAACGGCGAATGGTTTACCGTCAAGTCACATGACCTGACCGCCCGTGCGTTCCTGCATGAGATTGACCATCTGGATGGTCATGTATTTACCGAAAAGGTAACCGAGTATATTACGTTTGACGATGAAGACGAAGAGGAAGGCGAAGACGCATGAGAATGGTGTTCATGGGAACCCCGGATTTCGCGGTCAGCTCTCTGGAACGTCTGATTGCGGATGGACATGACATTGTCGGCGTATTTACCCAGCCGGATAAGCCGCAGGGGCGTAAAATGAAGCTGACACCACCGCCTGTAAAGCAGTTGGCCTTGACACATAACATTCCGGTTTTTCAGCCCGATACGTTTAAGAACGAGAGCCAGCTGGCCCTGCTGCAGGAGCTAGATCCGGAGGTTATTGTGGTGGTTGCCTATGGCAAGCTGCTGCCGGGTTATGTGCTGGATCTGCCAAAGTATGGCTGCATCAATGTGCATGGCTCTCTGCTGCCGAAGTACCGCGGTGCGGCTCCGGTACAGTGGATGGTGCTCAACGGTGAAACCACTGCCGGCGTAACTACCATGTATATGGATCGCGGACTGGATACCGGTGATATTCTGCTTGTAAGTGAAACCGAGGTAGGGGAAAACGAAACGGCTGGTGAGCTGTTTGACCGGCTGGCTGCCATGGGCGCGGACCTGATTTCCGAGACCATCAACCGGCTGCCGGAGGGTATCGAACGAAAGCCCCAGGACGACAGCCAGTCCACCTATGTGTCGGTGCTGGACAAACGCATGTCCGTGGTTGACTGGAGCAAATCCGCGCAGGAGGTACACAACCTGATCCGTGGACTGGATCCATGGCCGGTTGCCGTGACAACCCGCGGTGAGGTACGGCTGAAGCTGTTCCAGTCCCGTTTGACCGGTAAGGCAACCAGCCTGCCTGCTGGCTCTGTCACAGAGGCAGACCCGAAGAAGGGCCTGTTTGTGGCATGTGGTGATGGACAGGTGCTGCAGATTACGGAAATCCAGATGGTCGGCAAAAAACGCATGTCAGCGGGGGATTACCTGCGCGGGCATGGCATAGAGCCGGGAACAGTTCTCGGCTGCTGAGGATATTTCGATCAGGGAGGTCGATGGATTGTATTACGGTTATGGATACGGCTATGGAAATAATGGCTGGTATATGATCTGGCTGGTGCTCATGGTGGTATGCTTTGCGTTTACCGCATGGGCACAGGCCTCTGTAAGCAGCAACTTTAAAAAATACTCCCGGGTGATGACACGAAAAGGCATTACCGGCATGCAGGCGGCGCAGGCGGTTCTGCGTGCCAATGGCGTTACCGGCGTGCAGTTTGCCCGCATCGGCGGCAGCCTGACGGATAATTTCAATCCACGGAACAATGTCATCAGCCTGTCCGGTGATGTGTGTGATGTGAGCTCGGTTGCGGCTGTGGGCGTTGCGGCGCATGAAGCCGGACATGCAGTACAGTATGCCACAGGCTATGGGCCGATCCGGCTGCGCAATGCCATCATTCCGGTATGCAATTTCGGCTCCCGGCTGGCATGGCCCATGATGGTCATTGGTCTGATGCTGAACGCGGTTTCCCTGGTGGGTGTGGGCGTGCTGCTGTTTGCACTGGCAACCCTGTTCCAGGTCATCACCCTGCCGGTGGAAATCAATGCATCCCGCCGGGCATTACAGGCGCTGGAATCCACCGGACTGCTGACACAGGAGGAACTTCCGATGGCACGCAAAACACTGTTTGCCGCGGCAATGACCTATGTTGCCGCACTGGCAACCTCGTTGGTGCAGCTGCTGCGGTTTGTGCTGATTTTCCTGTCCAGAAACGGAGGAAACCGGCGTGACTGAGACCATGACAGCACGGGAAGCCGCCGCGCGGGCCCTGTTTGCCATCCGGGAAGAGGATGCATGGAGTGCGCCGGTGCTGCGGAAATATACGGCGCAGATGTCCCTACGGGACGCTGCGCTGGCCACGGCGCTGACCGGCGGCGTGCTGCAGAACCGTTCCATGTGTGATTTTTATGTTACAAAATTTTCCAAAACCCGGCTGAAAAAAATACAGCCGCGGATTCTGGATCTGTTGCGTCTTGGTGTATATCAGCTGCTCTGGATGGATCGCATTCCGGACTCTGCTGCTGTGAATGAGAGTGTCCGGCTCGCCCGTTCCCTGTGCCATGCCGACCGTCAGACGGCGGGGTATGTCAACGGTGTACTCCGTGCCATTGCGCGGAATAAAGACAAGCTGCCCCAGCCGGACTGTGAGACCAAGGGGGAATATTATTCCCTGCGCTACAGCCATCCCAGATGGCTGACGGAGCTGTATCTGGAGCAGTTTGGTGTCAAACAGACCCGCCTGCTGCTGGAGGCGGACAACCAGCCCGCCCCCACGGTGCTGCGCGTCAATACCCTGCGGGCAGATGTGGAGCAGGTGCGGCGGGAACTGGAGGAAAAGGGCGCGGAAGTACAGGCACATGACACCATTCCCAACTGCCTGTTGGTTTCCGGCACAGGCAGTTTGGAACAGCTGCCGGCCTTTGCCGAGGGGCGTGTAACCGTACAGGACGGCGCAAGCCAGATGAGTGTTTATGCCCTTGATCCCCGGCCGGGAATGAACGTACTGGACTGCTGTGCGGCGCCGGGCGGCAAAAGCTTTTTCGCAGCGGAGCGCATGCGCGATACCGGTGCGGTGACTTCCTGCGATGTATATGACCATAAGCTGAACAAAATTCGGGAGGGTGCGGATCGGCTCGGACTGAGCTGCATGCATACCGAGCTGCAGGATGCGGCGGTATTCCGTCCGGAATGGGCGGAACGCTTTGACGCCGTACTGTGTGATGTGCCGTGCTCCGGCATGGGCATCATCCGCAAAAAGCCGGAAATCCGATATAAGGATGAAGCACCGCTCCGTTCGCTGCCGGACCTCCAGCTTGCCATTTTGAACAATGCCTGCCGGTATGTCAGGGCTGGCGGTACGCTGGTATATTCCACCTGTACCCTGTTGAAACGGGAAAATGAAGCTGTGGTACAGCAGTTTTTGCAGCAGAATCATGAGTTTGAGTCGGTCAGCTTTTCCCTGCCGGTGTGTGCAGAGCCGGTGGATGGCTGGGTGACACTGCTGCCCCATGTACACAATACGGACGGATTTTTTGTGGCAAAGATGCGAAAGCATCCATGAAACTGACTGCTGCGGAAGTGGTCGAAACCGATCATTTTAGCAAAAATATGAGCATTTCCGGGATTACTGACCATATGACCGGAAGAATTCCTGTTATTTTTATATCGAATTTATATTGAAATCATCCGAAAAAAGGCTTACTATGAAGAGGATAGTATATGCGCGGCACGGAATGTGCTAAAATATGGCGTATGTACTGTCGGAGAATGCATTTATGACAAAACCTGAGATTAAATGCCGGACTCTGCCGGAACTGAAGGCAGAGCTGCGGGAGATGGGCGAGAAGCCCTTTCGTGCGGGACAGATTTTTCAGTGGCTGCATCAGGGGGTACAGTCCTTTGATGAGATGACGAACATCTCCAAGCCGCTCCGGGCCAAACTGGCGGAACACTATCTGCTGACTGCGCCGAAAATCCTGCGCAAACAGGTTTCACAGGTGGATGGCACCATCAAGTACCTGTGGGAGCTGTATGACGGCAACTGCATTGAAAGCGTCTTTATGCGCTATCATCACGGCAATTCTGCCTGTGTTTCCTCACAGGTGGGCTGCCGCATGGGCTGCAAATTCTGTGCTTCCGGTATTGGCGGACTGGTACGCAGCCTGTCCGCAGGTGAAATTCTGGATCAGATTCTGTTTATGCAGAAGGATACCGGAGAGCGGATTTCCAACATTGTCCTGATGGGTACCGGTGAGCCGCTGGACAATTATGACAATGTCCTGCGCTTTATCCATCTGGTGGGCGCGGAAGAGGGCTTACATATCGGACAGCGGCATATCTCCCTGTCCACCTCGGGACTGGCATCGCAGATTGACCGGCTGGCACAGGAGAAGCTGCAGATTACCCTGTCGATTTCCCTGCATTCGCCGGACAATGACAGCCGGAGCGCCATCATGCCGGTGAACAACAGCTACCCGGTGGAACGGCTGATTGCATCCTGCAAGAATTATTTTGACATGACCGGCCGCCGGATTTCGTATGAATATACTATGATTGACGGCGTGAGTGATCGGCCGTGGCAGGCAAGAAAGCTGGCAGAGCTGCTGCGCGGCAGACCGGCACATGTCAACCTGATCCCATTGAACCACGTCACGGAGAGCGGGCTGCGTACCTCATCAAAGGAGCATGTCGCCGCTTTTCAAAATATTTTGGAAAAGAACGGAGTCACGGCAACAGTCCGGCGCACATTGGGACCGGATATTGATGCCTCCTGCGGGCAGCTGCGCCGCAGGCATATCGGTGAAACGTTCGGGAAAGAGTGATTGAATGAAAGCATTTGGCAAAACCGATAAGGGTCTGGTCCGAGCCAACAATCAGGATACCTTCCGTATTGATGTACGGGAAAACGGACTTGGCTTCATTGTGCTGTGCGATGGCATGGGCGGTGCCCGTGCGGGCAATATTGCAAGTGACCGTGCCGCAGACCGGTTTCTGGAGCATATTAAAACGGCAGACGAAGCACAGACAGACACGGATTCACTGGCAAATACAGTGGAAGAAGCAGTTACAGCTGCCAATACAGAGGTTTTTCAGCTGTCACAGTCATCTCCGGCATATAACGGCATGGGAACGACCCTCGTGGGCGGCATCTGTGTGGATGACCGGGTCATTCTTGCCAATGTGGGTGATTCCCGTGCTTATCTGATTGACGGCAGTAAAATTGCCCAGATGACGGCGGATCATTCGCTGGTAGAGGAAATGGTTCGTTCCGGCCGCCTGACACCGGAGCAGGCAAAGGTTTATCCGGGACGCAATCTGATTACCCGTGCCATCGGTGTGGACAGCGCGGTAGAGGCGGACCTGTATGAAATCACCATTCATGACGGACAGACACTGCTGCTGTGCTCGGATGGTTTGAGCGGCCTGGTGTATGATGCGGAAATTGCTGCAATTGTGGCAGAGGCTGCATCCCAGGAGGAAGCCTGCAACAGGCTGATTGAGCGGGCCTGCGAAGCCGGCGGAAATGACAATATTACAGTCGTTTTATATACCAAGTAGGAGACTTGAACATGGAAAATTTGATTGGACAGACACTTGGCGGGCGGTATGAAGTCCGTGAGGTGATCGGAACAGGCGGTATGGCTGTGGTCTATAAGGCCTATTGTACCGTTCTGAATCGCTATGTTGCCATTAAGGTCCTCAAGGAAGAGTATGCGCAGGATGAGGAATTCCGCAAGCGCTTTTACAATGAGGCTCAGGCGGTTGCAAAGCTTTCGCAGAATAACATTGTTGCCATTTATGATGTATGCCATGCTGACAACAGCCCGGAATACATCGTGATGGAGCTTTGCGAAGGTGTGACCTTGAAGGATTACCTCCGCAAAAAGCATCACCTTACATGGCAGGAAACCCTGTATTTTGCACAGCAGGTTGCACGTGCGCTGGATCACGCACACAGCCGCGGCATCATCCATCAGGACATCAAGCCGCAGAATATCATGCTGCTGCGTGATGGCACCGCAAAGGTGATGGACTTCGGCATTGCAAGCTTTGCCAACAGCCAGGAAACCCGAAAGGTTTCTTCCGAGGCTATCGGCTCCGTGCATTACATTTCCCCGGAACAGGCAAAGGGCATTACCGCGGACTTCCGTACGGACCTGTATTCTCTGGGCGTTGTTATGTATGAAATGCTGACCGGAACCCTGCCGTTCCGCGGCGAGACTGCGGTTGCTGTTGTCATGCAGCACCTGAATACGGTTCCGCCGGTACCAAGCTCGATTGTACCGGAAGTTCCGCAGGCGATGGATGAGATTGTCATGCATGCCATGTGCGCCAATGTGAACCAGCGTTACAGCTCTGCACTGGATATGTTCCGGGACATGGAACGGCTGCGCACCAACCCGAACCTGCAGCTGCATTATTCCAGCCACAACAATGATCTGGATGCGACCCGTGCCATTAAATATGATGCGGAGCAGGCGACGCAGTATATGCCGCGCATTCAGGATGAGGAGGAACAGGATGCGACACAGTATGTACCGCGTACCGAAGCAGCGGCATCCTCCGGCAGCCGCGGGGCAGGAAACAATCGAGTCTACAAGCCTGTATACGATCAGGACGATGAGTATGAGCAGGACAAGCCGGTAAAGCCGGCGCCCAAACGCAAAAAGGGCAATGGCGGAAAGGTCGTTGTCGGCGTTATTATTGTGGCACTGCTTGCAGCCATTGCCTATCTTGGCTCCGGCCTGCTGGGCGGAGGCAGCGACAAGATGGTTTCCGTACCGAATTTTATCGGTATGAACTATGCAGAGGAAATCAAGAACAACAGCGAGTATGACAGCTTTACCTTCCGCATCATTGAGGAAGAGGATACGTCTGGTGACTACGAAGACGGCGAGGTTATGGAGCAGGATCCGGAGGCTGATACAGAGGTCAAGGAAGGCTCGAGAATTACCCTCACCATCGCAGAGGTCAGCGACGGCAATACCGGGGACGAAACCATGGTTCCTGTCCCGTCGATTATCGGTAAGAGCTATGAGAATGCACAGAGTGCGCTGCGTGCCGCAGGCCTGAATGTCAGCCGCACCGAGCAGAGCTCTGAAACCATTGCAGAGGGCTATGTTATCAGCTGTGATCCGGATGTCGGCACCCAGGTGGCAACCGGCTCCACCGTAAATGTGGTTGTTTCCACCGGCTCTGCCAATACCAATAAATCCGTTCCGAATCTGACCGGACTGACCCAGGAGCAGGCAAAGGCTGCACTGGAAAAGGCTGGCCTGAAGCTGGGCTCCGTTACTGAAGAGGAAAGCTCCTCCAAGGCAGGAACCGTTATTAACCAGACTGTACCGTATGGTACCGAGGTTGCCGCAGGGACAGCAGTTGGCATCACCATTGCCAAGGCGGCAGAGGAACAGAATCCGAATGAACCGGATCAGCCGGAGGGCTCCGGTACCGCTACTGCTGATGTAACCAGTTCTTTGATTACCATTCATCTTCCAACCGACCGTGACACCTGCCGTGTCACGGTCTCCGTGGATGGTTCTACGTTGCGTAATGATACGGTAAAAACAAGCCGCGGCACCACGACCTGCCGGGTGTCCTACAGCGGTGTACATCGTGTCACGGTTACGGTGGACGGCGAAGCCATTTACGACAAAGACTTTGATTTTGGTTGATCCGGTATGAAAACAGAAAAAGGAACCATTCTCAAGGGAATCGGCGGATTTTATTATGTCCGGACGGATTCCGGTGTTGTGGAATGTAAGGCACGGGGCAAATTCCGTAAATCAGCGGAAAAGCCTGTGATTGGAGACCATGTTGTTATCGAGGTACAGGACGATGGCACCGGCTACATGATGTCCATCGAACCGAGAAAAAACCAGTTGATGCGTCCGGCAGTTTCCAATGTGGACCAGCTGGTTGTGGTATGCAGTGCCGCACCACCGGTAACGGAGACATTGCTGATCGACAAAGTGACAGCGATTGCGGCATACAAAGAGATGGATACCATCATTGTTATCAATAAATGTGACCTGGATCGCGGAGACCGGCTGCATGCCATTTATACCCAGGCAGGCTTTTCGGTATTCCGTGTCAGCGCACAGACCGGGGAAGGGATTGAAGCGCTGCGGGCGCAGCTGTCCGGCAGGGTTTCCGCATTTGCCGGCAACTCGGGTGTGGGCAAGTCCAGCCTGCTCAATGCCATCGACCCGCAGTTCCAAATGAAAACCGGTTCTATCAGCCCCAAGACTGCACGGGGACGGCATACCACCCGGCATGTGGAACTGGTCGAGCTGTCTGTGGGCGGATTCATTGCGGATACGCCGGGATTTTCCGCCTTTGATACCGAGCGCATGGATCTGATCCTGAAGGACGATCTGCAGTATGCGTTCCGGGAGTTTGAGCCGTACCTGAACCGGTGTCAGTTTACCGGCTGTGCCCATGTGAAGGAAAAGGGCTGTGCCATCCGTGCCGCTGTGGAAGCGGGAGAAATCCCAAAGGAACGGCATGAAAGCTATTGCCAGCTGTACGACAGTGTCAAAGACATCAAGGAGTGGAAGCTGAAATGAATGTTTTAATTCTTGCATCCGCGCCGGAAACGGAATATGATTATGTCAGGGAGCTGGCACAGCAGGCAGATTATATCATCTGTGCAGATGGCGGTACCCGTCATGCGGCAGCCTGTGGCATCCGGCCTGACCTGGTGGTTGGCGATTTTGACTCCGGCAAACGTCCGGACACAGACACCGAAACCATCACATTGAAGCCGGAAAAGGATGACAGCGACCTGATGTGCTGTACCCGGGAGGCGCTGAGGCGTGGTGCGGATGTGATTGCCTATGCGTGTGCCTCCGGCGGGCGGATCGACCATTTTTTGTCCAATCTGTCCCTGCTGGAATACCTGTATGAACAGGGAAGCTGCGGCAGATTCTGTGACAGCCGCAACCGCGTGACTTTCCACGGCGGCGGAGAAATGCAGTATACCGCAGATCCATCGTATCAGTATGTGGGCATCATTCCGCTGGACGCGTCCCTGCAGGGCGTCACGCTGCGTGGATTGAAATATCCGCTGACAGATGCGGTGGTGTCCCGGTCGCAGGTGATTACCATTTCCAATGAGGCAGTGGCACCGACGTATACGATTTCCATCGGTACTGGCCGTGCCCTGGTGATTGAAAGTAAAGATAAATAATGTGTATCAGGAGGATAGTGATATGAAGGTTTATAAGACAAGGGGCACATGCTCCAGAGAAATCCGTTACAGTGTCAAGGATGGTATTGTAGAGGATGTACAGGTCATCGGCGGATGTGCCGGAAACCTGGCTGGTATCTGCCGTCTGATTAAGGGCATGCCGGTGGAGCAGGTTGTCAAGGCTTTTAAGGGTGTTGACTGCGGCGGACGCGGTACTTCCTGCCCGGATCAGATTGCCCGCGCACTGGAGCAGGGTGAATAATCCCAATTGATATTGTGCACAAACGGAACTGGCAACAGTTCCGTTTTTTTTCTGCCTCCCAAATCCGTCTTGCATGAATTTGAGGGAAAAAATTCATTTTTTGCAGTTTCGACGAAAAAATGAAATGCAAGTTGCATTCTGAAGACCTGCATTTTGTGCAAAGTGATGTGAAAAAACAAATTGAACAATAATTTTTGTTCAAAGTATCGAAATTACACGTCTAATTAAAATTAAGCAGGTTTTTGGTTGCAAAAAAGTGCATAAATATCTATAATAATACCTGTTGAACAGAAAATATATCGCGGCGTTACGCAGTCGCGGTGGTGAATGCCGGCAGGGATTCGCCCGGAAAGGATGAAATATGATGGTTAAACCGATTTCCAAAATTGCAGCTGCAATTGCTCCGTCCGCCACACTGGCAATCAGTGCCAAAGCGAAGCAGATGAAGGCAGAGGGTATTGATGTTGTCAACTTCGGCGTAGGTGAGCCGGATTTTACGACTCCGGAGAATGTAAAGGAAGCAGGCATTCAGGCAATTCGTGATAATAAGACCAAGTATACCCCGGCTGCAGGCGTTCTGGAACTGCGCAAGGCCATCTGCAAGCGAATGAAGGAAGACCTGAATCTGGATTATGAACCGAGCCAGGTTGTTGTTGCATCCGGTGCAAAACACAGTGTATATCTTGCCCTCATGGTTTGCTGTGATCCGGGCGATGAGGTTGTTGTTGCAGCTCCGTACTGGCTGAGCTATGCGGAGATGATCCGTATGGCAGGTGCTGTTCCGGTAGAGGTTCGCGCACAGGCTTCCTCCAACTTTAAGATTACCGCTGAACAGCTGGAAGCTGCGATTACCGATAGGACCAAGATGTTCATGCTGAACTCCCCGTCCAACCCGACCGGTATGGTTTATACAAAGGAAGAGCTGGAGGCTCTGGCAGCTGTCTGTGAGAAGCACGGTATCTATGTACTGGCAGATGACATCTACTGCAATCTGGTATATGATGGCATTGAATACACCTCCATTGCATCGGTTTCCCCGGCGATGAAGGAACAGTGCATTGTTGTCAATGGTGTTTCCAAGTCCTATGCCATGACTGGCTGGCGTGTGGGCTATACCCTGTCCAATACCACGGTAGCCAAGGCAATGGCAAGCTATGCCAGCCATTCCACCGGTGCTCCGGCAACCATGGCGCAGTGGGCTGCGATTGAGGCACTGGAAGGCGATCAGAGCTCGGTTGAGGCAATGCGTCAGCAGTTCGAGGTTCGCCGCAACCATCTGGTAGAGCGCATGAACAAGATTGAAGGCGTTTCCTGCATCAAGCCGCAGGGTGCATTCTATGTCATGATGGATATGTCCGGCTTTGTAGGCAAGACTATGTATGGCCATGTGATTGAGAACGATGCGGATTTTGCCGCACTGTTCCTGGAGAAGGCGCTGGTTGCAACCGTTCCGTGCGCTGCTTTCGCTGCACCGAACTATCTGCGCTGGTCCTATGCTACCTCCATGGAAAATATCGACAAGGGTCTGGATCGTCTGGAAAAATTTATTGCAGAGGCTTGACAGTAATTCCTTTCACATAATACAATGTAATGTAATGATGAGTCGGCGTCAGGTTTTCGCGGACGCCGGGAAAGGAATATAGTTTATGAGCAACGTATACGAAAGCCCGTTTTGTTCCCGTTATGCCAGCCCGGAGATGCTGTATGTATTTTCTCCGGACATGAAGTTCTCCACCTGGCGTCGTCTGTGGGTATCTCTGGCCAAGGCTGAAAAGGAGCTGGGTCTGCCGATTACACAGGAACAGATCGACGAGATGGAAGCCAACATCAACAATATTGATTACGAGGTAGCCCGTAAGCGTGAGAAGGAAGTACGTCATGACGTTATGGCACATGTGTACACCTTTGGCAAGGTTGCCCCGAAGGCTGCCGGCATCATCCATCTGGGCGCTACCAGCGCGTATGTTGGCGACAATACCGATATCATCCAGATGCAGGAAGGTCTGAAGATCGTCCGCAAGAAGCTGGTTGCTGTTATCCATCGTCTGTCTGACTTTGCACAGCAGTACAAGGATATGCCGACGCTGGGCTTCACCCATTTCCAGCCGGCACAGCTGACCACCGTCGGCAAGCGTGCAACCCTGTGGATCAATGAGCTGCTGATGGATCTGGATGAGCTGGAATTCCGCATTGCCAATATGCGTATGCTGGGTTCCAAGGGTACGACCGGTACCCAGGCAAGCTTTATGGAGCTGTTTGACGGTGACCATGAGAAGATCCGTAAGATGGAGCAGATGATTGCAGAAGATTTCGGTTTCCCGGGTGTTGTTCCGGTTTCCGGACAGACCTATTCCAGAAAGATTGATGCACAGGTTGTTGCTACCCTGGGTGGTATTGCACAGTCTGCCAGCAAGTTCGCAACCGATATGCGCCTGCTGCAGCATCTGAAGGAACTGGAAGAGCCGTTTGAAGCACATCAGATCGGTTCCTCTGCAATGCCGTACAAGCGCAATCCGATGCGTTCTGAGCGTATTTGTTCACTGGCACGTTATGTGCTGATTGACACCCTGAATCCGGCTGTCACCACAGCTACCCAGTGGTTTGAGCGCACGCTGGATGACTCCGCAAACAAGCGTATTTCGGTTCCGGAAGCATTTTTGGGCATTGATGCCATCCTGAATATTATGATTAACATTTCGGAAGGCATTGTGGTTTATCCGAAGTCTATTGAAAAGCGCGTTATGAGTGAGCTGCCGTTTATGGCAACCGAAAACATCATGATGAGTGCAGTGAAGCGCGGCGGCAACCGTCAGGAGCTGCATGAGCGCATCCGCCAGCATTCCATCACCGCAGGCAAGCGCGTGAAGGAAGAGGGCCTGGACAACAACATGGTTGACCTGATTGCCAACGACCCGATGTTCGGCCTGACCAAGGAAGAGATCCTGGCAGAGATGGACCCGAAGGCATATGTGGGCCGTGCACCGCAGCAGGTTGAGGACTTCATTGCAAATGATGTCATGCCGCGCATTGAGAAGTATCTCGGTGAGGATAACATCAAGGTGGAAATCAATCTGTAAGTTTCGTTGCCACGATAAAAAATATACAAACATACATACCGCAGGATTGCTGTCCTGCGGTATTTTTTGTCTGATGATCTGCTGTGAAGGCAAAGGAATACGAAAAAACCGTGAAAATGTTATTTTTTGAATAAAATTACTTGATGAAATTGACTTCAATCCTATTATCATATATAATAAATTTGCTTATTGTCACGTAGGAGGCGAGTGATTTTGAAAAAAAGTATCCTGTCCTTTATCGCTGTGATCGCAGTCATTGCGCTGCTGAGCTGCACGGCGGTATTTGGACTCAACGTTGGACCGCTGTCGATTGCAAGCGCGATGGATGAGGAAGATGGCATCCGTCGCGGCCTGGATCTGGTAGGCGGCTCCTCCATCACGTTCGAAGCAATTTTGGACGATGATTACAACAAGGCAAATCTGCAGACCGATATGGCATCGGTACAGGCTATGCTGCAGAAGCGTCTGGACTCTCTGGGCTATACCGAGGCGACCGTTGAACTGGTGGGAGATAACCGTGTGAAGGTGGACATCCCGGCAATCAACGACCCGGCAGAGGCTGTATCCGTGCTGGGCGCAACCGCACAGCTGACGTTTACCGATGCGGAAGGCAATGTTGTACTGGATGGCTCCGGCATCAAGTCTGCAACCTCTGGCTATGGACAGATTTCCCAGTCTGATATGACCAGCCAGCACTATGTTACGGTTACATTCAACGATGACGCGGTAGAAAAGTGGACGGAAGCTACCAAAGCTGCTGCCAATGCCGAGAGCGGCAGCAATTACATCAAAATTATGATGGATGATGAGGTGCTGTCCCAGCCATCTGTTGGTTCGGAATATGCTGCTACCGGTATTACCGGTGATTCCTGTGTAATTTCCGGCAGCTTTACAGCAGAAACCGCCAAGACCCTGGCGGAGCAGATCAACATCGGCCAGCTGCCGTTCTCTCTGGAGGAGGTCAGCATGAGCTCCGTAGGTCCGCAGCTGGGTGAGAAGGCACTGTCTACCAGCATCAAGGCAGGCGCACTGGGCATTCTGCTGGTTATGCTGTTTATGATTCTGTTCTATCGTCTGCCGGGCATGGTTGCTTCGATTGCGCTGATTTTCTATACCGCACTGGATCTGGTTATCCTGTCGGCGGCACATGTCAATCTGTCCCTGCCGGGCATTGCAGGTATTATCCTGTCAATCGGTATGGCGGTAGACGCGAATGTTGTCATTTTTGAGCGTATGCGCGATGAGCTGAGCAATGGCAAGACCATCCGTGCGGCAATTGACGCAGGCTTTAACCGTGCGTTCTCCGCGATTCTGGACTCCAATGTCACCACCCTGATCGCTGCTTTCGTGCTGTACTTTATGGGTACCGGCACAGTCAAGGGCTTTGCACTGACACTGGGCATCGGCGTTGTCCTGTCGATGTTTACCGCAGTGACCGTAACAAAGTTCCTTCTCAAGCGTATGGCAGACTTCCGGGTTACCAATCCGAAGCTGTATGGTGTAAGAAAGAGCAAGGAGGCGTGAGACAATGCAGAACAGATTTTCAATTGTGAAGAAATTCCCGATTTTTGCGGTTATTTCCCTGATTCTCATGGCTCCGGGTCTGGTAGGTCTGGTAACCCTTCCGTTTGGCATGAACCTGTTCAATATGGACGTGGATTTTGTCGGCGGTACCAGCATGACCTTTGATATTCATGAAGAAGTAACCAGTGAGCTGTCCGGCACGACTATTCCGGAGCTTGTGGAAGAGGCAACTGGTGTTGCACCGTCCTCGGTACAGAAAACCGGTGATAACGGTGAGCAGGTTCTGATTAAGTGCACCAAGCTGGATAATGCACAGCAGACCGCAGTTGTGGAAGCAATGCAGGAAGCATTTGGCATCACAGACGACGATACCCAGAACATTTCTGATGTGAACGCGACCATCGGTAAGGAAATGCAGGGCAAGGCAATCACAGCAGCGCTTGTGGCGGTTGTACTGATGCTGATTTATATTACCTTCCGTTTCGAGCTGACATCCGGTCTGGCAGCGGTTACCTGTCTGGCACATGACCTGCTGATCGTGCTGTCTGCCTATATTGTTTTCCGGATTCCGTTCAATACCACCTTTATTGCAGTTGCACTGACAATTCTGGGTTATTCCATTAACTCCAGCATCATTGTATTTGACCGCGTCCGTGAAAACCGGAAATATGCCCGTCGTGAGCTGTTCGAGGATACAGTGGAAAAGAGCCTGTGGCAGACGGTTGGTCGTACCATCAATACCTCGATTACGACCCTGCTGACCGTGGGCATGATCTTCATCTTTGGTGTTACCAGCCTGCGTCAGTTCACGCTGCCGATGATTATTGGTATTATTGCAGGTGCATATTCCTCCCTGTTCCTTGCAGGCTCCCTGTGGGCAAAGTACCGTGGCCTGCTTCGTAAGAACCAGCGCGAAAAGGCAATGGCCAAGGCACAGCAGTCCAAGTCGAAGAAGAAAAAGGCTTCGTAACATAGCGCGGAAGGGGAGCACACAGGCTGTGTCCTCTGCAATCCGGTCAGAAAGAAAACATATTGCGGACGGACCAGACAGATATCTTCTGTCTGGTCTTTTCTTTTTTTCAAAAATATGGTATTCTGAACATAACAGAGGAGGGAAAGCGCGTGCACATTGGAATTTCCACAGCATCATTTTATCCGGCACCCATTGAACAGGGGATTGCCGCCGCGGCAGAACTGGGATTTCAGCGGGTCGAACTATTTATCAATTCAGAAAGTGAGTATGCACCGCCTTTCCGGACACAATTGAAGCAGTCCCTGGATGCGCTGGACCTGCAGGTGGTTTCCGTCCATCCATATACCTCGGCAATGGAAGGGCATTTGCTGTTTTCCGATTATGCCCGGCGCACCGAGGATGCACTGGATCAGTATGAACGGTATTTTGAGGCGGCAGCGTTTTTCGGCGCATCTTATTTTACCTTTCATGGGGAAACGCTTCGTTCCCGTGGTTTGCCGCCGGCGCGCAGCCAGCACCGGCGGGTAGAAACCTATCACAGGCTGTGTGAACGGGCTGCATCCCATGGAATCACCTTTACACAGGAAAATGTATCCTGGTGTAAATCCAGCGATCTGGCGTTCCTGAGACAGCTGTATGAAGGCGTTCCGGAACTGCGTTACACGCTGGATATCAAACAGGCCTACCGCGCCGGAGCCAGTTGGGAGGAGTATGTAGAGACAGTGGGTGACCGCATTGTCAATCTGCATATCAGTGATTATACCGATGCCTCGGACTGCCTGCTTCCCGGACAGGGGAATGTGGACTTCCGGGAGCTGTTTCAGCAGCTGGAGGCGCATGGCTATCATGGCTCCGGCATGGTGGAGGTATACAGCAACGATTATTCCAATCCTGATGAGCTGCGGCAAAGCAGGCAGATTTTGCAAAACGTTTGTCAGACAGTAGATTTTCCGGACAGGAATGAGGAATGAGAAATGAAGTGTCCATATTGTAAGCATACAGAGAGCAAGGTAATTGATTCCCGTCCTACCGTTGACGGTGAGAGCATCCGCCGTCGCCGTACCTGTCAAAAGTGCGGCAAGCGGTTTACTACCTATGAAACCATCGAGACCAGCTCGCTGATGGTGATTAAAAAAGACGGCTCCCGTCAGCAGTATGACCGGGAAAAGCTGATGCGCGGTATTGTAAAAGCCTGCCAGAAGCGCCCGGTTACCAAGGCACAGATGGATGCCCTGCTGAGTGATATCGAGCAGAAGCTGTACAGCCGCATGGAAAATGAGGTTTCCTCCATGACCATCGGTGAAATGGTAGTGGAACGGCTGGTGGATATCGACGAGGTTGCCTATATCCGTTTCGCATCGGTCTATCGGGATTTTCAGGATGTGGATTCGTTTATGGCAGAGCTGCGGCGCATTCAGCCGCATAAACACAGCTGACATAAAACAGAACATAAAAAATCAGCATGAGAACAAAAACGCTCATGCTGATTTGTTTTTTGCTGTATTAAGCCGGTTCGGTCAGGCGGCGGATCACCTCGGCTGCGGTTGTGATGTCATGCACCTCACCCACTCGGCCGCCGCAGAATACCAGTCCGTTTTTTCCGTATGCCGCGTCAAACAGAGCCTGGGACAGGCAGTACGGCGTGGTTGCCGCGTTGCAGATCTCCGGCATACAGCGGAAGCAATGCTGCACCGGGATGCCGCCATGGTCGTAGGCCTGCTGCACGAACGGGGTATTGATGGCGCGTGCCGCAAAGCCTGTGGGGCTCTTGATAATCCGCACATCCTCTGGCTTAGCTGACAGATAGGTCTGTTTATAGGCTTCATCCGCATCACATTCCTTTGTTGCCACAAAGGCTGTACCGACCTGTACGCCGGAGGCGCCCAAGTCCACCATGCGGCACACATCCTCATAGTGCAGAATACCGCCCGCAGCAATCACCGGGATGGAGACATGGTGCTTTTCCGCAAATGAACGGACATAGGCGACAACCTCGGACAATGCCTGCTCCAGCATCTGATTGGTTCCGTTCCACAGATCCTCCAGCTTGAAGCCCAGATGCCCGCCGGCAAGCGGACCCTCCACAACCACTGCATCCGGGAAACGGTTGTGTTTTTTCAGCCAGCTGGTGAGTACCAGACGACAGGCACGGACAGAGGAGACAATGGGAACAATGCGGGTTTTGCTGCCCTCCACCAGTTTGGGAAGCTGCAGCGGCAGACCGGCACCGGAAATAATCAGATCCACGCCGTTTTTTACAGCCTCACGGACATATTCTGCGTAATGCGCATCAATGGACATAAAATTCATACCAATAATGCCCTTCGGTGCAAGCTGCCGTGCTTTGGCAAGCTCGGTTCCGATGGCGCGAAGATTGGCAGCAACCGGATTTTTTGTAAATTCCGGGTCACGAAAACCGATCTGTACACCGGATATAATACCGATTCCGCCTGCGTTTGCAACTGCTGACGCAAGTCCGGACAGGGAAATGCCGATACCCATGCCGCCCTGAATGACAGGCTTTTTCGGCTGCAGGCCGCCAATATTAAGAGTAGGTAAATTCAAGATTCCGATCTCCTTTATTTAAAGAGTTTGTTTGTCAATCTAAATAAATTTTCTATAGTATAACATGTCTGCCAGAAAAGTGCAAGTATTTATGCACAAGAAAAAGGGGATGTATGATATCATACATCCCCTCGGATATTTTGTTGCTTTTGTGTGCTTTTTTTATGGATTACATGCGCTGTGCCACAGCGGTAATTTCCTCTCCGGTTGCCAGACCGTTTTTATAAGCAGTTGCGCTGCCTGCGGCAATGCCCTTGGCAAAGCCGTCAACCATGCTGCCGCGTTCCATATAGCCTGCGAGGAAGCCTGCCACCATGGAGTCACCGGCGCCGATGCTATCCACCAGGTCACCGTCCGGAGCAGGAGCGGAAAATACCTGACCTTCCTCTGTAACCAGAATTGCGCCTTCGCCGCCCATGGATACCAGGACATTCCGTGCGCCTTCCTCCTGCAGATGCTTTGCACAGCCGACAATGTCATCATATTCCGTCAGGGAACGGCCAAACAGCTCGCTCAGTTCCGTCAGGTTCGGCTTAATCAGGAACGGGCGGTACGGCAGCGTATGGCGCAGCAGGGAGCTGGAGGTATCCACAACCACACAGATTTTGTCGGTGTCCACCTCTTCCAGAATCCGTTCATATGTATCCTGCGGCATAGAAGCCGGGATGCTGCCGGAAAGTACCAGCGTATCGCCATCCTTCAGCATACGGCGCAGACGCAGCATGAACTGTTCATATTCTTCCTTGGAAACAGCCGGGCCCATGCCGTTCATTTCAGTCAGATCCTCTTCCTGACCGGCAAGCTTGACATTGATACGGGAGAAGCCGCTAGGCAGATGAATAAAGCTGGTGGTGCAGCCAAGCTGCTGCATGCCGGATTCAATCTGGTCGCCGGTAAAGCCTGCAATAAAGCCCAGTGCGACATTTTCAACACCGAGATCATGCAGAACAATGGATACATTAACACCCTTGCCGCCAACACGCACTTCTTCATAGCTGGTGCGGTTGAGCACACCGGTTTTGAAGTCTTCAATGCGGATCGAGTAGTCCAGCGACGGGTTAAATGTAACGGTATAAATCATGTATTTTCCACCTCATTTGAATAAGTTAATTGGGTTTTGAAACGAAGTCGTTTGAAAAAACCTTTGCCCTCTAATCATACCCTCTCTATTTAATGATAAACGAATTTTATATAAAGTCAATCAATAGCCGGTTTTCTCCGCACAAAAAATAATCGGCAGTTTTTTGTGCAGATTGCCTAAAAATAATCCGGATTTTCATGCCAGCACTGCAAAATGCCGAAGGGGTGGGTCATTGCCTATTAAAAAAGCTGCGGAGCACCGGAATACGTGAGCAGATCGGTTCATATTCCGGAAAATCATGCCGGATGCGATCCGCACATTTTTGACAGAATGCCTTCCGAAGCTGCGGATACTCCGCCATAGCCTGCTTAAAGCCCCAGGTATGGGTAAAATCCTTCTGATCCCGCGAGAACAACGCTTCGGTTGTGGATAAGGCATCAATCGCAATGCCGTTCGCTTCTGCGCACATGGCGAGCAGACGCTGTTCCGCAAATACCATGTAAATCAGCCCGTCACGTCCACGTACCCCATGAATAAAGTCCAGCGCCTGCCGGAGATAGCTCTGCCGCAGGCGTTCGCTGCCAAAATAACAAAAGGCGGTGTTGCACGCCGGTGTTTCCCAGTTCCAGTCCTTCGGAAACGCATAATCCCCGTACAGGTCAAACTGTTCCGGAGACGGGTAAATTTCCGGAGTAAGAGGCTCACGATGAATCACCGTCAGCTGAGAGCCCTGGAGACGGTCCTGTATCTTGTTCCACACGATAAAGTCGGTATCCATCATGACACAGGGCGCAGGAACGCAGGACAGGGCATACAGCTTTCCGGCAGCCCAGAAGGTGGACGGATCAACGGTATACGGAACCTGGTCGAGTTCATGTGAAATGCCGTCGTCCCAGATAGGGGCAAGCCCGAGGGAACGGTAAAACCGTTCGCCAACCCGGTCGGTAATCATACGGATGCTGCCGTTTTCCTTCCGCCACATCAGGGCAGACAGGATGGTTGTCAGCAGCTCAAAATCCGCCACGGCATATGGCTGACCGGGGTGGTTCATCGCATACGGACGTGTCCAGTTTGAAGCAAATGCCTGCATCAGATCAGATCCAGGCCGTAGCCACCCAGGTCGAAATCCCATCCGAAGCTGCCCATATACGGCTTGTCCGCATCCGCTGGGATCGGTGGTATCCGGAAGGAGTTGGACGCAGGCCGGTAGGAACCGGAACTCAGGCGGAACGAGCCCCTGCCACGATAGGAACCGCTGGTACGAAGGCGGAACGAGCCGCTGCCCCGGTTATTGTTGTTATTGTTCTGATTGAAGCTGTATTCGTTGATCAGATAAGAACCGCTGGTTCTGTATGAGCTGACAATCAGATAAGAGCCATAGGAACCGGAGCTGACATAGGAGCCGGAACCACAGCGGATCATATGCGGCTCACCAAATACCATACGGGTTTCTGTCTCAATACAGGTTTCGCCGGTGAACCGGGGGATGACATAGGTCACGCATTCCGGACGATATTCAATCCGGCGGTCCGCCTCAATCTGTTTGGCAGCAATCTGGCGCAGATCCTGGGGTTCAGAGAAAACCGCATCCAGATTTATATCTTCCGGCTGACGGGATTCCACAGCCGGTTCAGCGGGACATGCGGATTCGGGAGCATATTCAGCAGGACCTTCGGCAGAAGGAATGGCTTCAACAGCAGGGGCTGCCGGATCAGCTTCCTTGTGTCGTGCATAGCTTTCTGCATCCATGACAGCACCGTGCAGTTCATACAGATCGTTGTAATATTCGTTTACCGGCAATGGCTTTTTCTTGTTATCGGACATGGGGAAACACCTCTCTTTTATCAAAGGATAGGATATTATTTTTTATTATAGTAGAAAATAGACAAAAGGACAAGGCTTTGTTTTATATTTCATTGTATAGAAAAGAAGTCCGAGGTAAATTACCCCGGACCAAACGTGAAAATTGTCAAAAGTTTTCCAATAATGACAAACAAAAGAAAACAAATGGTATGCTTAACCTTTTTTTCTGCGGACGGCATTCCGTGCAGTGCGGCGATGCTCCGGTGCGGCAGGCTTTCCATGAGCGGAGGAATGCTGCGGTCTGGCCCTGCGGACTGCATGCTCCTGCTTTCTGCTCCGCAGGCCCCGTGTCCTGTCGGATTTTCCAGTCGCTTTTTTCTCCTGTGCCGCGCCGCGGACAGCAGCTTTCGGATTTTTGGTGTCGTACAGGCGTACATCTGTGACATGTCCGCCGATTTTGGTACCGGAAACCTTCTGGATAATAACATTTTTATACTTGCTCGGCACTTCTACAAGGCTGTATTCGCCATAGCAGTAAATTTTTTGAATCTGCTTGCCCGGGATGCGGGTCGCGTCGGCAATCGCTGCCACGATATGATTCGGTGCCACCTTCTGGTAACGTCCCACGCTGAACCGCAGGCGGACATAGCCCTCCGGCGGGGGAGGCAACGGACTGCCGCTCTGCTTGCCGCCAACCGGTTTCGGCATCGTCAAAACAGGGATGTCCACCATTTCACGGCGCAGCAGCATTTCCATCAGGCATTCTGCCAGCCATTCCGGACTGCAGCCCTCTTCAATCAGCCGGGCAATCAGCGGATTGCAGGAAGAGGACTTGGTGCTCTGCATCTGCTTGCGCACCTCAGCCAGCAGTTCTTCCTGCTTGCGGTCAATAATGTCCTGGGTGCAGGGGAGGGATTTGTTTTCAATCTTTGCACCGATGAACCGGGAGATATCCCGTACCTGGAACACCTGGCGGCGGCCTGCTGCCAGGGTATATGCCTTGCCGGATCGGCCTGCCCGTCCGGTGCGCCCGATGCGGTGGATGTAATATTCATAATCCTGCGGAATATCAAAATTGTAGACGGCATCCACGTCATCCACATCAATGCCCCGGGCTGCCACATCGGTAGCAATCAGGACAGGCGTGCGGCCGGATTTGAACGACTGCATCACGGCAGTACGGGCTTCCTGCTGCATATCACCGTGCAGCATGGAGCAGTGGAATCCATGCTCGCTGAGGTAGCGGTTCAGCTCTTCCACCATCTTTTTTGTGTTGCAGAACACAATGGACAGTCTGGGCTGGTGGGTATGCAGCAGCAGTCCAAGGGCATCGCTCTTGCTTCCCAGCGGAACCTCATAATAATACTGCTCCACCGTATCAATCGTGCGCTCCGGGCCGGATTCGGTTTCAATCATCACCGGGTCATTCTGGTACTGGTCGGTGATGTCAAGAATCGCCTGAGGCATGGTGGCGGAAAACAGCAGGGTCTGATGTTCACCCGGCACAAAGGCCAAAATACTCTCAATATCCTCACGGAAGCCCATATTGAGCATTTCATCCGCTTCATCCAGCACGACCATAGCCAGATTGTCCAGCTTCAGCGTATGGCGGTGGATGTGATCCATGACGCGTCCCGGCGTACCGATGACGATTTCCGCACCGCGCCGCAGCTGGGGGATCTGGTTCTGAATCGGCTGTCCGCCATACAGCGCAACCGCACGGATCCCCTGGGTATATCGGGTCAGCTTGCGAACCTCATCACAGGCCTGCATGGCAAGCTCACGGGTCGGGCAGAGCACCAGTACCATGGTGTTCCGGCACTCTGGGTAGCGCAGGCAGTATTCCACAGCCGGTACACCGAAGGCCATTGTCTTGCCTGTACCGGTATGGGAACGGCCGATAATATCTCTGCCGGACATCACTGCCGGAATGGCACGTGCCTGAATTTCTGTGGGCTGTTCAAATTCCATATCATGGATGGCGCGCAGAACAGGCTCTGACAGGCCAAGCGTATCAAAAGTTTCCTTGATTTCTGTTTCGTTTGACAAAATATTCCTCCTGCAATCGGAAAACCGATAGTATATACAAAAACATCAATAAAATGAAAAAAGACGGGAGAGAAATCCCGCCTTTTATCAGTATATCCGTTTTCATCCGGATAGTCAAACAGATTGTTTTATTCCACAGCAGAAATGACGTTTTCCATAGTTTCCACGGTTTTGCAGGTCAGTTCTTTGGAAATTCTGCGAGAGAAATTGGTCAGGGTCTTGCCCACGCCGATTTCCATGGCATCGGTATGTCCGTCCGCAATCATGCGGTGTACCAGCTGCTTCCAGCGTACCGGGGAAACCATGTGCTGCTCCAGATAGCCGGGGTAATCCGAAACCGCAAGCATCTCGCCGGTTACATTGGTGTACAGCGGGATGGACGGTGCAGAGAAGGTGAGGGATCTGGCAAATTCCTTCAGCTGTGCAGCTGCCGGAGCCATCAGCGGAGTATGGAAGCCGCCGGAAACAGCCAGCGGCATAACCCTGCGCGCACCAGATTCCTTGCATGCGGCAGCAGCCAGATCCACAGCGGCACGCTCACCGGCAATGACCAGCTGTCCGTCACAGTTATAGTTTACCGGCAGCACAAGGCCCTCCGTGCGGGAACAGATGTCCTCGACAATCTCATCGGATAAGCCAAGAACCGCAGCCATGCAGCCATCCGTGCTGTCCGCAGCCTCCTGCATCAGCTCACCACGACGGCGAACCAGGCGAAGGCCATCCTCCAGTGTCAGGACACCGGCAGCTGTCAACGCGGTATATTCACCGAGAGAGAAGCCGGCGCAGGCATCCAGCTCCACACCACGTTCCTGCAAAGCGGCAAGAGCTGCCATGGAACAGGTGAAAATGGCGATCTGGCTGTTTACGGTGCGGGAGAGCTCTTCCTTGCTGCTGGAAAAGCACAGCTCCGATACGGACTGACCGGCGATCTCGCTGGCGCAGTCAAAAACCTGTCTTGCAGCAGTACTGTTTTCATATACAGACTGTCCCATGCCCGGATGCTGCGCACCCTGTCCCGGAAAAAATGCAGATACATTCATACTTTATGATACCTCCAGTTCATAATTATCCAATAAACAGTTAAAATATATCCAATATTCAACATTCTTGGAAAAAACGATTGACAATTCAGCTGCCATAAATTATAATAGGCATCGTTAAGTTTGTCAATCTAAATATTTTATTGCCATCAGGCAGAATGGAAGTGATAACCATCAGCAGTATCATTACAGGTACAGGAAGCTTCCTGCCGGAAACACGTTTGACCAACCAGATGCTGGAAGAAAAGGTACAGACCTCAGATGAATGGATTGTGCAGCATACCGGTATCCGGGAACGCCGCATTGCGGTTCAGATGTCAGCATCGGAGCTTGCACTTTCAGCTGCGAAACGTGCACTGCAGGATGCAGGAAGATCCGCGGAGGATGTTGACCTGATTATTGCATGTACCGTTACACCGGACAGCTTTACCCCGTCACTCAGCTGCAATCTGCAGGCGGAACTGGGGGCAACCCATGCGTTTGCGTTCGACCTGTCCGCAGCCTGCTCCGGATTTGTGTATGCCTCGGATGTGGCAGACAGCTTCCTGCGCAGCGGAAAGGCAAAATGTGTCCTTGTTGTATGTGCAGAGGTTCTGAGCCATCTGATTGATTACACAGACCGCACCGTCTGCTGTCTGTTCGGTGACGGCGCAGGTGCTGCCGTATATGAATGGAGCGATGGCGGGGACGGTATCCTTGCAACGTATATGCGCGCGGACGGCACAAAGGGCAATGCATTGCTCGCCAAAGCATTTGCACCGGAAAATCCGCTGGAAGCACAGAGAAATACAGAGTATCATCATTATTTACATATGGATGGCCATGCAGTGTTCCGTTTCACAGCGCGTGCTGTGCCGGATGCGATCGATGGCGTACTGAAACAGGCCGGAATGGATATTTCACAGATTGACTGGATTGTTCCGCATCAGGCGAATGCCCGTATTTTGGAGATGGTAACCCGTCGGTACGGACTGCCGAAGGAAAAGGTCTTCCACAATCTGGAGGTTGTTGGCAATACGTCCAGCGCATCCATTCCCATTTGTCTGGATGAAATGCGGCAGAAGAATCTGCTGCATCACGGACAGACAGCAATTTTTGTCGGTTTCGGCGGTGGATTGACCTATGGAGCAGTCCTGATCCGCATGTGACTGATTGAAAGAGGTTAAAAATCTGATGCAAACAAAAATTACAGAATTATTGCACATCCAGTACCCTGTCTTTCAGGGTGCTATGGCATGGATTGCTGACGGATATCTTGCCGCAGCAGTTTCCAATGCCGGCGGACTGGGTATTATTGCAGGCGGCGCCGCACCGGCAGAGGTGGTACGGAAGGAAATCCAGATTGCAAAATCCCGGACAGACCGCCCGTTTGGCGTGAACATCATGCTGCTCAGCCCCAATACCGATGATCTGGCACAGCTGGTCATTGACGAAGGAATTCAGGTCGTTACCACCGGCGCAGGTTCTCCCGCCAAGTACATGGAGAAATGGAAGGCAGCCGGTATCAAGGTCATTCCGGTGGTGGCTTCCGTGGCATATGCCAAGCGCATGGCACGCATGGGCGCGGATGCCGTGATTGCGGAAGGCATGGAATCCGGCGGTCATATCGGTGATACCACCACCATGGCACTGCTGCCGCAGGTTGTGGATGCGGTTGACATTCCGGTTATTGCGGCAGGCGGTATCGCGGATGGACGCGGTCTGGCAGCTGCCCGTATCCTGGGTGCAGAGGGTGTCCAGTGCGGCACGATTTTCCTCTCCGCAGAGGAATGCCATATTTCTGAAAAATACAAGGAACTGATTTATAAGGCAAGTGATATTTCCACCGTCATCACCGGCAAGGCTTCCGGACATCCGGTGCGCTCCCTGAAGACGCCGCTGTCCCGTAAGCTGATGGAAATGGAAGGTCATATTGAAACCCGTACACTGGAAGAAATTGAAGCCATGACAGCAGGTTCCCTGCGCAAGGCGGTACAGGACGGCAATTTTGCCGAAGGTACCTTCATGTCCGGCCAGATTGCCGGTCTGGTCAATCATGCTTCCAACTGCCAGGAAATTGTCAGCACGATGGTACAGGAGGCAGAAGGCCTGCTGACCGGTGCGGCAAAGCTGGTATAACACAGAGGAGGATCAAGCGATGAGTCAACTTGCGATTGTTACCGGTGCTTCCCGCGGAATCGGTGCCGCTATTGCCAGAAAACTGGCATCTGACGGCTATGATGTGGTGATTAACTATGTTTCCAGCGCGGAAAAGGCAGAGGCCGTAGCGGAGCAGTGCCGTTCCTTCGGTGTCAATGCCTATACGAAGGCATGGGATGTGTCGGACTATGCAGCCTGCAAGCAGGCGGTTACCGAGATCAAGAAGGAAATCGGTGTTCCGGCTGTGCTTGTCAACAACGCGGGCATCACCCGCGACGGCCTGATGATCCGCATGGGCGATGACAAGTGGAATGAAGTCATCCAGTCCAATCTGAGCAGTGTGTTCCATATGACAAGCCTTGTGGGCGCACAGATGCTGCGTGCCAAGACCGGCAGCATTGTCAATATTACCTCTATTTCCGGACTGCACGGAAATGCGGGACAGGCGAATTATACCGCAGCCAAGGCAGGTGTCATCGGTCTGACCAAGACGGCAGCCAAGGAACTGGGGACACGCGGCGTGCGTGTCAATGCAGTGGCGCCGGGCTTTATCCAGACCGATATGACCGATGCGCTGTCGGAGGACATCAAGGCCGGTGCACTTTCCCGTATCGCACTGGGACGCTTTGGCAAACCGGAGGAAATTGCAGAGGCGGTTGCTTTTCTGGCTTCAGATAAAGCATCCTACATCACCGGACAGGTACTGTCCGTAGACGGCAGCACAGCCCTGTAAGGGACGCGTTGCCGATGAGCAAAGGAGGAAAACCTATGGAACGTGTTGTCATTACCGGTATCGGTGCCGTGACACCGATCGGCAATTCCGTACCGGAATTCTGGGAAGGTTTGACATCGGGCAAAAACGGCATTGCGCCGATTACCCGTTTTGATACAGAAGGCTATAAGGCGACAGTTGCCGGAGAGGTCAAAGACTTCGACGCAACAAAGTACATCGAAAAGCGCGAAATCAAGCATATGGATCTGTTCTGCCAGTATGCGGTTGCTGCAGCAACCGAGGCAATGGAGCAGGCGGGTCTGACCGAGGGCAGCTTTGATCCGTTCCGCGCAGGAACACTGGTAGCTTCCGGCATCGGCGGCATCCAGACCCTGAGTGACGAGCAGACCAAGCTGAATGAACGCGGTCCGCGCCGTGTGTCTCCGTTCTGCATTCCGATGATGATCGGCAACATGGCATCCGCATACATTTCTATGAAATACGGCCTGAAGGGCTCCAGCTTTTCCCCGGTCAGCGCCTGTGCATCCGGCACCCACGCTGTGGGTGAAGGCATGCGTGCGATCCGGCACGGATATCTGGATGTTGCAGTGGTAGGCGGTACAGAGGCTTCGATTACCCAGATTGCAGTTGCAGGCTTTTCCAACATGCATGCTTTGAGTACGTCAGAGGATCCGGAGCAGGCATGCTGCCCGTTTGATGCACGCCGCAGCGGCTTTGTCATGGGTGAAGGTGCCGGTATGCTGGTATTGGAAAGCCTGTCCCATGCGAAGGCACGTGGTGCCAACATTATCGCGGAGGTATCCGGCTATGGCGCTACCAGTGATGCCTACCATATCACCAGTCCGGATCCCACCGGTGAAGGCCCGTCCCGCGCCATGGAAATGGCGATTGCTGACGCTGGTCTGACACCGGCTGATATTGACTACATCAATGCGCATGGTACCTCGACACCGGTCAATGACAAGTGCGAGACCAATGCCATTAAGATTGCCTTTGGCGAGCAGGCACAGAAGGTACAGATTTCGTCCACCAAGTCTATGACGGGTCATCTGCTGGGTGCTGCCGGTGCCATTGAGGCAATTGCCTGCGCACTGGCGGTACGCAATGATGTGATTCCGCCGACCATCCATTATGAACAGCCGGATGCGGAATGTGACCTGAACTATGTACCGAACCAGGCACTGCAGACCACAGTGAATGCGGCAATTTCCAATTCACTTGGCTTTGGTGGACACAATGCAACCGTATTGATCCGCAAGTATCAGGATTGAGGAAAAGCGTATGGATAAGGAATTACAGGAGCTTGCCTTTGCCCTGATGGACAAGGCGGCAGAGAAGCATCTGGCAAAAATCGCCATTCAGAACGGTGATTTTTCCATTACCATTGAGACACATGCACCAGCTGCCCCGGCGGTAGCAGCTGCGGCACCGGTACCCCAGGCAGCAGCTCAGCCGGTAGCGGCTGAGGAACCGGAAACCTATGAGGGAACGGTGGTATCCGCCCCGCTGGTGGGAACCTTTTATGCTGCCAATGCACCGGATCAGCCGCCGCTGGTTTCTGTCGGTGATACCGTCAGCCGCGGACAGACGCTGTGCATTATTGAAGCGATGAAAACCATGAACAGCATCGAATCCCCCTGCGACGGCAAAATCAGCCGGATTCTGGTGCAGGACGGCGAGCTGGTAGAGTTCCATCAGCCGCTGATTGTCATCGAATAAGGAGGGCTTGTCATGTTGTTGAATACCGAACAGATCAAGGAAATCATCCCGCACCGTGATCCGATGCTGATGGTGGATTCCATTGAGGAAATGGATATTGAAGCAGGTACCGTTACCGGTATCAAGCATCTGACCGGCGATGAGCTGTTTTTTCCGGGACATTTTCCGGGAAATCCGGTGATGCCGGGTGTGTTCATCATTGAAGCACTGGCACAGACCGGTGCGGTTGCTATCCTTTCCCGTGAGGAATATAAGGGAATGACCGGATATTTTGCTTCCTGGGATAAGATTAAATTCCGCCGCAAGGTTCTGCCGGGCGACACCCTGACGCTGAAGGTCAAAATGGTCAAGCAGCGCGGAAAAATGGTCGTTGCTGAAGGCGTTGCCTATGTGGGCGAAGAAAAAGCAGCACAGGGAACCTTTACCTGTGCCATTGGAGATTGATTCATGTTTACAAAGGTTTTGATTGCAAACCGTGGAGAAATCGCGGTTCGTATCATCCGTGCCTGCCGTGATTGGGGCATCACCAGTGTAGCTGTCTATTCCGAAGCGGACAGGGAAGCCATGCATGCCCAGATTGCGGATGAAGCATACTGCATCGGTCCGGCACAGCCCCAGGACAGCTATCTGAATATCAGTAATATTATTGAAGCTGCCATTGGTGCCGGTGCGCAGGCAGTGCATCCGGGTTATGGATTCCTGTCGGAAAATGCGGATTTTGCCCGTGCCTGTGCAGAAAACGGGCTGGCATTTATCGGGCCTTCGGAGCAGTCCATCCGGCTGCTGGGCGACAAGACAGCTGCCAGACAGCTGGCAAAGGAAGCCGGTGTCCCGCTGGCAGAAGGCTCGGATGGCATTGTGGAAACACTGGAGGATGCTGCGGCCTGGGCGGAAAAAATCGGCTATCCGGTTATGCTCAAGGCCTCTGCCGGCGGCGGCGGCAAGGGAATCCGTGTGGCAGAATGTGCGGATGAGCTGGAGGAAGCCTATGCGACAGCTTCCAGTGAAGCGGTAGCCAACTTCGGTGACGGCCGTCTGTATATGGAAAAATATATTTCCAGACCGCGGCATATCGAGGTACAGATTCTGGCAGATACCCACGGAAACGCCGTACATCTGTATGACCGGGAATGCTCGATCCAGCGCCGGCATCAGAAGTTGATTGAAGAAGCTCCCTCTCCGTTCCTTGGACAGGAGCAGCGGGAAAACATGTGCCAGTGTGCGGTTGCGCTGGCAAAACGCGCCGGATATGTGGGTGCGGGTACGGTAGAATTTCTGGTGGATGACAAACAGAATTTCTATTTCTGTGAAATGAATACCCGTATCCAGGTGGAGCACGGTATTTCCGAAGAAATCACCGGCATTGACCTTGTTGCATGGCAGATTCGCATTGCCGCAGGGGAAAAACTGGATGTTGCGCAGGAAAACATACCGATTCTCGGTCATGCAATTGAATGCCGCATCAATGCGGAGGATGAGGAATTCCGCCCGCAGCCGGGACAGATCCAGTCCATGCATATGGCTGGCGGCATCGGTGTCCGTTTGGATACCGCGGTCTATCAGGGGTATACAATTCCGCCGTTTTATGATAGCATGATAGCGAAGGTGATGACCTTCGGCAGCAACCGGGAGATCGCTTCCGCCCGTATGAAGCGTGCCCTGTCAGAGATGCTGTTTGAGGGCATCGTGACCAATACGGACTATCAGCTGTCCATCCTGCTTTCCAAAGCCTTTGAAACGGCGGATTTCAATACCAATTCCATTGAAGAAGGTATCTTTACAAAAAGCTGACAGCAGCAGGTATGGGAGGGAATCATATTGCTGGTTGACCTGTTTCAGAAAACACGGGAAAGCTCCAAACGTATCAATCCGCAAAAGCAGAAAAGTGACGGACTGATCTGCAAAAAATGCGGCGTGGAGCTGTCTCCGACTAAATATGGTAAAAATCTATATGTATGTCCAAACTGCGGTGCACATGCCCGCCTGCTGGCACGGACCCGAATCCGGCAGATTGCGGATAAGGATTCCTTTTCCGAGCGGTTTGGTTCCCTGCAGACGCTGGATCCCCTTGGCTTTGACGGCTATGCTGAAAAAATTGCGGTTCTTCGTGAAAAAACAGGCATGAATGACGCGGTTTTGACGGGAACCTGCCGGATTGACGGGATTGAAACCTGTATCGGCGTGATGGACAGCCATTTTATGATGGCCTCCATGGGCAGCGTAGTAGGCGAAAAGCTGGCGCGGCTGTTTGAGTACGGCGCAGAGCACCAGCTGCCGGTTATCTTATTCACCTGCTCCGGCGGTGCACGCATGCAGGAGGGGATGTTTTCCCTGCTGCAGATGGCAAAGGTAAGCGGTGCCGTAGCCAAGTATTCAGAGGCTGGCGGATTGTATATTACGGTTCTGACCGATCCCACAACCGGCGGCGTAACAGCCAGCTTTGCCATGTTGGGAGATATCATTCTGGCAGAGCCGGGAGCGACTGTCGGTTTTGCGGGCAGGCGTGTCATTGAAGGCACCATCGGCGAAAAGTTGCCGGACAGCTTCCAGTCCGCTGAATTTGTGCTGGAGCATGGCTTCTGTGATGCCATTGTTCCGCGTACGCAGCTGCGGCACACGCTTTCTGAGCTGCTTTCCCTGCACGGCTATATGGCAAAGCGAGGTGAGTAACAATGGATCAGAAAACACTTGCCAAACAGATGGAAATTATCCACGATGCCAAGCGTCCGAATATTGATGATCTGGTGCAGGAAATTTTTACCGATTTTATCGAGCTGCACGGTGACCGGCTGTATGGCGATGACCATGCCATGTGCTGCGGCATTGCCCGGCTGAATAAAACACCGGTGACGGTGATCGGACAGCGAAAAGGACATACCACACAGGATAACATTGATGCCAATTTCGGCATGGCACATCCGGAGGGCTACCGCAAGGCACTGCGCCTTGCAAAACAGGCAGAAAAATTCCATCGTCCGGTGATTTGCTTTGTGGATACCGCAGGTGCGTTCTGCGGTGTAGGAGCAGAGGAACGCGGACAGGGTGAAGCCATTGCCCGGAATTTATATGAATTCATGCAGCTCCGCACCCCGGTGATTTCGGTGATTACCGGCGAAGGCGGCAGCGGCGGTGCTTTGGGCATTGCGGTTGCCAATGAAGTCTTCATGATGCAGAACGCCATTTACTCGGTGATTTCGCCCCGGGGCTGCGCCAGCATTTTGTGGAAGGATGCTTCCCGTGAGCTGGAAGCGGCACAGGCCCTGCAGATTACTGCAGAGGATCTGTTACGGTTTGGTATGATTGAAGGCATTATCAAAGAAGGAAAAACCCAACTGCTTTATTATAGAAACATCAAAGCAGCCCTGACTGCCTCCCTGAAACGGCTGGAAGGCCTGTCGGAGGAGGAGCTGCTCAAGCAACGATATGAAAAATTCCGAAAAGTCGGAGTTTTCATGGATAATACACCTGAATAAAAAAGGAGAGCAAAAATTATGTTTGAGAAAATTTGTGAACTGCTGGCTGACAAGTTTGACGTTGATGCAAGCACCCTGACCATGGATACCAAGATCAAGGAAGATCTGAAGGCAGATTCCCTGGACATCGTTGAGCTGATGATGGATCTGGAGGAGGAGTGCGGCGTTGCCATTGAAGATGAGGATGCCATGAAGATGGTAACCATCGGCGATCTGATGAAGTATATCGAAGAGAACCAGTAATCCGGACCGTTTTCCCCGGCTGCATGCAGCCGGGGATTTTCTTGTCAATATACCACATGCTATGCATGTGGTACAAAAAGCTTATAGCTATACAAAGACCTCCCATGATACAATAACTGAGGTTCCCCAACCGCA